>CAYOIZ010000005.1:0-197856 GCA_964404165.1 uncultured Binatia bacterium (SeqCode) | reverse complement strand
GGCGCGCACGTCGCCCTGCAGCTGCCGCACGGGGCCGACGTGGTGGCGGCGTGGTTGGGCATTCTCGCGGCCGGCGGGGCGGCGCTGGTCCTCGATCCGGATCAGCCGGTGGCCGTGCGCGCCGGCGCGCTGGCGTTCGCCGAGGCCGGTCTGCTGCTGGCGTCCGATGCGGACGCCCGGACGCTGCGCGGCGCCGGCTTCGCCGGGATCACCATCGATCCGACGGCGGTCGGCCGGGGGGCGCCGCCGGCGCGTCTCGCGATCCCCGCCGATTCCGCGCTGCGCGCCTGCCTGTTCTTCACGTCCGGCTCGACGGGCGCGCCGCGCGCCGTCGTGTGGACACGGCGTACGCTCGCCTGTGCCGCCCGCCATCTCGATGCCATGTTCGCGTTCGGTCCCGACGACCGTCACGCGCTGCTCGCACCGCTGGCCGTCGCCGCCACCGCGGCGCAGGTGACGGCGTCGCTCGCGGCGGGCGCATGCCTCCACCTGTGCGAGGCGCGTCGTCACGCCACCGCAGACGTCGCGTGCTGGTTGCGCGACACCGGCATCACGACCGTGCAGACGGTGCCGTCGTTGCATCGCGCGCTGTCGGCCGACGCTCGGCCGTGGCCGACGCTGCGGGTGCTGAAGCTCGGGGGCGAGACCGTCACCGCCGCCGACGCGCGTCGCTTCGCAGCCACGGCGCCGGCAGGCGCCGTCCTCGTGAACGGCCTCGGGCTCACGGAGGCGGGCTTCAACGTGTGCTGGCACGCGTGGCGTGCGGGCGATCCGCTCGACGGCCCGTTCGTCCCGATCGGCCGCCCGCCGCCGGGCGTCGAGCTGCGACTCGACGGCGACGAGATCGTCGTCGGGTCGACGTCGCTGGCCGCCGGCTACTGGCGCGACCCGGTGCGCACGAAGGACCGCTATCGCGAGCTGCCCGGGCGGCCGGGATGGCGCGAGCTCTCTACCGGCGATGCCGGTCGATGGCGCGCCGACGGGACGCTCGAGCACCTCGGGCGTCGCGACGCGATGGTGAAGGTGCGCGGCCACCGCGTCGATCCGGCCGAGCTCGAAGCGGCCGTGCTGGCGATCGACGGCGTGGCGGAGGCGGTGGTCGTGCCGGCGGACGGCGACGAGGTTCGGCTGTGCGCGTTCCTTCGCGTGCGTCCGGGGACGGCGCTGACGCCGGTGGCGGTGCACCGCGCGTTGGCGGCGCGCCTTCCGGCGCACATGCTGCCGTCGTCGCTGCGGATCGTCGACGCGCTGCCACGGCTCGAGGGCGGCAAGGTCGATCGCCGTGCCCTCCTGCGGCTCGCGGCCACCGTCGAGCCGCCGCCCGGCGACGGGGCGCCGCGCGACGCGCTCGAGCGCACGCTGCTCGCCTGCTTCCGCCGTGTCCTGCCGCGGCAGTCGTTCGGCGTCGGCGCGTCGTTCTTCGAGCTGGGCGGTGACTCGCTGGCGGCGGCCGAGCTCTTCGCCGCGCTCTCGGCGCTGCTGCGCATCGAGCTGCCGCTCGCGGACCTCACCCGCTTCCCGTCCGTGGAACGGCTGGCCGGGCACATACGGGGGGCGGGAGCGCCGCCGAGCGACGATCCGGTGGCGCTGCTCTCGCCGTCGCCGGATCCGCACGCGACGAACCTCTTCATGTGGCCGGGCGCCGGCTCCGACGTCATGGCGCTCGCCGATCTGGCGCGTCACCTCGGGCCCGAGGTGGCGCTGCACGCGATCCAGCATCGCGGCGCCGACGGACGGCGCGTCTACGACGTCAGCCTGGCGCGCATGGCGGATCGGGGAGTCGCTCTCGTCCGGCGCGTGCAGTCGCGCGGGCCGTACGCGCTGTGCGGCACGTCGTTCGGCGGGCTGGTGGCGCTCGAGGTGGCGCGTCGCCTGCGCCAGGCCGGCGACGAGGTCCCGGTGCTGGCACTGCTCGATACCTACGCGCCGGGCTATCCGCCGGTTCGTCGCGACCTCGGCGTGGCCGATCGCCTGCGGTTGCTGCGGCGCGCGCTGCGTCCGCTCGGGCACAAGGACGAGCCGGGATGGGGCACGCTGCGCCGCGGCCTGCGCGAGCAGCTGCTGCGACTGCGCGCCCGGCTGAGCGTCGGGCGTCCGCGGCCGCACGCGCCGCCACTACCGCCGACGACGCGCTTCATCCACCTGCAGGAGGCCTGCTTCCGCGCCACCCGCGGGCTCCGGCTCGTCCCGTACGACGGTGCCGTGCAGCTGTTCCGCGTCGACGCGCCGCCCCCCGGGCGACTGTTCGCGCTCGACGTCACGCTCGGGTGGCGACCGTGGGTCACCGGCCGGCTCGACGTCGACGTGATCCCCGGTCGCCACAGCTGGCACCTGCGCGAGCCGAACGTGCAGACGCTGGCGGGGAAGCTGCACGCCTTGCTGGCGTCGCTCCCCCGCGCCCAGGGCTGGGATGCGCCCGCGCTCTGGGACGGCCTCGCGGCATGGTGGGACGGTCACGCCGGGGATGGTGGCAGCGCCGCCTTTCGCGACGTCGCCCTGACGGCGCTGGAGCGGCTGATCGACGTGCGCGCCGGCGAGCACGTGCTCGACGTCGCGTGCGGCACCGGCTGGTTGGCGCGCCGCCTCGCGGCGGAGGGTGCTCGCGTCACCGCGGTGGACGCCAGTGACGGCATGCTCCGCCATGCCCGCGCCCGGGGCGGCGCGGTGGAGTTCCAGCGCCTGGACGTCACCAGCGCGGCGGAGCTCCGGCGTCTCGCCGACGCCACATTCGATCTCGCGGTGTGCAACCTCGCGCTGCACGATCTCGCCGACGTGCGTCCGCTCTTCGACGCGTTCAGGCGCATCGTGCGCCGCGACGGCCGCGTCGTGCTGTCGCTGGTGCATCCGGTGCGGGCGCTGCGTGACGGCGTACCGCTCGGCGTGCCCGTGCGTCGCCTGGCGGTGGCCCACCAGCCGGTGCCGCACGTCGAGGTGACGCGGCCGCTGTCCGAGCTGTGGCGGATCGCGGCGGACGCGGGGCTCCGCGTCGACACGGTGCTCGAGCTGCCTGCCGGCGACGATCCGGCCTTCGCGCTCGCGCGCCTGCGCTTCGACGGCTGATCGCGCTTGCGCCGATCCCGAGCCGTCCGCTACGGACGCGTCATGCGGGTCCACTTCGGCATCCAGACGCCCCAGGAAGGCGCCACCTTCGATGCGCTGGCCGCGCACTGGCGCGAGGGCGACCGGCTCGGCTTCGACTCGGTGTGGCTCGACGACCACTTCTACTCGGTGGTGCGTCCGCGCTCCGAGCCGCAGATGGAGGCGTGGACGCTGCTCGCCGCGCTCGCGCGCGAGACGCGGCGCATCCGGCTCGGCATCCTCGTCACCTGCAACGCCTACCGGAACCCCGCGCTGCTCGCGAAGATGGCCGCCACCGTCGACGTCCTCTCCGGCGGTCGGCTGATCCACGGCCTGGGCGCCGGGTGGTTCGCCGACGAGTACGAGGGCTACGGCTACGAGTTCCCGAACACGCCGACGCGGCTGGCACAGCTCGAGGAGTCGCTGCAGCTGCAGAAGCTGCTGTGGACGGCGGCGCAGCCGACGTTCGAGGGCCGCTTCTATCGCCTGCGCGACGCATGGTGCGAGCCGCGGCCGGTGCAGCGGCCCCATCCGCCGATCCTGATCGGCGGCAGTGGCGAGAAGGTCCTGCTCCGCATCGTGGCGCGCCACGCGTCGATGTGGAACTGCCCGGGCGAGCCCGCGGAGCTGGGACGCAAGATCACCATCCTGCGCGAGCACTGCACGGTCGAGAATCGTTCGTTCGACGACATCGAGCGCACCTGGTTCGGGCAGGTCATCGTCGACCTCGAGCCGGCGCGCGTCCGCGCGCGGCTCGCGCGGGTGGCGGCGGCGTGGGGCATGTCGCCCGAGACGTTCGCGAAGCGCTCGCTGGTGGGCACGCCGACGGAGATCATCGACCAGATCCACGCCTATCAGGCCGTCGGTGTGACGGGGTTCATCGGCATGTACGGTCGCGTCGACGATCTGCGCGGCACGCGGCTCGTCGCCGAGCGCGTTCTCCCGGCGTTTCGTTAGCGCGCGCCCTCGTGCGCGAGCAGCCAGCGCTTGCGCTCGAGGCCCCCGCCGTAGCCGGTGAGATCGCCGTTGGCGCCGAGGACGCGGTGGCACGGCACGACGACGCCGATCGGGTTGGCGCCGTTGGCGAGGCCGACGGCGCGCGAGGCCGTCGGGGCGCCGAGCCGCGTGGCCAGCGTGCCGTAGCTCAGCGTCCGGCCGGCGGGGATGGTGCGCAGCGCCTCCCACACGCGACGCTGGAACGGGGTGCCGGCGGTGCGGCACGCGATGCCGTCGAGCCGGCCGAGGTCGCCGGCGAAGTACGCGTCGAGCGCGGCGCGCAGGACGTCGGGCGCACGACGCGCGTCGAGGCGGACCGCGGCACCGTAGTGTCGATGCAACAGACGACGCATGCGCGCCTCGTGGTCGGCCCAGTCGAGCGCGCGCAGCAGGCCGTCATCGTCGGTGATGAGCAGCGCGGTGCCGATGGGCGTGTCGAGTCGATCGAGGAAGAGTACGTCGGTGGTCATGGCGCGACGGTAGCGTTGCCCGCTGCCTGCGTCTGGCGGTTTCCGGACCTCACGTCATCCTGTGCGCGAGCGCCGTGCGCTGGGTGCCGTCGGCGTCGAAGTTGGCGGGGGCGAGCCAGCGCTCGAACTCGGCGCGCCGCGCGGGCCACTCGGTGTCGACGGCGGCGAACCACGCGGTGTCGCGGTTGCGCCCCTTGGTGACGGTCGCCTGACGGAAGATGCCCTCTGCGCGGAAGCCGAGGCGCTGCGCCGCCGCGCGCGACGGGGCGTTCAGGGCGTCGCACTTCCACTCGTAGCGACGATAGCCGAGCTCGAACGCGCGCCGCATCATCAGGTACATGGCCTCGGTTGCGGCGGGCCGTCGTTGCAGCAGCGTCGAGTAACGCAGGTGGCCGACCTCGATGGTGCCCTCCGCGGGTGTGATGCGGAGGTAGCTCGCCACGCCCACGGCGCGGCCGGTCTCGGCGTCGACGATGGCGTGGAAGAGCGGATCGTCCCGGAAGCACGTCGCGTCCATCCAGGCGCGGTAGTCGGCCTCCGTCGTGAACGGACCGTAGGGCAGGTAGGTCCACTGGGCGCCGTCGGCGTCGAGCGCGTAGGCGGCCCACAGGTCGGCCGCATGCTTCGCCGCGTCGAGCGGCTCGACCCGGCAGAAGCGTCCCGTCATGGGCTCGCGCGGCGGGTGCGGCGGGCGGTGCCAGTCGGGCAGAGCGCGGCCGACGGGTTGTCCGAAGGCGTTCCGATCGTGATCCATCCGGCGGGTGTAGCCCCGGCGCCCGGGCGGGGCCAGGACCATTCGGTGTTTGTCGCTGGGGCCGCGTGCGTGATCAGCGGCCGCGGCTGCCGCGCAACGCGCGTGACTGGACGACGGCGCCGCCGATCTCCGTCGCGGCGAAGAGCAGCAGCACCGGCGTGACGCGCATCACCGCCACGTAGAAGACGATCAGGGCGGCGACGACGCAGCGGGCCGGCACGTCCATGGTGGCCAGCTCCGTCGAGTGGCTGCGCAGTCGCGCCCAGTTCCAGACCACGGCGATCACACCCATCAGGTTCATGAAGAGCAGGTGCAGCGGGTCGAGGCGCACGTAGGGCGTGCCGAGACCGAGCCGCTGGTCCACGTCCTGCAGCAGCATGACGACGCGTTCGGCGACCACCGGCAGCGCGAAGGGCAGGGTGAGCGCGAGGTCGAGCATGGCCACGCGACGGAGCGTCGCCAGGCGCGCGGCGCGCGAGAGCTGGGGCAACGCTCAGCGACCTTCGCGGCGGATCGACGCCACCAGCCAGAGCGCCGCCACCGGGACCCCGATCGCGACCAGGCCGTAGACGGCGTACATCGGCATGCTCGCGTAGGCCGGCAGGCCGACGGCGATCGGGAAGCGCACGATGTTGACGACGATGAAGGCCAGATAGGGAATGCCGAGCCAGAACGCCGCCACCGACGTGTGCCACACGGTCACGGCCCAGACGATCATGTAGAGCCCGAGGAGCGGCGCCAGGACGTGCATCGTCGAGCCGCCGATCGCCTCGCCGAGGAAGATCAACACCGCGTCGGGGCGGAAGGGCTTCGCGAGGTTCATGCAGGCGCGGAGGGCGATCAGGACGGCGAGTACGCGCGCGAGGGTGAGGCGGCTCACGCGACGGCCTCGAGCGTGCCGCCGCGCTCGAGGTAGCGCAGCGCCACCGCGGCGTGCAGCGCGATGCCGGTCGCGAACGCGGACTCGTCGATCCGCATGCGGTCGGAGTGGAGCGGTGCCGGCTCGCCATCCGGGGGCCTGGCTCCCAGGAAGACGAGCGCCCCCGGGACCTGCTGCAGGACGTAGGAGAAGTCCTCGGCGCCCATGAGCGGTGCGGGCATGGTGTGGACGCGGGTGTCGCCGACGAGGGCGCGGGCCGTGTCGCCGGCGAAGGCGGCGAAGCGGTCGTCGTTGATCGTCACCGGGTAGCCGTGGATCACCTGCGTCTCGGCCTCGACGCCGTGTGCAGCCGCGATGCCGGCGGCGACGCGCCGGATGCCGTCGTGCATGGCGGTGCGGGTCTCCTCGGAGACGGTGCGCAGCGTGCCCATGAGGCTCGCGCTGGACGGGATCACGTTGCCGGCGTTGCCGGCACCGATGCGTGCGATGGTGAGGACGGCGGGATCGAAGACGTCGATGCGGCGGGTGACCATGAGCTGGAGCGCCAGGACGATCTCGCAGGCGACGGGCACCGGGTCGAGTGCGAGGTGGGGCATCGAGGCGTGGCCGCCCTTGCCGCGCACCTCGATGGCGACGACGTCGGCGGCGGCGAGGATCGGTCCGGGACGACCAACGATCATGCCGGCGGGCGTCGTGCTGTCGACGTGGAGCGCGAACGCCGCATCGACGCGTGGCTCGCGCGAGAGCAGACCCTCCTCGATGAGGATGCGCGCGCCGCCGTGCCCTTCCTCCCCGGGCTGGAACACGCAGCGCACGGTGCCGGCGAGGTGAGCTCGTCGCGCCGCGAGGAGACGGGTGGCCATGGCGAGCATCGCCACGTGCGCGTCGTGGCCGCAGGCGTGCATCATGCCGTCGCGGGTCGACGCGAACGGCAGGCCGGTGGCCTCGCGGAGCGGCAGGGCGTCCATGTCGGCCCGCAGCAGCAGCGTCGGTCCGGGGCGCGCGCCGTGGATGGTGGCGACGACGGCGCTGGTGACACCGCCGGTCGTGATCTCGGCGTCGACACCGGCCAGGGCGTCGAGGATGGCCTGACGCGTTTCGGGAAGGTCGAGGCCCAGCTCGGGATGGGCATGGATGCGGCGACGGAGTGCCGTGCAGTCGGGGAGGAGTGCGTCGGCGTCGCGGCGGAGGTCGTCGAGCATGGGGGCTCCACCTACGCCAGCGGGTCGTGGTGGGGCAACCGGTCAGGCCACCTCGGCGGTCACCTCGATCTCGAGCGCGATGTTCCACGGCAGCGACGAGACGCCGACCGCGAGCCGCGCGTGCGCGCCCGCGTCGCCGAAGACCGCACCGAACAGATCCGACGCGCCGTTCACCACCTGCGTGTGCTCGACGAAGTCGGGCATCGCGTTGACGACGCCGTACACGCGCACGATGCGGCGCACGTGATCGAGCGAGCCGAGCGACTCCAGCATCGTCGCGAGCGCCCCGAGCGCGGCGATGCGCGCCGCCTCGTAGCCGTCGGCGGTGGTGAGGTCGCTGCCGAGCTTGCCGAAGACGACGCTGCCGTCGGCGCGCATCGGCACGTGGCCGGCGAGGAAGAGCAGGCTGCCGGAGCGGACCGCGTTGACGTAGCTGCCGGCGGTGGGCGGTGGGGGCGGGAGGGCGACGTCGAGCGCGGCGAGGCGTGCGGTGGGTGTCGTCATGGGGACCACGTCGCATGCGTCGTGCGCTGGCGGCAACTCCCCCCGAGGTAGGCGTCGCGCCTGCGAGTCCTTGACGGCCCCGGCGCACGGGCCCAAAGGTGGGCGCGCCTCGTCGACCGTTCTCATGGCACTCCGGCACCAGAGCTCCTGGCTACGATACGGAGCCACCATCGTCGCCGTGGTGGTCGCGACGGCCGCGACCGTCGCGATTCCGCTGTTTCGCGATCGCCTGACGTTCTTCGTCTTCTGGCCGACGATCGTCGCGGTGACGTGGCTCGCGGGCGAAGGCCCGGCCGTGGTCGCGACGTTGCTGTCGGCGCTCGCGGTGGTCCTCGTCGTGAAGCCGTCGGACACCTCCGCGATCGCGCACCCCGGTCTTCCGCTGACGCTGGTCGTCTTCGTCGCCATCGGGGTGTTCTCGGCGATGTTCGCACGCTGGCGTGCACGCTCGGAGACCGACCTGCGGGAGAGTCGCGACCGATTCGAGGGACTCGCCAACGCCGCACCGGTCCTGGTGTGGATGGCGGGTGCCGACGAGGGGTGCACGTACTTCAACCGGGCGTGGCTCGAGTTCACCGGTCGCGCGCTCGATCGTGAGCTCGGCGAGGGGTGGCTCGACGGCGTGCACCCCGAGGATCGCGCGCGACGGCGTGCGAGCTACGCGACGGCGTTCGTCGCCGGGCAGCCGTTCGAGGTGGAGTACCGCCTCCGCCGTGCGGACGGCGCGTATCGCTGGTTCCTCGATCGCGGCGTGCCGCGTCGGGCGAGCAGTGGTCGCGTGATCGGCTACATCGGGTCCTGTACCGACATCACCGACCAGCGCGAGGCGCTGGCGGCGGCGACGACGGCGCGGGAAGTGGCGGAAGCCGCGAGCCGGGCCAAGGACGCCTTCCTCGCCACCGTCTCCCACGAGCTGCGCACGCCGTTGGCGCCCATCCTCACCTGGGTCCGGATGCTTCGCGGAGGCGAGCTCTCCGACGAGCAGCGTGCCCGCGGGCTCGAGGTCATCGAGCGCAATGCCCGCCTGCAGGGACAGCTCGTCGAGGATCTGCTCGACGTCGCCCGTATCGTCGAGGGCAAGCTCCGCCTGCAGGTCCGTCCCGTCGCGCTCGGGACCGTCGTGCACAATGCCGTCGAGACGGTCCGTCCGGCGGCCGAGGCGAAGGACATCCGCCTGCAGGTCGTCGTCGACACGACGATTCCGCCGATCCCGGGCGACGCCGACCGGTTGCAGCAGGTGGTCTGGAACCTCCTGTCGAACGCGGTGAAGTTCACCCCGCGGGGAGGGCGCGTGCACGTCGTGCTGGAGCGCGTGAACTCCCATCTCGAGATCGCCGTCGGCGACACGGGACGAGGCATCCCCGGCGAGCAGCGGGCGCACCTGTTCGAGCGCTTCTGGCAGGCCGATTCGTCCGCGAGCCGCGCCCATCAGGGCCTCGGTCTCGGCCTGGCGATCGTCCGCCACCTCGTCGAGCTGCACGGGGGGAGCGTCACCGCCGAGAGTCCGGGGGAGGGGCAGGGCAGCACCTTCACGGTGAAGCTGCCGGTGGCGCCGATGCGCCGCACGGCGGGCGAAGAGGTGCGCCGGCATCCGACGCTGCTGGAGGATCGGGACGTCGGGGTGGCGCGACTCGACGGCATCCGGGTGCTGCTCGTCGACGACGAGCCGGACGCCAACGAGGCACTCCGCGTGCTGCTCGAGCAGTGTGGGGCCGATGTACGCGTCGCCGGCTCCGTGGCGCAGGCAGTCGAGATCCTGCAGCGGTGGACGCCGGACGTCCTGGTCTCCGACGTCGGCATGCCGGTCGAGGACGGCTACGCGCTGATCGCGAAGGTCCGGGCGCAGCCCGGCGCGCTCGGCCGCGTTCCGGCGATCGCGTTGACCGCCTACGCGTCCGTCGAAGATCGAGTGCGCCTGCTCGCTGCCGGCTTCCAGCTCCATCTGGCCAAACCCGCCGAGCCGGGCGAGCTGACGACCGCCATCGCCGCGGTCACCGGCCGGACGAGCCCGGAGTAGGGCGTCGTGTCGGTCGGCGCACTCCTCGCACGCTGGCCGCGCCCGCGGTCTGAGTCAGCTCGCCCTCGCCCTCACGCCCGACGCAGGATCGGCGAGTCGGTGACGCCGCCACCGGCGACGGTCGTCACCGGACCCTCCCGGTGCTGGCGCGACGGCTCGGGTGAGTGACAGAAGGAGCCATGGCGAACCACGAGCACGCACCCGACCAGCCCAGCCGTTCTAGACGGGCGCTGCGGGCGGTGCGCTCGCACGTGCAGCCGGGCTCGTTTCCGCTGCTGCTGCTCGCCGTGGGCACGCTCTACGTGCTGAACGGGCTGGCCGTCGCCTCGACGGTGGGTGGGGTGCTCGTGCTGTCGGCACGCCTCGGGGTGATGTTCGCGAGCATCTACGTGTTGAGCGGCAACCGCATCACGATGTGGCTCGCCGTCCTCATCGGGGCGCTCGCGCTCACGCTCGAGGGCCGGCCGTGGGCGCTCGACCTGCGCGTCAGTCGGGTGCTGCAGGACGCGGTGACCGCCGGCTTCCTGGTCTGGATACTCGTCGTCGTGCTGCGCGAGGTGTTTCGTCCCACCACGGCGGAGCGCGACGCGGTCGTGGGGGCGCTCTGCGGCTTCATGATCATCCTCACCGTCTTCACGCGCCTGCACGGCCTGATCGAGGCGTCGTTCCCGGGTGCGTACCATGGCGACGACCCGCCGTTCGCCGAGCGCACGAACGAGTCGCTCGTGGCCACCTTCCAGTACTTCAGCACCGTCACGCTCACGACCGTCGGCTTCGGCGACATCGTCCCGGTGGCACCGGTGGCGCGGCTGGCGACGGGGGCGGAGGCGATCGTCGGGCAGCTCTATCTTGCAGTCGTGATCGCGACGCTGGTGGGACGAGCGGCCGGCAGCAAGCAGTGAGCGACGGCGTGCGCGCGCTCCGGATGGCCGGGCGCGCGCACGTCGGTCGCCGATCAGCGGTGGTTCGGACCGTCGTCGTGACCGCCGCGGCCCGAGCCGCCATGGTTGCGGCGGACGCGGCGGTCGTCACCGAGCGGGTCGTCGGCGCCGCGGCCGTGGCGGGCGGCGACACCGGCGTTGCACGGATCGGGGGTGCACGACGTCGCCGAGCTGGCGGTGCCGCCGGCCGTGGTGCAGGCCTCGGGGCTCAGATCCTCGCACTCGTTGGCCCCGTCCCCACCGCGATCGGGCAGGCAGCAGATCACGTCGCCCGCTGGCGACGGGGTCGCGGCGCAGGGGTTCGTGGCGCACGACGTCGCGGACACCACGACACCACCGGCACCCAGGCACTGCGACGAGGTGCGGTCCTCGCATTCCGGGCCGGAGTCGTCCGGCAGGCAGCACACGATCTCCTGACCGACCGGCGGCGGTACGTCGGCGCACGGGTTCGGCAGGCACGAGCCGGCACCGGGAATCTCCACGCCGCCCTGGGCGGCGCACTCGGCGGGCGTGCGATCCTCGCACTCGGGTCCGGAGTCGTCCGGAATGCAGCACACGACGTCGCCGTCGTCGCCCGGCACCGGGTCGGCGATCACGCCGACGAGGACGTCGCCCGCTGCGCCGCGCAGGACCACGGTCGTCGCGCGCGGGTCGAAGCCGAGCGGAAGGTCCCTGCCGCGCACCCGGGTACTGAAGCGGGCCTTGGCGCTGCCGCTGCCGGTGCTGCGCAGCCCGGCAACGCGTACGCCACCGACGATCAGGTCGTAGGCGGCATCGCGATCGAGCCGCTGGGCGACGATCTCGAACTTGCCCTCGCTCGAGCTCGACACGGTGAGCTTGGTCCGGCCGCGCGCGTCGGCGTCGATACCGGTCGGTGTGAGCACGCCCTTGGCGCGCAGCGTCGCGGCCTCGATCGGGGCCGTCGTGGCCAGCACCATCAGGGCAGCGCCCCAGACGAGTGTCCGATGGGATGTCGTGATCATGGTCGTTCTCCTCCTCGCGGGCCCGATGTGGGTCCCGGTTGGAAGGAGGCCAGCGCAAGGGACGTGCCAGGGAGAAATCCCCATGGCTGCGTTCCGCCACGTCACGCTGCTGAGCGAGGAGGCCCGACCTGCGCCCTTTGCCCCAGTCCGCGTGCTCGGGTCGGCGGCGGCGGCGATCGGGCTCACCGTCCCCGCCGTGCTGCTCGTCCGCCTCTACGCCGGCAGGCCCCTGCTGCTCGGGCTGGACGGCACCGAGGCGGTGATGCAGTGCACCTGATGCCGTTCCTGGCCTACGTGGTGGTGGTCTTCGACTGACGCCACTGCGCGAGCTCGACGGTGATGTGCTCGGGCCCGCGCAGGAAGACGAGCTTCCGGTCGTGGAAATCCATGATCTGGTTGCGGGTTTCGATGCCCGCCGCGCGCAGCCGGGCCACCTCGGCCTCGATGTCGTCGACCGCGAAGCAGACGTGGTTCAGGCCGGTGGCCTGCAGGCCAGCGACGTACGGGTCGACGATGGCCTCGGGGCGCCGGTAGCGCAGCAGCTGCACCTCGCATCGCGGTGACGCCCCCGCCAGCACCAGCGTGCGGTGCTCGGCCTCGATGCCGTCGACGCCCATGTAGCGATCGAACGGCTCGCCGGCGATGACCACGGACGCGGCTTCCTCGAATCCGAGGAGACCGAAGAAGCGTGTCGCGGCCGCGACGTCGCGCACGACGACCGTCACGTGGTCGAAGTGGCGGACCGTCACGGCTCACACCACCTGCGACAGGTACCGATCGGTGTTCGCGCGCACCATCCGCTGCCGGTCCGCCGGATCTTCCTCGACGGTCCACTCGTCCGGCGTCACCTTGAACAGCGGCTGGCCCTTGCGCACGACCACACCGTTCTCGACCAGCACCGCGTCGATCGTGCCCGCGAACGAGGCGTAGACCTTGTTGAACATCTTCATGACCTCGATGAGGTACAGCGGCGTGCCCTTCTCGAAGTGCTTGCCCGGCTCGACGAAGTGGGGCAGGTCGGGCGCTTCCTGGGCGTAGTACGTGCCGCCCATGGCGGCGACGATCTCGTCGGCCTTGGTGGCCGGTGGCGGCACCAGGACCTTGCGCATGGCGTCCTGGCGGGCCGGATCGCGCAGGCGGTCGGGGATGGTGATGCTGAGATCGTCGTTCAGGCGAAGGTCGTAGAAGCCGGTCTTCTCGGCGATGAGCGGCAGCAGCGAGAGGAGGTCGAGGCCGAGCTGATGGCCCGCATGCGCGGCGCGCACCGCCTCCCAGCGCGCGGCGTCGAGGCCCCACTGGGGCGTCGTGCTCTCGCGCAGCGTGCGGTCGAGCTCGACCCAGGGCAGCTGCGCGGGCGTGAGCCTGGCGAGCGCCGCGTAGAACGAGAGCGCCGCGTCGAGGAGGTCCTGGTCGTGATCCCAGATGCGGTTGGCGGCGGGCTCGCCGGGCTGATCGTCGAGGTGGAGCAGGTGGTAGGTGGCGGCCAGCACCTCGACGGGATTGCGCAGCCAGCGGACCCGGCCGTCGGTGATCTCGAAATTGCGGTGCTGCTCGCTGAGCCAGGCCGAGAGGTAGTGCGGCTCGTCGACGAGCAGCATGACGGGGCGCGCCAGCAGCGTCTCCTTGCGCTCGAGCGCCTGGCGCGTGGCGAGGGCCACGGCGTCACCCTGCGCGGCAGCGGCGGCGACGCGCTTCCGCACGATCTGCTGGAAGGCGTACTCGAGGTCGACGGTGCGCGCCTCGAACGCGAGCTCGCCGACGAGCGTGAGATAGGGGACGACGAAGGCCGTCGTGGGCTTGGCCCAGGTGTCGCGGGCGCAGAACCAGGTGACGATGCCGAGGTGGAACTCGAGGTTGGTGGCGAGGTCGAGGCCGCGCAGCGTGGTGCGACGCAGGATCTCGCGCACGCGCGCGAAGCTCTCCTCGCGGTCGGCGCCGGTGGCGAGCAGCAGCGCCACGTTCGAGTCGTACGCCCCGGCCAGCCGGTAGCGCATGTAGAGCCCCGTGTCGGGGTTCTTGATCGAGATGCCCTGGTCGTCGCGCACCTCGCCCTCGATGGGGTCGGACCACGACACGATGACGCCGCCGGCAGCGGGGGTCAGCGCGCGGTCGGTGGCGTTCAGGCGGATCTCGATGGCGGCGCCCTCGCGCGGGCTACGCACGGGGCGCGGCAGCCGTCCGCGATGCTTCGCGATCAGCGCCATCGCCTCCACCAGCGAGTGCACCTCGAAGAAGTCGCTGGTGTCGGACGGGTTGGTGAAGCGCATCGCGTAGCACAGCTCGGAGACGCGGTGCTCCACCTGGATGCGGGTGTTCACCTCCATGAAGTAGTGCCGCCCGTCCTCGACGATGCACTCGAAGGTCGACGCCGAGTCGAGCTTCACCGCGCGCCCGAAGCGCTCGGCCTCCTCCTCCATGCGGCGCAGCACCTCGAGCTGGGTCCCCAGCACGTCGGCCTTCACCCCCGTCGCCGCCGCCTGGGCCGCGGCGAAGCCCTCCTGGGTGATCGAGATCTCGACGAGCTTCTGCTCGTGCATCTGCAGCGAGCAGTCGCGGCCACCGAGGGCGATGCACCAGTCGCCGTTGCCGAGGAGCTGGATCTCGTTGTGGCGCGTCGACTCGACGTTGAGCTCCACCAGCAGGTTCTTGTTGTCGCCGACGCCGGTGGCCTTCACCTCGCCGAGCACCTCGCGCACGAGGCCGGGGACGACGGACGCCTCCGAGAAGATGCGCTGGCCCTTGCCGCCGCCGCCGCCGATGGCCTTCAGCCGGAAGCGCCGGCCGGGGTTCTCCGCCAGCAGGCGCTCGGCGATCGTGCGCACCTGCTCCTGGAGCTCCTCGATCGTGTAGAGGTCGATGCGCTTGGCGTACGCCGCCTGCAGCACCCGCTCGGCGGTGTCTTCGAGCGTGTCGTTCTTGCCGGCGGTGACGGTGAGGCCGTGCTGCTTGGCCACCTTCTCCAGCGCGGCCTTGTCGGGGTACTTGGCGAGCAGCGTGCGCGCGGCGGCGTCGTTGACGCCGGGCGTGACCGAGACGTCGTTGGCGATGGCGGTGCGCTTGGCCTCGTCCTTCGCGCCGGCGGCGCGCTGCGTGTACGAGCCCGGGCCGATGAAGACGAGGCCCGCCTCCTCGAGCGTGCGGACGAACTCGGCGTCCTCCGCCATGAAGCCGTAGCCCGCGAAGACGTAGCGGTAGCCGTGCTCGCGGCAGATGGCGATCATCTGCTGGATGCGCTCGAGCCGCTCGTCCTTGGTGGCGCCGGTGTAGTCGCGCACGGCGTGGACGTGCCTCGGGTCCATCACGCGCAGCTCGGGCGAAAGCGCGCGCGGGTAGCCGATGCTGTCCTTCTCGGAGAGCAGGATGCCGACCTTCGTCATCCCCATCTCGCGGAAGACGTCGATGGCCTCCTTGCGGATGGGGCCGCGGCACACGATCAGCACGCTCATGTCGTCGCAGGCGAAGGAGCGCACCCACGGCGACTGCGAGCGGCCGAGCTGCCGATCGCGATGGATCAGCGGGTTGTTGGTGTAGGCGTCGGTCGGCTTGGTCGTGGGCATCAGTGGAATTCTCGCTGGACCGACTCCCAGGGGCCGGGCGTGTAGCGGGCGATGAGGAACTCGAGGTGGCGGCCGAGCTCGGCGCGCAGGTCGGTCGGCAGGACGATCTCGGAGATGGAGCCCAGGCTGAGCGCCTCGCGCGGGTTCATCAGCTCGCGCTCGTAGCGCTGGTTGAACTCGGCCTCCTTCGCCCGCAGCCAGGCGGTGGCCTCCTTCTCGTCCATGCCCGCCTTCATCTTGGCGGCGGCCTCGGCGCGCGTCTGCTGCAGCTCCTTCTTGTAGGTGTACTCCTTGCCCGCCGTACCCATCACCGCGACGCGCGTGGTGGGCAGCGCCAGCACGACGTCGGCGCCGGTGGCGGTGGAGTTGAAGGCCGCGTACGCGCCGCCGAAGGCGTTGCGCACGATCAGCAGGATGCGTGGCGTGCGCAGGTCGATGATGGCGTCGAGCATGGCGCGGCCGGCCTGCACGATGCCGCGGCTCTCCTGCTCGCGTCCCGGGAGGAACCCGGTGGTGTCCTCCATGAAGATGACCGGCACGTTGTAGATGCTGCAGAAGCGGACGAAGCGTGCGATCTTGTAGGCGGCGTCGATGTCGATCTGGCCGCTGGCGACGGCGCTGTTGTTGGCGACGAAGCCCACCACGTGGCCGCCGAGCCGGCCGAACGCGGTGACGGCGTTGCGGGCGCGGTCGGGCTGCAGCTCGAAGTAGTCGCCGTGGTCGCACACCTGCTGGATCAGGATGGTGACGTCGAGCGGGGTGTTGAAGCCGCTCGGCGAGTTGAAGGCGGTGCGGAGCAGGGTCTCGATCTCGATGGTGCGACGATCGACCGGGTCGGACGTGGCCTCGAAGGGCGGCGCGACCCGATTCGAGTTGGGCAGGTGGCTGAGCAGCCGCTGCGCGGTGCGCAGCGCGGCGACCTCGTCGGGCACGGTGATGTCGGAGACGCCGCTGGCGCCGTGGACCTTCGGACCGCCGAGGTCGTCGGGGGTGACGTCCTCGCCGAGCGCGCTCTTGACGACGCCGGGGCCGGTCAGGCCGAAGAACGTCCCCGCGGGCTGGATCATGAAGCTGCCCTGGCGGGGGAGGTACGAGCCGCCGCCGGCGTTGAAGCCGAACATGCACATGATGCTCGGCACGACGCCGCTGATGCGGCGCAGCGCGGTGAACGCCTCGGCGTAGCCGTCGAGCCCGCCGACGCCGGCGGGTACGAACGCTCCGGCGCTGTCGTTCATGCCGATCAGCGGAATGCCGCGGTTGCCGGCGAGATAGATGATGTTCGCCAGCTTGCGCCCGTTGGTGGCGTCCATGGAGCCGGCCCGGACGGTGAAGTCGTGGCCGTAGAGGGCGACGTCGCGACCGCGGATCTTCACCACCGCCGTGACGATGGACGCGCCGTCGAGGTTGCGGCCCCAGTTCTGGTACAGGACGACCGGCTGGGTGCCCTTGTCCTTCAGGACGTCGATGCGCTCCCAGACCGTCATCCGGCCCTTGGCATGCTGGCGCATGACCTGGAGGGTGGAGGACGCGGCGTAGGGCTTGCTGCGCAGGTCGTGCGCGTCCGCAAGGACGCGATCGTACAGGCTGGCGGCGTCGTCGGCGGGGCCCTTGGGGGTCTCGTCCAGGGGGTTGTCCAGCGTCGGGGCGACGGCCGTCTGGGGGGCGGGTTCCTGTTGCTTGGCCTTGGATTTCACGACCGCGTTGGGTTGCCATGATCCAGAGGCGTTCACAAGGGCTACCTTGGACGGGCGGCGACGTCCCGAACGAGGGGAGGCGAACCGTCCCACGGACGGCGGGCGCTCCGTCGCGTCTAGGACGACGAATACCTTGCGCGATCCAAATTTGGCTTGCCCCGTCCCTCGTCAATGTGGGAAGCCGTCCCCCATTCCAGAGCCGGCATGCCGCCGGCGCGCAGCGTTCACGAGCCAGGGGGAGAGAGATGTCGATGCGTATCGTATGTGGTTCGATTCTTGCGTTGTTGGTCGTCGTCGCGGGTCCGTTGGCACATGCCGCCGACCAGACGATCCTCGGTAGCTCACTGCAGCTGAAGAACCCCAGCACACCCGACAAGGCGAAGCTCTCCGGCAAGGCGAAGGAGAAGGCCAGCTCGAACACCATCGTCGGCGATCCCACGGTGTCGGGCGCCACGCTCACCGTCCGCGCCAACGGCGGGACGCCGAGCAGCCAGACCTTCAACCTCCCCACGGGGACGAGCCCCTCGACCGGCAAGCCGTACTGGACGGGCAGCGTTGCGAAGGGCTTCTCGTACAAGGACCCGAAGCTCGAGAACGGCCCGATCAAGGGCGCGTCGATCAAGAAGTCGGGCAGCGGCGTCTTCCAGATCAAGGTGAGCGGCAGCGGCAAGCTCAGCCCGCTCACCGTCCTGCCGCCGAACCCCGGTACCAACGGCTGCGTGCTGCTCGAGCTCACCGGTGGTGACTCCTACAGCGTCCAGTTCGGCGCGCTCGACGGCATCATCTCGAACAAGGGCGCGCTGCAGTACTCGCACAAGAAGGTTTCGGGCGAGGGCACCTGCGTCACCACGACGACCACGAGCACCAGCACCTCGACGTCGACGTCGACGACCATCCCGCTCTGCAGCCCGAACTGCGGCGTCGGCAGCCCGTGCCTCACGAACGGCAACTGCACGACGAACCTCTGCGTCGCCGGGGTGTGCAAGTGCCCGAACCAGGCCTACACGTTCACGGTGAACAGCAACGGCGGTGGCCCGTTCGACTCCGCGGAGTGGCCGGGTGGCACGGCATCGCAGAGCGCCGTGTCGGGCTGCAGCGTCACCATCAACCGCCCGAACGACAACATCGACCTGGTGTGCACGCTGGCGGCGCCGTTCTCCGTCAACAGCGTCGGCGGGTATTCGAGCTGCTTCGGCACTGGTGGCGAGGACGGCGACGGCTGCCAGGTGACGGGATGCCCGTTCGCGGGTATCGGCTCGTGCTGCAGCGGCCGGCCGTCCTGCTCAGTGGCGACGAACGGCTCGGGCCAGTCGCAGTACCACGTGCAGTGCCTGCAGTGACGCGCCAGACGTTCCGCGTCACAATCTGATCCCGGGGCGCGTCGGCTCGTTCGAGCGAACGGGCCGGCGCGCCGGCGGTCAAAGTCCTGGCTCGGCCCCGATGTCCCCCGGACCCGCGGCGGGCCAGGCCCCGGTCGGCCGATTCCGGGCTTCAATACCGGGGCCGAACGCGCCGATAGAGCTGTCGTCGTGGACACCGTCGAGAGGCGCGGCACCGGCTCGCATGTGTTTGGAAGGTCCGACGGCTCTGCACGGTCGCTCGGCCGCGCGATCGTCGCGGCAGTCGCCGTGGCGTCGTTGGCGGCCAACGCACAGGGCGCGCTCGGCGATGGCACGGACCTCCCCCCATTGCTGGACCGGAGCCGAGCGCTGGCGGCCGAGATCGTTCCCGTCGCGCGACTGCGGATCGGTGCGCATGGGCCGACGAGAGTGGGACCGGGACGACGGGGCAGGCTCGTCGCGCACGTGAAGGTCCGCGCCAGACGCGCCGGGATGCGCGGGGTCACGTGGCAGGTCGACGGTGAGCCCACCGACCTGCTCGTGGGGGCGAAGCACCGCGCCCATGGACGGACGGTGTCGTTCCGCGTCCCGCCCGATGTCCGTCACCCGATCCTGCTCTCGGCCTCCGTGGCGCATCGCGACGGCGGTGGAACCGTGGCCAGCGAAATCATTCACCGCGGTCCCCAGCGTCCGCGATCGGCCGCGCAGTCGATCGAGCGGTCCGTCGACCTCGCGGGCGCAGGGCAGGGCCCGAACTTCTGCGATCTCTTCGCGGTCGCTCAGAGCGGCGCGCTGACCTCGGTGACGTTCGACCTCGTCGCGATGGATCTCGGGTCGGTCGGCACGGCTGGAGCGAGCTGCGCCGACGCGAGCGCGGCCGTCACCTTCGACGGTGCGAGCGTCACCGTCAACGGGATCGCTCTCACCGACCTCACCGGCTCGATCACGGAGTCGGGACTGCGCATCGACGGTGGCGTCCTGAACCTGCCTGGGATGCCGTCGGCGCAGGCGGCGCTCGCATTCGCCGGAAGCGCTACCGTGAATGTCCCGTTCGTCGGCGGTGTCCTGTCCGGGCTCAACGGGACGGTGCCGCTCACGACGGTGCCGTACCTCGCGGTGCCGGCCGGGTGGGAGGGCGCGGCCGCGGTGACGTTCAGTCCTCTGGACGGCGGCGATCAGGTCGACGTGAACGCGACGGCCATCGCTCCCGCGCCGGAGGAGGGCGCCGTCATGATCACCGGCAGCATCGGCATGGGTGGTGCCGTGGCGCTGATGGTCACGGCGGCGAACCTGATGCCCATCGTCGGTTCCGACGGCTCCAGCACGGTGTTCTCCGGTAGCGGCATCATCACGCGTCAACCCGGTCGGCCGGTTGCGTACGGCGTCGCCATCGGCATGGTGCCACCCACTGACGGCGGTGCGTTCCCGCTGTACGGGGGCGTGGACATATCGAGCGCGGCGCTGCGTTGGGACGACACGGGACTGACCCTTCAGGGGGAGATGGGGCTGGCGTTGGGTGGCGCGACGTACGCGTTCGGCATCGCCGGACCGATCGCCGATTTCGCCGAGTGGTCCCTCGGCGTGTCGGACCTGGGCGATGGCGTCATCTCGATGACCGACCTCGCCCTCATTGATCCATCCGGAACCATCTCCAGCACTCGCGACTCGCAGACGGGCGTCACGACGCTGTCGATGGACGTGACCGCGAACGTGTCGATCGCGCCGGGGTGGGCGTCCAATGTCACGGTCACCTCGGCCACCGGTCACATCGGAATATTCTGCCCGTCGGGAACCACGGACCCGTCCTGCACGAACCATGAGCTGCAGGTGCAGGTGGATCTGGGGGGAGTGCGCACCGTGGGTGCGACCAGCGTCCCGGTCGAGACGACCCTCGACGTCGATGTGCGCACCGGCCGCTTCACGGCCGCGGTGGGACCAGTCGACTCCGACCCGTGAGGTCGTCGTCACGGTACGCCGTGCGCGGCCGTGTCGATATCCGCGGGCCTCGTTCGTCGTACAGGTGAGCCCCGCCCGACGGGGACCAATCACAGCACAGCGGGGGGTACGACGATGCGGGTCATGGTCCTGATCAAGGCCGATGCGAGCAGCGAGGCCGGCGTGATGCCGAGCGAGCAGCTGATGACGGAGATGGGAGCGTACAACGAGGCGCTGGTGCAGGCCGGCGTCATGCTGGCCGGAGAAGGTCTGCATCCGAGCAGCCGGGGCGCGCGGGTGCGCTTTTCCGGCAGCACGCGTACGGTCATCGACGGGCCCTTCGCGGAGACCAGGGAGCTGCTCGCCGGCTTCTGGCTCTGGCAGGTGCAGTCGATGGACGAGGCCATCGCCTGGGTGAAGCGCTGCCCGAATCCGATGGGCCAGGAGACCGAGGTCGAGATCCGTCCCGTCTTCGAGACGGAGGATTTCGGGGCCGAGCTGACGCCGGAGCTGCGGGAACAGGAAACGCGGCTGCGGGCGCAGGTCGAGCAGCTGGCGAACGCACGGAAGGGGTGAGCATCGCGCGCGGTTGAGCGGCGCGGCGCCTGCCGATAGACGTCGGGGACGTCCTCGTGTCGATGGGAGGTTGCGTGACGAGTATCGATACAATCGCCGCCTGGCACGAGCTCGTGCGACGGCGGAGCGCCGACGGGCTCGACGCGCTCCTGGCCGACGAGGTCGTCTTCCACTCGCCCATCGTGCATACGCCGCAGGTCGGGAGGGCGCTGACGACCATCTATCTCACGGCTGCGCTCCAGGTGATCGCGAACGACACCTTCAGATACGTGCGTGAGATCGTCGGCCCGCGCGACGCGGCGCTCGAGTTCCAGGTGGAGATCGACGGCATCAGCGTGAACGGGATCGATCTGATCCGCTGGAACGACGCCGGCCGGATCGTCGACTTCAAGGTCATGGTGCGGCCCTTGAAGGCGGTGAATCTCCTCCACGCACAGATGCGCGCGATGCTCGAGTCGATGAAGTGACGCGCGCCACCCATTGACCGCCCGTCGCGCCTCCGGCGATACCCCGCGCATGACCACCGTCTACCGTGACGACGCCGCCGACCTCGCCGACATCGCCGGTGCCACCATCGCCGTCGTCGGCTACGGCAACCAGGGCCGCTCCTGGGCGCTCAACCTGCGCGACTCCGGCTGCGACGTCCGCGTCTGCGTACGTGCCGACGACACGCGACGGCGGGCCGTCGAGGACGGCTTCGCGGCCGTGGACGTCGGTGCCGCCAGTGACGCGCCGATCGTCTGCATCCTGGTGCCCGACGACGTCATCCCCGGCCTCGGTCTGACGCGGCCCGACGACGGCCTCACCATCGTCGCCAGCGGCTACACGCTGGCGTTCGAGCGCTTCGCGCCGGCGGGCGACGTCGGCATGGTGGCGCCGCGGATGCTCGGCCCCGAGGTGCGTCGCTGCTACGAGGAGGGCACCGGCTTCATCACCGCGCTCGGCGTCCACGTCGATCGCACCGGGCGCGCGCTGCGTCGCACGCTGGCGGTGGCGAAGGCGATCGGCGGGCTTCGCCAGGGCGCCATCGAGATGACGCCGCACCAGGAGGCGGTCCTCGACCTGGCGGTCGAGCAGGTGCTCTCGCCCGTGCTCACGCACGTGAACGCCGCCTTCGTCGGCGCCATGCTCGAGCAGGGCATCCCGATCGAGGCGATCCTGACCGAGCTCTACCTCTCCGGCGAGGTCGAGCGGAACTATCGCCTGCTGCGCGAGGTCGGCTTCGTTCGCCAGCTCGAGTTCCACTCGCCGACGAGCCAGTACGGCCAGCTGTCACGCCGCGGCCGCTACGACGAGTTCGACGTCCTGCCGCGCATGCGCGAGATCGTCGACGACATCGCGTCGGGGCGCTTCGCCGACGAGTGGGACGCGGAGAGCCGTGCCGGACACCCGCGGCTCCGCGAGCTGAAGGAGCTGCACGCCGGCCCCATGGCCCAGGCGCTGGAGCAGATGGTGCGCAGCCAGCTCGGCACCCGCGACGACGAGTAGCGCGGCGCACGATTGGAGCTTCCCAGCTCCCGCGGCCGGCGTATCCTCGTCGCGATGCCGTCCGACGACCTCCGCCTCGAATCGACGCTCGCCGCGGCGACGGTGGCACGGCGTCGCGCCTACGTGCCGTACTCCGGGTTCGCGATGGGGGCGGCCGTGGCCACCGATCGTGGGGTCGTCGTCCCCGGGACGCTCGTGGAGAACGTCTCGCTCGGCCTCGCCATGTGTGCGGAGCGCGCCGCCTTGTTCGCCGCCGTCGCTCAGGATGCGGGGCGCCCGCAGGTCCTGGCGCTGGTGTCCTCGCGAACCGACGGACGCCTCACCTGGCCGTGCGGCGCGTGCCTGCAGGTCGCGCTGGAGCTGGGTGGACCCGACATGCAGATCGTCGCCTCCGATGCCCAGGGCGACGTGCAGCAGGCCCCCCTGCGGGAGCTCGCGCCGCGACTGCCACGCAAGACCTGAGCGAGGACCTCCCGGTCAGGCCGCGACAGCCGTCGCTCCGCGCGCGCGACGCATCGCCATCGCCTTGCAGGGCAGCTCGGGATACGCCCAGCGCACCACGCTGGCCTTCAGCTGGTCGCTCGGCGCGAACACGAGGCGATGCAGGACGTCGGGCTGCCAGGTGCCGGTCATGCGCCGCGCCCACTCGGGCATCAGGCCCATCGACGCGCGGATCCCCATCCAGCGATCGAAGCGTTCCTTCGTGCCGAGGTTCTGCTCGCCGACGCGGCCGGCGAGGAAGCCGATGAACTCGACCGTCTGGTCGTTCATGGCCATGCGGGGACGCATCGCCTCGACGTAGTCGTCGAGCTCGCGGGCCGTCTCCGGCACCCAGTCGGCGCCGCCCATGCGACCGATCACGGCCTGCTCGCGCAGGTAGCGATCCTTCTCCTCGACGCTGAGCGGGCGGTTGTAGGTCTCGTAGGCCCGCATGACCGCCCACGGGATGCAGGTGTGCACCCACGCGATGAGCTCGGGGTCGAGCGCCTGGTACGCGACGCCGTCGGCGCGCGTGCCGCCGACGCGACGATGGACGTTCTTGACCCCCTCGATCACGCGGGTGGCCCCCGGCGTGCTGCCGAAGGTGGTGCGGAGCACGTAACCCAGCGTGTTGCGGGCACGGCGGAGCGGCTCGGTGCGATAGCTCGACTGGGTGAAGACCCCGGCCATCACCGAGGGGTGCAGCACCTCCATGATGATCGCCGCGGTTCCGCCGACGACCAGGCTGGCCAGGTCGCCGTTGATCTCCCACGACATGCTGTCCGGGCCACCAGAGAGGCCGGGATCGCCCGGCTCGCCGTCGTAGAAGGCGGGCTCGTCGTGGCGACCGCCCCCCTTCTCGATCTCGTCGACGATGCTCTGCTTGAGATCCAGCATGACGGCGAGTCTAGCCCCGCGCAGCGGCGAAAATCCACCTCAGTCCTACGTGACCGGTGCCGGGCTGCCCTAGGCAATCGCGGAGCTCGAGTCGCTGGCTGTCGACCGCGAGGGGCACACGTAGACCGATTGCGGCCCGTCGTGAGCCGTAGACGCCATGAATCATGGCTTCGGAGACGGTCGATATGTTACCGCTCCCGCCCATGCGTCGTCTCGTGCCCCTCGTCCTCTCCGCCGCGCTCCTCCTGATCGCCTCCGCGGACCTCGCCTCGGCCGCCTGCACCAGCCGCAAGTGCCCGGACCAGCTCCAGATCGACGATCTGCGGGCCCGCATCGCGGCCCGCTGTGACTGCGCGGGCGCGGACAGCCGCAAGGCCTGGGTCCGCTGCGCGGCGCAGGTCATGCAGGAGGCGGTCGACGCTGGCATGCCGAAGGCCTGCGCTCGCGCCGTGCGGAAGTGCGAGGCCCAGACGACGTGCGGGCGGGCAGGGGCCGTCGTGTGCTGCAGCCCGTCGCGCAACGGCGTGAGCGGCAAGATCGTGCGGAGTGCCGGCCGGTGCAAGGCGACCGCGTGCACCGCGAACCCCAGCGCCGCCGACGCGTGCCGTCCCGACGCCACCTGCATGCCGCCGCCACGACGCGATCCCGGCACCGTCGAGTGGAAGCCCGTCGCTGCGGAGCGCGTCGCCGCGGAGTGTCGTCTCGACCCGGCGTTGCTCGCGGCCGCCGACACCGCCATCGGCCGGCCCTACGCGATCGTCCGCTACGGCAAGCTCTGCCACGAGTACTACCCGGAGGGCACGTTCCCGGAGAAGGTGGACGAGGCGTTCTCGACGACGAAGACGCTGAGCGCCGTCGTGACCGGCATCGCCGCGTATCAGACTCGCGATCTCCCGAGCACCGGGCGCAAGACCGGGCCCATCTCCGAATTCGATCGCGTCGACCACTGGCTCGACAGCTTCACCTTCAACCCCGACGCCCAGATCGGTCACGTGCTCGCGATGGTGGCCCACAACCCCGACCTGTCGTTCGGGCATCGGACGTACCAGTACGATCTCATCGGCGAGGTGCAGATCAACCGCCTGAGCGACGTGATCAACACGGCGATCGCGCAGGATCCCGTCCGGCTCGGGGCGGATCTCGAGGAGTTCACGCAACGCTTCCTCTACGACCGCCTCGGCATGACCCACTCGCTGTGGACGCTCGGCCGGCCGGACAAGATATTCGGGTTCACCTGGCAGACGACGGTGCGCGAGATGCTGCGCGTCGGCCTCCTGATGCTGAACGACGGCGTCTGGAACGGCGAGCGCCTGATCGCCAGCGACTACGTCTACCGGATGACGCACCCGTCGTTCGAGGATTCGAACACGTCGTACGGGTACCTCACCTGGCTCGCGAACGACGGCGACGCCGGCCTCGCCAACTGTGCGCCCCCGGCCATCCACGCGTCGTATCCGCACGGGCTGTCGGAGTCGCCGGACTGCAACTTCGGCACACGCCCCTGTACCCAGCAGTTCGACGTCGGCGTGTGGTACGCCCTCGGCCTGGGCGGACAGGTCATCACCGGCCATCGTGGCCTCGATCTCGTCATCGCGGCGAAGGACCTCAATGCGGTCGGGCTCGATGCGCCGCAGCTGTGGGATGCGGTCCGGCCCGCGGTCGTGGCCATGGATCAGACGTTCCCCGGCGACGAGGCCGCATTCTGCGCGGCCTACGACGCCAGCGACTACGCCCCCGACCTGCGCTGAGGAGGTGCCGCGCATGATGCGATTCGCCACGACGATCGGTCTCCTGCTCCTGTGGGCATGTCACGCACCCGAGGAAGCGCCGCTGGTCCTGCCGGGGACGTTCGCGGAGAGCACCACCGTCGCCGATTTCGAGGCGCGCTTCGGCAAGGCGAACGTGAAGCTCACGACGGAGTCGGACGGTGACGACCATCCCGGCTTGATCCTCTTCCCGAACGACCCGACCCGCCGCGCGTACGTGACCTTCCACGACGACGAGAAGCTGGAGCAGCTGGCGGGCATCGAGGTGCGCGACGCCGGGTCGCTGTGGCGCGGCAAGCAGGGCGTCGAGATCGGCATGTCGATGGCCGAGGTGGCCAAGCGCAACGGCAAGCCGTTCCTGTACGGTGGATTCACCGACGAGGGTCGCGCCTGGGCGCACGACGCCTGGAGCCCGGCCCTCGATGACGACGACAACACGCTCGGCCGGCTCGACGTCGAGGAAGGCGAGCACCTGTACTTCAACGTCGATCTCGGCCTTCGCCCCGGGGCGCCCGCCGACGCCTACCCGCACGACGAGGCGCAGACGCAGAGCGACGATCCGAGATTCCCCAAGCTCGGGGAGCTGGCCTACGTCACCAGCTTCGGCGCATCGAGCAGCCTCGACGACGAGTGGCAGTAGGGCTGCTCACGGCCCCACCGCCGGCGGCGCGAACGTGCCGATCGCGCCCTGGATGCCACCGGCCGGCAGTGCGCCGCGAAGTCGCTCGAACTGCAGGAACGCGTCGATGCCCGCGGGGGTCAGCTTGCTCATGTCCATCGCCTTGCCGGTCACCTTGCCGATGGCGGGGCCGATGATCTCGTCGAAGCCCTGGTTGCCGAACATGCCGACGAACTCCTCGGGGGCGGCGTGGAACATGGCGGCGATGCGCTCCGGGCTGCTCGTCATGCGGATCGCGGCCTCGCGGTACTGATTGCTCGTCGGGATCTTCGCGAGCTGCGAGACGCGACCGGCGAACTGATCGAGATAGCGCCCCGGATTGCTGACCCAGTCGGGCCGGCCGAGCTCCTGGACGATGTCCGGTTCCCAGAGCGGCTGGAACTCGGCCCAGGTCAGGCCCGCCAACGACGACATGATGACGCATATCTGGTACGGCGTGCCGCACGCCTCGGGATACTCGTCGCCCGGCATCCACTGGCCCTGCTCCCAGTAGGGGATGAGGCACTCGACCAGATCGGCGCGGCAGCCGTCGTGCGAGCAGGTGGGCACGTACCACTCGGGGTCGCCCTCGGCGAGGTAGAAGCCGGTCTCGCAGGTGTCGCCGTCGACCGTGCCCGAGCCGCCGCACGTGTCGTCGCCGCAGAGGTAGTCGATGCAGCCGTAGGGGTCGGTGCCCTCCGGCCACGGCGACGTGTCGAACTTGCGACGACAGAATTCCTGCGCGCAGGCGATGTTGTCGATCTCGGCGCCGTGCACGGTTTCCATCCAGCCGCACGGATCGAGCTGGCTCACGTTCGTCGCCACGTCCAGGCGCTGGACGCAGTACGCCGCCGCCGCGGCGCTGGTGGGCGGCAGGCACGCGGCCGACGCCAGCAGCTGCGCATGCTGCGCG
Organism: uncultured Binatia bacterium (SeqCode); assembly: GCA_964404165.1. GTDB lineage: Bacteria > Desulfobacterota > Binatia > DP-6 > DP-6 > DASYLJ01. Next base: position 170,727 of record CAYOIZ010000005.1, on the reverse strand, counting down.
TCGGCGATGGTGTCCGGCCCGGCGCCCGGGTCGTCCAGCAGGTCGTTGTAGAGGTTGCAGGCGGCGCGGTTCTGCCCGTTGACCCCGACGTTCTGCGGATTCATGGTCTCGTTGCACGCCCGCGCCGGTTGCGAGCAGCTGCCCGGGTTGAACGTGTACAGCGACGTCTGGCACGCCGGACAGCTCCACTCGCCCTGGGCCTGACGGACCGCGACCTCGTCGCGCAGCGACTGCTTCCAGCCCGACCACGCCGACTGCGCGAAGCGGTTCATGCACGAGTTGGCTCGCGAGTTGATCTGGTCGCGCTCCTCCTCGCTGAAGGTGTGGATCCAGCGGCAGGTGTCGCCGCTGCGCGACACCTTGCGCACCTTGGTGCCGTTCACCGTCTGCGTCTCGTACGTCACCAGCGCATCGTGCAGGAAATTGATCTGCATCGTGTTCGAGTTGTAGAGGCCGTAGCGGAGGTCGCAGGAGACGTTGTCGGGGTTGCAGTCCTCCTCGTCCTCGTGCCCCTCGTCCTGATGCACGGTCTCGTGGACGAGCGTGCTGCCGCGGTTCACCACCGTCGAGTTGTAGCCGCCGAGGTGCAGCACGTTGTACTCGTCGGTGGTCTGAACGTGCTCGCCGTTGCCGCTCTCGCAGCCCGGCGTCCACTCGTCCTCGCCGTAGTCGGAGACGAACTCCCACCAGCGGCCGAGGTTGTAGTAGACGACGCCGTTGACGTTGCGCCACAGTCCGAAGCCGGGGAGCTTGGTGTAGCTCGAGACGCGCTTCACCACCCAGGCGGCGTTCAGGATGCGGGTGAGCATGTAGTCGGTGTTGCCGACCTGGGAGAAGCCCCAGCCCTCGTCCCAGTCGCACTGCTCGGCGTCGAGGCCGTTCCAGAGCGTGCTGACCGCACTCTGCGACGACGCCCAGTTGCCGACGTACACGTCGTCGTACGTGCCGTCTTCGACGGCGCCGCTCGGGTTGGCGCCCGACGGCGGCGTGCTGCACTCGCGCGCGTCGGTGCACGCGAACGCCGGTGCGGCGGTGGCGAGGAGGAACGTGGTGAGGCGGAGGATGCGTGTGATCGTCATGTCGGGTCTCCGCTCACTCGAGATAGAGGAGATACCGGTTCTCGGCGGCGACGTGCTTGCGCAGCTCGCGCTGCAGCAGCCGGCGACTGCGCCCCGTCCGGTAGAGACTGCGGATGGCCTGCTGGACGGTCGATGCGTCCGGGCTGCCGGCGGCCTTGAAGAGCACCTCGATGGCGCCCGGGCTGCCCTCGTTCGCCTGCGCGCCGAGCTTCTCGAGGAGCAGCAGCCGGGTGAGCTCGTCGGGCGGCGTCTGGTGCGGATGCTGCTCCGGGCCGTGTGGCGGCGACATCAGCACCGTCTCGAAGTGATCGTGGAGGGCATCGCCGTCGCCGGCGGCGTCGAGCAGCGAGCCCAGTGACGCGTGGCCGCCGATGTCGTCCGTCGGCAGCATCTGCAGCGCCTTCAGGAGCTCGTCCTGCACCGCGGGCAGATTGGCGGCGATGACGACCTTGGCGGCGTCCATGGCCTGGTCGTGGGCACTGGCGGCGGCGCTCGTGTGGGGGGCGTCGAAGCCGCCCTTCCAGATCACCCGCATGGCTTCGTTCGCGGCGCCCGTGCCGGTGAGGAACGGGAACGCCGGCTGGCCTGCCGTGACGTCGGGGGGCGGGATCACCGCGGGCAGGCACACCATGACCGCCTTCTTGGCCTTCAGCGTGCCGGCGCCGAGGCTGCTGGCGACGCCGAAGCTCGTGCTGCCGACGCGGCTGCGCGCCTTGGCGCGATGACAGAGGAGATACCCGGGACGCGCCGTCGGGCCGGCGGCGCCGGTGCGCTCGGAGGCACACAGCGCGATCGGCGCGCCGAGGACGTAGTCGAGCGGACCCCCGCGCAGGTCGGAGAGCGCGATCGTCGCGCCGGACGCGAACGTCCCGGGTGGCGCGTTCTTGCGTCGCTTCGCCGCCTTGACGGCGTAGCAGGCGAACCGGCTCGCCGTCGGCCCGGGGACGGTGGCCGCCTCCGGCGTCGCGGCGACACCGGCCGGGACGAGCAGCTGGCTCGGACGCTTGATCGTGAGCTGCACCGCGCCGAGCGCGTGCTGCACCGTGAGGCCGCGTCCGAGCGGCTTCTGGCGCGGCTTGGTGCGCGTGGCCCGCGCGCGGTGCGCGACGAGCTGGATGCGTGCCGCCGGCTCGACGCTCCGTCCCGCGTCGTCGGGCACGGCGGCGCCGCACAGCAGCGACGGCCCGCGCACGTCGAGGGCCTGCCCGGCCCCGTCGGCACGGAACTCGTCCGGGACGACTTCGCCCTTGCGGCTGGCGAAGCCGCGGCCGCGCGCGCCCCAGCACACCAGGCGGTCGAGCGAGAGCGGACAGAGGGCATTCGACGGGATGCCGGTGCAGGTGCCGCCGAGGCAGGCGTCGTCGGCGGTGCAGGCACGGCCGTCGTCGCAGGGATCGGCGTCCTCCGCCGGCGTGCAGGCGCTCGAGCAGCAGTCGCCGTCGGCGGCGTTGCCGTCGTCGCAGGCTTCGCCGGCGTCGAGCACGCCGTCGCCACAGACCGCCCAGGCGGTGCCGGTGAGCGCCATCGTCAGCACGACGGCCGTCCCGAGGGCTCGCAGTCGTTCCCGCATCTCCACGCCTCCCCATCGACCGCACCGAGCCTGCGATCGCGGAAGGGAATGCCATCGTTCGGGGCGTTCGTCCATCGCGCATGCGATGTGCGGGACTCGTGGGCGGGCGTCCTTGACAGGCACGGGGGCGCCAGAGTGAAGAGGAGCATGGATCCCGATCTCCGCCACGTCGGCGATGCCGGCATCTTTCTCGACCGTCACGCCTACGCCGATCCGGCGACCTGGCACGCCGCCGCCGAGCGGCTGCGGCGGAACGATCCGCTGCCGCTCGTCGCCGTGGACGGCTACGTGCCGTTCCGGCCCGTCACCCGGCACGCCGACGTGGCCGAGGTGGAGCGCAACCACGCGCTGTTCTGGAACACGCGCGACTCGGTGCTGCTGCCGCGGGCGCAGGTGGAGAAGGGGCGCGCGCTCGGCATGGACATCAAGACGCTGATCCACATGGACGGCACCGAGCACCGCAACTACCGGCAGATCACGAACGACTGGTTCAAGCCGTCGAACCTGCGCAAGGAGGTGGGTGCCCGCCTGCCGGTGCTCGCCCGCCGCTACGTCGACCGCATGCTCGCGCACGACGGCGAGTGCGACTTCGTGCGCGACATCGCGCTCTACTATCCGCTGCACGTCATCATGAGCATCCTCGGCGTCCCCGAGACCGACGAGCCGCGCATGCTCGAGCTGACGCAGAAGGTGTTCGGCGGCGAGGATCCGGACGTCGGCGGCGAGGAGGGCAAGGACTCGGTCGCGATCTTCATGGCGGCGCTCGCCGACATGGCGATGTACTTCCAGCGCATCACCGACGACCGGCGCGCGCATCCCACGTCCGACCTGGCGTCGACGATCGCGAACGGCACCATCGCCGGGGCGCCGCTCGGCGACCTCGAAACGGCGGGCTACTACTCGATCGTCGCCACCGCGGGCCACGACACCACGTCGAGCACGCTCGCGGGCGGGCTCGAGGCGCTGATCCGCAGCCCGGAGCAGCTCCAGGCGCTGAAGGACGACCCCTCGAAGATCCCGAACGCCGTCTGCGAGATGATCCGCTGGGTGACGCCCGTGCGTCACTTCATGCGACAGGCGCAGGGCGACTACCGGCTCGGCGACGTCCAGCTCCACGCCGGCGACTGGCTCCTGATGTCGTATCTGTCGGCGAATCGCGACGAGACCGTCTTCGCCGACCCGATGTGCTTCGACATCGGGCGGAAGAACGCCGACGACCATCTCGCCTTCGGCATCGGCGTGCACTTCTGTCTCGGAGCCCACCTCGCCCGGATGGAGCTCGAGGCGTTCTTCCGCGAGCTCCTGCCGCGCCTCGACGCGGTGGAGCTCGCGGGACCGTCCGAGTCGATGGCGACGACGTTCGTCGGTGGGCTGAAGCGGATGCCGATCCGCTATCGGGTGCGACCCGCTAGCTCGTGAGCGCGGCGCGGAAGCGCTCGATCACCGAGGCGGCGGTCGTCTTCGCCTCGGCGAGCAGCGTGTCGGCCGACGCCTTGATGTCGCCCCACGAGCCGCCGGCGGCGGCGCGCAGGCTCTTCAGCGTCTTCTCCGCCTCGCGCTCGTGCGACTTGAGGCTCGCGAGCTGTGCCTTCGCGTCCTTGCGCAGCGCGCTGATGCGGGCGCGGGCGTCGGCCTCGATCTTCTTCTCGGCGCGGCGCAAGCCCTGCTGGATCTCGGTGATCGACTTGCCGAGGTGACGCACACCCCCCTCGATCTCCTTGTAGGCGGCCCGCACTTCGGCGGGGAGCTTCGGTGCGGGGCGCTGCTTCTTCGTCGTGGCCATTCACAGCCTCCTTGGCTGCGTCGACTCTTACGCCGATACCCCGCGCTGCGCCATCGACGCGCCGAGGTCGGGCTTGGCGGCGCGGCCGTCCTGCGCCATGACGAACGGATGCATGCCCTGCAGGTGCGCCTGTCACCGTCGCTCTGGGACGCCCTCCACGAACGTCGCCGCGTCACCGGCGAGCCGCTCGGGCACATCATCCGCGCGGCTCTGGCGCTGCACCTCGGCCACGACACGCTCTTCCAGGTATCGACGTCGACCGCGCTGGTGGAGGGCGTGTACCGCGGGGCCATGACGGTGGGGGCGCTGCTCGAGCATGGCGACTTCGGCCTCGGCACGTTCGAGGGCGTCGACGGCGAGATGGTGGTGCTCGACGGACGGTGCTTCCAGGTCCGCGACGACGGTACGGCGCATCCGGCGGCGGACACCGCCCCGACGCCGTTCGCGGTCGTGACGCGCTTCCGCGCCGAGCACACGGCCGACGTGCCGTCCGTCGACGACCTGGCGGCGCTGCTCGCCCGCGTCGACGCGATGCGGACGTCCGACAACGTCTTCTACGCCGTGCGCGTCGACGGCACGTTCCCGCACGTCCACACGCGCGCCATGTGTCGGACGGCCGACGGCGTGCCGCTCGCCGAGGCGGCGGCGCACCAGCCCGAGTTCCACCTGCGCGACGTCGAGGGCACGTGCGTCGGCTTCTGGTCGCCGGACTACGCCCGCACGTTCGAGGTGCCGGGCCATCACCTGCACTTCCTGACCCGCGCCGCGGCCGCCGGGGGCCACGTGCTCGGCCTCGCGGGCCGGGCGCTGCGCGTGCAGGTGCAGACGCTGCACGACTTCCGGGTGGCGCTGCCCGAGCACGACGCGTTCCTGCATGCCGACCTGTCCCACGATCCGTCGTCGGCGTTGGCGCGCGCCGAGCACGAGACGAAGTAGATTCCCGCTGGACGCCGGCGGGCGGCGCTCGGTATGCCAGTTGGATGACGTCGATCCGGAGCCGCCTGGCGGTTCCCGTCCTGCTGGCCCTGGTTTCGATTCCCGGCATCGTGCGGGGCGCACCGGCGCCGTGTCCCGCCCGTCGCTACGTGGTGACGGCGGGCGCCGATCGCCTGGCGGGCGGCTCGGGCGAGCCGGTCGTGCTCGCCCTCGCCGAGAACAGCCTCGCCGTCGTCGGGGGGTGCTCGCCGGCGACGCAGCGGCTCCGCACCAAGCGGCGGGGCACGAAGCTGTCGCTGCGGTGGACGTCGTGCGGCGACCTCGCCCGCATGCGCCTCAGGGGCACGCTCGGGCTCAGCTGCGAGACCATGACGGGCACGGTGCGCGCGCGTCGCGCCGGCGCGGTGACCTTTGCCGCGGTCCCGTCCATCTGCGGGGACGGCGTGGTCGATGCGGGCGCGGGGGAGCAGTGCGACGGCGCCACGTGCGCCGACGGCAAGGCGTGCGGCGCGTGCCGCTGCATCGGCTCGGATCCGGGCCCGGCCAACTGCGTCACCGAGTCGGTGCCGATCGAGGGCTTCAGCCACGTCGAGACCGGCAGCGACCTGTTCTTCGCCAGCAACCCCCCGTCGTCGGGGAGCCACTATCCCGTGTGGGCGGAGTTCCGGTCGTACACCGAGACCGTGCCGCGCGGCTTCTGGGTGCACGACCTCGAGCACGGCGCCGTCGTGCTGCTGCATCGGCCGGACGCCGGCAGCGAGGTGATCGACGCGCTACGGGCGGCCTACGACGCGATCCCGCTCGACCCGAAGTGCACCCACCGGCGCACGCTGCTGACGCCCGACCCGTTGATGCCGCAGCCCTTCGCCGTGGTGTCGTGGGGGCATCGCATGCTGTGCGACGCCGTCGACCAGCAGGCCATCCTCGACTTCGTGGCACTGCACCGGGACGACGGCCGCGAGAGCATCTGCACCCAGGGCGGCTTCCACCCCTGAGGGCTCAGGCGGGGCGTGGCGGCGTGTACTGGGTGCGCAGGAACGCGTCGAAGGCGCGGTCGGGCAGCCAGCGGCGCAGGAACATCATGAGTCGCGCCGCGGCGGTGATGGGGTAGCGGGTGCGCGGCCGGTCGGCGGTGATGGCATGCTCGATCGCCTTCGCCACCGACTCGGGGACGCCGGCGGCGACCGCCATCCAGCCCTCGAACGCCTCGTGGATCTTGCCGGCGACCTCGGCGTTGAACTTGGCGTACGGCGAATCGCTCTGCTGTACGCGCTCGACGGCGGCGATGGCGGTGTCGCCGAAGCGCGTCTTGATCGGGCCGGGCTCGATGACGACGACGTCGATGCCGAAGCCCTGGACCTCGAAGCGCAGGCCGTCGGAGAGCGCCTCCACGGCGTACTTGGTGGCGTGGTAGTAGCTGCCGCCGGGCAGGGTGAGCTTGCCGCCGACGGAGCTCAGGTTGACGATCCTGCCCCAGCCCTGGCGCCGCATGCCGGGGAGCACGAGCTGGCAGAGCCGGACCAGGCCGAAGACGTTGGTCTCGAACTGCCGGCGCACCTCCGCCATGGGCGTCTCCTCGAACGCGCCCTCCTGGCCGTAGCCGGCGTTGTTCACCAGCACGCCGACGGCGCCGTGCTCCGCCTCGATCGTGCGCACGGCGGCTTCCATGGACGCGTCGTCGCAGACGTCGAGGGCCAGCACGCGGCAGCCGCGTTGCGTGAGGTCCTGGATGGCGTCGAGGCGACGGGCCGTGGCCCACACGGGCCAGCCAGCGGCGGCGAGCCGGATGGCGGTGGATCGACCGATGCCGGTCGAGCAGCCGGTGATGAGCACGGCCTTGGAGCGGGTGTCAGCCATGGGCGGTCCTCCGTGCCGGCGAAATGCGCATACTGACCGTTTGAATGCAACGGGTCAGTGGGGTAACGGAGGGCACGGTGCGAGCGACGGCGGTCAAGCGGACGGCGGACGACAAGCGGGCGGCGATCCTGGCCGCGGCACTGCGGCTCTTCGGGCAGTACGGGTTCCGCCGCACGTCGATCGACGACATCGCGCGCGAGGCCGGCATCGCCAAGGGCACGGTGTATCTCTACGTCGAGACCAAGGAGGCGCTGTTCCGCGCCCTCTCGCAGTCGCTCGTCGAGCAGATGCTGGCGACGGCGCGCCAGGCGGCGGCCGCCGAGGGGACGCTCGGGGAGCGGCTGCTGGCGGTGCTCGACGCGAAGTACGCCTTCTTCTACGACCTGCTGCTCGGCTCGCCGCACGCGAGCGAGCTGCTCGATTCGAAGGGACGGCTCTGCGCCGACCTGTTCACCGCGGCCGACGCGGCATACGCGCGCATCGTCACGAAGGTGATCGCCGACGCCACGCGCCGCGGCGAGATCGCGCCGAAGCGACTCGGGCTGTCGGCGGCGGAGGTGGCGGAGGTCCTGATGGGCGGCGCGCACGGGATCGCCGTGCCCGAGGTGCCCGACGGCGTCGTGTTGCGGAAGCGGCTCGGGGCGTTGGTGCGGGTGGTGGTGGCGGGGCTGACGGCGTGATCGGAGGTGCCCCGCGGTTGCGGGAGAGCCGGCGTCGGAGATAGGGGCGGCTCCATGATTCGGTGGTTGAGGCTCATCGTCGCCGTCGCGCTGGTGTGCGCCATGGTGCCGCGCGGGGCGGGTGCGCAGTCCGGGTCGCTCGACACGCTGGTCGCGCCGATAGCGCTCTTCCCGGATCCGCTCGTCGCGCAGGTCCTCCCGGCGTCGACGTTCCCGTCGCAGGTGGTGCAGGCGGCGCAGGCGCTCGCGACCGGTCGTCCCGACCAGATGACGGCGTGGGAGTGGGACACGAGCATCCAGGCGTTGCTGTCGTACCCTACCGTCCTCGCCATGATGAGCAGCAAGATCGAGTGGACGACGTCGTTGGGGCAGGCGGTCGCCACCAGCCAGGCCGACGTCCTGGCGGCGATCCAGCGGGTCCGGTTCCAGGCGTGGCAGGCCGGCAATCTGCCGTCCAACATCCAGCAGCTCGTGACCGTCGACGGGAACACCATCCTCATCGAGCCGACGAATCCGCTCTACATCTACGTGCCGCAGTACGACCCCGTGGCCATCCTCACGGCTGCGCACGACTACGGCTATCCGCTCATGACCTTCGGCACGGGCTACGTCGCCGGCGCGGCCACCGCGTATGCGTGCCGCTGGGGTGCGGCCGGCGGCGTGCTGGCGAACCCCAGCTTCAGCTATCTGCCGAACGGATCGTACGTCGCCTACCATCCCTGGTCCGGCACCTACACCGGGTACGACGCCACCACCGGCCGGTACGGCGCCTACAAGCCGTCGCCCGCCGGCTACGGTCAGCTGGGCGCCTGGCAGCCGCCGGCAGCGACGGCCGTGCGGCAATCGGTGAACGACGTCGCCGCCAGCCAGTATCGCGGCGGTGCCGGCGACCCGGCGGCGGGCGGCCAGTTCGGTGCCGTCGATCCGGCGGCCGGTCGCGGTCTCGGTGGTGATCCCGCCGCCGGCGTGGGCGCGCCTGACGAGGCGGCGCGCACGACGACGGGCGGCACGCTCGGCAGAGGATGGGGTGGCGGATGGAGCTCGGGCGGCGACCGGGGATTCGCGGGCTGGGAGCACACCGCGCACGGCTGGGAGGACGGCGCCGCGCGTGACGTCCGCGCCGGTGGTGGGGGCGATTTCCACGCCGGCGTTCCCGGTGACCACGGCTTCGCGGCGGACACGTATCGCGGCATGGACGGCGGCGGGTGGCGCTCGCAGATGGCGAGCGATCGCGGCTTCGCCAGCACGGGCGCGGGCACCTTCGCCGGCGGCGTCCACGGTGGCTTCCACGGCGGCGGGAGGCGCTGACATGCGCTCGCTCGCACTGATCGTCGCCCTGGCGCTCCTGCTTCCCGGATGCGGGTTCACACGCCAGGCGGACCCGGGCGGTGCGGCGCTTTCCGCGCCGGAGAAGCACTTCTCCAAGCCCAAGGCGGCCGTCGAGGCGCTGCTCGACGCGTGCCGCACCGACGACGAGGCCGCGCTGATCGCAATCTTCGGTTCGGAGGCGAAGCCGCTCGTCAGCATGAACGGCGACGACGTGAATCGTGCGCGGTGCCGGCGGCTGGTGGCCGCCGCGGCGCAGTCGACCCGTCTCGATCCGCGCGGCCCGGACACGCTGCAGCTCGTCGTCGGGACCGACGACTGGCCGTTCCCGATCCCATTGGTGCGGGACGCGGGCAGCTGGCACTTCGACACGCAGCGCGGGATCGAGGAGGTCGTGCGCCGACGCATCGGCGCCGACGAGCTCGAGGCGATCCGCGTCTGTCGTGCGTACGTCCGGGCGCAGGAGGACTACGCCCGGCGCGTCGGTCGGGGTGCCTACGCGCAGCGCCTCGTCAGCACGCCGGGCACACGCGACGGGCTCTACTGGCCGTCGACCGCAACGGGCGACGAGAGCCCGCTCGCCGGGCTCGTCGCGTCGGCAGGCGACCCGCCGCGCTCGTGGTGGGGCTACCACTTCAAGATCCTCACGGCACAGGGTCCCGCCGCGCCCGGCGGCGCGCGGAGCTATGTGACCGGTGGCCGCATGGTCGGCGGCTTCGCGCTGGTGGCCTATCCGGTCGACTACGGGACGTCGGGCATCATGACGTTCGTCGTGTCCAAGGACGGCGAGGTCTTCTCGCTCGATCTCGGCAAGGTCACCGGGGCGATCGCCGAGCGCATGACGGCCTACGATCCGGGCACCGGCTGGTCGCGCGTTCCCGACTGATCATTCCACGGTGCACGTCGGCATCGCGGTGGCGTCGCCGCCGTACGCCGGTGCGGCGTAGAGCGCGATGCTGCCGCCCGGCTCGCCGGCGTCGCGCGCCGTGGGGCAGGTGAGGGAGACCGTCGCGTCGTCCTCGAGCACGACGTTGGCGAGCGCCGCGCGGTAGAAGCAGTCGACGCCGGTGCCGAGCACGGCGCTGGTCTCGCACACCCGCAGCACCTGCGGCGCGGCACCGGGCGGCAGCGTGCAGTGGAGCGTCGTCGGCTGCCCCGCGGTGCACGCGGGCATCGGGCCCGCCGTGAAGCCGCAGTCGCGCGGTGGGCTCAGCTGTCCGCGGCGGCAGGCGGTGGTGACCATGCCGCCCACCTGTGGCAGCGTCGCCGGCACCTCGGCGTAGTTGTTCGCGTCCCACGCCGGCGGGAACGTGCAGGCGATGCGGTCGACCGTCTCTCCCGCCGCGGTGACGAACGACGTCGGCACGTAGGTCGGATTGCCCTCGGCGTCGAGGATGGGCGTGCCCTCGCACAGGAACTGATCGGGGTTGGAGTCGAACGACAGCATCGCGGTCGTCGGCCCGGCGCTGTGTCGATGTCGGTGACGTCGATCCACTGGCACTCGATGGCGGCGATGTAGTCGTCGCCCCAGCCGGCGGAGATGCCCTGGTAGTCGCAGTCGGCGTAGGGCGAGACGAGCGACGTACTCAGCCATCGACGCGCGATCGAAGCGCGCGCGCGGCCTGCCCGACCCGTCCCATGCCGCGGGCGACGCGGAGGAGCACGGCGCCCGCCGACACGAGCTTGGCGCCGAGGAGGACGCCGAGCGCTCGCACGCCGGAGAGCGGCCAACCGAACCACATCGATGCACCGAGGAGGATGGAGAGGAGCGCCTCGCCCCCCATCCACCGCCGACCGTCCTCGTCGTCGGCTTGGGTCGCGAAGACGAGCGTGGCGATGCCGTCGAGCGCCATGTAGGCCGCCACGATCGACGCCACCGTTTCGAGCGTCGCCACGGGGCTGACGACGATGGCCAGCCCGCACGCCGCGGCGAGCGCGCCGAGGACGAGCCCCATGGCGCCCTTGCCGTCGGACCAGCTGCGCCAGCCGAACCAAGCCCGGAGCAGCCCGGCGGTGAGGAGCAGGAGGCCCGTGAGGATCATCACCGGTGCTCCCGTGACGGCCGGAAGCAGGGCCGTCACCACACCGATGCCGATCAGGCCGATCCCGGCCGTGCGCGTGCCCGTCGCGATGCCCCCGAGTAGTCCCGTCGATTGGGTCATGGTGCCTCCTCGTCTGCCCCATATCAGTCGTGCCGCCAAATTCCTGACCACCTGCCGGGCATTGTGGCGTGTCCGTGCCTGTTTTTGCGGCGGTGGTACCAGCGGACTCGTCTCCAGGGCCCATGGCGTGCGCTGCGTCAGGGAACGGAAGTTGCTGGCCTTCCGCTCCATGGACCGCAAGACCACGCCCGACCAGAAAGCATTGGCGGTCAACCTCGACCCGCGCCGCTACGGCACCTTCGCCGAGATCGGCGCTGGCCAGGAGGTCGTGCGCTGGTTCTTCCAGGTGGGCGCCGCCGCCGGGACCATCTCGAAGAGCATCTCGGCGTACGACATGAAGGTGAGCGACGCCATCTACGGACGGTGCGAGCGCTACGTCTGCCGGCAGCGGCTCGAGGACATGCTCACCTACGAGCACGAGCTCAACCTGAGCCGCCTCCGGGAGAGCCGCGGCAACCGCACCAGCTTCTTCACCTTCGCCGACACGGTGTCGGCGCGTGGCTTCAAGGGGAACCAGGAGTGCCACGGCTGGATGGGGGTCCGCTTCCAGGCCCATCCGCGGGACGAGGACAGCCAGGTCATCCTGCACGTGCGCATGCTCGACCCCGAGAACGCGCTCCAGCAGGAGGCGCTCGGCATCGTCGGCGTGAACCTGGTGTACGGCGCGTGCTTCCTGCACCACGACCCCGATGCGCTGATCGAGTCGCTGCTCGACTCGCTCACCACGCAGCGCATCGAGATCGACATGATCGAGTTCTCGGGCATCGAGTTCCGTCACGTCGACAACCGCGTCATGAGCCTGCGACTGGTGCAGCTCGGTCTGACCGGTGCCGCCATGTTCTCCGCCGACGGCCACGTGCTGCAGCCGTCCGAGGTGTTGCGCAAGAAGCCCGTGCTGGTCGAGCGCGGCAGCTTCCGTCCCGTCACGCACGTCAACATGGACATGATCGAGTGCGCCCGGGCGAAGTTCGAGCAGGAGCCGAACGTCGCCGGCAAGGAGGTGGTCTCCCTGATGGAGCTCACCATGCGCAACCTGCTCGCCGAGGGCGAGATCGACCTGCACGACTTCCTCGCGCGCGCCGACGTGGTGGCGGCCTGCGGGCTGACCGTGCTGGTGTCCGACTACTTCCAGTACTATCGGCTGGCGGCCTACCTGCAGCGCTACACCCGCGAGACGATCGGCATCACGCTCGGCGCCGGCAGCCTGCTCGACCTGTTCGACGAGCAGCACTACGTCGAGCTCGAGGGCGGCATCCTCGAGTCGTTCGGCCGGCTCTTCAAGAACGACCTGAAGCTCTACGTCTACCCGCTCCTCGACCAGAAGACCGACCGGCTCGTCACCGTCGACAGCCTCGAGGTGGCACCCAACCTGCGCAAGCTCTACGGCTACCTGGTCCAGCGCGGCTGCATCACGCCGCTCGACAACCATCACGCCGAGTATCTACCCATCTTCTCGCGCGACGTCCTCGCCCGCATCAAGCGCGGCGACGCGTCCTGGGAGACGATGGTGCCGCCCGGCGTCGCCGCCGTCATCAAGGAGAAGCACTTCTTCGAGTACCGGCCGCCGGAGGTCGATCTGGCCGCCGAGGCGCTCGACGGCATCGCGAAAGGCCGTGGGGACGTGAACGGCCTGCCGTCGCGATCGGGCGTCTGAGCGCGGGGTTCGGCTGGCTCCGCCGCGGGTCCGACTGCTAGAGGTGTTGGCGGTCGAGGACGTCGACCAACCGAACTCGTGGAGGGGGGCCCCCAATGTCGAATCGGACGATCGGTGCTGTGCTGTGGATCATGCTCTGTACCATCCTCGCTGGTGCGAGTGCCGCGTGGGCGCAGCCGGCGGCGATGGACGCGCCCGGCTGCTGCTGCGTGACGGAGGGCATCGCGTTTCGCTGCTCCATCAAGACCCAGGCCGATTGCCTGGCGCTCCAGCCGAAGGCCCCCACGTTCAAGAAGATGACCGACTGGAAGGCGGCGTGGGACAAGTTCATCGCCGCCGACAAGGCCGCCGAAGCGCGCACGCTCAGCGGCGGCTGGGTCGCCGAGTCGTGTCAGGAGGAGATCAATCCCGCCACCGGCGAGCCGCGTGGGGCGCCCACCGGCTGCTGCTGCTTCCCGCCGAAGGACGGCGCCGTCTGCAAAGCGGGCATGACCGAGTTCGACTGCAAGGCGGAGTGCTCGATGCTGAAAGACGGCCGGCTGCCCTCCGGCTGCACGTGGGCGACGGGAGCATGCAAGCACTGACCCATGACCGGCGCGACGTCGTCAAACGTCGCGCCGGTTCGGCTTGGTGCGACGGTGCGTCGCTGCGTATCCAGTGCGGTCGGTGTCGCGCGCCGGGCGTAGCCGATTCCGATTGACGCGATGGCCACCACCGCGTCCGAGACCTGGGACGTGTGCGCGAACGACCGAGCTACTTCTTCGCGCCCACGAGCATCGCCGCGCCCGCCTTCGTGAGCTCCTCGGCGGTCTCCTTCCTGTCCGCCTGGATCGGCGCCGGGACGGCGATGCCGGACTGTACGGCAGGTCGCGCCCGGACGGCCTCGATCCAGCGCTGCAGATGCGGCAGGCCGTCCACCTCGACGCCGGCCCAGAAGTGGATCGAGACCCACGGCCACGTCGCGATGTCGGCGATCGAGTACTCGCCGGCGAGGTACTCGTGGTCGGCGAGCCGGCGATCGAGCACTTCGTAGAGCCGCCGCGTCTCGCTCTGATAGCGCTCGATGGCGAACGGGATCTTCTCGGGCGCGTAGCGGAAGAACACGTTGGCCTGGCCCTGCATCGGGCCGACGCCACCCATCTGGAACATCAGCCACTGGACGGCGATCGAGCGTCCCTTCGGGTCGGACGGCAGGAAGCGGCCGGTCTTCTCGGCGAGATAGAGCAGGATGGCGCCCGACTCGAAGACGGCGAAGTCGCCGTTGTCGCGATCGACGATGGTGGGGATGCGGCCGTTCGGGTTGAGCCGCAGGTACCAGTCCTGCTTCTGCTCGAGCTGCTGCAGCTGGATGGGATGCACCGTATACGGGATGCCCAGCTCCTCGAGCATGATCGAGGCCTTCCAGCCGTTCGGGGTGGCGGACGTGTAGAGGTCGATCATCGGCTGGCCTCGCTCCGGTAGAGGGTCTGCTTCGGGAACGCGAACACGCGTCGCAGGAGGGGTTCGAAGGCCTCGAGCGGCATCGTCTCGCCCTTCGGATCGAACGCGGGGCCGTCGTACAGCTCGCAGAAGCGCTCGGTGCGCTCGAACCATTCGTGGCCCCGGAACTGCTCGCGCGCGTCGCGATCCATGCCGAGATGGTGGAAGAAGTAGTAGCCCTGGAAGACGGCGTGCTGTGCCACCATCCAGTGGTTCGCCTCCGAGACGAACGGCTTCACGATCGCGGCGGCGACGTCGGCGTGGTTCCAGGAACCCAGGGTGTCGCCGATGTCGTGCAGGAGCGCGCACGCCACGTACTCGTCGTCTTCGCCGGCGCGGTGCGCCCGCGTCGCCGTCTGCAGCGAGTGCGTCAGTCGATCGACGGCGAAGCCGGCGTGGTCGCCGTCGAGCAGCCGCATGTGGGCCATGAGGCGGTCGGGGAGTGCCTGCGCGAAGCCGATGAAGTGCGACGTGATCGTCGCCCAGTCGTCGGGGGTGCTCCGCTCCATGCTGGTGAAGGTCGCGCGTCCATCGCCCATGGGTCGCGGGTATTCGGGAGCCGGCGTCGAGTCAACCCGGACGGATCGCGAGCGATGGTCCTCGGCAGGGGGAGCTGCTAGTCGCTCCCCCCGCATGCTCGACTTCGGTGCCGCTCAGCAGCGGGTGGCGGCTGCCTACCCGTCCTATCGCGACTTCGTCGACGCCGCGCTGTTCGCGCCGTCCTGGGGATACTATTCGACCGGCGCCATCCGCTTCGGCGACGGCGGGCACTACGACACGTATCCGATCGCGCTGTCACCGGTGTTCGGCGAGATCATCGCGGCGCGTGCGTTCCGGCAGTGGATGCGCTGCCGGCGACCCGCGCGGTTCGACGTCTGCGAGCTGGGTGCCGGCAACGGGCAGCTCTGCCTCGACGTCCTGGTGACGGCGGCGCGACGCGCCGGCCAGTCGACCGCGTGGCGCGCCTTCGATCGTGCGCTGCGGTATCGGATCGTCGAGCGCAGCCCGGCGCTGGCGACCCGTCAACGCGCGAAGCTCGGCCCGCTGGTCACGCGGGTGGGATGGCGTGTCGCCGATCTGTCGACCACCGGCACGGTGCCGCGCATGGGCGACGCGGCGCTGGTGGTCGCGAACGAGGTGCTCGACTGCCTGGCGCACCACAAGATCGTGCGCCCGGCCGGTGCCGCGCCCGCGGTGACCTTCGTGGTGCCGCGTCTCGGTGGACGTCCCGTGCCGGCGCGCGACCTCGACGCCGTGATGGCCGATCCCCGACGGCGCGCGCGTGTCCGCTGTCACGAAGTCGACCTGCCGCTGGCCCTCGTCCCCGAGCTCGCGACGCTCTGCGCCGACTACCTCCCGGAGATCGGTGCGACGCGACGGGCGCGACCGGCGTACTTCGCCGCGCCGGAGCTGCCACGCCTGATCGCGAACGTCGGGCGGCTGTACCGTCGCAGCGAGATGCTGTGGATCGACTACGGCGACACGCGCGCCTTCCACCTGCGCGCGCCCGATCGGCGCAAGGTGTTCGCGGGTCCGCCGCGATCGGGCCGCGGCATCTACGACCGGCCCGGCGAGGACGACATCACCTTCATGGTGGACTTCACGCTGGCGATGGACGCCGCGCGTGCGGCGGGGCTGCGCGTGGTCGACTACGGTCCGCAGTCGCGCCTGCTGCGCGGCACCGGGCTGCGTCTCGACGAAGCCGCGATCGATCGCATCCTGCAGTATCGCGCCGTCGAATGGATGCTCGCGCTGGTCGGCCCGGACCCGGAGCGCGTCTGGCGGACGGGGAGCCTCACGTGGGACGGGCGTCACGCCCGCGGCGGCAGCCTCCGCGCGAGCGTGGCCCGCGACCTCGACACCTTTCTCGATCGCCGTCGCAACACGTTCCGCGTCCTCGTGCTGCGACGCGAGTGAGCTAGTCGATCTCCAGACCGGCCAGGTCGCCCTGCTGGCGCCACTCCTCGAGCAGCCGGATGAAGGCCGGTGAGCCGGCACCGTAGAAGCCGTTGCGCACGCTGCGCGCGGCCGGCTTGCCCTCGTTGTTGTAGTAGCCGGGCGTGCACGACTCGAGGAACTGCACGTTCATCTGCGCGAGATCGACGATGGTCTGCACCCAGTCGTCCTCGGCCTGCTGGCTGCTCTCGATGCGGGTGACGCCGCGGTCCTTCGCCTGGCGCAGGATGTACGCCAGGTGCCGCGCCTGCTCGTCCAGCATGTGCGGAAAGTTCACCGAGAAGCCCGACTGCACGATGCTGACGATGAAGCAGTTCGGGAACCCGCGGCTGTGGAAGCCGTGGAACGTCGCCGCGCCGTCGCGCCACCGCTCGCTCAGCGTGACGCCGTTGCGGCCGTGCACCTCGTAGCCGGCGCGACGGGTGTAGTCGGTGCCGACCTCGAATCCGGTGGCGTAGATGAGACAGTCGAGCGGATATTCCCGGCCCGCCACCACCACGCCGTGCTCCGTGATGCGCTCGACGCCCTTGCCGTCGGTGTCGACCAACGTGACGTTCGGGCGGTTGAAGGCCTGCAGATACTCGTCGTGGAAGCAGGGGCGCTTGCAGAACTGCCGGTAGTAGGGCTTGAGCGCCTCGGCCGTGGACCGATCGGCGATGAGCTCGTCGACGCGCGCGCGGATCTGCTCCATCTTCTCGAAGTCGGCGAGCTCGAGGCTCGACGCGATGTTCGTCGTCCCGCCACTGGCGCTGGCCTCGCGCAGACGCAGCAGGAGGTTGCCGATGATGTCGGTCCAGCCGTCGTTGACGAGATCCTCGGGCTCGAAGATGCCCGACACCAGGTTGTTGAAGTTGTCCATGCGGCGTCGCTGCCACCCGGGCTCGAGGCTCTGTGCCCAGGTCGGATCGGTGGGCCGATTGGCGCGCACGTCGATCGACGACGGCGTGCGCTGGAACACGTACAGGTGCTGTGCCGCCGCAGCGAGGTGTGGGACGCACTGCACCGCGGTGGCGCCGGTGCCGATGACGCCGACGACCTTGTCGTGCAGCCGATCGAGGTTCCCGTCGCTGGTGCCGCCCGTGTAGGCGTAGTCCCAACGGCTGGTGTGGAAGGAGTGGCCGCGGAAGCTCTCCACGCCGGGAATGCCCGGCAGCTTCGGCCGGTGCAGCGGGCCGTTGGCCATGACGACGTAGCGCGCGCGCATGCGGTCGCCGCGATTCGTCGTGATGACCCAGCGGCGCTCGTCCTCGTCCCAGCGCAGGTCGGTCACCTCGGTGCCGAGGCAGGCGCGCTCGTAGAGCCCGAAGTGCTGCGCGATGTTGCGCGTGTGCTCGAGGATCTCGGGCGCGCGCGAGTACTTCTCTTTCGGGACGTAGCCGAGCTCCTCGAGCAGCGGCAGATAGATGTACGACTCGACGTCGCACGCGGCACCCGGGTAGCGGTTCCAGTACCACGTGCCGCCGAAGTCGCCGCCCTTCTCGATGAGACGGATGTCGTCGATGCCGGCCTGACGGAGGCGGGCGCCGACCAGCAGCCCGCCGAAGCCCCCGCCGATGATGGCCACCTCCACCGCGTCGGTGAGCGGGGCGCGCTCGACGGGCGCGGTGTAGGGATCCTCGAGATAGTGCGCGAACCGACCCGCCATCTCGACGTACTGCTCGTTGGCGTCGGCACGGAGGCGCTTGTCGCGCTCGGCGCGGTACTTCGCGCGCAGCGCATCGGGATCGAAGGCGGTCGTCGTCATGTGCTTCGGCGGCTATGCGGGCGGCCGCGGCGAGTCAACCGGACGGGGCCGGGCCTTGACCTCCCGGACGGAATGGCGCTCTTGCCCATCCAGGAGGTGCAGCATGCGGGATCGTCTCGTCGGAGTGTCCATCGGGTTCGTCCTCTGCGCGCTCGTCGTCGGTGGGTCGGTGTGGGCGGCCCAGAAGCACATGCAGGATGCCCTGAGCCATCTGCGGCAGGCCCGAGCCTCCCTCCAGGAAGCGAAGGGCAACAAGGGCGGGCATCGCGAGAACGCGATCGAGCTGGTCGACAAGGCCATCGCCCAGGTCGAGAAGGGCATGGAGTTCGCGGAGGACTAGCCCCTCAGGTGGCGACGAACGGCACGCGCTCGTAGCCGTGGACGTTGCTCATGTGCACCCGCCGGCAGCGCGACTCGTCGATGGCGTAGCGCGGGAAGCGGCGGGCGAATTCCTCCAGGGCGATCCGCGATTCGAGTCGCGCGAGCGAGGCGCCGATGCAGAAGTGCACGCCCTGGCCGAAGCCGAGCTGCGTCGTGATGCCGCGGGTGACGTCGAAACGGTCGGGGTCGGGGTACTCGCGCTCGTCCCGGTTCGCTGCGCCGGCGAGGAGCATGATGCGGTCGCCCTGGGGGATGCGCTGGCCGTACCACTCGACGTCGCGCATGACGTTTCGCACCGCGTACTGTGCCGGCGACGACCAGCGCAGGACCTCCTCGACCGCGCTCGGGATGCGGCCCGGGTCGGCGAGGATCGTCGCGTACTGCTCCGGGTGACGCGCGAAGAGCAGGGCGGCGAAGCCGAGCAGGCGTGTCGTCGTCTCGCTGCCGGCGGCACCGAGCAGTGAGCAGAAGCCGACGATCTCGCCGTCGGTCAGGCGCGACGTCGTCCCGCCCTCGTCCTCGATCTCGACGTCGAAGAGCCCGGAGATGAGGCCGTCGTTCGGGCGCGCGCGCAGCTCCTGCACCAGCTGGAAGAAGTACTGCAGCGACAGGGCGCCGGCTTCCTTCGCGCGCGACGGGATGGCGTCGGTGCCGGGATCGCGCGACAGGCTGATGTCGGTCCAGGTGCGCACCTGCCGGCGATCGGCTTCGGGCACACCGAGCAGCGTGAAGATGACGTCCATCGGGAAGGGCGTGGAGAAGTCCTCGACGAAGTCGCCGCCGCCCTGCGCCACGAGCGGGTCGAGCATGTCGCAGGCGAGCTTGCGGACGAACGGTTCCATCTCCGCGACGCGCCGTGGCGTGAAGGCGCGGCTCACGAGCTTGCGCAGGCGATCGTGCCGGGGCGGGTCCATCAGGATCATGATCGGCGCCATCTCGAGGAAGACCGGATCGAGCTTCTCGAGCACCAGGGCGCCGACGGAGCTGTAGGTCTGCCAGTCGACGAACGCTGTCATGACGTCGCGGAATCGAGACAGCGCCCAGAAGTTCATCGCCTCGTTGCGATAGATGGGCGCCTCGTCGCGCAGCCAGCGGTACGTCGGATACGGATCGTCGTGGAAGTCCCACGCGAACGGGTTGAGCTCCATGGGCGTGTTCTCGCACGCGCGATGGACGATGCGAAAGAGGGCGCCCGCTGTCACCGGGCTGCGACGGCGAGGAGCGCTCGGGGGCGCCGTCTGAGGGGAACACCACACGCGCTGCTTGAGGCCCGTGCTCTCGTGCTCGACTGGGCGACGTGCTGCACGTCGCGGTAGAGCGACGGGACCGCCGGATGGCTAAAGTGTCAGGCAGTTGAAAGCGCGGTTTGGCACATCAACGCGTACTCCGCGTCTGATTGCGTAGCTCGCCTTAGCAGGTCGCGTGCTTCTGCTCGCATTGACTCGGGGAGATTGGGAACCTGGGTCATCTTCTCGAGGAGGCGAAGCCTTTCGAGGTGTTCCTCGCGGTCTCGGTTTAGTTCAGGACGGGACAATCCCAGGGCTGCAATCGTGATCCTCCCGCGGTCACTATGGTTTGCTGGAACTGGAACGTGATCGCGGAAGGAAATGTGTTGCTGGGGGTCCTCGCGACTGGGGTCGACGAAGAGGGGTGTCTCGTCTGTGATCGCCATGTGGTGATTCAGCGCACGTAGCGAAGGGTTTCGCAGAGGGAATTCGCTCTTCTTGTGGCGCCGATTGCACCGTTCACAGGCGAAAAGTAAGTTTTCCCATTCGTAGGCAAGCCAGTAGTAGCCTGGACGCGAGACCGGCGCCGTCGCTTGTTGTCGCGATTCCGCCTTAGGGCGAAGGTGCTCCACGTCGCCACTGCTTACGTGCAGTGGCTTCGCTTCGCAGAAGGCGCACTTGGAATACTGCATGCCAATCAGCGCGCCTTTGACGGTTGCGTCACCGTATACGCTTCTGTCGAAGACAAAACGCTTCGCCCCTGACTGATATGAGCTTGGATCAGAATCAAACTCACCTTCGTGCTCGGCTCGTCGGGCGCTACCCTCCGTGGCAAGTACTGAGGGTACGGTCGCGGGCCGTTGGATGCGGATCACCTTTCGGTCCTCCGAAGGAACGAAGCGGCTCGTCGGATCAGATCTGCGGCCTCGATGTCTTCCGCGGTTTCTCCGAGAGGCAATGCTCCAATCTCCTGGCGAAGTTCGTTTAGGCGACGTTTGTCGGATTCCGTCAATACCTCGCGCGAGAGCAATTCATCGCGCTCGCTAAGTCTTGCATCTAAATCTCGCGGTCGGGACGAGGGAAGCTCAAATAGATCGCTTGTGAGTATCTGATCCAATCTCCATCGCTGTATGTTCTGCGGGCTATTGTCGATGCAGACTCCGTCGGGCTTGCGACGCAAGACCACAATATTAGCGTCTGAGGTGCTTTGGACGATCAGCGGGCTATGGGACGTCGCGATGAACTGCGTATTAGGGAAGACGTTTGTCAGATGCCCAACGAGTTCGCGCTGCCATAGTGGATGCAGGTGCAAGTCGATCTCGTCGACCAAGCAGACCGCAGGCCCTGACAATGGGTCAACCAGATCGCTGTAGCGCTCGAACAGCCGGCTGGCGAAGTCCACAATCCAAGCGGTCATCGTGCGATAGCCAAGCCCAAGTGATGAGAATGGAACCCACCCATCGTGACTCTGCACCTCGACGATGGCGCGAAGCTCTTTGGCTCCGTCGGAATGCGGAGACAGCCGGAGATCGCGAACCCCTGGAAGAACGCGGGTCAGGATGTCTCGTACCCGCGCGTTCTGACGTTGCGCTGATGGCTGCAAGGGCGAGTCGGTTCGCGCTACAAGTTCATTTTGGAGAAGCCATTCCTCGGGGTTGCGCAGCGTCGAGTCGTCGTCGAACAAGGTGCGAGACGTAGAGTCAGATCGCTCAGCTGTTAGCCCGGGAGGTGAACGCCGCCGGTTCGCTCCATACCCGTAAACGATTGACGGCCCCCCGAACGAGAACGTGGAGAACTGTAGGCTCTTTTGCTCGCCTAACAGGCGCGATTCGTCACGTTGGCCTGGATCTTTGAGGCTTTCGGACCAAGCGATGACGTAAGACACATCGAAGCGGTCCTTGCCTAAACGAATGAGTGGCAGGCGATCGCGAACTTCCACTAGCGCGGGTGCGTAGCGGGGCTCTTTGCTCTGCGGCCATCCGGGACCGAAAACATCCTGAGCAGCTCCGAGGGAAAGCAGTTGAAGGAGCGTTGTTTTGCCGACGCCATTCTCGCCAAGTATGAGGGTCCATCGGTGCGGTAGCCCTTGAGGCGACGCCAGTTCAATATTCTGAGATCCCTCGAAGCAGCCCAGGTCGTTGACTGCGAGCGAGATGAAATAGGCGTTCTTCGGTAGTGTTGGTGCGGATCGGACCTGAGACGACGTGGTCAAGTCCATGTCCTTCCGAGTCCTTTTGGCCACCTACGGAGTGTACCTAACAATGGGATTCGGCGCGACCAACTCGCCAGCGAACTCGAGCTGTCGAGGTCTCTTGTCGGGCGTCGGCCCGCGAAACAGGTTTGGGTGAGCACCGAACGCGCAAGGTGTGGTTTGCCTAGCTGCACGTCTTGGTCTGACGCCTCGACCCGATTTTGGATCGCTGTGTTCAAGCATGCCGAATGAATTGGCCGTGTCTTGAAAAGCCTCAGGTGGGCGGGCGTCCCTTCCACTGCATCATGCTGGTGTTCACCCCGAGCCACGCCGCCACCTTGTAGAAGGTGCGAAACGGCGACATCGCCTTCAGGATCGGCGTGACCGGGACCAGCCACGGCGTGCGCACGAACGGCTTGTTGCGCAGGATGGCCTTCACGGTCAGGTCCGCGACGCGGTCGGGCGTCAGCAGCTTCGTGAACTTCGGCGCCTTCGCTCCGTCGAAGAGCCCGGTCGTGACGTAGCTCGGGCAGATCGCCGTCACGTGGACGTTGCGGTGGCCCTGCAGGTCGAGCTCGAGGGCCAGCGACTCGGTGAAGCCGATGACGGCCCACTTGCTGGACGCGTAGGTCGCGCCGAACGGCAGGCCGATGTAGCCCGACGCGCTCGCGACGTTGACGACGTGCGCATCGGGCCGCCCGAGCAGGTCGGGGAGGAAGGCGTGCGTCATGGTGACGAGGCCCTCCGTGTTCACGCGATACGTCGTCAGGTGGCGCTCGACGGGGACGTCGAGGAACGCGCCGCCGAAGACCACGCCGGCGTTGTTGACGAGCACGTCGATCGGGCCGCCCTCGGCGTGGACCTGCTCGCGGAGCCCGTGCACGCGCGACGGATCGGTGAGGTCGACGGTGTAGGTGTGGACGCGTGCGCCGCCGGCGCGGAGCGCCGTCGCCGTCTCCGCCAGCAGCGGCGCGTTGACGTCGACCAGCAGCAGCTCGGCGCCCGCGGCGGCGAAGCGCTCGGCGAGCTTGCGCCCGATGCCCGACGCCCCGCCGGTGACGAGGATGCGTTTGCCCTGAAGCGTCTTCACCGACGGCTCAGATCGGGAGGCCGCCGGTGGCCGCCTTGGTGTTGCCGTCCTTCTTGAGCGCCGCGATCGAGCGCTGCGCGATGCGCATCTGGTGCACCTCGTCGGCGCCGTCGGCGAGGCGCGCCCAGCGCGCGTGCTGGAACATGTGGGCCAGCGGCGTGTCGGTCGAGTAGCCGAGCGCGCCGTGCACCTGGATGGCGCGATCGACGACGCGGTTCAGCATGTTGGCGACGAAGTGCTTCGTCATCGACACTTCGGACGTGAAGTCGAGCTTGTTGTCGATCTTGTACGCCGAGTGCAGGACCATGAGCTTCGCCTGGTACAGCTCGAGCGACGAGTCGGCGATCATCCACTGGATGCCCTGCTTCTCCGACAGCAGGGAGCCGTGCGCGTACCGCTCGGTGGCGCGCTTGGTCATCATGTCGAGCGCCGTCTCGGCCTGCGCGATCCAGCGCATGCAGTGCGCGAGACGCGCCGGGCCGAGGCGGTACTGGCCGAGGCGATGCCCCTGGCCGCGGCCGCCCAGCATGTTGGCGCGCGGCACGCGCAGGTTCTGGATCATGATCTCGGAGTGCCCGGTGCCGCCGTGCATCGTCTCCACCTCGCGCACGCGGTTCCAGCCCTCCGACGGGATGTCGACGATGAAGCCGGTGTTGCCGGCCTGGGGCGGATCGGGGTTCTCCTCGGTGCGCGCGATGACGATCGCGAACGCGGCGCGGCGCGCGTTCGAGATGAACCACTTGTGGCCGTTCAGCACCCAGTGATCGCCGTCGAGCACGGCGCGCGTCTGGATGAGCGTGGGATCGGAGCCGGCGACCTCGGGCTCGGTCATCGCGAAGCAGCTCATGACGAACCCGTCGCACAACGGGCGGAGGTACTTCTCCTTCTGCTCGTCGGTGGCCCAGTGGAGCAGGGTGTGCATGTTGCCTTCGTCGGGCGCCTGGCAGTTCATCACCCACGGGCCGTAGTAGGTCTTGGCGGCTTCGGCCTGCACCATGGCCAGCTCGACGTGCCCGAGCCCCATGCCGCCCCACTCGGCGGGCATGTGCGGCAGCCACATCTTCGCGTCCTTCGCCTGCTTGCGCATGTCGATGAGCACCTTCAGGTACTCGCTGCGCTCGATGTCCTCGCCGTGGCCGAGCTTGGCCTCGCCGGGACGGACGACGTGGTCGATGAACTTGCGGACCTGCAGCCGGAGCTGCTCCACCTCGGGGCTCAGTGTGAAGTCGATGGCCATGGGTCAGGAACCTCCTGCGATGAGTGTCTGGGCGCGTTGGAACAGACCGAGGGTGATGGCGTGCAGCAGATCGCCGGTGGGCTTCGGCGCCTTGCCGGCGCACGCGCGGGCATGGGTGCCTTCGAGGACGATGCCGAGCTTGAAGCAGGCGAGCACGGTGTACCAGTCGATGGCCGACAGATCGCGCGTCGAGTCGGCGGCGTAGCGCGCGACGAGCTCCGCCGTGGTGGGCAGGCCGTCGATCGCGGCGACGGAGGGCCCGGGATGCTCGGGGTCGGGCCAGGTGGCGACGAGCCAGCCCAGGTCGAGCAGCGGATCGCCGATGGTGCACATCTCCCAGTCGACGATCGCGGCGAGGCGCGGGCCGTCGTACGCGTACATCACGTTGGCGAGGTGGTAGTCGCCGTGCAGGATGCCGGGCGTGAAGCGGCGCGGCCGGTTGGCGTCGAGCCAGGTGGCGGTGCGGTCGAGCCCGGGAATGTCGGGACCGGGATAGCCGTCGTAGCGGCCGTACGACTCGAGCTCGCCCATCCAGCGGCCCACCTGACGATCGAGGAAGCCGTCGGGCTTGCCGAAGTCGTCGAGACCGACGGTCTGGTAGTCGACGCGGCCGAGGCGGGCGAGGGCGGCGGCGGCCTCGATGCCCATGGCGTGTCGGATGGCGGGGTCGCCGGCGTGCAGGGCGGGGAGGCCGGTCGTCGGGTTGAAGCCCGCGACCGGGCGCATCAGGTAGAAGACGGCGCCGCCCATGACCGACTCGTCGGGGCAGGCGGCGACGAACTCGGGGTGGGGCACGTCCGAGCCCGCGAGCGCCGCGAGCACACGTGCCTCGCGACGCATGACGTCGTTGGTCCTGGGCCGGAGATGCTTCGGGCCGCGCCGCAGGACGTAGGGCTCGCCGCCACGGTCGAAGCGGAGGAGCACGTTCTGGGTGCCGCCGCCGAGGAGCTCCAGATGCTCGAGCGGGCCGCGCGGGAGGCCCTGCGCGTCCATCCAGTCGGCGAGAACCCGGAGGTCCACCACATCGGAGTCGAGGCCGGGGATCGTCATGAGCCGGACCGTCTTAGCGCGGTCGCGCGCGCTGCCGCCAGTCGTGGGCGGTCCGCCGGGTTGCGCCTGGATCGGGACGACACGCGGCGACCCGGCGTGTCGGAAAGACCCACTTCGTGGAAACGGCCCGCGCACGTTGGGCATTTCGACCGGGGCCGTCGCGGGTGGGTCGTGGCGACGCGATCGGGGACGATCGGGCCTACGTGCGGACGCGGGAATGCGTCGGCATGGGCTGTGCTGAGACGAGGGTATGAGCACCGCCGCGCGTCCCCGGACCTCCGTGCGATCCGAGCAACGCCGCGAGTGGATGATCGCCGCACAGGCGGGCGACGCGGGAGCGTACGAAGCGTTCCTGCGGGACCTCGCCCCCGACCTCCTCGCCTACCTGCGCCGCCGCCTCCCCAACGCCGAGGACGCGCACGACGTGCTGCAGGACGCGCTCGTGAACCTGCACCGCTCCCGGCACACCTACGACCCCGTCCGACCGGTCGAGCCGTGGGCGTTCGCGATCGCGCTCTACGCAGCGATCGACCACCGGCGCCGCACGTCGAGGCTCGGGGTGCACGAAGCGCTCGACGAAGCGGACGAGCGGGCGAGCAGTGGCCGCCATGCCTGCGGGCGGGTCGTCGACCTGGCCGGGCTGGTCGATTTCGGGCGCGCCATCCGGGCCCTGCCGGCACTGCAGCGCGAAGCGTTCGAGCTGCTCCAGCTCGACGGTCTGTCGGTCGAAGCGGCCGCGTCCCGCAGCGGCACCACGCCCGGCGCCCTCAAGGTGCGGGCGCATCGGGCATACAAGGCACTGCGCTGTCACCTGACCTGACGCGGTCGTCCCCCTCATCGGCGTAGCGTTCCCACCCAGATCGAGCGACAGGACGTGAAGCCGCAGGTGACGTCGAAGCCGGCCCCGGCGGTCACCACCACCGTGCCGTCGTTGCGTGCCACGAGGGCGATCTCGACGGTGCAGCCGTCGTCGGCGTAGGCGCCGACCAGCTCGATGCCATCGGCCGTCAGCTCCCCCGTGAGCGTCAGGCCGGGAATCGATCCGATGGTGGCCGTCACCTGCGTGCCGCGCTGGGTGATGGCGAAGGTGTCGGACAGGCCGCCGCTCGAGCCGCAGGTGTCCTCGGCCAGGCTGCCGCTGAACGTCCACACGTCGGTCCAGAACGCCGGGGCGGTCGGGAGGGTCGTGCTCGTCGTCGTGGTGGTCGTGGTGGCGAGGCCGAGGGTGGTCGAGGTGGTCGTCGGTGGCAGGGCGCATGCGGTCTGTCCCTGGCGGAGGCAGGCGCGCAGCATGTCGCGGCGACACCGCCGGAGGGCCTTCGCGGGCCGCAGCGGGGACGCCGCGGCGCACGAGGCCACCGCCGGACCGCAGCTGCGTTTGCACTGCGCGCGCGCGCCGGCGTGGGCGTCGACGGGCCCGAGCAGCAGGGCGGCGGTGAACGCGACGAGGACACGCAAGGTCGTCATGAGCGTCGTCATGCGTGCACTCTGACAGCGGTCCGGGACAGCCGCTGTCGCTTGCTCGGGTGACGGGTTGCGATCTAGGAAGTCTTCCGCAAAGGCTGACAGCCGCTGACGCACAGAAGGGAACACGGCGACGCATGGCGAATCGATCCCGACCCGCGACCTACTCGTCCGGCGCCCGCGTGGCCCGTCTGGTCCTCGGCCTGACCGAGCGGCCGCGGGGCTGGAGCTATGCGTCCATCCAGGACGAGCTCGGCATCGGCGCGCGAACCGTCGCGCGGTACGCCAGGATGCTGCGTGCGGCGCTGCTCGATCGTGACGGGAAGCCGCTGATCGAGGTGGTTCCGCGCGGCGAGCAGCGCTTCCTGCGACTGGTCGAGCATGCCCGGGCGCCCAGCTCCAACGCCTACCAGGCGCTCAGCTTCTACTTCGCGTCCAGTGTCCTGCAGTTCCTCGACGGCACCATCCTGAAGGACGACATGACGGCGCTGTGGAGTCGCTTCTACGCGCTCCTGCCGGCCGACGTCCGGGGCCGTCTCCGGCACCTCGAGCAGAAGTTCTACACCGTGCCGTACCTGGTGAAGGACTACTCCCGTTGCGACGACGTGCTCGGGGACATCCTGAAGTGCCTCATCGACCAGCGCACCATGCGCATCGAGTACGACAGCCCGTGGCGCGACGACGACGACGCGGCCCCCCACCTCGTCGATCCGTACACCCTGGCGCTCTATCGGGGTGGGCTCTACGTGCTCGGCCGAAGCCACAAGCATCACAAGCCCGTCTACCTCGCGGTCGAGCGCCTGCGGTCGGTCGAACGACTCCCCACCCCCGCGTTCGCGTATCCCGCCGGCTATTCGCCGGAGAAACACACCGACGGCACGTTCGGCATCGTGGACGGTCCGGAAACGCGAGTGGAGCTGCTGATCCACAGCGCCGAAGGGGCCGCGCTGCTGAAGGCCCGCCGCATCCACCGCACGCAGCGGTTCGTCCCCCGGCCCGACGGCAGCACGCTCCTCACCATGACGGTGCGTGGGACCGCCGAGCTGGCGAACTGGATACTGAGCCTCGGGCCGCACGTCGAGGTGCTCGCGCCCGAGCGCCTGCGAGCGGAGATCGCCACCTCGCTCCGCAAAGCGGCGGTGCGGTATCGCGGCAGCACGCGGCGCTGACCCCCCAGCAGGTGGCTTCATTGATTTCCGGCAGCGCTTTGCGCGATCTGGTGTTCCGTGGTGTCCGACGCGCTGCGCTCGCCCCGCTGGGCCACCAGCCTGCCGATGCTGATCGCCATCGCCGCGATCGTCGGTGGTGGCTACGCCGCATGGGTCGTCGGGGCACGAGTGCTGCATCCCACCGACGTGTCGTGGCTCGCGAACGACCCGGCGATCAACTACGCCGGGTGGGCGTTCCTCCGTGCCGAGCCCGACTGGCAGTTCCCGCCGACGTTCGTCCGTCGCCTCGGCCATCCCGTCGGCATCTCGGCGTCCCTGCTCGACGTCACACCGGTGATGGCGCTCCCGCTGCGCGCCATGCGGCGATGGTTGCCGGAGCCGTTCCAGTACCTGGGGCTCCTCGCCGTGCTGAACGGTGCGCTGCAGATGCTCTTCGGCATGCTGCTCGCGCGCCGTTGGTTCCCGGATCGTCCGCTCGCGATCGTGCTCGCCGGGACGATGTTCCTGCTCGCGCCGGTGTTCGTGTTCCGGCTGCACGGCCACATCACCCTCGCGTCGCAGTGGATGGTGCTGGCCGCGTTCCTCCTCTACCTGGGGGCCGACGCGCACGGCGGGGAGCGCCGATCGATCGCCGGCGCCATGCTCCTCCTCTGGGGTGCGGGCGGCATGTTCCCGTACCTCCTCGCGATGGTCGGTGCGATTCTCGCGGCGGCGCTGGCGAGCGCGCTGCTCGAGGGACGCGTCCGGTCGTCCACAGCCGTGCTGCTCGTGGCGACGGGGCTCACGGTGGGCGCGGGGTCGGCCGCGTTCCACGGGTTCCTCACGGGCGGCGGTGCCGATGCGTTCGTGGGGCAGGGGTTCGGGACCTACTCGCTCAACCTGCTCGCGTTGGTGAATCCGCAGGGGACGAACGCGTTGCTCCTCCCCTCGCTGCCCCAGTTCGATGGACAGGGGGAAGGGTTCGCCTACCTGGGATTCGGCACGCTGTTGCTGCTGCTCTGGGCGCTGCCGACGGCGCGCGCGTGGTCGGCGCGTGTGTCGTGGCGACGATGGCTGCCGTTGACGATCGCCTGCCTGCTGCTGGCGACGTTCGCCCTGAGCCACCGCATCACGCTCGGCTCGACGGTGCTGATCGAGGTGCCGTTGCCGCGGTGGGCTGCGCTGGTCGGCGGCACCTTCCGTGCGAGTGGACGGTTCGTCTGGCCGCTCGTCTATCTGCTGCTGGCGACGGCACTCCGGTCGCTGTCGCAGCTCCGGCCTGCCCGCGTCGGCACCGTCCTGCTCGGGCTCGCGGTCGTTCTGCAGCTCGAGGACACGTCGGGGTTGCGCCGCGCCGTGGCGGCGCTCCTGCTGCCGGCGGCGCCGCCGCGGCTCGCGAGCCCCGACTGGCACGGGCTCGCGGCCGCACACGATCATCTCGTCGTGCTGCCGGCGTGGCAGTGCTCGATGGGGCATGACACGCCGGGCGGCGTGCCGGGGTACGCGCTGTTCCTTCCGGTGGCGATCGAGAATCACCTCACGCTCAACAGCTTCTATGCGGCGCGGTACGGCGCCGACCTGCTCGCGGTCCACTGCGACGCGGTGCCCCGCGCGTTCGTCGCACGCGGGATGGCATCGCGCACGGCCTACGTGCTCGACGACGCCTACGCCCGGTCGTTGGCGCAGCAGTCCGCCGGGGAGTGGGGCTGCGCGCGGGTCGACGGCATGATCCTGTGTCGTCACGGATCGGATGGAGCGCGCGTTCCGGGTGATCTCTTCGTCGACGCGAAGGCCGGCGACCTGATGCCCATCGTACCGGGGGGCCGCGTGCTCTCGCCGGGGTGGCGGGTGCACGACGGTGGTGTCGTTCTCGGCCGTCGATGGGCGGGCCTGGCGTTTCGCCACGCCGGAGCGGTCGAGGCACCGCTGGCCGCGGTGATCGGCGTCGTGCCTGCTGGCGCGTCACCGGCACGTTCGATTCGCGTGCGCGTCGTCGTGGACGGCACGACGCGACCGGTGACCGAGCACGCGATCGCCACGAACGCGTCGGCGCTCGTGGTGCCGCTCGGCGCGGTCGCGCCGTCGGCCGTGGTCGGCGTCGGCCTGCGCCTCGTCGGTGCGACGGGTGCCCGGTCCGGGCTGCGGGTTCGCGACGTGCGGATCGTCGACGACGGTGGGCCTGCGTCGCTGGCAATACGTTGACGCCCGGCCCAGGCCCGGAGAAGGACCCGAGGACGCAGGTGTTGGCCGAGAAGCTCGGCGGCACGGCGTGCCAGCAGCGCGGTGGTGAGCGGCCAGCGCCTCAGTCGTGGACGTCGAAGGCGCGGTTGAGCGGCACGATGACGAACGTCCATGCGAGCGCGTACAGCACCGGCACCCACGCGAAGAGCAGCGGGAGTGCCGAGAACCAGCTGCCGCGGAGGGCGAGCAGCGCGTTGATGGCGACGGCGACGCCCACGCCGAGGAGCGCTCCCCAGACCGGAGCCGGGACGGGGGTGCGCAGCCGCACCCACAGCAGGTTCCAGCCACCCCACACGATCGGCAGCAGGAAGAAGGGGACGTTAGCGGTCACGAGATCGGGCACGACGAGGCTCGCCAGCGAGCGGCCGGCGTAGGGCAGAACCAGGGCCGTGCCCGCGACGGCGGCCCCGATCAGATAGGCCTGCAGCTCGCGCCGTCGCATCGTCTCAGAGGAGTCCCGCGGCCGTGAGGAAGCGGAGCGGCTGCGGCACCAGCATCGGCACGGCGGCGGTGGCGGCGGCGGCGAGACGCCACCGCCAGGTGAAGGCCGGCAGCTCGAACGTGATCCGCTCGTCGTCCGTGGTGAGCCGGGTGCGCAGGCGTGGCCACAGGTCGCGGGGTGGCGGCGTGGCCGCCCGGATCAGGCGGAGGGTGGACATCGGTTCATTCCTTTCGCGGGTCGAGGTCGGAGAGCAACAGGCGCAGCCGACGTAGTCCGTAGAAGAGCCGCGACTTGACCGTGCCGAGCGAGACGCCGGTCACGTCGGCGATCTCCTCCAACGTCAGCTCCCCCACCAGGCGCAGCGAGCAGGTCTCGCGCTGCGCCGCTGGCAGGGCCGCGAACGCGGCCGCCACGCGATGCTGGGCCTCCGCATCCACGGGCGGTGGTTGCGGGCGCTCCGGCTCCACGGTCGCCAGTGGCAGCCAGCCCCACAGGCGTTGTGCGCGGCGGCGGTTGCGAGCCAGGTTGCGCGCGATGGTCCACACCAGCGGGCGTAGGGGCCGGTCCGGTCGCACCCGGTCGCGATGGTGGTGCAGGCGCAGGAACGTCTCGACCACCAGGTCCTCGGCCATGGCAGGGTCGTCCAGCATGCGCGTCAGGTGACGGGCCAGCGGCGTCTGCCAGCGGCGGAAGAGGGTCTCGAACGCGGCGTCGTCGCCGGCCTGCCAGGCCACGAAGAGGGTCTCGTCGCTGGCCTCCGACATGCTCCGCTCGACTCGCTGGCTGCTGCCCTAGCACGGCATCCGGTGTACCCGGGAACCGCACCAAAGGTTCATGCCGGGTCGAAATGAACCCGGGAGCGGTGTCGCGGGTACCATGGGCACGACCGAGAAGGAGAACGCCATGCCGATCACGATGCCGTTGCCGTCCGGGCCCTTTCTGGGAACCATCGTCGCCCCCTGGCCGTTCGTGCTGCCCGGCCTGGCGCTGGTGGCGGTGATCGGGGCCGCCCTCGTCGTGGTGGCCGTGCTGCGCAGCGCGCGCCGGGAGACGGAGCACGCGGCCATCGTCACCCGTCCCCCGACGGCGGTGCGCCTGCCGGAGGCGGCGTGACCACGGGCCTGCGCCGCTTCGCACCCTACCGCATCGCGCGGGTGGCCTCCGTCGCCCTGCCGACGATCGCGCGCTACCGGCTCCTCGAGCGACGCGGCGGCGCCGCCTCGCCGCAGGAGTGGGACGCCCTCCACGACCGGGCCGCGCGCTCGCTGCACGATCTCGGCGTCGAGCTGGCCGGCATGTTCGTGAAGCTCTGCCAGGTCGTCGGCGCCCGCGCCGACGTCTTCCCGGAGCCGTTCATCCACCACCTCGGCCGCTTCCACGACGCCGTGCCGCCGCGTCCGTTCGCGGAGATACGGTCCCTCGTCGAGCGCGAGCTCGGCCGCCCGCTGGGCGAGGTCTTCGCCCGCTTCGACGAGACCCCGCTCGCCGCGGCGTCGCTGGCGCAGGTGCACCGCGCCACGCTGCACGACGGCACGGACGTCGCCGTCAAGGTGCAGTACGCCGAGATCGCCGCGCTCGCCCGCGTCGACCTGGCGAGCCTGCGCGTCCTGGCGCGTGTCGCCGGCCGTGTGGCGCGCGACATCGACCTGGTGACGTTGGTCGACGAGCTGGCGGCGTTCGTCGCCCTCGAGCTCGACTTCCGTCGCGAGGCCGATTCCACCGAGCGCGTGCGGGCCGCGATGGCCGACGACCCGACGGTCCGCGTCCCGCGCGTCCATCGGGCGCTGTCGACCGACAGGCTGCTCGTGCTCGAGTTCCTCGACGGGACCAAGATCACCGACCTCGACGCGCTCCGTGCCCGCGGCGTGGACCTCGGTGACGTGGCGGCGCGCGTCGGCCGTGCCTACGCCCGCATGATCTTCGAGCACGGCTTCTTCCAGGGCGATCCGCATCCCGGCAACCTGCTCGTCCTGCCCGACGGCGCGATCGGCGTGCTCGACTTCGGCCTCTCGAAGGAGCTGCCGCCGGGCTTCGGGCGCGACGTGGCCACCATGCTGGTGCGCGCGCTCACGGGTGACGCCGCGGGCGCACTGGCGGCCGCGCGTCGCGCCGGTTTCGAGGTCGGCGACGATCAGGCGACCGCGTTGCCCGGGCTGGTGCTCGCCATGCTGGGGGATCGCGACGACGACGCCAGCATCCCCGACATGCTGGCCGAGACGCCCATCACGCGCGTCCCCCCGGACTTCGCGCTCATCGGTCGCGTCATGATCCTCCTGAACGGCCTGTCGCATCGGCTGGCGCCGGGCCAGCTGCTGGTGCAGCGGGCGTTGATCGACGCGCTCGCCCAGCACGCCGACGTCGAACCCGAGCCCGACATGGCCGGCCTACCGCCGGGACCCGACGCGCCACCACTGCTCCAGGGGCTGCAGTGGGTGCAGTGGCCGATCCCGTTCCTCGAGGACTGCGCGCGTCGCTTCGGCGACGCCTTCACCGTGCGCCTGCCGGGACGGCCCCCGCTGGTGATGGTGAGCCACCCCGACGCCATCCGCGATCTCTTCACCGGCAGCGAGGACGACCTCCGCGCCGGCGAGGCGAACGTGCTCCTCGAGCCCCTTCTCGGCCGTCATTCGCTGCTCCTGCTCGACGGGCGCGAGCACCTCACCGAACGCCGTCTGGTGCAGCCGCCGTTCCAGGGTGAGCGCATGCAATCCTACGGCGACAGCATGCAGCAGATCGCCCGCGGCGCGGTCGACGCCTGGCCGGTGGGACAGCCGTTCGCGCTCCATCCGCACATGCAGAGCGTCACGCTCGACGTGATCCTGCGTACGGTGTTCGGGATGGAGGAGGGACCGAAGCTCGAGAGCTTGCGGGCCGGTCTCCGGGATCTCCTCGCCGTCTCCGCCAACCCCCAGCTCCTGCTGGCGCTCGCGAACGGCGGTGCGAGCGGGGCCGCGACGCGGTCCCTGCAGGTTCGCGCCCAGGTCGACGCCGAGTTGTTCGCGGAGATCGCCCGGCGGCGCGCGCTGCCCACCGCCGGCCGGCACGACGTCCTCTCGCTCCTGATCGCCGCCCGCGACGAGGACGGCCAACCGCTCTCCGACCAGGCGCTCCGCGACGAGCTGGTGACCATGCTCGTCGCCGGCCACGAGACCACGGCCACCTCACTCGCCTGGGCCGTGCATCACGTCCTCGCGCATCCGGAGGTGCGGGCACGCCTGGAGGCAGAGCTGGCGACCCCGCGACCACCGCAGGAGGTCGCCAGGCTGCCGTATCTCGACGCCGTCTGTCGCGAGACGCTGCGTCTGACGCCGATCGTGCCGATCGTCGGCCGGCGCCTGACGCGTCCGCTGCGCGTCGGCAATCTCGATCTGCCCGCCGGCGTGGTGGCCGCGCCGTGCATCGTCCTGGCACATCGGCGTCCCGAGCGCTGGCCCGAGCCGGAGCAGTTCCGTCCCGAGCGCTTCCTCGAGCAGAAGCCGGCCGCGTACGAGTTCCTGCCGTTCGGCGGCGGCGTGCGCCGCTGCCTCGGCGCCGCCTTCGCGATGTACGAGATGAAGATCGTGCTCGCCGAGGTGCTGACCCGCGTCACACTGCGGGCCGCACCGGGCTACCAGGTGCGCGTGGTGCGGCGGTCGGTGACGTTGGCGCCGTCGGAGGGGATGCCGGTGGTGGTCGAGCGGCGCGGCGTGACGGGTCTGGCCGCCTGACGCCGCCGTCGTCGAGTACGATTCACGGAGACAGACAGAACGGCGGCGCGGGCGAGTTCGGCTGTGCGACGAACGTATCCACCTTGTCGCTTCCCGGCTTGCCCGGCGCGTCGGAGCAGTAGAACGTGCTGCCGACGATCAGCGCCGCTGCCACCCGTCCCTGCGCGGGCTCGTTCAGGCTGTAGTTCCACAACGCCTTGCCGCCCTTGAAGGAGATGAGGTCGGGCTTGAACGTCACCTGCCTGATCGCCGCGGTGGACGCCCCCTTGTACTTGTAGGCATTGGGCCCGATGGCGGACCAGCCCGATGCCGGCAAGCCGACGATCGCGATCTCGCCTCCGATCGCCACCGAGTTGTAGACCACGACCGTCGCCCCCGTGAGCCGTGGGTCGCCCGGCGCACCCTGGAACGGGGGGACGATGTGGTTCGACGTGGCGCGCTTCGTGTCCGACGTGAAGCTCACCTTGCGCTTGTTCGGATCGGCCGGCGGCGTGCTGCGGTCCTTCAGGGTGAGCTTCTTCGTCGGGATCGGGACGAAGTTCTGGAGCGTCGGGATCGTCGACGTCGTGGTGGTCGACGTCGTGATGGTGGTCGTGGTGGTGGTCGTCCCTCCGGGCGGCGTGCTCGATGGGTCGGCGGGGTCGCTGCCGGCGTCGAGCTCGTCGCGGTCGAAGAAGCCGTCCTCGTCGCGATCGACACCCACCCGCGCGCCGGAGCCCGGCGGGACACAGAGGTACGTGCGCTCCTGTCCGGGCGTCGTCGCATGCGCCCGCAGCTGCGCGTCGGTGAGCGGCGTCTCGATGCTGCGGTCGCTCTGGAACGTCGCGTCCGGGAGGCGGCGCCAGCCGCGCGCCTCGCCGGCGAGCACGCCCTTCACCGTGAGCTCGCAGGCCCCGGCCGCCGCCTGCGCGATCAGAAGCGCGATCCGCGGGCCGGCGCCGGCGGCGTTCGCGCTGGTGAGCGTCACCTGCTGCCCGACGATCGGCCGCAGGTTGGAATCGGCCACGAGCATGAACTGCTCGAGCTGTGCGGCCTCCGAGTCGTTGATCGAGAACGCCGTCGCGCGATGGAAGCGGAAGAGCGTGTCGACGCTGCCGTCGTGGAGGAAGCCGAAGCCGCGCACCTGATCGCCCTTGGCCCCGTTGTCACCGGTGCGGAAGAACGGCACTGCCGGCATCCCGAACATGCCGACCTTCTGGTAGAGGTTGCGGAAGTGGGGCACCTTGAACTCCTGCGGTTCGCCCTCGATGGTCGAGTCGCCGTCGGTGCCGAAGAACCCAGCGCCCACGTTGATGACGTGGCAGCCGTTGCAGTTGAGCACGCCGTCGGTGATCGGCCCGAAGAAGACATCGCTCCCCGCCTGCTGCAGCGCGGTGAGCGTCCCGTCCAGGTTGCGCACCGGGTTGGGTGGATACGTCACCTGCAGGATGAAGTCGGTGAACGCCTGCATGTCGGGCGTGCTGATCGGCGCCGCGCGCCCGAGCAGCCCCTCGAACGCCACGATGAACTTGTTGAACGCGGCGTTCTCGTCGAGCGGGTTGCCACCCGGATCGTTGCCGCCGGTGCGATCGCCGCGCCAGTGCATCGGCCCGTGGTTGGCGAGCCCTCGGAGACTCTGCGTGGTCATCGGGCCCTTCATGGGATGGAACGGTGTCGGTCCACCCACCTGAAAGGGGTTGGGGTTGTTCAGCAGCACGTCGTCGGGATTGCCGAGGTCCCACCCGAGGCTGTCGAAATCGGCGAAGACGTGGCAGCTCGCACACGACGCTTCGCCGTTGGACGACGAGAGGCGGGCGTCGTACAGCATCGGCCGCCCGGCGATGACGGCCGGCGGCTCCGGATTGTGGACCGGGTGGTGGGCGATCTCCGCCCCCGCCACCGTGTCGACCACCGAGATCGAGTTGTCGAACCGCGTGTACACGTAGAGCCGGTCCTGGGCCTCGTTGAGCACCACCCCGCTCGGACCGCCGCCCGACACCGCAATGTGATCGGCCGCGTCCGGCACGAAGGTGTCGGCTTCGAGCGCGGCGGTGTCGAATACGGCGACCTCGGACGACCCGAACGCGGCGAGGTAGAGCGTCGTGCCGTCACCGGTGACCGCCATGTCGAGTGGGGTCGCGAGGCTCGCGGCCTGGACGCCGGGCGGGCTCGGCACGACGCCGTAGTCGATGTGCTTGTTGAGCGCTCGCGGCAGCACGCTGGCACCGTCGAGGACGGTGATGCGCGCCTCATGGAGATGGCCGCGCACCGTCGAGCCGGCGAAGGCGCCGGGGCCCTCGAACCGCACCTCGTTCACCGCCTCGGTGTTGCTGACGTAGACCTTCCCCGACACCGGGTTGGTGGCCATGTTGAACAGGATCGTGCCGACGCCGACGAACGGCGACGGCAGGGTCGCGAGCGTTGTGGCGTCGATGGCGAAGACGTCGCGATCGGGGAGCGTGAACCGGACGGCGGGGTTCCAGTTGCGACCCAGCTCGTCCGCCCAGATGCCCGCGAGCGGATCGAAGCGGACGATCAGACCGACCTCCGGCGCCGGGAAGCCCTGGAAGTTGGTGTTGGGCGCCGGCAACCCGCCCGGCATGAAGGTGCCGACCACGTTGCAGGCCCCGGCCGACATCCCGCCGTTGCAGACCGCGCCCTCCGAGATCGCCGTGGTCCGGTTCCCGGTGTGGAAGCCCGCCGCGTAGACCGTCCCTCCGTTCGGGCTCACCGTCAGCGCACGCGGGGTGTCGGTGAACAGGGTGACGATCCCGAGCGGCGTGCCGCCGAGCGTCGTCGGCCCGAGGTTGGTGGTGTCGAACACCCACACGTCGGCACGACCGACGCCGGCGGTGGTGAGCTGCGGATCGCCGGGCCGGTTCTGTCCGCGGTGGGCCGCGGTCACGAAGGCGCGGGTGCCGCCCGTGCCGGCGAACACGATGTCGCGCGGCTCGTCACCCACGAGCAGCGTGCGCACCACCCGCGGCGGGCTGACGGCCAGGTCGACGATCGAGATGCTGTCGGAGAGGTGGTTCACCACCCACACCTCGGTGTCCGTCCGTGCTGCGACTGCCACCGGCTCGAGGCCGACCGGCACCGACGTCTCGTGCGTCAGGGAGCCGTCGGCCGGAGACACGGCGAAGACCTCGAGGTGGTCGTCCGGCGTGTTCACCGCGAACAGCCGCGATCCATCCGGGCTGAGCGCCAGGGGCCGCACGTGCCCGCTCTCGAACGTGGTGAACGCGGCCCGTGCGTCCTGTGACGCGAGCGCGACGACGATCGTCGCGGTGACGAATCTCGCGAATGCGCCCATGTGCCCCCCCGTTCGGTCGGCGTTCGCCAGCCTGGAACGGGCTCGAGAGTACCTCCGATAGAAAGCGAGCGTCAACGATTTCGTTTCTGATTGTCGCGACCATGATCCGATGGCGGACGAGCGAGGACTCGACGGTCGGCCGGTCGCCCCGAGCCCGCACCGCGCGACGTCGTTCGACCTTGCCCGTCGGCACCCGATCTGCGATGCGAGCCGGCGGGGGTGCGACATGGCGGTCTGTCGTGGGACGGCGTTTCTTCTCTGCCTGCTGTGTCCGATCGGGTTCTCGGCCCATGCCGACGCCCCGATCGGCACCGACATCGGCACGCTCGACGCTGCGGCCGCGGCGAAGCCGTTCCGCGGCAAGAATGCCTACTCCCCCTACGCCGGATGGAACTACCCCATGCGCGTCTTCTGGGGCGATCAGCACGTGCACACGGGCTGGTCGGCCGACGCCGGCGCGTTCGGCTGCACGCTCGGCCCCGAGCAAGCGTTGCGGTTCGCGCGCGGCGAGCAGGTGACGTCGTCGACGGGCCAGCCGGTGAAGCTCTCGCGCCCCCTCGACTGGGCGGTGATCACCGACCACTCGGACGGCATGGGCACGATCAACGAGATCCGCGCCGGCAATCCCGAGCTGTTGAAGGACGCCACCATCAAGCGCTGGTACGAGATGATGCAGGGCGGCCCCGAGGAGGGCGTCACGGCGGCGAGCGAGATGATCCGGATGCAGTCCACCAAGTCGCTGCCCGCGGCGATCATGGATCCGAAGTTCGCGCGCTCGGTGTGGGAGCGGAACACCGCGATCATGGAGCAGTGGAACGAGCCGGGCCGCTTCACCGCCTTCATCGGCTACGAGTGGACGAGCAACGCGGGCGGCGGCGACAACCTGCACCGCAACGTCATCTATCGCGACGGCAAGGCCAAGGCCGATCAGGTCGTGCCGCTCACCACGTTCGACAGCGAGGACCCGGCGAGCCTGTGGCAGTGGATGGAGGCGTGGGAGAAGAAGACGGGTGGCCGGATGCTCGCCATCCCGCACAACGGCAACCTGTCCAACGGTCGCATGTTCCCGCTCGCCGACTTCCTCGGCAACCCGATGACGCGCGAATACGCCGCGACGCGCGCGCGCTGGGAGCCGTTGTACGAGGTGACCCAGATCAAGGGCGACGGCGAGACGCATCCCGCGCTGTCACCCACCGACGAGTTCGCCGGCTACGAGACGTGGGACGCGGGCAACCTGAACCTCGTCCCGAAGAAGCCCGAGATGCTGCAGCGCGAGTACGCCCGTCGCGCGCTCGAGAACGGCCTGCTCGCCGAGGAGCGGTTCGGGGCGAACCCGTTCAAGTTCGGCATGGTCGGCGGCACCGATGCGCACACCGGGCTGTCGACGGCCGAGGAGGACAACTTCTTCGGCAAGCATTCCGCCGTCGAGCCCGCGCCCGATCGCTGGAAGCACGTCGTCATCCAGTTCGGCGATCGCAGCGTGCTCGGCTGGCAGATGGCAGCAGGCGCATGGACGGGCGTCTGGGCCACGGAGAACAGCCGCGAGGCGTTGTGGGACGCGATGCAGCGGCGCGAGGTCTACGCGACGACGGGCCCGCGCATGACGGTACGGTTCTTCGGGGGCTGGGGCTTCGACGCGCAGGATGCGCGCTCCCGCAATCCCGCCGAGGCGGGCTACACCAAGGGCGTGCCGATGGGCGCCGATCTGCGTCCCGCGCCGCCGGGCGTGAAGGCGCCGAGCTTCCTCGTCGGAGCGCTGCGCGATCCGATCGGCGCGAACCTCGACCGCGTCCAGATCGTGAAGGGCTGGCTCGACGCGGACGGCCACGTGCACGAGCAGGTCTACGACGTCGCATGGAGCGGCGATCGCAAGGCGGGTGCAGACGGCAAGGTGCCGCCGGTCGGCAGCACGGTGGAGGTCGCCGGCGCCACCTGGACGAACTCGATCGGTGCGCCCGAGCTGATGGCCGTCTGGACCGATCCCGCGTTCGATCCGGCCCAGCGCGCCTTCTACTACACGCGCGTCCTCCAGATCCCGACGCCGCGCTGGACCGCGTACGACGCCAAGCGCTTCGGCGTGACGATGGGGAAGGAGGTGCCGATGGTGACGCAGGAGCGCGCCTACACCTCGCCGATCTGGTACACGCCCGGAGCGACGTCCTGAGGCGGCTGCTCCACGAGCCGTTCGTCCACTTCGCAGTCCTCGGCGTGCTGCTGTTCGTGGTCGCAGGGCTCCGGCCCGCGCCCGACGACGGCGACACGCGCATCGTCGTCACCGCCGGGCGCCTCGCGCACCTGACCGACGCCTTCGCCGCCACGTTCCAGCGTCCGCCGACGCGCCAGGAGCTCGAAGGGCTGGTCGACGACTGGGTGCGCGAGGAGGTCTACGCGCGCGAGGCGCGTCGCCTGGGCCTCGATCGCGACGACACCGTGGTTCGCCGGCGGCTGCGGCAGAAGATGGAGTTCCTCGTCGAGGACGCGATCGCGCCGGCCGATCCGACCGACGCCGAGCTGGCCGCGTACCTCGCGGCGCATCCGGCGCCGTTCCGCCGCGAGCCGACGTATTCCTTCCAGCACGTGTTCCTCCGCCCCGAGCGCCGCGGCGATGCCGACACGCTGCTCGCCAGGCTCACCGACGGCGACGTCGCTGCCGCAGCTCTCGGCGATCCCATCCTCCTGCCCCCGTCCCTCGACGGCGCGTCGCGCAGCGAGGTGGCGCGGCTCTTCGGCGACCCGTTCGCGCAGCACCTCGGCGACGTCCCGGTCGGACGGTGGTCGGGGCCGCTCGCCTCGGCGTATGGCCTGCACCTCGTCCTCGTCCGCGAGCGTCTCGACGGTCGCGTGCCGGCCCTGGCGGAGATCCGGGACGCGGTCGAACGGGAATGGCGCGCCGATCGACGCGCGGCAGCCTCCGAGGCCGCGTGGTCGCGCGTGCGCAAGGAGTACGACGTCTCGGTGGAGTGGCCGCCGTGATCGGGCCCTGGGCCAGGCCGGGGAGGCATCCGTCGATTGGCACGCCGTGGCATGCGGGGGTCGAGAGGAATCGTGACGCGCACAGGGGAAACCCCGGCCCGTGGCAATTGGCCGTCGCGCTTGCTAACGACGCCGCCATGCGAAGCCTCACGTCCGTCACGCTGCTCGTCCTCGTGCTCGCTGCCACCGCGTGCAGCCAGTTCACCGTCCGCACGCGGCAGGACCCCAGCCAGGACTTCAAGACGCTGCGGACCTTCGCGTGGCTTCCGGTCTCGGAGGCGGCGCCCGCCGACCAGGTCACGCAGGACCGCGCCGTCGACAAGCGGATACGGACCGACGTGGAGAAGGAGCTGCAGGCCAAGGGCTATTCGCCGGCCCCCGACGGGCAGCCCGCGGACTTCCTGTTGAACTGGCGCATCACCTCGCGGCCGGCGTCCGAGATGCGCGGCGATCCGACCTTCGCGCCCTGGGGCACGGGGTGGTGGAGCGGGTGGCAGGGCGGCTACGCTGTCTACAGCGACGACTACGACACCGGCACGCTCTTCCTCGCCGCGCTCGACGCCAAGCGCCGGCAGGTCATCTGGCTCGGCGCGGCCGAGGCACGGCTGCTGCCGCACATCTCGATCGAGCGCCGGCTCGACCGTGTCGACGACGCGGTCCGCGACACGCTGAAGGACTTCCCCGCCCGCTGAGGGTGGCGCGGCCTAGAAGCTCAGACCGAGGCCCACGACCACCGTGGGCTGGCTCTCGTCGGGGTTGAAGACGTAGGCGGTGAGATCCACCATCTCGTAGGCGATACCCACCAGGAAGCCGCGCTGCACGTCGAGGTCGGTGGAGTAGGCGCGGGTCCGCTGACTCACCAGGCCGACGCGAAACCAGTCGACCGGCGACCACGCGAGCTCCGACCACGTGTAGAAGAAGCTGTCCGACGCGTTGCCGGTGTCGAAGACGTACTCGCTCTCGCTGTCGAGCGAGAGCTGTCGCCAGCCCAGCGACAGCTCGTAGCCCGGCGCGACGCCGTAGGTATCGCCGAACACGCCGCCGACCATGAGCGTGAGCTCCAGCGTGACGGTCTCGCCGCAGCCGAAATTCCAACCGACCCACGCCGACCCGGTCTGCAGGTCCTCGTAGTTGTAGCGGGCTTCCAGATGCAGCCAGTCGCGGTCCGCGGTGATGGTCGGTTGGGCGTAGTCGCGCTGGTCGGGCACGACATAGGTGAAGACGGCGGCGGAGAAGGACCAGGCCTTCTCGTCCACGTCCGCTGCCGGTACCCCCGCGTCCTCCGTCGTCTGGGCGCGCACGTCGTGACCCGCGAGGACGACCCCCATCGCGAGACAGGCGAGGAGTCGCGAGCGCGTCATCCTCCCAGCGCAATCGTGAGGGCCGAGAGCAGGGCGCCGAGCAGGACCATGGACGTCCCCAGGATCCATGGGTTGCGCCCGACGATGCGGCCGTAGGCGTGGCCGGCGATGAACAGCATCGCCATCGCGACGACATTCGATGCGCGCAACGCCGGCACGGCGCTGCGCATCACGAGAAAGGGGATCACCACCGGGAACGTGGACAGGAACACGAGCAGAAAGACCGCCAGGCCGCCGAGCCAGTCGTCCGCGCGCAGGCGTGCGCCACCGGGCGGCTCGGGGAGCTGCTGCAGCCGCTGGCGCACGGCCTCGAGCTCCGCCGGCTGCAGGACGGAAGCGATCAGTGGCGGCAACGCCTCGGCGACGAGGCGCTGCGCCTGCTGCGGATCGCGCACCGTGCGGACGGCCCGGAAGATCGCGAGGTTCCGGCCTCTCTCGGCCAGGCAGCCCATGAGATAGAGGACCCCGTCGATGATGCCCCAGGCCAGGTTGCATCCGAGCGCGCCGATCAGCATCGCCCGGATGTCGTCGCGGCCGGCCTCGGCGATGCTGAGGGAGCCCGTGAAGGTCAGTACCATGATCAGCCCGAAGAGGATCTCGGCGACGCGGTCGACCGGATCGAGGACGCGCTTCACGGCACCCGGGGCGGCAGCAGATAGAGGGTCATGGCGAAGATCAGGTACACCATCAGCACCAGCACGCCGGCGAACCACGCCGAGCGCCCGCTGTTGGTCACGAGCGTGGCGGTGAGCGTGGCGATGAGCATCATCACCACCGCGCCGGGCCAGAACCGCAGGTCCATCGGCGCGGGGCCGACGACGTAGCTCACGAGCACCAGCACCGGTGCGACGAAGAGCGCGATCTGCGACGCGCTGCCGAGCGCGATGCCCACGCTCAGATCGAGTCGGTCCTTGCGTGCGGCGGAGAACGCCGAGGCCATCTCGGCTGCCCCGCCCACCAGGGCCACGACGATGAAGCCCACGAATGCGGGCGTCATCCCGAACGACACCGCCGCCTGCTGCACCGACTCGACGAAGATCTCGCTCACGAGGGCGACCAGCACCGTGACGCCGGCCAGCGTGCCGAGTGCCAGACCGAGCGGCCACGGTGCAGCGTCCGCCTCGGCGTGCTCGGTGCTCCCGAACACGTCGGGATGCGTACGGAGGGAGAAGAGCAGGCCCAGGGCGTAGGCGGTGATGAGCAGCAGCGCGAGGCCCACGCTGAGCTCGCCGGTGAACCCCACTCGTCCCTCGGCGTCGGCTTCGGAGATCGCCGACGGGATCAGGAGCGCGACCGTGGCCACGAACAGGAGGGCGGCCTGGAGGCGGGCGC
Source organism: uncultured Binatia bacterium (SeqCode) (assembly GCA_964404165.1). Lineage (GTDB taxonomy): Bacteria > Desulfobacterota > Binatia > DP-6 > DP-6 > DASYLJ01. Next base: position 127,366 of record CAYOIZ010000005.1, on the reverse strand, counting down.
TGGCGCGGTTGAATTCCTGGACGTGGTGCTTCAGGCCCCCGAGCAGGAACGACGCGCCCAGCATGAACAGCGTGTTGGTGACGATTGCGCCGGCGATCGACGCCTTCACGAGCATGTACTGGCCGGCGCGCAGGGCGGCGAGGGCCATGACCAGCTCGGTCATGTTGCCGAGCGTCGCGTTGAGCAGGCCACCCACCGCATCGCCCGTCCTGGCAGCCACCGCTTCGGTGGCGTGACTGAGGAGTGCCGCGAGCGGCACGATGCCCAGCACCGACAGCACGAAGAGCGGCGTGTGCGCGTCGGGATGGAGGCGCTCGACGACGTAGACCGCCGGGACGAAGATCAGCAGCCAGAGCAGTGGATTGTGACGGACCTCGTCGAACAGCGGCTTCATCGTCGTCTCTCCCGCGCTCCAGCGGCTGTCCGTACCAGATAGCCATCCAGCGCGCTTGCCTGGACGCGACACCCGCGAGGAGGTGGCCAGCGCCCCATCGCACTCGGGGCCGACGGCTCGCCCCGTACCGCCCTCTCGCGCTAGGGTGCGCGATCGTGACCGGCCCCTCCACGGACGAATCGCCCTTCCTCGCCGACGTACGGCGCTGCACCGAGCTGCTCGAGCGCATCGCCGCCGACCGCGGCCTGCTCGCCGACGTCGAGCTCCCGCTCCGCGAGCGCCTGCTCATCGCCGCCGGCCAGGTGTCGCGGCCCGACAAGGCCGCGCAGCGTCGCCTCGGCAAGGTGCGGCGCCAGAAGGAGCGCGCGGCGGTGCGCGAGGCCGACGCCGCCGTGCTCGAGCGCACCGGCATCCGCGAGCTGCGCCGCATGACGGTCTATCCGACGCCCCGTCCCGAGATCGGGAGCACGACGTCGAGCGAGGCGCCCGTCGAGCCCGCGGACCTGGTCGAGCCGCGCAAGTGCTACGTCTGCAAGACCGAGTTCTCGCAGCTGCATCACTTCTACGACGGCATGTGCACGCGGTGCGCCGACTTCAACTGGGCGAAGCGCCATCAGACCGCCGATCTGCGCGGGCGCACGGCGCTCGTCACCGGGGCGCGCGTCAAGATCGGCTACCAGGCATCGATCATGCTGCTGCGCGCCGGCGCGCGCGTCATCGCGACGACGCGGTTCCCTCGCGACGCCGCACGACGTTACGCGCGCGAGCCCGATTTCGCCGACTGGGGCGATCGTCTCGCCGTCTACGGCGTCGACCTCCGGCACACGCCGAGCGTCGAGACGTTCTGCCGCGAGCTCCTCGCACACTACGACGGCCTCGACTTCCTGCTGAACAACGCCTGTCAGACGGTCCGTCGGCCCGCCGGCTTCTACGACCACCTGCTCGCCACCGAGACCGTCGCCGCCGCCGCGCTGCCGCCGGCCGAGCGCCGGCTGCTCGCCGGGCACGACCGCCTCACCGAGGGCCTGGTCGCGAGCGCGCGGCCGGCGATGATCGATTCGGCGCGGGCCAGCCAGGTGGCGCTCCTGGCCGACGACCTGCAGCGCAGCCACGACATCTTCCCCGCGGGGCGCCTCGACGCCGATCTGCAGCAGGTCGACCTGCGCGACCGCAACAGCTGGCGGCTCACCATGGCCGAGGTGCCGGCGGTCGAGCTGCTCGAGGTGCATCTCGTCAACGCGGTGGCGCCCTTCGTGCTGAACGCACGGCTGAAGGAGCTGATGATCCGCCGTCGCACGCGCGACAAGCACATCGTCAACGTGTCGGCGATGGAGGGGCAGTTCTACCGCCAGTACAAGACCGACCGGCATCCGCACACGAACATGGCGAAGGCCGCGCTCAACATGATGACGCGCACGTCGGCGGTCGACTACGTCCGCGACGGCATCCACATGAACAGCGTCGACACGGGGTGGATCACCGACGAGGATCCGGCGGCGCTCGCCATCCGCAAGCGCGACGACACCGGCTTCTCGCCGCCGCTCGACGTCGTCGACGGCGCGGCCCGCATCCTCGACCCGATCTTCTCCGGACTGAACAGCGGAACGCACGTCTGGGGCCTCTTCCTGAAGGACTACAAACCCACCACCTGGTGACGGGAGAACCACCCATGATGCGCCACTCGCTCCTCGCTGCCACTGCGCTCGCGTGCCTGCTCCACGGCACGGCATCGGCCCAGCTCGCCGCCTGCGCGCCCGACGTCGAGATGCACTGCAAGGGAACCCCGCCGGGCGGCGGTCGGCTGCTGAAGTGCCTCCAGTCGAACAAGGACGCGTTGACGCCGGGCTGCAAGGCGGCCATCGGCGTGCCGGCCGGTCCACCCTCGGCGGCCGACGCGTGCCGCGGCGACGCCATGAAGCTCTGCAAGAGCGCCGGGCAGGATCGCGCCAAGGTGAAGGCATGTCTCGTGGAGCATGCCGCGCAGCTGTCCGACGGCTGCAAGACCGCGATGATCCAATCGGGTGCCGCCGGGAAGTGACGTCCGTCCCGCCGGGACGGCGCGCACTGACGGTGGGTCTCGTGCTCACCGTGTCGGTCACGGCCTTCGAGGCCCTGGCGGTGGCGACCATCCTTCCGGAGACCGTGCGCGAGATCGGCGGTCTGGCGCAGTACGGCTGGGTGTTCAGCGGCTTCATGCTGGCGAACCTGGCCGCGATTCCGCTGGCCGGCCGCGCCGCCGACCGGCACGGTCCGGGGCCGCCGTTCGTCGTCGGGGCCGCGCTCTTCACGATCGGGCTGATCGTCGCGGGGCTCGCGCCGAGCATGGCGATCCTGGTGACGGGGCGGGTGGTGCAGGGCGCGGGCGCCGCGGCGCTCTCGTCCGTCGCCTATGTGGCGGTCGCGCGCGCCTACCCGACGGCGGAGCAGCCCGGGATGCTGGCGCTGCTCGCCAGCGCCTGGGTGGTACCGGGGCTGTTCGGCCCCGCGGTCGCGGCCGGCGTGGCGCGTGCGGCCGGGTGGCGTGCGGTCTTCCTCGGGCTCGTGCCGCTCACCGTCGTGGCGTGTGGGCTCGCGCTCGGTGGCCTGCGCACGCTGCAGGCGTCGGCAGCGCGAGACGCGCCGTCGTCCACCGGGCGCGTGCGGGACGCGATGCTGGTGGCGGCCGGGGTGACGATGACGCTGCTCGCGGTGCGCAGCACCCGGCCCGCGTTCACGGTGGGACTCGCGGTCGCCGGCGTCGTCGTGGCGTCGTCCGCGCTCCTGCGCCTGCTGCCGGCGGGCACGTTGCGTGCCCGTGCGGGACTGCCGGCCGCCATCGCGGTGCTGGCGCTCGTGAACTTCGCGTTCTTCGCCGTGGAGGCGTTCCTGCCGCTGGCGCTCGCCGACGTCCGCCATGCCGGCAACGCCGTCATCGCCACCGCGCTCACGGTGGGCACGCTCGCGTGGTCGGCGGGTTCGTGGTTCCAGGCGCGGATCGCCGGTCGCTGGACCCGTCGCGCGCTGCTGCGCACCGGGCTCGTCCTGCTCGTGGTCGGCATCGCGTCGGCGTCGGCGCCGCTCGTGCCCGCACTCCCGACGTGGAGCACGGTGGTGGCGTGGGCGTTCGCGGGCCTCGGCATCGGCATCATCTATCCGGTGACGACGCTCGCCATCCTCGAGAGCGCGCCCGACGGCCGGGAAGGGGACGTGTCCGCCACGATGCAGATCGCGAACGCGCTGGCGATCGCGCTCGGGACCGGCCTCGGCGGTGACCTGCTGGCGCGGTTCGCGGCCGACGGCGGCTCGGTGGCGACGGGCATCGCGTCGGTGAACGCCGCGGCGGTCGTGGCCGTGCTGGTGGCCATCGCGGCGATGCGCGGGGTGGTGGAGCCCATCGCTCGCCGCGCTCCGTCGGCGTAGAAGTCGGCCATGGAGACCACGTTCGACGCCTGGCTCGCCGGCGGTACGCGCATGCCGATCGACCTCCCCGCCGGCCGGCGCGAGATCTTCGTCCGCACCGGGGGCACCGGTCCCTGGTGCACGCTGCTGCACGGGTTCCCGACCTCGTCGGCGGACTGGGCGCCGCTGTGGGACGATCTCACGGCCCGCCGGCGCGTCCTGGCCTTCGACCTGCTCGGCTTCGGTGATTCCGACAAGCCCGACGATCACGACTACACGATCCACGAGCAGGCCGATCTCACCGAGGCGCTATGGCGCCAGCACGGCATCACACAGACGGCTCTCGTGGCGCACGACTACGGCGTGTCGGTGGCGCAGGAGCTGCTCGCGCGCCAGCAGGACGGTACCCTGGGGGCGGCGATCACGAACGTCGTCTTCATGAACGGCGGCCTCTATCCCGAGCTGCACCGGCCGCTCGCCGGGCAGCTGGCCCTGCTCGACCCCGAGCTCGGACCGCAGGTGGGGCGGATGCTCGGCGAGGAGACGTTCGCGCAGTCGATGCGTGCGACGTTCGGACGCCAGCCCACCGACGCGCTCCTGCACGAGCAGTGGCTGGCGGTGGCCCGGCGCGACGGCCACCGCATCGGCCACCGGTTGATCCAGTACATCCGCGATCGGGCGCAGCACGCGGCGCGCTGGGTGACGGCGCTCGAGACGGCGACGGTGCCGCGCGCGTTCGTGTGGGGCATGCTCGACCCGGTCTCCGGGGCGCACATGGCGGAGCGCATCGAGGAGCGGATGCCGGACGCGCCGCTCCTGCAGCTCGCCGACGTCGGGCATTGGCCGCAGCTCGAGGCGCCCGATCTCGTGCGCCTCGAGCTCCGCACTCACGTCGCCTGAGGCGCCACCGCGGCGTCGAGCGCGTCGAGCGCCTTGCCGGCGCGGGTCTGCTTCTTCACGAGGGCGCCGCCCTTGCCCTTGCGCGTGGCGCGGAGCGCCTTGCGGGCCTTCTTGGCGAGCTTCACCAGCTTCGCCGACGGATCGCCGAGGACGATCGTCGCCTCGTTGGTGGTGCAGTAGGCGAGGATGCCGTCCGCCAGCTCGGTGAGCTGCGCCTTGGCCGCCGTCTCGGCGTCGCTCTTCACGCCGGTGAGGCCCTGCATCACCGTGCGTGCGGTGACGATGCGCGCCTTCAGCTCGGCGTTGATGAGACAGTCGACGGCGCCGTTGGTGTTGGCGTCGACGTCGGGGACGCCGCACCCGCAGACGCCGGGGAGACGCTTGTCGGGATCGGTCGGACACTCGTCGACGAACTCGACCGCACCGATGTCGCAGGCGGCGGTGCCGTCGCCGTTGCCGTCGGTGGGCCGGGCGACGCCGCGCTGATCGGTGGCGGGGCAGGCGCCGCCCCCGACGCCGTCGATGAGCGGACTGCCGGCGAGCGGCTCGTGCGTGAACGTCGGGCCGCCGTTGTCCGCGAGCGGCCCGAGCAGTGGATCGATCCCGCTGCGATCGCGCGGGCCCGCCAGCAGGCAGCTACCGTCCTGGTCGACGTTGTCGCCGTCGGAGAGGAGGCCGGCGGCGCAGCTCGGCGTGTCGCTCGCCGTGATGACGGTGGCGCGGAGCGTGACCGTGGCGCCGGCGGCGCCGATGGCCGCGCCCGCGGTGCCGGCGGTGTTGCCGACGAAGGAGGAGTTGGTCAGCACGACCGCGCTCCCCGAGGTGAAGAGGCCGGCCGCCGACACCTGCGCCCAGTTGCCGGAGAACGTGCTGTTGCTGATGGTCGTGGGCGCGCCGCTGACGTAGAGCCCGCCACAGATGCCGGCGCCGAACACCATGTTGTCGGCGAACGTGCTGCCGGTGACGGTGATGCCGACCCCGCTGATGACGTACGCACCGGCGACGTTGCTGAGGGCCTCGTTCCCCTGCACCGTGCTGTCGGTGAGCGACACCGTCCCGGTGGCGGACGTGAGATAGACGCCGCCGACGTTGTCGCCGGCGTGGTTGCCGGTGACCCGGGACCGCTCGACCACGACGTTCCCGGAGGCGGAGACCTGGAGCCCGGCGACGTTCGTGGCGGCGGCGTTGTCGGCAATGGTGACGTCGCGCAGCGTCACGCCGCCCATCGCGGCCTGGACGACGAGCCCGCCGCCGGTGTCGTCGAGGCTCCGGTTGTTGCGCACGACGGTGCGCTCGATCGTCACGTTGCCGGCGCTGCTGATGAGGTACAGGCCGCCGGCCTGGTCGAACGCGGTGTTGTCCTCGACGGTGGCATCCGTGACGGTGATGTTGCCGCTGGCGACACACGCGATCCCGCCGGCGACGTGGGCGGCGTCGTTGCCTCGCAGCGTCAGGCCCGCGAGCGTCGCGCTGCCGACGTTGTTCAGATAGATGCCGCCGACGTTGCCGCCGGCGCCGAACGCGGAGGCGTTCTCCACCACCGTGTCCGTCATGGATACGGCGCTCGCCGAGACGACGGCGATCGCGCCCGCGGTCGGCGCGCTGCCGCCACGGAACGTGGACGCTTCGATGGTCACGGTGCCGGTGCCGTCGTATGCCAGCGCGCCGGCGCTGCCCGCGATCGCCGAGTTGTTCTCGAACGTGGAATCGCGCAGCTCCAGCGTGCTCGCCATCGCGGAATGGGCGATGGCCCCGGCGGTCGAGGACGCGAGGTTGCCGTCGAATCGACTGCCGGTGACGACGAGCGCAGCGGAGTCGGCGGCGATGGCGCCGCCACTCGCGCCCCGATTGTTGCGGAACGTGACGTCGGTGACGGTGAGCGGCGCCCCCGCTTCACCGGCGATGCCGCCGCCGGTACCCGCCTCGGTGCCGTTGCGGATGGTCAGGCTCCTGATGGTGAACGCCTGCCCGGCGGCGACGTGGAAGATGCGATCGGCGGCGAGCCCGTCGATGATGGTCGTGTCGGCGCTGGCACCGGTGACGGTGAGCGGTTGGGTGACGTCGAGATCGCCGGTGGCCGCGGCGTCTTCGCCCGGGCCCAGCACGGAGAGCAGGAACGTGCCCGCCGGGAGCGTGATGTCGTCGGCGCCCGCGAGCGCGTTCGCCTCCTGGACGGCGGCGCGCAGCGTGCAGGCACCGCCTGCCGTGGCGCACGCGCCGTTGCCCGGGGCGGCGTCCACGGCGTCGGTGGTGCTGTCGACCGTGAACGTGGCGGCGGACGCCGTCGTGAGGAGGGCGAGGGCCAGTGCCAGACTCGAACCGATGTGACGGATCATGCCGACGTCCTCCTCACGCCTGCGGCGCGACGGCGCCGTCGAGGGCGTCGAGCGCCTTGCCGCCGCGGACCTTCTTCTTCTGCAGCGCGCCGCCCTTGCCTTTGCGTGCGGCACGGAGCGCCTTGCGGGCCTTCTTCGCGAGCTTCACGAGCTTCACGGTCGGCGACGTCGGCACGATCGTCGCCTCGTTCGTCGTGCAGTAGGCGAGCAGCCCGTCGGCCAGGGTCGTCAGCTCGGCCTTCGCGGCCGTCTGCGCGTCGGTCTTCTCGCCGGTGAGGCTCGCCAGGACGGTGCGGCTGGTGGCGATGCGCGCCTTCAGCTCGGCGTTGATGAGGCAGTCGACCGCCCCGTTCGTGTTCTCGTCGACGTCCGGGACGCCGCAGCCGCAGACGCCGGGGAGACGCTTGGCCGGATCGGTCGGACATTCGTCGACCAGCTCGACCGCGCCGATGTCGCAGGCGGCGGTGCCGTCGCCGTTGCCGTCGGTGGGCCGTGCGACGCTCCGCTGATCGAGGGGGAGGCAGGTGCCGCCGTCGGCATCGACGAGCGGGCTCGCGTCGAGGGGCTCGTGCGTGAACGTCGGACCGCCGTTGTCCGCGAGCGGCCCGAGCAACGGATCGATGCCGCTGCGATCGCGCGGGCCGGCGAGGGCACAGCTGCCGTCCTGATCGACGTTGTCGCCGGCGGAAACCGGGGCCACCGGCCCGCAGCTCGGCGTGGCGGTGGCGCCGATGACGGTGGCCCGCAGCGTCGGCGCGACGCCGCTGAAGATCGCCGCACCCATCGCCAGGCTCTCGTTGCCGTGGAACGTGCAGCTGTCGATGGTGGTCGCGCCGCCCGCGATGTAGATGCCGCCACCATCGAGCTGCGAGAAGTTGCCGGAGATCGTGCTGTTGCGGATGTCGGCCGTGGTGGCGCTCACGAGCGCCCCGCCGCCGAGGGCGCCGGCGCCGACGGCCAGGTTGTTGGACACGGTGCTGCGCTCGATGGTGAGCGCGTTGGTGGCGACCAGATACGCACCGCCGGCCGGTCCGCCCGACGTGGTGTTGTCGGCGACGGTCGTGTCGGTGATCGTGGCGTCGGTCCCGGCCGTCATGAACAATCCACCGCCGACGCCGGCCGCAGCGGAGTTGCCGGTGATGCGACTGGCCGTGATCGCGACGCTCGTGGTCGCCGAGACGAACGCCCCGCCGGCGATGGTGCCCGCCTGGTTGTCCTCGACGACGACCCGCGCCAGGCTGACCGACCCGGCGGACGTGACGAAGAGCCCGCCGGCCAGTCCGACCGGGGCTGCGTTGCCCCGGAAGATCGAGTCCTCGATCAGGACGGTGCCGGCGGCGGTCATGATGTTCACCCCGCCGAAGCCCGATCCGCCCAGAGCCTGGTTGTCCTCGATGGTGCAGCCCGTCATCGTCACCCCGGTGCCCGCGCCGAGCAGCATGGCTCCGTAGCCGTTCTCGGCGACCGACCGCCGCACCGTGGTGTCGCGCACGACGACGCTGCCGGTCGCCTGGACGAGGGCGGCGCCGCCGACGGTGCCACCCGTCGCGTGCGAGTCGTCGAACGCGCAGCCGGTGATCGTCACGTCGGTGGCGATCAGGGTCAGGGAGCCGCCGTTCTGCCCACGGTTGCCGTCGAACGTGCAGGCGTCCACGACGGCGTTGCCGGTCCCCGAGTAGAGGAGGCCGCCGCCGGTGCCGACGGGAGCGGCGTTGCGCGTGAACGTCGAGCGGCGCACGTCGAGCGGCTGTACCGCGCCGGGCGAGTGGACGACGGCCCCTCCCGTGGTGGTGGCGGAGTTGTCGTCGAACGCGCAGTCGGCGATCGTGAGCGGACCGTTCGTCATCACCACGGCACCGCCGACGCCGGCGCGATTGCCGCGGAAGGCGACGTCGGTGATCGTGAGCGCGGCGCCGCCGGCGTGCAGGATGCCGCCCCCCGGATTCATCGTGCGGCCGTTGCGGATGGTGAGCCCGCTCAGCGTCATCGCCGCAGCACCGCTGACCTCGAAGACGCGGTCGCTGCCGACCCCGTCGACGATCGTCACGTCGCGTCCGGCGCCGGTGACGGTGAGTGGCTGCGTGACGTTGAGGTCACCGGTGGCCGCGAGGGCCTCGCCGGCACCGACGAGCGTCAGCCGGAAGGTTCCGGCCGGCAGCGTGATGTCGTCGGCGCCCGCCAGCGCGTTCGCCTCCTGGACGGCGGCGCGGAGCGTGCACGCACCGCCTGCCGTGGCGCACGTGCCGTTGCCGGGCGTGGCGTCCACGGCGTCCGCCGTGCTGTTCACCACGAACGTCGCGGCATGCGCCGCCGATTGGGTCGCGAGCGCGACGCCGAGAACGAATCCGGTCACCGCCAGTCGTCGCATCGAACGGTCCTCCATCACCCCACCCCCGACGGTCGCGGGTCTGCCGACGTGTCGGTCCCGCGCAGCCGCTGTCGCATCCACCGTGGTGCCGCTCCCGAGCCCACAACGGTCTCTCCTCTGTGCCCCCGGAACGGCCCGGACTCAAGCCGCGGATCCCCACGACCCGCGTGCCGCGTGCCGGGCGCCTTTTGACGACGTGGGGGCGGGTGTGGTTCCTCGCCGCGATGGCCGATCTCCTCGCCGACATCGTCGGCACGTGCGCCGCCAGCTACCGCACCCTCCTGGCTCGGGCGATGAAGGCGGGCGCGCCGCTGTCGGCCTTCCTGGCGCTGATCGGCGATCTCGGGGCGCCGCTGGCGCGCTTCGTCCTCTGGTTCACGATCGCGTCGAGCGTCATCACCGTCGTCGCCGGCTTCCTCTGGTTCGGCCGCTATCAGCGCGCCATGCGCCAGGCGCTGGCCGATGGACGGCTGTCGCAGGCGGAGGTGGAGGAGGCCACCGAGACCAACGTCTGGAGCGTGAGCTTCGCCTTCGGGCTCATCTCGACGATCGTGCTGGCGCTGGTGCTTGCGGCGCAGAACGTCGGCGCCAAGCCCGACACGGGCATCGTGGCCACCGTGGTGCCGGGGGTGGAGCACCTGCAGACGGAGCTCTTCGCCATCCGCGGCGACGTCGCGCGCGTCCAGCAGACCACCGATCGCATCGCCGAGGACACGACGACGGTGCTGGCGAAGCTCGACGACCTGAGCGCCGCGTTCGAGCGCGCCACCGCGGCGGGGGTGGTCGTCGCGAACCCGAGCACGCCCGCCGAGCACTACCACAACGCACGGCTGTACGAGCTCAAGAGCGACTTCGCCGGCGCGCGCCGATCGTACAACGCGTATCTCGCGAGCGGCGTGGAGTTCATCGATCCCTACCTGAGCTACATCGACATGCTGAAGGTTCAGGACGGGCTCGACGGCGCCCGCGAGATCGTGGGCGCGATGCAGAAGACGAACCACACCGTGTCGCTCGAGACCGCGGCCGCCCTGCTGCTGCCGAAGGAGCAGCGCGCGGCAGCCCTGGTGCAGATCATCGCGCAGCATCCCGACGACGCGCCGGCGGTGTACCTCCTGAGTCGCGAGTATTCCGCCGAGAAGCTCGGCGAGCAGACCATCGCCGACAAGCGACGCGAGAAGGCGCTGCTGGCGCAGCTGGCGACCCTGAACGCGACGGGGCAGTTCCAGCGCTGGCTCCTCGACAAGCGCGAGGCGAAGCGCTGGCTCGACGACGCCGACGTGCGCGCGGCGAAGCTGGCCGGGCTGCCGGCGGCGGTGCTCGACACCCCGGTCACCGTGACGGCCACCCCGAGCAACGCGGGTTGGACGCTCACGCTCGGGTTCGCCGACGCGCGCGTGAAGGACATCGCGTACCGCATCGACGGGCGGGGCGACTTCGTGTCGACGGGCGTACTGGCGATGAACGATCCGCAGACCGGGGGGCCGATGCCGAACCCGAACGTCGCGCTCGGCAAGGTCGCGGCCGGCCCCCATACCATCGACGTGCGCTACGTCGACCTCGCGGGCGCCACCAACGGGCCGTTCACGCTGCCCTTCGACACCGGCGCCGCGGACGTGAAGTTCGGCAAGATGGCACTGGAGCAGACGAGCGGGGCCTGGCTCAGCGTGCAGACGAACGACACGGCGGCGCTGGTCTACTTCACGCAGCTCCTGAGCTTCCGCGGCGCGCTGCGCGAGATCCGCTACTCGTTCGACAGCGAGGCGCTCGACCGGACGTTCCCGTTCGCGCCGGTGACACCGGGCGCGAGCGCCTTCGAGGTGGGCGACGGCCCCCTCTACCTCGAGGCACCGAAGACGCTGCGCTTCGTGGCGGTGCAGCTGGTCTACGCCGACGGCACGCAGTCGGCCGTGAAGACCTTCACGCCGTGACGCGGCGTCGCGCACTCCGTGCCCGCCGCAGGCACGTGCTGCAGGCACGGGGCGGATGAGCACCGGCTCGCGATGGCGCACGCTGGCGACGGTGACGGCCGCCGTGGGCGTGGCGCTGGTCCTCGGCGTCGGATCCGCGGTGTGGGCCATCCGCCGCAGCGGCGGGACGGGGAGTGTCACCAACGGAGCGTGGCAGACGAACGCCCACATCGGCTCGTCGACGGCCGATCCCTATCTGCGGGCAGGGGTGGCGATGGCGGGGCTGCTGGCGCTCAACCGCACCGAGACCATCTACTACACCGCCACCACCGACGACGCGGGCGCGCCGCTGCGCTCGGGGTGCCGCTATCGCGTCGTGGGCCGCGATCCGCCGGCCCGCTGGTGGTCGATCACCGCCTACGGCACCGACCACTATCTGGTGCCGAACGCGCGCCACGCCTACTCGGTCGATCGCACACGGGTGCAGCGTGACGCCGAGGGTGCCTTCGCCATCGTCGTCGGCGGCGCACCGCGTGACGCGAACTGGATCGCGACCGCGCCGCCCGGCGAGACGTTCTCGCTGACGCTGCGGCTCTATGGGCCCGACGGTCGCGTCGCCGACGACCTCGCCGGCACCGTCCTGCCCCGCATCGAGCGCGAGGACTGTGCGTGAGACGGGCGCTGCCGTGGGTGGGGGCGGTGCTCGTCGGGGCGGCGCTGGTGCACGTCGTCGCGGTGTGGGCGATCCCGCGCGTCATCATGCTGGGGACGATGGTGGCGCTGGCGCGCCAGCAGGGATGCAATGTCGCCGTGTACGCGCCGCGGGCGGACGAGACGGCGCGCGCCGTGGTGCGACCGAGCCCCGATCTGCTCTACTCGCTCTGCGTCTACGACGTCGCCGACGGTCCCGTGCAGATCACGGCCGACGTCCCGCGCGACACCTACTGGTCGGTGTCGATGTTCGCCGCCAACACCGACAACTTCTTCGTCCTGAACGATCGGCAGGCGACGGGCGGGCGGGTGGCGCTGGTGCTCGCGCCACCCGGGGCGGCGGTCGAGGTGCCGGACGGTGCGGTGCGCGTGGATGCGCCCAGCACCCGTGGCATCGTGCTGGTGCGCACGCTCGTCAGCGACGAGGCGCGCCTCGCCGAGCTGGATGCGGTCCGTCGCACGTTCCGCTGCGGGCCGCAGTCGGATTCCCGCCGTTCATGAGGGCGCTCGCGTCGGCGCCGTTGGCGCCGGTCAGGCGCCGTGCTGATCGCGTCGCACCGTCAGCCGCTTCCCCTTGATGGTGGTGTTGCGCAGCGCCTCGACGACGTCGTCGACGATGCCGCGCGGCACCTCCACCAGCGAGAAGCGCTCGTCGATGCGGATGGCACCGATCTCGCGGCCGTTGATGCCGGCCTCGTTGGCGATGGCCCCCACCAGGTCGGCGGGCGTGATGCGCATCGCACGGCCGCCGCCGATGAAGAGGCGGGCCATGTCCACCGACGACGGGGAGCCGCCGCGTCCGCGCGGCGGCATCGGCCGATCGGGACGGGCCGGACGTTCCGAGCGCTCCGGCCGCGACACCGTCACCGGAATCTCCTCTTCCTCGCCGCCGCCGGTGTTGGCGTCGGCCTGCTTCACCGCCGCGGCCGCGACGTCCATGACGTCGAACTCCTCGGCCAGCGACTCCACGATGCCGCGGTAGCCGTCGAGGTCGCCCGCGACGATGGTGTCGCGCAGCGCCGTGCGCGTCATCTCGAGACGACGGGCGCGCAGGTCGGCCACCGTCGGCAGCGGCGCGATCTCGATGCGCTGCTTGGTGACGCGCTCGATGTTGCGCAGCATGCGGTGCTCGCGCGGCTCGGCGAGCGTGATGGCGACGCCCGTGCGCCCGGCGCGCCCGGTGCGGCCGATGCGGTGCACGTAGGCGTCGGCGGCGACCGGCACGTCGTAGTTGACGACGTGCGACACGTGCTGGACGTCGAGCCCGCGGGCGGCCACGTCGGTGGCGATGAGCAGGTCGGTCTTGCGGCCGCGGAACTTCTGCATGACGCGGTCGCGCTGGTCCTGCGACAGCCCGCCGTGCAGCGCTTCGGCGCGGTAGCCGCGGGCGGTGAGCGTCTCGGCCAACTCGTCGACCTCGGTGCGCGTGCGGCAGAAGACGATGGCCGAGGTGGGATGCTCGATGTCGAGCACGCGGCCGAGCGCCGCCATCTTGTGCGGCCGGGGCACGACGTAGGCCACCTGGCGCACTTTGGCGGTGGTGCCGGCCTTCACCACCGCACGATCGATCTCGATCGTGATCGGATCGTTCAGGTGGGAGCGGGCGATGGCCGCGATGCGGGGTGGCAGCGTCGCCGAGAAGAGCGCCGTCTGCTTCTTCTTCGGGGTCGCCTTGAGGATGGCTTCGAGGTCCTCGGCGAACCCCATGTCGAGCATCTCGTCGGCCTCGTCGAGCACCACGACGCGCACCGACGCCAGGCTCAGCGTCTCGCGACGGATGTGGTCGAGCGCGCGTCCGGGGGTGGCGATGACGACGTCGACACCTCGGCGCAGGGAGCGGATCTGCGCGCTCATGGACGCCCCGCCGTAGATCGGCAGCACCCGCACGCCGAGCACCTTGCCGTAGCGATGCACGGCTTCCGCCACCTGCATCGCCAGTTCCCGGGTGGGGACGAGGATCAGGGTGGAGGTCCGGTCGCGCGGTGCCGCGTCGGGGGTCAGGCGGTGGAGCAGGGGAAGGGCGAACGCCGCCGTCTTGCCGGTGCCGGTGGCCGCCTGGGCAAGCAGATCGCGCCCGGCGAGCAGCGGCGGGATGGCCGCCACCTGGATCGGGGTGGGCTCCTCGTAGCCGAGGGCGGTGAGGCCCTCGAGGAGCCGGGGATCGAGACCGAGGCCGGCAAAGCCGGTGACGTCAGGGGAGCTTTTGCGTTGCGGCATGAGCGAACGAGCATGCATAGGCCATTCGCGCCCCCGACGCGACCCGGTGCTCAGGGCGACGGGAAGCGCGCTCCCAGCGGCTCGAGCGGGATGGCGAACGCATTCGTGACGTAGGAGACCAGGTGGTAGTAGCCCGCCAGGGCGACCAGCTCGACCAACTGGGGCGGCGTGAGCTCGGCGGCGAGCGCTGCCCACAGCCCGTCCGGCACCGTGGCGGTGTCGTGCAGCGCGTCGGCCAGGCGTACGATCAGCGCCTCGCGCGGGGTCCACACGGGGTCGTCGGCGGTGCCGTGGACGGTGGCGGCGAGGCGGGCGTCGTCGAGGCCGTTGGCCCGTCCGAAGACGGTGGCGTGCACCCCCCACTCGTACTCCGAGCCGCAGCGCGCGCAGGTGCGGTGGATCATGAGCTCGCGCTCCGCCACCGTGATGCTGCCCGGGTCGAGCAGGCCGCCGCGACGGAAGCGGCGCAGCACGCGCGGGTTGTGGGCGACGGTCCGGAAGAGCGCCAGCGGCTCCATGCCGGCGGGCATCAGCTTCCGGAGGTCCTCGGCGACGGCGGCATCCCAGGGTGGGGCGAGCGGGGCGAGACGCATGGCGGGGCTCCCTTCGTAGTGCTACACATTCAGTAGCGCTGACGTACCGCTACTGTTTCGGTAGCGCAAGGGGGTGGCATGGCGACACCGAAGCCCGGCCGGCCGGTCCGGGGATCGACGACGGGGCGACCGATCATGGCGCTGCTCGACCTGTTGGGTCGGCGCTGGGCGCTGCGCGTGCTGTGGGAGCTGCGCGCCGAGCCGCTCGCCTTCCGCGCCCTGCAGGAGCGGGGTGGCGGCATCTCGCCGACGGCGCTCAACACGCGCCTCGCCGAGCTGCGCGAGGCCGGACTCGTCGCGTTGCAGGACGGCGGTGGCTACGCGCTGACGGCCGATGGGCGCGCGCTGTGCACGCGCCTCGGTCCGCTCGACGCGTGGGCGCGCCGGTGGGCGGCCCGTCGCGCGCCGTGAGCCTGGACACACGGCGCGGCCAGGCGGTATGCCCGGAGGCCATGTCGACCGATCCCGTCGTCCACGGCCACTGCGATCCCCGCTTCATGCGCGTCCGCGACGCGTTCCTCGAGAACTTCCGCACGCGCGAGGAGATCGGTGCCGCGGTGGCGATCACCGTGGACGGCGAATCGGTGGTGGACCTGTGGGCGGGCCAGGCCGACCAGGCGCGCACGCAGCCGTGGGAGCGCGACACCATCGTCAACGTGTACTCGTGCACCAAGGGCATGACGGCCCTGTGCGCGCAGCGACTGGTGTCGGAGGGAACGCTCGACCTCGACGCGCCGGTGGCGAAATACTGGCCCGAGTTCGCGCAGGCAGGCAAGGCCGAGTTGCCCGTGCGCTGGCTGCTCGGGCATCGCTCCGGCCTGCCGGCAGTGAAGAACATCCTGCCGAACGAGGCGCTCTACGACTGGAACGCCATGACCGCCGCGCTCGCCGCGCAGGAGCCGTGGTGGACGCCCGGCTCGGCGCACGGCTATCACGCCGTCACCTTCGGCTGGCTCGTCGGCGAGGTGGTCCGTCGCGTCACCGGCAAGAGCCTCGGCACCTACTTCCGCGAGCACGTCGCCGAGCCGCTCGGCGCGGATTTCCACGTCGGCCTCGCCGAGCACCACCACGAACGCGTCGGCGAGATGGGCATGATCCCCCTGCCGGCGCCCGACGCCGACGGGCCGCAGCTCGGCATCATCATCATGTCCGATCCCGAGGGCGTCTCGGCGCGGGCGTTCATGAATCCGCCGTCGATGGCGTTCGGCGTCAACAATGCGGCGTGGCGGTCGGCGGAGATCCCGGGTGCGAACGGGCACGCCAATGCACGGGCCATGGCGCGCATCTACGGCGCGCTCGCCGTCGGCGGCGAGCTGGACGGCGTCCAGGTGCTGGACGCCGACGGCATCGCGCGCTGCCACGACGAGCAGTCGCGGGGCGCCGACCTGGTGCTGCACGTGTCGACGCGCTTCGGCCAGGGCTTCATGCTGTCGCAGGACACGCCCGACACGAAGTTCGGCCCCAACCGGCGGGCGTTCGGGCATCCCGGCGCCGGCGGCCACCTCGGCTTCGCCGACCCCGACGCGCGCATCGGCTTCGGCTACGTCGTGAACCGCATGGGCCCGCACATCCTGCTCGACCCGCGGGCGGTGGCGCTCATCGATGCGACCTACGCTGCGATCTAGGACAGCACGTCGAGGCCGCCGAGCGCGGCGAACTGCCGGAAGTCCGTATCGCGCGTCACGAGCCGGACGTGGTGGTCGAGGCAGCTCTGGGCTGTCGCTCGGCAAGCGCGTGCTCGACGAGCGGGACGTCCGGCCCGGCTTGCCCCGACAAGAACGCGATCCACGAGCTCGTGTCGACGGCGATCACGGATGGTCGGCTCGCTGCTTCTTCCAGTCGATGGAGAAGGCGACCTTGCCGCGCAGCAGCCGGAGCCCCTCCTGGGCACGTTCGGCGGCGACGAGCTCGAGACCACGACGAATGGTTGCGGTGACACCTTCGCCGGTCGCCTGGGTCGCCTTCCGGACGAGCTCGGCTGGCAACTGCACCGTGATCTTGCGCGCCACCGCCATGGGGGCGAACGCTACCAGCGGTGACCCCGCACTACAATGCGCACGCGGCCTCCGCGCACACTCTGCAGAGGACTACCGCTACACGCCCGTGCGCAGTCGGCTGTGGTGGCGACCGTACACCATGTAGACGACGAGCCCGATCGCGAGCCACACCACGAGCCGCAGCCAGTTCTCCCAGCCGAGCGAGAACATCATGCCGAGGTTCATCAGCATGCCGCCGATCGGGACCCACGGCATGAACGGCGTGCGGAACGGGCGGGGGAGGTCGGGGTTCGTGCGGCGCATGATGATCACCGCCGCGCACACGACGACGAACGCCATCAGGGTGCCGATGTTGACCAGGTCGGCCAGCAGCTTCAGCGGGAACGTGGCGCCCACGATGGCGACGAACACGCCGACCAGGATCGTGGCCTTGTGCGGCGTCCGGTACTTCGGATGCACCGCGCCGAAGAAGTCGCGCGAGATGAGCCCGTCGCGTGCGAGCGCCAGCAGGATGCGGGCGCCGCTCAACATCAGGACCAGCAGGACGCTGGTGATGCCGACGACCGCGCCCATCGAGATCAGCAGCTCGGCGATGTGGAGGCCGCGCTGGCGGAAGGCGTCCGCCACCGGCGCGTCGATGTCGATCTCGTAGTACGGCACCATGCCGGTGAGGACGCCGGCGACCAGGATGTAGAGCAGGGTGCAGAGCGCCAGCGAGGCGATGATGCCGATCGGCACGTCGCGCTGCGGGTTGCGCGCCTCCTCGGCGTGGGTCGAGACCGAGTCGAAGCCGATGTACGCGAAGAAGATGTACGCCGACCCCTTCAGGACGCCGCTCATGCCGTAGGGCAGGAAGGGCTGCCAGTTCTCGGTTTCGATGTAGCCGGCGCCGACCACGATGACGAAGAGCACGACGGCGAGCTTCAGGACCACCATCGCCGAGTTGAAGCGCGCGCTCTCCTTGATGCCGATCACGAGCACGGCAGTGATGAGCAGGACGATGATGGCCGCCGGCAGGTTCAGGTAGGCGCCGGTGGCGACCCACGTCTGGGTGGTGGGGTCGAAGTCGAATGGATTGGCGATCCAGGCCTGGGGCAGCACGATGTCGAAGATGCCGAGGAACGACACGAAGTAGTGCGACCAGCCGTGCGCCACCGTACTCGACGCCACCGCGTACTCGAGCAGCAGGTCCCAGCCGATGATCCAGGCCATGAGCTCGCCGAGGGTGGCGTAGGTGTAGGTGTAGGCGCTGCCCGCCACCGGCACCATCGACGCGAACTCGGCGTAGCAGAGACCCGCCAGCGTGCAGCCGAAGCCGGCGACGACGAACGAGAGCACCAGACCCGGTCCGGCGTACTGGTTCGCCGCCAGGCCGGTCAGTACGAAGATGCCGGCGCCGATGATGCAGCCGACGCCGAGCGACGTCAGCGCGACCGGTCCGAGGACGCGGCGCAGCCCGTGGTCGCCGTGCATCTCCGCCAGCAGGGTCGCCACCGGCTTCACCGTGAACATCTGCTCGCGCCACGTCATCCCCACCTCCCCGATCGCCCGACGGCGCCGCGCACCCTAGCGAATCCGGCGGCGGGTTGCACTTGCCGCGCGCGACAATTGTCGCCGGACGGCCTCGCGGTACGCCGCCTGCAGGCGACGGGTCACGGCGCCGGGGCGTCCGTCGGCCACGCGCTGCCCATCGAGCCGCACCACCGGCAGCACCTCGACCGTGGAGGCGGTGACGAAGAGCTCGTGCGCGGCGCGCACGCGGGCCACCGGCAGCGCCGCTTCGCGCACGGTGAGCCCCGCGGCGCGGGCGAGACGGAGCACGAGATCACGCGTCACGCCGCCGAGCACGTCGCCGTGTGCCGGCGGCGTCCAGACGGTGTCGCCGACGACGACGAACACGTTCGCCGTCGTCGCCTCGGTGACCTCGCCCGCGGCGTTGACGTAGAGCCCTTCGCCGGCCTTCTTGCGGGCGGCCAGCATGCGCCCGATGACGGCGCTCGGATGACCGACCGTCTTGAAGCCCGCCCATGGGGCCGCGGCGTCGCGCCCGAACGGGAGCAGCACGGCGGCGATGCCGCGCGCCTGCAACGCGTCGAGGTCGGGAGGGAGCGTGCGCAGCGTCAGGAGGACCGTCGGGGGCGCGGGACGGCTCGGAACCAGGGCGTCGCCGGCGTCGCCGCGCGTGATCGTGAGGCGGACGGTGGCGTCGGTCAGGTGGTTGCGCGCGACCAGCGTGCGGGTGCGTGATTCCCACAGGGCGGCGGCGCCGGGCGCCGGCAGGCGGAGCATGCGGGTGGCCGCCGTCAGCCGCCGGATGTGCGCGGGCACGGCGAACGGGACGCCGTCGTAGGTCCGCCAGGTGTCGTAGACGCCGTCGCCGTGCAGGAGACCGCGGTCGGTGGCCGCGACGCGGGCGGTGCGGGCGTCCTGGAAGCGGCCGTTCAGCCAGATGAGCATTGCTCGAGCTCCGGGTGCAGGCGCTCACCGAGCGCGAGCCGTAGGGCGGCGGTCTTGAGCCAGGCCTCGGCCAGCTCCCGCTCGGGTGACGAGTCGGCGACGATGCCGCCGCCGGCGTGCCAGCGCACGATGCCGTCGCGCACGACGCCGGTGCGGATCGGCAACGTCAGCTCGACGTCGCCGCGCGGGTCGAGCAGCCCGAGCGCGCCGGTGTAGACGCCGCGCGGTCCGTCCTCGAGCTCGGCGATGATCTCCATGGCGCGGATCTTCGGCGCGCCGGTGATGGAGCCGCCCGGAAAGATCGCCGTCAGCACGTCGGCGAGCCCGGCGTCGGTGCGCACCGTGCCGCGCACGCGCGACACGAGGTGATGCACGGTGGCGTGGCTCTCGACGGCGGCCAGCGTCTCCACCGCGACGCTCCCCGGCGTGCACACCCGGCCGAGGTCGTTGCGCTCGAGATCGACGATCATCACGTGCTCGGCGTTCTCCTTCGGGTCGCGTCGCAGCTCGGCGACCAGGGCGGCGTCGCGTGCCGGATCGGCCCCGCGCGGGCGCGTACCCTTGATCGGATGCGTCTCGACGACACGCCCGCGACGCCGGAGCAGCAGCTCCGGCGAATTGCCGACGAGCTGCGCGTTGCCCAGGTCGAGGTAGGTGGCACGCGTCACCGGGGTGAGACGGCACAGCCGCGCGAACAACGCATGCGCCGGGCCGACGAGCGGTGCCGCGAAGGGCAGCGTGAGGTTCACCTGGTAGGCGTCGCCGGCCGCGAGATACGCGAGGATGCGCCGCGCGGCGGCGAGGTAGCGATCGGGCGGCATGCCGGCCGCCAGGGGCGCGCCCCCGAGCGCGCCCGTCCAGGGATCGACCGGCGTGGCGACGCGTTCGAGCCACGGCGGCCGCGGTCGCGACGGGTCGGTGGTCAGCAGCGCGTACTGGCCGCGACGGTGGTCGAAGACGAGCAGCGGATCGTAGCGTCGCAATACGGCCAGCGGTCCCTCCGCCGCGTGTCGTCGTGCGTGCGGCGCCTGGGCGGCGCCGAGCTCGTACGCGAGCGCGGCGACGACGCCGCCCGCGAGCGGGAACGGCAGGTCGGCGTCGATCGGCGTCTCGGCGACGAAGCGCGCGATGCGCGCGAACGGCTCGTCGTCGTCGGCCAGGCACAGCTCCGCCACCGGATGCGCGCCGAGCAGCGTCACCGGGTGCGTCGGGTCGGGCACCGACAGCAGCATGGCGCCGGGCTCGGACGCGAGGCTCGCGAGCACGTCGAGCGGGTCACGGCGCAGCGCGAGCGGGACGAGGGGCATCGGCGCGCGGATCGTAGGGGGCGCGGCGCGGAGCGTCAACGGGCGCTCCCCGATCACCGGCGCCGAACTCCCGGTTCCACGCGATGCGCGACTATGGCCCCGTATCCGACTGTCCCTGCCCATGCGGACCCTCGTGCTGATTCTCGTGGCGCTGGCGACGACGACGCTCGCGCAGCCGACCGTCGGTCGTTACCAGGAGTTTGGCGACGCCACCGGCTTCCTCAACATCCTGCCGCCGGGGGCGAAGGGGTCGCTGAACGCCGTCGAGGCGGTCCAGGCCGCCGCGGGGACGTATCCGGCGCACGTGATCGACCAGCTCGGGATGTACGGCGATCTGGTCTACGCCACGCCGGGCCTCACCGAGGACCGCCTCCCCGACTTCTTCAAGGACGCCTCCTTCGGCGTGCGCGAGGACGACATCGGTCGCACCTACGCGCCCATGCCCGGCGTCACCGTCGTCCGCGACGCCGGCTTCGGGGTGCCGCACATCTACGGCACGACGCGCTACGCCACGATGTTCGCGCAGGGCTACACCGGCGCCGAGGACCGCCTCTTCCTGATGGACGTGCTGCGCCACTACGGTCGCGCGCGCACGTCGGAGTTCCTCGGCGGCTCGCCGGCCAACCAGCACATGGATCGCGAGCAGCTCGCGCTGGCGCCGTACCAGGAGGCCGACCTGACGGCGCAGATCGAGGCCATCCGCACGTCGGGTCCGGAGGGGCAGGGCGCCTACGACGATCTCGTCGCCTACACCGCGGGCGTGAACCAGTTCATCGACGAGGCCCGGCTCGACGCCACCAAGCTGCCCGCCGAGTACCCGGCGCTGCAGCAGGTGCCGGCCGTGTGGACGCTCGAGGACGCGGTCGCGATCGCGTCCCTCGTCGGCGGCATCTTCGGCAAGGGCGGCGGCGGCGAGCTGCTGAACCACTGCGGCCTGCAGGCCATGACGACCACCCTCGGCAACGCCGCCACCGCGCGCGCCGTGTTCGACGACCTGCACTTCCTGGACGATCCCGAGGCGCCCACGTCGTCGAGCCAGCCCGCGCCGTACATGACCGACCTCGGCGCCGTGAACCCGGCCGCGCATCCGGACGTCGACTGCGCCAGCCTGACGCCGGTCGACGTGACCGGGCCGCCGCTGTCGTCCCTGCTCGACGCCATCGCCGGGCTGGCATCCGGCCTCGGCTTCCCGGGAGCGATGAGCAACGCGCTGCTGGTCGCGGGTGCGCACACCGACACGGGCGCGCCGATCGCGGTCTTCGGGCCGCAGACCGCGTACTTCATGCCGCAGATCCTGGTGGAGAAGGACGTCCACGGTCCCGGCATCGACGCGCGCGGCGCGGCGTTCGCGGGGACCGACGTGTGGGTGCAGCTCGGCCGTGGCCGCGACTACGCCTTCTCCGCGACGTCGGCCGGTGCCGACAACATCGACCAGTTCGTGCTGCGGCTGTGCGAGCCCGGCGGCGGCACCGCGACCACCGGCTCGCTCGGCTACCTGCGCAACGGCATCTGCGAGCCCATCGAGCGCTACCAGCACGTGCAGATCGCGAAGCCGAGCGCCGGCGGCATCCCGACCATCGCGGAGACGCAGTGCAACGACGCGGTGGACGACGACGGCGACGGCTTCGTCAACGACGGCTGTCCGGCCGTCGGTCTGCCCGAGCTGCTGCTGCAGTGCGCGGACGCCGTCGACGGCGACCTCGACGGCGCCGTGAACGACGGCTGCCTGCCGATCGTCGGACCCGATCTGGTGCTGTCGTGGCGCGTCGAGCGCACGCAACACTATGGGCCGCTCGTGGCGCGCGGCACGCTCACCGACGGTACGCCGATCGCCATCGCCACGCTGCGCTCGACGTACCGGAACGAGCTGGGCTCGGCGATCGGCTTCCGGCGCGTCAACGATCCCGACTACATGGCCGGTGGCTTCGATGCGTTCCGCACCGCGATGGGCGGCGCCGTCGACTACACCTTCAACTGGTTCTACATCGACGCGCGTCACATCGGGTACCAGCACTCGTGCCGCTGTCCGCAGCGCGCGGCGGGTGTCGATCCGTATCTGCCGGCGTGGGGCACGGGGCAGTGGGACTGGCAGGGGTTCATCCCGCTGTCGGCGCAGCCGTACGAGCTCGATCCGGCACAGGGCTACCTGACGTCGTGGAACAACAAGCAGGCACCGCAGTTCGGCGCCAACGATCGCGAGTTCTCGTACGGTCCCGTCTATCGCAGCCAGCTACTCGACGTCCGCGTCGAGGCGGCGATGGCGGCAGGGCCGGTGCGGCGCACCGACATGATCGACGCGATGGAGGACGCCGGCACCGTCGACCTGCGCGGCCAGGAGGTGCTCGGTCTGCTGCTCGACGTGCTCGGGCCGACGGCGCCTGGCGGCAGCGACGCGCGCGCGCAGGACATGCGCAATCGTCTCGCGGCGTGGCTCGCCGCCGAGACGCACCGCCGCGACCACGATCACGACGGCGCCTACGACGATCCACAGTCGCCCGCGATCATCGACGCGTGGTGGCCGCGCCTGGCGCACGCCATCTTCGACGCCACGTCGGGCGACGCGCTCGACGCGATGCGCATCGGCCTCGAGGACGGGGACCGCGTCATCCACCGCGGATCGGCGTTCAACGGCGGCGTGTACGGCCAGGTGCAGAAGGACCTGCGTCGCGTGCTCGGGCGTCCGGTGACGGCGCCGTGGTCGCGGGTCTACTGCGGTGGCGGCGTGCTGGCGGCGTGCCGGACGGCGCTGTGGGGGGCGCTGTCGCAGGCGGCCGTCGATCTGCAGGCCGAGTTCGGCTCGCCCAACGTCGCCGACTGGCGCCGACAGCTCGCCGACGAGGACGTGCGTCACACCGCCGCCGGCATCACGTCGGTGCCGGCCATCCACTGGATCAACCGACCGACGTTCCAGCAGGTGGTGCAGCTGCCCACGGAGCGCGTGCTCGACGACTACGCCTGCTACAAGGCGCGCGGCGTGGGCCCGATGGCGCGCCCCATGGTGCAGGTCGCGGATGCCTTCGGGACCGCGTCCACGATGCTGCTGAAGCCCGACGCGTTCTGCACGCCCGTGGGGATCGACGGTGCCCCGCGGCTCGATCCGGGCGCGCGGCTCACCTGCTACAAGACGTCCGGCGTGCGTGGATTCGCGCGCCGTCGCATCGGGCTCGACGACGCCTTCGGCGCGCGCACGCTCGACGTCGTGAAGCCGCGCACGGTGTGCGTGCCGACGCTGGCCGACGGCGTCGGGTCGCCGCTGCTGCTCGATGCGTTCCGGTGCTACCAGGCGGCGAAGGCGGCGCCGAAGTTCGCCCGGCGTGCCGTGGGGCTCGTCGACGCCTTCGGGAGCCGGTCGGCGTTGCTGGTGCGGCCGCAGCAGGTCTGCGCGGCGGCGGGGCTCGACGGCGCGGCCATCGGCGATCCGTCGGCGTACCTGGCGTGCTACCGTTCGGCGGGCGTGTCGCCGCGGCCGGCGGCGCGCAGCGTGACGATCGCCAACGACGTGGGGCCCGCGGCGGTGACGACGTCGAAGCTCGGCATGGTGTGCGTGCGCGCGGCGCGCACGGTGCCGTAGCGCACGGTTCGGGCGGCGATCCGGGAGTGACGCCCTCGTTGACACGAGGTCCGTCGCCACGCAGGGTTGGCGGCTCGAAAAGGAGGCTCCATGCATCGACTGTCGTCGTCCGCCATTGCCCTCGCAGCCCTCGTCGTGCCGGCGCTCGCCGGAGCGGCCACCTGGGCCATCGATCCCGGCCACTCGAACATCAGCTTCGCCATCCGGCACATGATGGTGAGCAACGTCCGCGGCAGCTTCGCGACGTTCTCGGGCACCGTCACCGGTGATCCGGCGAACCCGGCCGGGGCGGTCATCGAGGCCACGATCGACGCCGCCAGCATCGACACCAAGGACGCCAAGCGCGACACGCATCTCAAGAGCCCCGACTTCCTCGACGTCGCCAAGTTCCCGACCATCACCTTCAAGTCGAAGAAGATCGCGCCTGCCGGCGCCGGCAAGTTCGCGGTCACCGGCGACCTCACGCTGCACGGTGTGACCAAGGAGGTCGTGCTCGAGGTCGAGGGTCCGACGCCCGCCATCAAGGATCCGTTCGGCAACACGCGGGCCGGCGCGTCCGCCACCGCGAAGATCAGCCGCAAGGACTTCGGCATCACCTGGAGCAAGAGCATGGACGGCGGCGGTCTCGTCGTCGGCGACGAGATCACCGTCACGATCGACGTCGAAGCCACGCAGAAGTAATGGCCGACGATCGCACTCCCATCCTGGTGGGAGCCGGCCAGATCACCCAGCGCGACGCCGAGCCGGCGTCGGCGCTGGACCCCCTGGCGATGATGACGCTGGCGGCCCGGCGCGCCGCGGACGACGCGGGTGCCGGGCCGGCCCTCCTCGAGCGGCTCGACGCGCTCGCGGTCGTGAACGTCTTCTGCTGGCCGTATCGGAACCTGCCCGGGGCGCTCGCCGACCGCATCGGGGCCCACCCGAGCGACGCCATCTACACCACCGTCGGCGGCAACTCGCCGCAGTGGCTCGTCAACGAGACCGCCGAAAAGATCGCCGACGGTCGCGTGCACCTGGCGCTCCTCGCCGGGGCCGAGGCGGTCCGCACGGTGCTGCGGGCCCAGCGCACCAACACCACGCTCGACTGGACGACGGCGCCGGACGGCAAGGCCACCGTCGTCGGCGACCGCCGCGAGGGCACCTCCGGCGTCGAGACCAATCATGGTCTCAACATGCCGACCCAGGTGTACCCGCTGTTCGAGAACGCGCTGCGGGCGGCGCAGGGGCTGTCGATCGAGGCGCACCGCGCGGCGCTCGGCACGCTGTGCAGCCGCATGGCGGCGGTCGCCGCCGAGAACCCCTACGCGTGGTTTCGCGAGGCGCGTACGGCGTCGGAGATATCGACGATCTCCGCCGACAACCGCCTGATCGGCTTCCCGTACCCGAAGCGCATGAACGCCATCATCGACGTCGACCAGGGTGCCGCGGTGCTCATGACGTCGGTGGGGCAGGCGCGCGCGCTGGGCATCCCCGAGTCGCGCTGGGTGTATCTCTGGGGAACGGGCGAAGCGACGGATCGCTGGTTCGTGTCGGACCGCGTCGACTACACGAGCTCGCCGGCGATCCGCGAGGCCGGCCGGCAGGCGCTCGGTGCGGCGGGCATCGGCATCGAGGCCGTCGACCACCTCGAGCTGTACAGCTGCTTCCCCTGCGCCGTGCAGATCGGGCGCAACATGCTGGGCGTCCGGGCCGACGACCCGCGTCCGCTCACGGTCACGGGCGGCCTGCCGTACTTCGGCGGGCCGGGGAACAACTACTCCATGCACGGCATCGCCAGCATGATGGATCGCCTGCGAGATCGGCCCGGCAGCGTCGGGCTGGTGACCGCGCTCGGGTGGTATCTCACGAAGCACGCCGTCGGCGTCTACGCGTCGCGACCGAAGGACGGACCGTTCGTGCGGCCCGACCCCGCACCCGGACAGCAGCGGATCGAGGCCCAGCCGGCGCCGGCGCTGGCCATGGAACCGTCGGGTGCGGCCACGATCGAGACCTACACGGTGCTGCACGGACGCGCCGGCGAGCCCATCCGTGGCATCGTCGTCGGACGGCTGGAGGACGGTCGGCGCTTCCTCGCCAACACCCCCGACGATCCCGCCGTCCTCGAGCGCCTGACGACGCACGAAGGCGTGGGTGTGCGGGGGCGCGTCACGCCGGGCGAAACCAACCGCTTCGATCCCAGCTGACAATCACACCACCTATCCGGCCAGGGGATTGAACCTGGCCGAACGATCGCCATACGGTTCGCCCATGCGGATCGCGATCGGCCTCTACGAGAACTTCACGTCCCTCGACGCGATGGGACCGTTCCAGGTGCTGTCGGGCCTGCCGGGCGCCGAGGTGACCTTCGTCGCGGCGAAGGCGGGCCCCGTCACGGACGACACCGGCTTCCTCACCGTCACGGCCAGGAAGTCGTTCGCGGAGCTGCCCGACCCGGACATCCTGCTCGTGCCGGGCGGCCTCATCACGGCGACCCTCGTGCCCGACCATCCGATCGTGGCGTGGATCGCACGCGCCCACGAGACGACGCAGTGGACGACGTCGGTCTGCACCGGGTCGCTGCTCCTCGCCGGTGCCGGCATCCTGAACGGCGTCGACGCCACGACGCACTGGGGGGCCTTCGAGGACCTGGCGCGTCTCGGGGCGAATCCGGTGCACCAGCGCGTCGTCCGGCGCGGCAAGATCGTGACCGGTGCCGGCGTCAGCGCGGGCATCGACATGGCCTTGACGCTGATGGCGGAGATCGCCGGCGAGGACTACGCGCGCACGGTGCAGCTGATGCTCGAGTACGATCCGCACCCGCCGTTCGACGCGGGGTCGCCGGACAAGGCCGGGCCGGAGCGCGTGGGGCAGGCGATGACGGCGATGATGCAGGTGATGACGCAGATCGCGGCGCGAGCCTGATCGCGTCGCCGTCGGGCTACTTCCGGCCTTTGGCGCCGGGAACCGGCTTCGCCGGCTGGGCCTGGCTGTCCTGCTTCGACTTAGCCTGGGCCGCGTCCGCCGACTTGGCGGCGTTCTTCTGGTCGTGATCGCGTCGTTTCGACTTGGGTGATCGGTCGCCCATGCGTGCCTCCCTTCGCGAGTCGGCGTCGTCGGGGCGCCGGGCGCACCGGGTGCGCATCCCGGGAAGGGATGCGCACCCGACGAGTGTTGTGGACTAGTAGCGGCGACCGCCGCCGCCGCCACCACCACCGCCACCGGACGAACGCTCCTTCGCCTCGCTGACGTTGAGGGTGCGGCCCTGCAGATCGGTGCCGTTGAACTTCGAAATGGCCTGCTGCGCCTCGCCCGACGAGCTCATCTCGACGAAGCCGAAGCCGCGCGACTGACCGCTCTCGCGATCCGTGATGACGGCGACCGACTCGCAGGTTCCGGCCTGCGAGAAGAGGCTCTCCAGGTCCGAGCTCTTGGTGTCGAACGACAGGTTACCGACGAACAGTTTCTTACCCATGTGCTGCCTCCAGGCCCCTTCGTGGGGCGGTTCGAGTGGTGACGCAGTGTCTGGGCGAGAGACCGAACGCGGTAGAACAGAGGCAAGTCGATTCACGCACAAACAAGACGACTCGATAGCCCTATCACCATGCGGACCTGCAGCACAATGCGGGTCCGGGACTACCGTTTGCCGGGTTCGCTGCGCTGCTGGGCGAGTCGCTCGCCGGCGTGCAGCTCGGCCCAGAAGTGCTTTCGCCCGTCGGCATGGCGGCGTGCCTGCTCGGTGCCGGTGAACGGGCTCGGGGTGCCGCCCGCGGCACGCCGTCGCCATGCGGCCGCGGCGCGCCGTGAGAGCCCGGCCACCACCTGGAGCAGACGCGCCACGACGGTCATAGCGGCTTGACGACCTTTGCGCGGGGGGCCGCCGGGGCCGAGTTGTCGGCCATGAGGAACGTCGGACGCTCGACGGTGATCGCGACGCCGCAGCGCGGACAGGCCGGGTTCATCCTGGTGCCCGCCACGCCCCGGAGGAACGAGAGCGACGAGCTGCAGTGCGGGCAGGGACCGAACGACGCGGTCGCCATCAGCGTGCCGGTGCCGCTTTGACCGCGGCCTGCTTCACCGTGACCTTCTTGCGGACGGCGCGGGCCGGGGCCTTGGCGATGGCGGCCACGCGGGGCGGAGTCGGGGGCCGCTCCTGCGCCTTGAGGCTCCGGGCGCTCAGCCAGCCTTCGAGCCCGCTGCTGCGCGACAGGACCCGATACCGGGTGCCGTTGGCGCCGTAGGGCTGCCAGGCCAGGATCTCCACTTCGCCACCGTGCGCGATGGTGCCGAGGGTGGCGCCGTCGATGGCATCGGTCAGCGGAACGACGCGCTTGGCGTCGTCGCCGGCGCTCACGAGGACCCGATGACCGACGGCGTGGATCGGGCCATGCTCGCGGGACGACCCCTTCGGAAAGGTGCGGACGAATCGATTCGGCGATGGACCGCTCGGGAAGAACATGGGGGGCCTCCTGGGTCGTAGCCTGGTTCAGGCGCCGACGACGCGGAGGCTCTGTCCACGAGGCGGTGAGACTGCAGCTAGCGCCACCGTCCGACGGTTACCGGACGTGATCACTGCGCAGAGTACTCAGGAACCTACTCTCGTGGGGCCATACCGTCAATTGAGACGATTCAGGACACCGCGCCGGCGATCAGTGCGAAGGGCAGGAAGACCAGGTCCACGGCGACCGTGAGGGGGAAGAGGGGCACCTTGAGCGCCGGGTTCACGTCCATCCGGTTGACGCTCCGGGTGGCCGCGAAGACGTACTCGTCGTTGAACCCGCGGCTCCGTGCCTCGGCGGGGCTGGCGAGCGACAGGCTCGTAGCGAGCGCCAGGGCGAGTCCGAGCGAGGTCCGTCGGCGAAGGGTCGTATGCATGGGATACGCTCTAGCCTGCGCCGGCCGGTGCGATAAGCCACCTTCTTGCGCGGCGTTGCTCTCTGCCTTGCGGCATGCGTTCTTGACCGTCCGCACGGCGGGGGCCTAGTCGGACGCGCAGGAGGAATGCTCGTCATGTCCACCCGCTCGTTCCTGATCATCGGTCTCGCGACGCTGCTCCTCGGCGATGTCGCGCGCGCCGATTCGGCTGCTCCCGGGGGCCGCCGTCGCACGACCTCGACGGTGAGCGTGAACGCCACCCAGCGCCTCACCGTCTACGGCGATCGCGTCTGCCCCGAGGGCTTCACCCCGCTCATCGTCGGCAACATCTTCGCCTTCCGGCAGAAGGGGACCGACGTGCCGCAGTTCGGTGGGGTCGATCCGGCGTGCTGGAAGAACCCGCCCTTCGAAACCGACTTCCTCGGGCAGTGGACGTCGGTGGCCGACTGCGTCGTGTGCGACCCGGCCGAAGCCGGCTCCCCGACGGCACCGGGTACGATCTCTCCCGTCGGGTCGTCGACCGGTGGGACCGCGGGCGGCGGTGGCGGGAGTGCGCCGGTGGCCTCGACCGGACGCTGATCGTCCGCCCTGTGGCGGGGTCGCTCGATCCGTGGAAGGACAGCGACCATGGATCAGCACCCCGCGTTGACTCCCGGCCGGACGGCGGTCGTCACCGGTGCGGCGAGTGGCATCGGCCTGGCCGCCGCGTGTCGTTTCGCGTCGATGGGCCTGCGGGTCTGTCTCGCCGACCTCGAGGGGGAGGCGCTCCGGCGCGCCGCCGACGCGGTCGCGGCGATCGCCCCCGACGGATCGGCCGCGGTGCGCGCCATGCCGACGGACGTGTCGCGGCTCGACGACGTGCAGCGACTCCACGACGTGGTGCAGCGTGATCTCGGTGACGTCGCCATCCTCATGAACAACGCCGCGATCGGCGACGGCGGCGGCCCCCTCGAGCATCCCGACAAATGGCGTCGGCTCCTCGAGGTGAATCTCTGGGGCGTGATCCACGGCGTGCAGACCTTCGCGCCGACGATGATCGCGGCGGGCGCGCCGTCGCTGATCGTCAACACCGGCTCGAAGCAGGGCATCACGACGCCGCCTGGCAACACCGCCTACAACGTCGCCAAGGCGGGCGTGAAGGTGTTCACCGAGGGGCTCGCGCACGATCTCCGCAACCGCGCCGGCTGCCGCGTCACGGCGCATCTGCTCGTGCCGGGATTCACGTTCACCGGCATGACGGGGCGCGGCGGCGAGAAGCCGGCGGCGGCATGGACCCCGGAGCAGGTGGTCGACTTCCTGCTCGTGCACCTCGCCGCCGGCGACTTCTACATCCTCTGCCCCGACAACGACGTCACGCGGGCGATGGACGAGCGGCGCATGCAGTGGGCCATGGACGACGTCATCAAGAACCGCCCCGCGCTGTCGCGCTGGCACCCCGACTGGGCGGACGCGTTCGCGAAGTTCATGGCGTCGTAGGCGACGCTGGACGGTACTCCGCAGGTGCCGACGATGTGACGATGCGGCCAGTCTGGGCATGGGCGTTCACGATCGCCGTCGTTGCCGCGTCGCTCGGACTGCGTGTCGAGCACCGCGGCGACTTCGTGCCCGGGTGGGACGTGCTGAGCGCGGCCCAGGGCCTGTGGCTGGTGTCGACGAAGACGGCGGCGGACATCGCCGCCTGGTACGTCCGATTCCAGGGCGACACGTCCGTTTTCTGGAACCTGTACGTCGCGCCCGCCGTGCTGCTCCCGGGCGCGCTCGCGCGCCTGGTGCCGTGGCTCTACTGGAATCACGTCGTCTCCTTCACGGTGAGCGTCGTCGTGCTGGCGCTGCTCGCGAGCGCGTTCCGTCTCGGCTGGCGTGACGCGTGGATCGTGCCGCTGGCCTGGGCGACGTCGCCCGCGCTGGTGTCGCAGTCGGTCGTCGGTCTCGCCGTGGTGACGGCGCTGCTGCCGCACGCGGTGGCCATCTGGACGGTGATGCGACTGCGGGCGCGCCCATTCGCCACGCTGGCGATGGGCGCGCTCGTCTGGCTGCTCGGCTGGCAGGGACAGGAGCTCGGCCGGACGGCGGGGCTGGTCTTCGTCGTGGCGGCGACGACGGGACGGGGCGGGCGGGCCACCCGTTGTGTGTGGCTGGCGATCGGCGGCGCCCTCCTCGTCGACGCGGTCGTCCATCCCAGCACGAACACGTCGTTCTTCGCGGCCGTCGGCGTCCCGACGATTTCGCAGGGCGTGGATGTGCTCGCCGGCGTCGGCCGACGTCTCGTGGCGCCGCCGTGGATCGATCTGCCGACGCTGGTCGTCGTCGGTGCGGTGGCGACGGTGCTCGTGCGGCCCGACGGCTGGCTCTGGCGCCTCCTGCTCGCGGCGCAGATCGGCCTGGTGATGGTGCTCGCGTTGCAACGCGACGTCACCGGCGTCTGGCCGCGGCGATTCGTCGTCCTCGATCTGTATGCGCTGGTCGCGGTGGTCGCCCTCGCGGCCGACTGGCGCCGCGCGGGTCGCGTGGCGGCGTCGCGGGCGCTGGTGGCGGTGCTGTCGGTCGGCGCGCTCTGGCAGGTGGCGGATACCGTGCGCTTCGTGCGTGCCGGCTTCGAACCGGCGTCCGGCGAGGCCGCCTTCACGCTGCCCTTCGTCCACACGACGGTCGACTACCAGGTGGTGCCGCAGGACGTCCGCTGGGCCCGCCAGATGATCGCCGACGCGACCGACGGCCGGCGCCTCGTGCTCGCCTACAACTTCTCGTCGTACGAGGAGAACGCCACCAACCCGTCGGCGATCCCCGAACGGCTGTACCTGGCCCTCGGCCCGGAACGGTTCGCGCGCGACGTGGCGTTCTTCGGCGACGGCTGGCGCTGGACCGACCTCCGCGCGCGCCCGCCGCGCGACATCGACGCCTTCGTCGCCGGCATCGACGATCCGGAGCGCTGGGTCGGATGGTACGCGCTCCACCCGAACGACGAGTGGGACGAGAACATCGAGGGCACGCGCCGCCGGACGGAGGTGGACGCGCTGCTGCGGGCGCTCGAGCGGCGCTTCGTGCTGCGATGGAAGGCGCCGCTGCCGGGAGGCCCGTCGCACATCCAGCGTTTCACGCTGTGGCCTCAGGCCTCCTCGGGCGGCAGGTAGCGGATGCGCTTGTGCACGTCCGTGTTGATGGAGTGGTAGGGCTGGGCCAGGTTGCCGGCGGCGAACAGCGTCTGGCGTATGTGCTCGGCGTCCTCCTCGCCGATGGCGTCGGTGAAGATCGGCAGCAGGTAGTCGATGCCGAGCTTCGAGGGTTTCATCAGCACGGGATCGAAGAGGGCGGGGTACATCGCGCGGGCGTGGATGTGGCCCCAGCGGTCGCGGAAGCGGTTGGCGTCGTAGCTCTCGACGTGGAAGCCCTTGGCCGCCGTGTACTGCAGGATGGCGACGGCGTTGTTGCGCCCCTCGACGAGCATCTCGACCGCCTTCGCGCCGAGCTGCGCGGCATAGAACCGGTCGAAGAGGATGGGCCGGCCGCCACGCTGGGTGTGGCCGACCTTTCTGGTGAAGATGGCCTCGCGCGCCGACTGCCCGCGGCGGTAGCGCTGGAAGTACGTGTCGCCGATCATGCGGATGAGCCGCGTGCGCAGCGCTTCGGCGGCGCCCGTGAGGACGACGTTGCCGGCGGGATCGGTGGTGCGGGTCTCGGCGCCGAGCTCGCGGCCCTGCTCGTCGACGACGCCCTCGCCGCAGACGATGACGACGTTCTTCTGCAGGTCGTAGAGGTGCTTCACGCGCTCGCACAACAGCTCGAGGTCGAGCGGGTGCTCGGGCACCAGGATGATGTCGGGCCGGCCGTATGCGCTGCCGAGCGCGATGTAGCCCGAGTGCCGGCCCATCACCTCGACGATGGCGATGCGCCGGTGGCTCTCGGCCGTCGTGCGCACGCGATCGACGCCGGTGGCGGAGACGAATACCGCCGTGGCGTAGCCGGGCGTGACGTAGTTGACGATCTGATCGAGGTCGAAGACGGCGCTCGACCGGGTGCGCTTGTAGCGGTCGCCGGCACGCACCCACTCGTCGGGCTCGCTCGGGTAGTTGAGGCCGAGGTCGTTGTCGATGGTCTTCGGGGCGAGCACGACGGGCAGGCGTTCGGCGAGCGGCTGCAGGCCGTTCAGCGTGCCGTCGCCGCCGACGCACACCAGCCCGTCGATGCCGAGCCGCCGGAGCCGTGCCGCCACCATGTCCAGATCGTCGGTCTTCTCGGCGTCGATGAAGTCGCGCGACGAGCCGATCAGGGTGCCACCCTTGGTGGGGTCGAGCTCGGGGATCTCCTGGAAGAGCGGATTCAGCAGGACGTGGGGGACGCGCGGGTTGAAGAGACAGTTGAAGCCCTTGATGAGGCCGTAGATCTCCACCCGGAGCTGGTTCGCGCGTACGACCGCACCGTGGATCGTGGCGTTCAGCGCCGGCGTGTCGCCGCCGGCGGTCAGGATGGCGATGCGTTTCATGGGCTGCCCGTGAAACGTGCAGCAATCGACGTGCCCTCGCCGAAGGCGTGGCCCGGCGTGGCGCGCGGGCGTTTCTGCGCGTCGCGCTGCCCACGGGGTGGGCAGCGTGCCTGCGACTACAGCGTGCTCTTGAGGCTCGTCGCGCGATCCTTCGCCGTGGTGAGCACCGCGGTGAGCGCATCGCGACACGCGGCCTCGAGCGCCTTGCCGGGCTTGCCGGCGAGGACGCGGGCGGCCTTCTTGAACGTCTTCGCGGCCTTCGTCGCCGCCTTCCGACCCTTCTTGCCGGGGCCCGCACCCTGCGCGGTGTCCACGGCGCTACAGGCGGCGTCGAACTTGCGACCGACCGGCGCGGGCAATGTCGCACCCGTGCAGGACGCGACGCCGAGCGCCAGGCCGTTGCCGCAGCGGCAGGACACGGCGTCGATCCCGGCGAGCGACTCGCACGTCGAGACGGTGACGGGGAACGTGGCGGTGCGGGCGTTGCCGAAGACGTCCGCGACCGTGGCCGTCACCGTGTAGTCGCCCGGCGCCGCGAACGCGTGTTCCACGGTGCCGCCGCTCGGCTCGGTCGTGCCGTCGGCGAAGCTCCAGACGGGTGCTCCCGCCAGCGCGCTCCAGGCATCCACGAAGGTCGACGAGAACGCGGCCGGCACGCCGGCGATGAGACCGCTCGGGATGGCGGAGTCCGTCAGCGCGGGCGCGCCCGCGTCGAAGACCGATCGGGTCCGACCGGCGTTGTCCTCCCACACCGCGACGACGCTGCCGGCGCGGTCGGACTGGACGCTCTCGATGTCGATGGACGACGACAGCGTGTCGAGATCGCGGGCGGCCTCGGGGACGGCGGCGCCGGCCGGCCAGCGTGTCGTCTGGACGATGAAGTCGGGCGCATCGAACGAGCCGGCCCAGACGGCGTGCGCGTCCGAGCCGACGAAGGCGATGCCGGCGCCGTAGAGCAGGAAGGAGAGACCCGTGACCGGGAGCTCGTCCGTCCAGGTTCCGCCGGGCGGCAGCTTGACCATGCCGGCGTGGTCCAGGCCACTGTTCGAGCCGGTGAAGTTGTAGAGCACATAGGCGGCGTCGTCGGGTGCGACGGCGGTCGCGCGGGTGGAGCTCGACGAGGCGCCGGTGACGAGCTGCACCGGGCTGCCGAACGGGTGGGCCGCGTCGTCGCGCACCGCGGCCCACACCTGGTTCGTGGCTTTCTCCTGGAAGCCCAGCACGGTGCGCCCGCTCGGGCCGACGGCGAAGCCGTACAGGTTCATGAACGCACTGCCCGACGGGCCCGAGTGCGTCACGTCCTCGGCCGTGTTCCAGGTGGTCTGCCCGGCCAGGAGGCGTCGCACCAGGATCGTGTACCGGTCGTCGTTCTGGCTGGTGGTGGCGCCCTCGCTGTAGCGCGAGTTCCAGGCGATCGAGAAGTTGGCGTCGGCGTCCGCGGCGACGACGGGCAGCGCGTACACCGACACGTTCGCGGCCGTGAGTCGTTGCGAGGGTTGCCACGAGCCGCCCGCCGGACGGACCGCCATGTCGATCCGGGCGTCGGTCTGCCCGGGCGCCGGTTCACTGGGGGAGTCGTCGAGCTCCAGATGCGATGCCCCAGCCACCGCCGTGCCGTCCGGTGCGATGGCGCAGAGGACGCGATCGCTGATCTGTGACGGTGGCGGGGTGTCGATGTCGGCGACGATCGTCGACGGGGCTTCCCAGGTGCCACTGGCGTCGCGATACACCGCGCGCCACCGCACCGGTGGCAGCGGCGAGAAGTCGTTGCTCGTGCGCTCGCCGAACGCGATCACCGCGGCGCCGTTCGGGGCGACGGCGAGCGCCACCTCCGCGGGAACCGCCGTGGGCGTGGAGGGGATGACCAGCTCCTCCACCTCCGGCCCGCCGGGTGCGCGTCGCGACACGACGAGTCGTGTGACCACGTTGTCCGGATCGACCACGCCGTCGAACGCGATGCGGGCCGTGAACTCGACGCCGCCGTCGGCGAACGTGCTCACGGGTTCGATGCCCATGTAGAACGCGAGCGGCGCGGGCTCGGTCCAGCTCGGGGCGGCGAGGCCGCGCGCCGGCGTGAGGACCCCGAGGGCCAGGGCAAGCAGGGAAACGAGCCGTCGCATCCGCATGTCGGGCCTCCGCGTTCGCGCGAGTGGCCCGCACTGCACCGCACCGCCACCCCAGCCCGTTGTGCCAGCCCGGAGCCGGGGTTGCTAGCTCACGGTGCGGCGTCGGTGCGGCGGATCGTCACCGTGTCCTGCTGGCGCCGCGGGCCCGACTTCATCGTGCGATGGTGCGTGAACTGCTGCACCCAGCCGCTCGGGACGTCGACGACGTACTCTGCACGGTCCTCGAACACCATGCCGGCGAACTCCTTGGGGTCGGGCCCCGATCGGCCGGTCTTCTCGGCGATCCCCTTGGCCGTCTCCTCCATGATGCGCTGCGCGTCCTTCGGATCGACGGTCTGTGTGTAGACGATGGTGGCGCGGCCGGACGGCCGGTCGTAGGACTTGATCTCGAACTTGGCGCGCGCGGGGATCGGCTCGCCACCGAGGACGTTCGGCAGCGCCCCGTCCATCACGAGCGGCTCCGACTCCGACAGCGAGACCCCGAGCGGGAGCAGGAACAGCTGTGCCTCGCCGCCGCCGACGAGGTCCTCGACCTTTTCCTTGGTGTCGATCATCGAGGTGACCTGCGCGGCGATCTGGTCGACGAGCTCCTTCTCGGCACCGGAGTCGCGCACTTCTTCGACGAGCGCGTCGCGTCCCTTGAAGGACGTCTGCTGCAGCGCCTTCCAGTTCTTGACGCGGGTGATGCGCCAGTGCTCGTCGAGCTCGAGGAGCGCGCGGGCGTTCTTCAGCATGTTGCCGAGCCGCTGCACGAGTGGATTCGCCGCCTGCTCCGGGTCGTCGAAGCGTGCCTCGCCCGCGGTCCACGCCAGCACCGTGCCGTCGGCATCGGTGCTGACCACCTCGACCTCGAGGGCGCTGCGCGCGGTCATGTTCTGGATGACCCGATCCCCGTCGGCCATCTCGCGCGTCTTGGTCTTCTCGTACTGGAGCTTTTCGCCCTTCTTCCAGTGCGGCACCACCGACAGCGTGTCGTCCGCCGCGCGAACGCGAACGGGCCCGACGAGTGCCAGCAAGCCGAGGACGACGATGGCGGAGCGGATCTGCATGGGCGGACGGTACCCGGGCCGTCGCGCACCGGTCAATCGAGGCGCCACGCCGTGCGTGTCGCGCGCCTAGCGCCCGTCCTGCGTGCGCAGATACTCGACGATGGCGCGGAGCTGGCCATCGTCGAGCGTCGTGTCGAAGTGCGGCATCTGCGGCGTCGTGGCATCCAGCATGTGCCAGATGGCGGTTTCGACCTCCTGCGGGCGCGTCGCCGCGAGATACGCGCGATCGATGCGCACCTGCGGGCGGCGGCCTCCCGTCGGGACGACGGTGACCGGGGTCCCGTCGTCGCCGTGGCAGGAGGCGCAGTGCCGCGTGTAGAGGGTGTATCCCGGAGAGAGCAGCCCTACGAACGCCAGCAGGTCGGTGCCCTGGGCCGGCGTCGGCGTGGGCGCCAGGGTACGCATGTTCGGCCGCGTGTGCCGCACCGCGGGCCGGTCGAGCGTGTCCTGTACCGCGGCCGTCGTCAGGTCGGGTGGTGCATCCGCCGCCGCCGCCGGCACACCCGCGCCACCATGGCAGTCGGCGCAGTTGCTCTCGTAGAGCGCTCGTCCGCGACGCGCCGCCGGCCAGTTGGCCGCGGCCATCCTGGGCAGGTAGGCCATCATGGCGTCCGTCCGGCGCAGCTGCTCGTCGAGGGCGTGGGGATCGCGCGTGAGGGCGAGGAGCCGACCCTGCCGGACGCGGCGCACCAGCTCGTCGGTGCCGTAGCGGGTGAGGACGCCGTCGTGCAGGTCGCGGGGCGGTGGGGTGAACAAGCGGGCGTCCGGGCCGTCTCCCGTACCGTTGGCGCCATGGCAGGGGGCGCAGTGGGACTCGAAGAGACGTCGTCCGTCGGGTGCCTTCGCACCGGCCGGAGGCGATGTCAGGCACGCGATGACCAGGACCATCCACCAGCTCCGCATTGCGGTCCACGACGCAATCGTCGTGCCGCCGCCGCGCACGGGCGACTGCGACGGACGTTCGCAATCGTGCGACTGACGCGCGCCGGTCGTTCGCCGCCGTCGGAATCGTCCGGTCACCGGCGTGGCGTCGCGGCTGGCCGTCGGGTTGCATCGTGGCGTCGCCATGGGACGAGCGATGATCGGGTGGACGATGCTCTGGGTGCTCTGGCTTCCCGCGGCGGCGCCCGGCCGGGAGCCGGGACCGCCCGACGGCGCGGCGCTGTTCCAGCGCGACTGCGCGCAGTGCCACGGACCGGCGGGACGCGGCGACGGGATCGACGCCGATCTGTTCGCGCCGCCACCCCGCGATCTGCGCAGCAGCACGATGGCGGCATACGACCGCGCCGCCCTGGTGGCGCGCATCCGTGACGGGGTGCCGCTGTCGTTGGCGCTCGATCCTGCCGCGCTGAAGCGGCGGTCCAACACGGTCGAGGCGCTGGTGTCGCACATCCAGCGGCTGCCGACGCTCGACTGGCGCTCGATCGAGGCGGGGGAGGAGATCTACGTCAACGCGTGCGAGGCCTGCCATGGACCGCTCGGCATCCCCCCGGCGGTGCTCCCCCGCGGCGTTCCCCGTCCGCCCGATCTCGCCACCACGCACGTGCGGTCGATCGGCGAGCGCAAGGCCCTCGAGGCCCAGATCCGACACGGCCACGCCGGCATGCCGGCGGTCCTGGGCGATGACTCCCAGGAGGACGTCGACGCCGTGGTCTCGTTCGTGATGCTGCTGTCGCCCGGGTACCAGAGCTGGTCGCGCTACTGCGCCGGTTGCCACGGCGACGACGGGCGCGGTCCGGGCGAGTTCTGGTCGTTGACGAAGCGTCCGACCGTCGTCTTCGATTCCGCCTGGCTGAAGCATCGCGACCCGGAGGAGCTGCGCGTCGAGGTGTGGCACATGCTTGCCGAGGAGCAGCCCCAGATGCCGCACTTTCCGCGCCTGACGGAGGCGCAGGCCGGCGCGATCGTCGATTGGCTGCGCGCGCCGGCCGCGTCGCCGACGCCGTGATCACGAGGGGAGGGCGACGGGGCAGGTCCGTCGCCCTCCCTCACGCCGGAGGCGACGCGCCGTATCGGCGGCGTCACCGGGTGCCTGCAATAGGGCCGGCGCTCCACTGCGTCATCTGGGGCATGGAGGTGACCATGATGCTCGGACGACTGGGAGTGCTCGCCTACGGTGCGGGCTGTTATGCCGTCTTCTTCGCGACGTTCCTGTACGCCATCGGCTTCGTCGGGAACGTCGCCGTACCCACCACGCTCGATGGCGCCGCCGTCGGCTCCACGGCGGCGGCCCTCACGGTGAACCTCGGTCTACTGGCGCTCTTCGCCATCCAGCACAGCCTGATGGCCCGTCCCGCCTTCAAGCGGATGTGGACGCGCATCGTCCCGGAGCCCATGGAGCGCAGCACCTACGTGCTGGCGTCGAGCCTGGCGCTGATCCTGCTGTTCGCCCTCTGGTGTCCGATGGGTGGCGTCGTGTGGGACGTGACCAACCCGATCGGTCGGGGCGTCCTCCACACGGTGTTCGCGGCGGGCTGGCTCACCGTGCTCGGCAGCACGTTCCTCATCAACCACTTCGACCTCTTCGGGCTGCGCCAGGTCTGGCTCCACTTCCTGGGCCGGCCCTACACCCACCTGCCGTTCCGGACGCCCGGTCCGTACCAGTGGGTGCGGCATCCCCTGTACGTCGGCTGGCTGCTGGCGTTCTGGGCCACCCCGACGATGACGATCGCGCACCTCGTCTTCGCCGTCATGACCACGGCGTACATCCTGGTGGCGATCCGCCTCGAGGAGCGCGATCTCGAGGACCTGCACGGCGACACCTACCGCCGCTACCGGGAGAGCGTCCCGATGCTGGTGCCCCGTCCGGCGAGCCGTGCGAGCACGGGTGTCACCGTCGGCGCGCGGTCGTGATTGATCTCGCCGTCGTGACGCTGCTAGCCAGCGGGAGTGACCGGCGATACGGAGCGCGATGGCGCTGAACGGACATGCCGTCCGCGATGGAGGCGCGGTGTCACCGGCGACGGTGCCGCCGCGCACCCGCCGTCGGTCGCCGTCCGCCCGGCGCGTGGTGGGTGAGATGGCGGTGGACGACGTCGTCGAGCTGGTGCGGGCGTGTGCGGCGGGTGACGCCACGGCGCGCCGCACCTTCCAGGCCCGCCATGCCGAGGACATCTACAACTTCCCGGTGAAGATCTACGGTGTGCCCGTCGAGCGGGCCGCCGACTTCTACGTCTACGTCTTCGAGGGTGACCGCATCTTTACGCGCATGCGGACCTTCGAGGGGCGAAACAACATCCAGTTCCGGACCTATCTCGCGTACTACGTCCTGCGCAGCCTCTTCCTCGAATGGCAGCGCGCGATGCGCGAGCTGGAGACGGTGCCGCTCGGCGACGACGACGCCGGGATCGCCGATCCCGCACCTGCCGGTGAGTCCCAGGCCCCCGACGTCGGAGGCGAGGCCACCCGGCTCTGGGCGGGGCTCAGCCCGGAGGAGCAGCTCGACCTGAAGCTGCTCTCGCTGCTCGAGCACGACCTCGGCCCGGACGACGTCCGGCTGCTGGCCCGGGTCGCACGCCGGTCCGTCCACGACACCGTGGCGCTCCTGGCCGAGGTGGAGGCGGGCCTGCGGCAGAAGGACGTCACGCTGTCGCGCCTGCGCGACGAGCTCGACTCGGTCTGGGGCTGGATCGTGCTGCGGCAGCGGGAGCTGCAAGAAACCGACGGGAAATTGCGTCGTATGGGATCGAACCATGGAACGACCACCGCACGCCGCCTGCTCGACCGTCGCCAGGAGCTCGAGCACTCCATCGACCGCCGCATGCGCCAGCGCGAACGCCTGCTCGCGCAGATACGGAGCGCCAAGATGACGACGCCCTACAAGGACATCGCACGGCTCCTGAACAGCAGCGTCGGCACCGTCTGCTCGCGCATCTTCCGCCTGCGCGAGCGACTGCTGCGGGCCGCGGGGACGGCGCCGTGAGCTGCCCCGAGGCCGTCCTGCTGTCGCAGCTCGCCGACCGCGAGCTGGCGGACGCCGACGCCGCGCCGCTCCGCCGCCATCTGGCGACGTGTGCCGCCTGCGCCGATCGCCTGGCCGCGCTCACGGCGTCCACGGCGACCCTGCGGGCACCCGTGCCGGCGCCGCCGGGCCCGCCGGGCGACGGCTGCCTCGCCCCGGAGCAGGTGGCGGGCTGGGTCCGCCGCGTGCTGCCCGACACCGAGCTCGGGGTCGTCGACGCCCATCTCGGGGCCTGCGACGCCTGCCTCGCGGAGGTACGCGCGGCCGATCGGATGATGGCCGTCCTGGATGCGGGACAGCGCCTGCCGGTTCCCGAGACGCTCCAGGCGCGGGTGGCGTCGCGCTGGGTCGACACGACGGAGCCGTCGCTGACGGAGATCGTCGTGCGGGCGGCGCGGGCAGGGCTCGCGCTCCTCGAACGACGCCTCGTGGCGCCCATCCTGGCGGTGGAGGAGCTGCTCGCGCCGCTACCCGCCATGCGCTCGGCCGACGCCGCCGACGCCGTGCGCTTCCGCATCTCCGCCCCGGGAGCCCACATCCAGGCCGCCATCGTGCCCGCGGGCGATGGCGTCGCGCTGACGTTGACGCTCCGGGGCGACGCCGACGAGGCGCTCCCCGGCCAGCGGATCTTCGTGCGCCGGCATGGTCGCTCCGTCTTCTCGGCCCGCACCGACGACGCGGGCGAGCTCCGCGTGCAGCGGATCGAGCCCGGCATCTACGAGATCGCCTGCCCGGGAATCGGCACCAGTTTCCGCCTCGACCTGCGGCCATAGCTCGGTCCTGCCTGCGCCGGCCGGCGGACTTTCTGCGGGTGCGTCGCTTTTGATAGCCTCGGCGGCCGAGTGGCCGACCGCAGCAGCCCCCCGATCCAGCTCACGATCCTCCGTCAGGGCAACCTGAACGTCGTCGATCTCGCCGAGCTGGGCTCCCTGATCCCGCGCAGCGAGACCCACGTCGACGACGCGTTCCTGCGCGAGCTCGCCGACGAGACCGCACACCTCGCGAGCGAGGCGCATGCCGGCGGCGGAGCGGCGGTGCGCGCGCTCGAGCGCGTCGGCGGGCTGATCTTCTCGCACCTGCTGACGGAGCCGGCGCGGGCCCGCCTGCGCGACGCCCCCCCGGGCGACCTCTATCTCCGGCTCGACGAGCAGCTCGTGCACGTGCCCTGGGAGCTCTGTCACGACGGCCGCGACTTCCTCGCCACCAAGTTCCGGATCGGCCGCCAGGTGATCACGAGCCAGCGCATCCCCGATCGTCCCCCCACCCGCACACCCGGGAGCCGCCTCCGCGTGCTCGTGGTGGTCGACCCCACCGAGAGCCTGCCGCAGGCGAGCGCCGAGGCCGAACAGCTCTGCGCCGTGCTCGACGACGTCCCCGCCGTCGAGGTCACGCTGCTCGGTGGACGGAGCGTGCGGCGCATCCCGCTGCTCACGGCCCTCCAGGAGCACGACGTCGTGCACTTCGCGGGCCACAGTCACTACGAGCCGGGCGATCCACAGCGGAGCGGATGGCGGCTCGCCGAGGGCGTGCTCACCGCGGGCGAGCTCTCGAAGCTGCGACCCCCACCGGCGCTGGTGTTCTCGAACTCGTGTCAGGCGGGCACGACGGCGGCCTGGGACGGCGGGTACGGCTACGAGGGGCGCGCGTTCGGCATCGGCAGCGCCTTCCTCCTCGCCGGCGTGCCGAACTACGTCGGCACGTTCTGGGTCATCCACGACGACGAGAGCGTCCTCTTCGCGACGACCTGCTATCGGGCGCTGGCCGCGGGCACCAGCCTCGGTGCAGCGCTCCTGCAGGCGCGGCACGCGGTGATCGAGCAGCGCGGGCTGCAGAGCCTCACGTGGGCCAGCTACCTGCTCTACGGCGACCCGGCGTTCACGCCGCTGCCGAGCCCGAGCGCGGTGGCGCCCGCTCCCGTCGCGCCGAGCGTCGCTGCGCCGCCGAAGTATCGGTTCGCGGTCGAGGTGTCGGCGCAGCGAGGCGACGTGGCGGCGACACCGGTCGATGCGGGGGGCGTGTCGGTCACCGCGATGGTGGGCCGCCAGCCGGAGCTGGCCGACCTCGAGCGCGCCCTCGCGCAGGCCCGGGCGGGCACACGCGCCGTGGTCTTCGCGTCCGGCCCCGCCGGCATCGGCAAGACGACGCTCGTCGACGCCCTCATCGATCGCTGCCGGGCCGGCGGTGACGTGCGCGTCGGGCGCGGGCAGTCGGTGGAGCAGTACGGTTCCGGCGAGCCGTACCTCCCGGTGCTCGAGGCCTGGAGCCGACTGGTGCGGGAGCCGGGCGGCGCCGAGCTGGTGGGTGCGCTCCGTGTGCACGCACCGACCTGGCTGGCACAGCTGCCCGGCCTGCTCGACGCGGGCGAGTCCGAAGCGCTGCAGCGCCGCACCGTGGGCGCGACGCGGGAGCGCATGCTGCGCGAGATGGCGGAGCTGCTCGAGGCGGTGACGGCGACACAGCCGCTGCTGCTGGTGCTGGAAGACCTGCACTGGAGCGACCACTCGACGCTCGAGCTGATCGCGTACGTGGCGCAGCGGCGCACGCCTGCGCGGCTCCTCGTCGTCGGCACCTACCGCCCCACCGAGGCGCTCGCCGCCGATCATCCGCTGCGTGCGACCACGCAGGAGCTGCAGGCGCGACGATGCGCGACGGAGCTCCGGCTCGAATCGCTCGCACGGACGGCGGTGGGGGAGTACCTGCGGAATCGGCTCGCGGGCGGGACGATCGACGCCGAGCTGGTGGCGCTCATCCACGGTCGCACCGACGGCCACCCGCTCTTCCTCGTGAACGTCGTCGACTTCGCCTTGCGCCAGGGACTGATCGCGGAGGAATCCAGCACGTGGGGGCTTCGCGGGGGCCGCTCCGCCCTCGAGTCGGACGTGCCCGACGGCCTGCGACAGATGATCGAGCGCCAGGTGGAGAGCCTCACCGTCGACGACCGCCAGGTGCTCGAGGCGGCGAGCGTCGTCGGCGTCGAGTTCGCGGTCGCCGCGGTGGCGGCGGCGTTGCAGGAGAACGACGAGCCGCTCGAGGAGCGGTGCGAGGGGCTCGCGTGGAAGGGACAGTTCCTGCACGACGCCGGCGTCGAGGAATGGCCCGACGGCACCGTCAGCGGGCGCTATCGCTTCGTGCACGCGCTCTACCGTGACGTGCTCTACGACCGGGTCGCCGAGGCGCGTCGCGTCCGCCTCCATCGGCGGGTCGCGGAGCGCAAGGTGGCCGCGTACGGAACGCGTGCGGGCGAGATCGCCGCGGAGCTGGCCGCGCACTTCGAAGCGGCGCGAGATCTCCGTCAGGCGGTGTCCTACGCGACCCGTGCCGGGGACACCGCGGTCGCACGCCACGCCGATCGCGAGGCGATCGAGCACTTCTCGAAGGCGCTGCGGCAGCTCGCGACGTTGCCCGACACGCGGGAGCGCCTGCAGTGCGAGCTCGACCTGCAGGTCCGGCTCGCCACGCCGCTCATGTCGACGCATGGCTATGCCGCGCCGGAGCTCGAGCGCGTCTTCCAGCGCGCGCATGCGCTGTCGCGGCAGACCGCGGGTGGGCCGCACCTGTTCCCCCTGCTGCGCGGCCTGGTGT
The DNA here is from genome assembly GCA_964404165.1 of uncultured Binatia bacterium (SeqCode). GTDB lineage: Bacteria > Desulfobacterota > Binatia > DP-6 > DP-6 > DASYLJ01. The sequence continues at coordinate 83,181 of CAYOIZ010000005.1, read as the reverse complement.
CGTTCTACCAGGTGCGTGCCCAGCACGAGAGGGCGCTCGCGGTCGGCGAGGAGCTGCTCACGCTCTGCCAGGACGGCGGCGACGCGCTGGCGGTGGTGCAGGCGCACTACGGGCACGGCGTCACGCTCTACGATCGGGGCGACCTCGCCGGCGCCCGCCGGCACCTCGAGCGCGGGCTCGCACGCTACGACCCCGAGACGCACGCGCTCCACGCGTACCTCTACGGTGGCTACGATCCGGGCGTCGGATGCCGCTCCTGGCTGTCGTGGGTGCAGTGGCTCCAGGGCCAGGCGGCGCAGTCGCTGGCGAGCATCGAGGAGGCGGTCGCGCTCGCCGAGCGGCTGCGGCATCCCTTCTCGCTCGACTTCGCACACCTCTGCGCCGCGACGGTGCGCCTCTATCGCGGCGAGGCGACGCTCGCGCTCGAGCACGTGGCGAAGGCGCGGGAGATCTCGAGCCAGGAGGGCTTCGCCTACCAGCGGGCGACGGCGGCGGTGCTCGAGGGCTGGGCCTTCGTCATCGCCGGTCGGCCGGACGACGCGCTCCGTCGCCTGCGCGAGGGGCTCGACGGCTACGCCGCAACGGGCGCCGCGGTGGCACGCCCCGGGGTGATGGCGCTGCTCGCCTATGCGACGGCGATGCTCGGACGGCGCGACGAGGCGCTCGGCCACGTCGTCGACGGGCTGGACGACGCGCAGCGCACCGGGCAGCGCCTGCATCTCGTGCAGCTCGAGCTGACGCGGGGCGACATCCTCGCCTGGGGTGGTGGCGACGGCGAGGCGTACTGGACGCAGGCGCTGGCCACCGCGCGCGAGCTCCGGGCGCCGATGCTGGCGGTCCGCCCGGCGCTCCGGTTGGCGCAGCGATTACTGCAGAACGACCGTCACGACGAGGCGCGTGCACTGCTCGGGCCCGTGCTCGAGGGGCTCGCGGACGAGGACGTGCGCGACCTGCGAGAGGCGCGGTCGGTGCTGGCGTCGATCCCCTGATCCCTCAGCGCGGTGACGCCAGCATCGGCGCCAGTGCCATGCCGATCGCCTCGCCCGCGACGCGATGTCCCTCCACCGTGAGATGCATCCCGTCGACGTACAGCGACGCCGTCGCGCGTCCGTACGCGTCGTGCAGGTCGAGCCGCGCGTCGGCGTCGATCGCGAGGTACGGCGCGCGGTGCGGCTCCGGCTGCCCCCAGCGCAACGCGCCCTCGTACGGATGCCACACGAGGAGGATCCGGGCACCCGCCGTGTGCGCCGCGGCGACGATCGCCGCGACCGTCGACAGGTTTCGTCGCCCGAGTGCCACGAGATCCTCCTCGGGCTTCGGCACGCGGTAGCGCCCGAGCAGGCGGTACCCGCCCAGCGCCGCCACCTCGGCCAATGCCGTGGCAGGTGCGACGTTGACGTAGGGCACCTCGCCGATGTGCGTCTTCTCGCGCCGGAAGTCGTCCTCGAGCGCGGTGAGCACCCAGACGTCGCTCGCGAAGCCGCCCGTGGCCTGCACCAGACCGAGCACGTTCTCGAAGCCCCAGCCGTTGACGCCGGCGTTGAGCGGCTCGACGGGCACGTGCTGTGCGGCCGCGGCGACGGCGGAGAACAGCGCCGCATCGTCCACGTACGTGCCGCCGAACGTCACCGAGTCGCCGAGGAACAGCACGCGCCGCGCACCGTCGCGGGGCGTGCGGCCGACGTCCGGGCCGCGGGTGCCGAGGGCGTTCACGTGCACGCGCGCGCCGCCGAACCGCCGCCGCGTCTGGTCGGGGAGCGGTCGATATCCCCAGGCGGCGCGATTGTCGTACAGCACCGGATCCCCGAAGCCGACGACGCGCAGCCCGACCTCCGCGAGTCCGAGTGCGAGCGCGATGCCCACCATCGCCACGACCGTCGTTCCGGCGCGTCGCCGCCACATGCGCGCACCCTCTATACCCTTGCGTCCCGGAGGGGCAGCGTTTAGCGTGCGAGGCCGTGAATGCCGCGGTGAGCTTGATCGGGCGGGTGCTTCCGGCGACCGTCCACGTGCGCTCGGAGATCCCCACCACGCATCCCTCCGCGCGGCTGCTCGGCACCGAGCGCATGGGCTCCGGCGCCATCATCGATTCGTCGGGCCTGATCCTCACCGTCAACTACGTCGTGATGGGCGCCAGCGCGGTGCACGTCACGCTGCTCGACGAGCGCCAGTATCTCGCCGAGGTCGTGAAGTACGACTTCGGCTCGGGGCTCGGTCTGCTACGCATCGCCGAGGGCGATCTGCCGTCGCTCCCACTACGACGCTCCACCGACCTCCACCTCGGCGACGAGGTGTTCCTCGTCGCCAGCGTCGGCGAGGGGGGCGCGCGCATCGCGAACGGCGGCGTGAGCTGGCTCGGACCCTTCGACGCCAACTGGGAGTACGTCCTCGAGCGCGCCATCATGACCACGAGCATGAACCCCGGCCTCGGCGGCGGGCCCCTGCTCGACACGCTCGGGCGCGTCGTCGGCATCGTGTCGCTCAACCTGAACGAGATCGGCCGCTTCTCGCTGGCCATCCCGTCCGAGTACTACCTCGACGCGCAGACCGAGTTCCTCGGCGGTGGCACCACCGGCATGGGCACGCGCGCGTGGCTCGGGGTCTTCTGCTACGCCATGAACAACCACGTCGTCATCGCCGGCATCCTGCCCGGCGGGCCGGCCGAGCGCGCCGGTCTCAAGGCGGGTGACGTCGTGCTCTCGGTCGACGGGCGCGAGGTCGCGGACCGCGCCACGCTGTATCGCCACCTGTGGACGCGGCAGCCGGGCGAGCCGGTGTCGCTGTCCGTGTATCGCGGCAACGAGGCGCGGCAGGTGACGGTCGACGCGGGCGACGCGGTGGAGTTCTTCGCGTAGACGCGCGACGAACGGCGGAGAGGGGGGGCGGTGCGGCCGGTGATGGCGCTCGGCGACTTCATGGTCGCCTACCTGCAGAAGATCGGCGTCACGCACCTGTTCGGGATTCCCGGCGACCTCGTCCTGCGCCTCTTCCTGCGCTTCGGTGCGAAGCGCGGCCTCCAGATCGTCACCATGTCGCACGAGCCCGGCGTCGGCTTCGCGGTCGACGGCTACGCGCGCGCCACGGGTCGCATCGGCGTCGTCTGCGTCACGTACGGCGCGGGCGGTCACAACATGGTGAATCCGGTGGCGGGCTCGTTCTCGGAGCGCGTCCCGTTGCTCGTGCTGAGCGGCGGTCCCGGCGACGAGGAGACGAAGCTCGGCACGCTGATCCACCACCAGGCGAAGGCCATCGATTCGCAGGAGCGCATCTACCGCGAGCTGACGTGCGCCTCGGCGGTGCTGCACGATCCGCGCACCGTCGCCGAGACCGTGCACCACGTCGTGCAGGAGATCTGGCGCGAGCAGCGCCCCGGCTATCTCGAGATCCATCGCGACATGGTCGACTGCCGCATCCCCGTGCCGCAGGAGATCGTCGACTGGGACGGCTCGCTGTCGTTCGCGCGCTCCGACGAGCGCAACGTCACCGAGGCGGTGCGCGAGACCACGGCGCGCATCAATGCCGCGCGTCGTCCGATGGTCACCGTCGGTCTCGAGACCTTCCGCTACAAGATGCAGCGCGAGGTGCGCGCGCTGGCAGACCAGATGGGCGCGCCCGTCGTCACCACCATGCTGTCGAAGGGCGCGTTCCCCGAGGAGCACCCGCTCTACATGGGCGTCCACATCGGGGCCATCTCGCCACCGCGCATCCTTCGGCGCGAGGATCGGGCCGATCTGGTGCTCAACCTGGGTGCGATGCGCACCGACATGGACCTCGGCGCGCGCGCGCCGCGCGTCGAACGCGACCGCTCGATCTGGGCGGTCGACGACCGCGTCGACGTCAGCTTCCACACCTACCGCGACGTGAAGATCCGCGACTTCGTCCGCGGCCTTCTGCGGGCGCGCCTGCGACGGCACACGGAGCGCGTGCGCTACTGCGACAACCTGCCGCGGCCCGCGCGTCCGTCGGACGAGCCGCTCACCGTCACGGGGCTCCTGCACGAGACCAACCGCCTGCTGCGCGAGCAGCCCGGCCTGCTCGTCGTCGCCGACTCGGGCGACATGCTGTTCGCCGGTCTCGACCTGCGCGTGAACCGCGGCGGCGGCTACCTGGCGCAGGGCTTCTACGCCTCGATGGGGTTCAGCGTGCCCGGGGCGCTCGGGGCGCAGATCGGCAAGGCGGGTCGGCCGCTGGTGCTCGTCGGCGACGGCGCGTTCCAGATGACGGGCCCCGAGATCGCGCAGGCGCCGCGCTACGGCCTCAATCCGATCGTGGTGGTGATCAACAACGGGGGATGGCAGATATTCCGTCCGGTGGTGGACAAGCCCAAGCTGCTCGACATCCCGCCCTGGCCGTACGCCGATCTCGCGCAGGCATGGGGCGGCGTCGGCTTCCGCGTCGAGAGCACGCGCGAGCTGCGGGACGCGCTCGGCGCCGCCGCGAAGCACAGGAAGACGTTCGTCGTCATCGAGGCGTGCATCGCGCCCGACGACCACTCGCCGATCTCGCGCAAGTACATCCAGGCGTCGGCGGGGAAGGGGAAGGGCAGGAAGCGATGATCGCGCCGGGACGCTTGTACAAGGATCTGGTCGCGGGCTTCCGCTGGGACGTGCCCGCGGAGTTCAACTTCGGCGCGTTGATCGACGCCTGGGGAACCGATCGCAGCCGGACGGCGCTCTACTGGGAGGACGAGCACGGGCGCACCGCGCGCCTCACGTTCTGGGACGTCGCCGTCGCCTCCACGCGCTGCATGAACGCGCTCGCGGGGCTCGGCGTGACGCGTGGCGACCCGGTGCTGGTGATGCTGCCGCGCGTGCCGTCGTGGCAGATCGCGATGATCGGCGGCCTGAAGCTCGGCGCGCTCGTCATCCCGTGCACGTCCTCGCTGCGTGCGGCCGACATCGCCTACCGCGCGCGGCACAGCGGTGCGCGCGCCATCATCACCACGGTGGCCCAGACGGCCGAGGTCGATCGGGCGCTCGCCGACGTGCCCGGCGTCGACGTGCGGCTCGCCGTCGGCGGGGCGCCGGCGGGCTGGCACGACTTCGACGACGTGCTGGCGAAGGCCGCGTCGGGCGGCGTCGCGGCGCGCACGCGCGGCGACGAACCGGCGCTCTGCTTCTACACGTCGGGCACCACGAAGGAGCCGAAGGCCGTCCTGCACACGCACGCCTACACCTTCGCGCAGCGCTACACCGGCGAGTACTGGCTCGACCTGCAACGCACCGACCTGCACTGGACGACGTCCGACACCGGCTGGGCCAAGGCCGCCTACGGCGTGCTCTTCGGTCCGTGGATGAACGGTACGCCGACGTTCATGTACGACGGCCGCTTCGATCCCGAGCGCGAGCTCGACCTGCTGCGACGCTACGAGGTGTCGGTGTTCTGCGCGCCGCCCACCGAGTATCGCATGCTGGTGAAGCAGGACCTCGCGCGCTGGCGTCTGCCGCGACTGCGGCACTGCGTCGGCGCCGGCGAGCCGCTCAATCCCGAGGTCATCCACACCTGGCACGAGGCGTTCGGGCTCCTCATCCACGACGGCTACGGCCAGACCGAGAGCATCATCCTCGCCGCCAATCTGCCGAGCCTGCCGATCCGGCCGGGCTCCATGGGCAAGCCGTTCCCGGGCCATGATCTGCGCGTCATCGGCGACGACGGTGCCGAAGTGGCGCCGGGCGAGATCGGCGACCTGGCGTTGCGCGGCCATCCGCCGTCGCTCTTCCGCGAGTACTGGAAGAACCCCGAGGAGACGGCGGCCAGCTGGCGCGGAGAGTGGTACCTCACCGGCGATCGCGCGCGGCAGGACGAGGACGGCTACCTCTGGTTCATCGGCCGTGCCGACGACGTCATCATCTCGGCGGGGTATCGCATCGGGCCGTTCGAGGTGGAGAGCGCGCTGCTGCAGCACGCGGCGGTGGTCGAGTCGGCGGTCGTGGCCAGCCCCGATCCGATGCGCGGCGAGATCGTGAAGGCGTTCGTCGTGCTGCGCGAGGGCCACGTGCCGGGGCCGGCGCTCGTCACCGCGCTGCAGGACCACGTGAAGGCGGTGACGGCGCCCTACAAATACCCGCGCGAGATCGAGTTCGTCGATGCGCTGCCGAAGACGGTGAGCGGCAAGATCCGCCGCGTCGAGCTGCGCGACCGCGAGCGCCGCGCGAAGGCCGGCGGCGGCTGACGCGCTGCGACGAACCTTTCTTCGTTTTTTGGTCTTGCCGCGTTTTCATATGCGGGCATGTCTGAGCCCCAGGAGGCTCCGCCATGCACCGATCACTGCTCGCGTCCGCCATGTTGTGTGCGACCCTGCTGAGCACGGCCGCGTTCGCCGCGCCCCGGTGCGAATCGCCGGACGACCAGGCCGCCCTCGCGGCGACCAGTCTCGCCGTGCAGGCGCAGTGCGACTGCGCCGGCGCCGCCACGCAGCGCGCGTATCGGTCCTGCGCCCGTGCGGTGATCGACGCCCGTCGCGACGCGGGCCTCCTGCCGAACGATTGCCGCAAAGCGGCCAACCGGTGCGCGCGGTCGTCGACCTGTGGACGTCCCGGCAGCGTCACGTGCTGTCGGACGTCGAGCCGCGGCCGCACCAGCTGTCGCGTCGTACGCAGCGAGGCCGAGTGCCGGCCCCGGCGTGGCGGCACGGCCGTGGCCGGCACGTGTGCGAGCTGCTGCCAGTCGTGCGGGCAGGGCACCTGCGAGGAGCCGGTACGCTGCTGCGTCCCCGACTCGCCGGGCGGCGCGTTCCCGGCGGAATGCGTGGAGGTGACGGCCGCCGAGTGCACGATTCGCGGTGGCACGAGCCAGGGTGCCGGCACCTGCGAGCCCGACACCTGTGCGGCGCCGACCACCACCACGACGATCGTCGCGACGACGACCAGCACCACGGTCGCCACGAGCACGACCACCTCGACGACGACCAGCACCACGGCGCCGGCGTGCGGCAACGGGATGCTCGACGCCGGCGAGACGTGTGATCCGCCCGGAAGCCTCGCGTGCCCCGATCCCGGCTCGCCCGGCGGCGCCATGATCGCCTGCCTCGAGGGCTGCACGTGTCCCGGCGACGGCACGACCAGCACCTCCACGCCCGCGACCACGACGACCACCACGACGATCATCGGGAGTACGACGTCCACGATCGCACCGTCCACGACGAGCACCAGCGTCGCCCCGAGCACGACGACGTCGACATCGTCGACGACGACCACCACCGCGCCGTCGACGTGCGGCAACGGGACGCTCGATGGCGGAGAGACGTGTGATCCTCCGGGCAGTCTCGCGTGCCCCGATCCCGGCTCGCCCGGCGGCGCGTTGATCGCGTGCCTCGAGGGATGCACGTGTCCCGGCGACGGCAGCACGACGAGCACGTCCACGCCCGGAACGACCACGACGACCACCACCATCCCGGCGCTCGGCAGCCGCGTCTTCACGCTGCGGAACGCCGCCGATCCCGACGGCAGCCATCTCTACTCGTCGCTCCTGAACGGCGCCGACGTGGTGAAGGCCGGCACCTACACCGGCGCGTTCACGCTCGTCGGCGGCGCGCCCGGGGTCGATGCCATCGCGACGCTCGCCCTCGGCGGCGACGCCTTCATCGGCGCACAGGCGGCGGACAATTCCTACGTCTGCCTCAAGCTCGAGGCGGCGGGCAGCATGGGGAAGATCGACTGCGACGGCGGGCTTCCCGTCGACACGGACCTGACCGTAGACAGCAACGGTGCCAATCCGCCGGGCGCCGCGGTGCTGCTCACCGAGCAGGGCAGCGCCGGTCCGGCCGGTGCGGGCTACGTCGTGCTGACGGTGCGCGGTGCCAACTGCCCGGGCGACGCCAGCGGCGCGTGTACCGGCATCTTCCTGTCGCCGGCGGACTGCGCAGACCCGTCGAAGGTCAACTACGGTGTCGCGCAGTCGGGGACGACCTCGTTCACGACCGGCACCGCCACGGTGACCATCACGGAGCCGAGCCAGGGCGGTGCGAATCCCACCGTGACGCACGCCGGGCAGGCGTTCTCGTGCGCGGACTGGACCACCGATGGGCCGGGAATCGTCGAGCTCGGCGTGCCGGCGTTCGACACCGCCTTCGGCGACGCCGCGAACATCGCGCAGTTCGACGACTAGATCGTGACGGGGTGGCCGTCGAAGCTGGTGAACGCGAACGTCGGTGACTGGTTGTAGCTGGGCTTCTGCTCTTCGAGCAGCGTCTTGGCGACGTACTCGCCGAGCCGGAGCGACTGGTAGTAGTCGCTGAGCCAGTGCACGCCTGCGCCGTTGCGGGCGATGCCGATGTTCGCCGCCACCTTGTTGAGCTCGTTGCCGACGGTGAGCGGATCGCCCTCCCACGGCTCCAGCGCGGTGCCGTCGGCGTTCGGGACGACCGGATGGGCGAGCGCGTGCTCCTCGTCGAACCACGCCTTCAGGATCGTGGTGCACGCGCCGGCGACGGTCGCGTGCCCCGAGCCGTACGAGCAGTGCGTCGGCGAGCCTTCGGGGAAGGCCATCGGCAGAAGATACGTGCCGTTGTTCGAGAACACCTGCGCCACCGCCGCCGAGTTCAGCACGCTCTCGTGGATCGGATAGGCGAAGCGCCCGGCGAGGTGGTTGTGGACGCGGCCGCCGAACTCCTCGGGCCGCAGTCGGCGGTGCACGTTCCACTTGTGGTACCAGACGGCCTTGAGCGCGCGTGTCGAGACCTCGCACACGAGCGCCATCAGGTGCGGCGCGCCCCAGTCGACGAAGCCCTCGCAGCTCACCGACTGGGTCGACGGGATGCCGGGCGCGAACGGGGCCTTCTGGCCGAGGAGGATGAGGCACGCGTTCAGGTACGCCTGGTAGAGGGCGTCGATCTGCACCCAACGGGCCATGTCGCGGAGATCGCGCGGATAGCGGCGCACCGGATCGACGACGTCCGTGCCGCGCGGGTCGGCGCCGTTCTGCACCGCGAGCCAGCCGTCGACGCCGGTGAGGTAGTCGATGCCGGGCAGCACCGTCTGGCTGCGCTGCGAGATGACCTGCGCGCCGTACGGAACGTCCTGCCAGAGGAACTGCGAGAGATACGGGCCGACGGAGCAGCCGTACTCGAGACCGCGGAAGAGCACCGGCGCCGTCACCTGGCCGTCGCCCGCACGCGCGCCGCGATAGGCGGGGAGGGCACCGATCTCGGCCATCGCCGCCTGCGTCAGCGGATTGGTGGCGTACTCGGTGAACGGGACGTCGCGGCAGAGCGACATCCAGTACAGCTCGACCATCTCGGCCGCTTCCTCGGCCGACGAGAACGCGGGCGCGGGCGGCATGTAGGTGTGATGCGAGTCGCAGCCCTGGAGCTCGTAGGCGAGTGCCGCCTGCGCGCTCGTCAGCTTGCGGCCGAGCCCGAGGACGACCTGGTCGAAGTCGCTCGTCTTGCCGCTGCGCGACGCCTGCACGAGCGTGGCGTAGGCGGCCGGATCGACGTGCCCGAGCGCGTCGTGCGGCAATGCCTTCGAGTAGTTGCCGGCGAAGTGCTCGAGCGTGTCCTCGTCGCCGTTCGAGACGTTCTCGAAGAGCGGACGCTGCGCCGCCATCTTCGCCATCTTGACGCGGTACCTGTAGGCGTCGCGCACGCGGTTGCTCTTGCGCAGCGGACGCGGGCGCCCCTTCGCGTGCGGTGGCTCGGCGAGGGCCGTGCCGGTGGTGGCGGGGACGAGGGCGGTCAGGGCCAGCGCGCCGGCGCCACGGAGGACGCTGCGACGGTCGAGTGAGGTGTCGGATTTCCGGGAGTTCTTCGACATGAGCCTTCCCACCGGGGTAGCGGGCGCACACCTGGGACACAAGGACGAAAATCACAGCGGGCGCTCGCCATGCGGCGTGCGCTGGGACGCGGCTGTGTTCGGTGCGCTGTGCGTCGGAGTGGACCAGGTGGGCGCGAATCCTTTAGGTTCCTCCGATGCTCCGTCTCGTCCGACCGCTGGTCGTCTCGCTCGTCGTCGCCTCCCTGTCCGTGCGTGCCTCGGCCGCGTTCGCTGCACTCGAATGGCAGGCTCCCGAGCCGCTGACGGACCTGGTGCGCTCGGCCGCGGTCGGGCCCGACGGCGTCGGCTATCTCTTCGGGTACCCGGACGGCAGCCAGCTCCGGCTCGCCGTCCGCGCGCCCGGTGGGCCGGTCGGAGAGCCGGCCGCGCTGCCGGTCGGTATGTCGGGCTCGACCTTCGACGCGCCGAGAATGGTCTTCGACGGCGCCGGGAACGCGCTCATCGGTCACGGTGCCAGCGTGCGGCTCGCGTTCCGTCCGAGCGGTGCCGCGAGCGCGGTCGGCACGCCGCAGGTGCTCAACCTGGACGGCACGACGCCGGTCACGTTCGGCGGCGTGGTGGCGATGGCGATGGCGCCGGGCGGTGAGGCCCTCATCGGCACCGATCAGGGGCCCAGCACCGGCGGTTCGGTGCGGGTCGCGTTCCGCGCCGCCGGGCCGGACGCGCTGGCCGACACGGCGAACCCGCAGATCTTCTCGATCGGTGGCGTGAACACGCAGCTCATCGGCGTCGTCCTCGATCCGGACGGGGCGGCGGTCGTCGTGGTCCGCGCCGGCCAGGGCCTCTACCAGGCAGTGCGTCCGTCCGGCGCCGAGTCCTTCGAAGCGCCCACCGAGATCGTGACCGCCGGGCTCGCGATCGACGAGTACCAGGTCCGCATGGCCCAGTCCGCGAACGGGCACGCACTCATGGCGTGGATCGGGTGGCTGCCGGGACCCGCGACCTTCGACCGGGCGGTCGCCACCTATCGCGCGCCGGGTGGCGCGTTCGGCGCGCCGGCGGTGATCGGCACCGCGGCGGACGGCTTCGAGGTCGGTGGCGTGATCCCGGCGGTCAACGATCGCGGCGACGGCATCGTGGCGTGGTCCCAATCGACCTTCGAGCGGCCCGAGTGCACGACCGGGAACCGCTTCGACACCGCTGCCTACGTGAGCCTGCTGCACGACGGCGCGATCGGAACGGGCTCGGCGATCGCCGGGGGAACGTTTCCGTCGAGCGCCTCACCGCAGGTCGTCGCCGGTGCAGGTGACCGCATCGCGCTGGGACTCCAGGTAAACGACTACGGAAGCGGCGATCCCTGCGACGTGAAGGACAACTCGTCGCAGCTGCAGCTGCTCACCTACGTGTCGAGCGACGCCGGATTGGCAGTCGAGGACACACACATCGTCGGCAGCTCGAACCCGACCAACTTCCCGCCCGAGCAGTCGCAGTTCTACCAGCCGGCATTCCTGGCCCCCGGGGTGGTGCTCGGCGCGTCCGGAACGGCCATGGTGTTCGTGAACGAGTTCGGGAGCGCCGACCCCGAGCGGGTGCTCGTGCGCGAGGACCTGGATGCGCCGCCACCACCCCCGCCGCCGCCTCCTCCTCCGCCGATCACGCCCATCGTCCCGAAGGACCTCGTCGTGCCGGCACCCATCAGGGGTCCGGAGCCGAGCGTCACGGTGCTCTGTCCGCCGGAGGTGGGTACCGAATGCTCCACGCACCTCGCGTTCTACTCGGCGTTCGGCATCCTGGATAACCCGGGCGGGAACGCGACGACGCAGAGCCTCCCGGTGCAGGCCGCGGCGAAGAAGCAGAAGAAGGCCGTCAAGTACGGCGAGGCGAGCGTGACGCTGCAGCCCGGCGAGCAGAGCGCCGTTCCGATCCAGCTCACCAAGAAGGGCCGGAAAGCCGCGAAAGCCAAGCGCAAGAAGACGGCGCGTGTCGTCATCACGGCCACCTATCGGGGGGCGACCCAGACGGAGACGATCACCGTGGAGATCGGCGGGAAGATCCCGAAGTAGCGGCCGACGTCAGCCCCAGCCCACCACGAAGAGCACGATCTCGACGACGATCAGCAGCACGACCGTCAGCTCGAGCGCCTCGGCGCGTGCCGTCGACACCCGACCGGCCATGATGGCGTGGATGCCGCCGAGCACCTCGAGCTTCCGGTCGACGCTCTCCTCCCACGCGTGCAACGCCAGGCGATCCGCCGTTCGGGAGTAGACCTTCGCCAGGTAGAGGTCTCCGGAGAGCTTCAGCGCGTTGTGGACGCGCTCGACGATCGCGGCGACGTCGAGCCGGATGACGGCCAGCTCGTCCGCCGCGCGGCGGTAGGGACGATAGAGCAACGGGACGCTGTGCGCCCGCCGCGTCGCCAGCGCGACGGTGTCGGTCATGTGGCGATCGAGCAGTGCATCGTAGAACCGCAGCTCCAGCAGTTGCACGTTCAGGTACTCGAGCACGTTCACCGTGTCGGCATAGTCGGTGTCGTCGACCACCAGGGCGATGTTCCAGTCGGTGACGACGAGATCGTCGGGATAGTAGGACAGCGCCGGACGAAAGGCGTCGTCGATCTCGGCGGCGGACAGGCGCACGGGTTCGCAACGCAACGCCGAGGCGAGTGAGGAGCGCTCGCTCGCGAGGAGCTCGGGAATGGTCGCCGGTGGCTCGAAACGGTCGACCTGCACGACGTAGTAGTCTTCGACGAAGGGGTTGAGCGTCGGCTTGGTGATCGCGGGCCGGATGCGGGCGAACAGGTCTTCGAGCAGCTCGCGAGCCGTGTCTTCCAGCGGTCCGGCGCCGGTCAGTGTCGCGGTGAGTCCGGGGAGCGCCGCGATCTCCACGTCGAGGGGGGCGGCGAGGACGACGGTCACGGCGCCGAAATCGTGGATGCGGGCGCTGGCGGTGGCGCGAACGAGGGTGTCACCGACCCGCGTGTCGCGCGGCGGCAGCGGCGCGTACACCGGTGTGGCGGCATACGCGAGATGCGGCGGCGCGGCTCGCTTCCGCTCCATTCCGCGCATCTCGCCCGACGCGGTGAGCGTACGCGCTCGCTCCAGGTCGATCTCGTACCCGACGTCGAAGGAGAAGAGGCCGATCAATTGCCCGACGAGCCGCATGGCGTCACGTCGGCTATCCTCGACGTGCCGCCGCGACGCAACTGCGCACCGCGTGCGTCGGTGGGCACGGTGGACGTAGGGCATCCCCGCATCCGGGCTCGGAATCGTGAAGCGACGTCAGGCCGACGGGCGGATCTCGAGCAGCTTCTGCCGCCCCAGCCCCGGGATCACGGGCGGCGGCACGCCGACTTCGTCGATCCAGAAGCGCGCGTCGCCGAGCAACTCGACGATCGCCTCCAGGTGGCCGTCCTGCGTGAACAGCGCCCCCCCGGGGCGGAGTCGCGGGAAGAGTCGCGTGATGCAGGTCCGTGTCGAGCTCAGCAGGTCGACGTCGAGCAGCACGACGTCGACGGGCTCGGCGAAGTCCGCGAGCGTGTCGGCGAACCAGCCCTTGTGGAACTCGCAGACGTCGAGCGCGCCGTACGCGGCGACGGTGCGTCGCACCGATGGCAGCCGTCCCCGGAACGCCCCGGCGCGGAACTCGACCGGTCGTCCGTAGAGATTCGTATGCCGCTCGTCGTTGGCGGGGATGCCACGGAACGAGTCGAACACGAGCAGCCGCCCGCCCGCGATCCGCGTCGCCAGGCTGAGCTTCGCGGTGCTGCCGCCCTTGCCGGCGCCACACTCGACGACCGTGAGCCCGGGACGTCCCGCCAGCGCCAGGATGCGATCGGTGACGGCGAGCATCTCGGCCTGCGAATGATACGTGCGGACGTGGTTCGTGGTGCGGACGAAGCGTCGCAGCAGATCGAGCCGCCGCCAGAGCGACACGTCGACGGGATACGACGCGCGCAGAAACCCGAGCGCCGCACCCCGGTCGCGCGTCAGCAGGAACTCGATGGATTTGAGTCGGCGATAGACCGAGCCGGTACCGCGCCGCATAGGCGCTAGGTGCGCGTGCGTACCACGCATGCCGCGCCGGCTTTGCCGGCCGCGGCATGTCGTTCGCGCGGAAACGCCCGCTCCACTCTCGCGTCCCCTCCGACCCAAGACATGGTCTTGGGTCGCTAATACATTTCGGCGAGCCGCGCGCGCTGGTACGGGCCGTCGCCGTACAGCACCTGGTTGTGCTTCTGGCGCTTGAACCAGATGTGGACGTCGCATTCCCAGGTGAAGCCGATGCCGCCGTGCAGCTGCACCGAGCGGTCGGAGCAGAAGGCCGCCGTATCGGACGCGGCCGCCTTCGCCATGCGCGCGAGCCGCAGCGCCGCCTCGGGCTCGGTGTCGATGGCGCACGCGGCCGCGTAGGTGATCGAGCGCGCCCGGTCGATCGCCATCATCATGTTGACGAGCGGATGCTTCACCGCCTGGAAGAAGCCGATCGGCTTCTCGAACTGCGTGCGCACGCGCGCGTACTCGGTCGTCGTCTGCAGCTGCCACTCCGCCGCGCCGCAGAGATCGGCGGCGACGATCGTCAGGATGGCCGGCAGCGCTGCGCCGAGGACGCCGTCGCCGGTGCCGGGTGCGGCCAGCACGGCGGCCGGCTTCACGCCGTCGAAGCGGACGTGGGCCTGGTCGCGCGTCAGGTCGACGATGCGATCGGGCGTGATGGTGATGCCCGCCGTGTCCTTCGACACCACGTAGAGCCCGACGCCCGCGCTGCCGCGCGCGACCACGATGAAGAGCGCCGTCTTGCGCGCCTCCTGCACGAAGCAGGCGGTGCCGGACAGCGTGCCGTCGGCGCCGACGGTGACGTCGGTGTCGCCCGGCGCCCACGAGCCGGCGGCATTCGTCCAGGCCAGCGTGGCGGCGGTGCCACTCGCGATCTGCTCGAGCCAGGGCTTCGCGGCATCCTCGGCCGCCGCGCGCAGCACCGCGGTGGCGCAGAGCGTCGCCGGCAGCGGCGAGGGCAGGGCGGCGCGGCCGACCTCTTCGACGAGGCCGACCACCGCCACCATCTTCATGCCGACGCCACCCGCCGATTCGGGCACCCAGAGCGCCGGCCAGCCGAGGCCGACGATCGACTCCCAGAGCCGCGGCTCCCAGGCGTTCGGTGGGACGTCGCTCTCGTACGCCTCGTGGTGGTCGTGGGCGACGAGCGTGCGCAGGCGCTCGACGGGAAGCTCGTCGCGCAGCAGCTTGCGGGCGCCGTCGCGCACCATCTGCTCTTCGCTGCCGAAGCCGAAATCGCGGGGCTGTGCCATCGGATCGCTCCTACTTCGACTTCGCCATGCCGAGCACGCGCTCGCCAAGGATGTTGCGCTGGATCTCGTTGCTGCCGGCGGCGATCGTCATGCCGTAGGAGTTGAGATACGCGAGCGGCCAGTGCCCGCCGTCGGGTGCCGCGGGATCGTTCATGTACAGCGTGGCGTGCGCGCCCTCGATCTCGAGCGCCACCTTCGCCATGTCCTGCACCAGCTCGGTGATGGTCACCTTCTGCTGCAGCGGCACGCGCATGGGATGCTCGATGAGCGTGGCGACGCGGCCGCGGCGCGTGTTCTGGCGCAGCCCCTCGGCACGGACGGCGAGCTCCATCACCTTGTCGCGCACGACGGGGTCGTCCCAGCGGCCGAGCTGCTTCGCCAGACCGACCAGCGACGCCAGCTGGTCGTCGAGCGATACACCGCCGCCGCTGCCCGCGCCTTCGGCGGCGCCACGCTCGTAGGTGAGCGTCGTCATGGCCACCGTCCAGCCCTTGCCGACGGCGTCGACGCGCATCGTGTCGGGGACGACGACGTCCTCGAAGAACACCTCGTTGAAGCCCGTCTCCCCGGTGATCTTGATGAGCGGGCGCACGGTGACGCCCTTCGTGTTGGCGATCGGGACGAGGAAGTAGGTGAGGCCGTTGTACTTGTGGTCGCTGCTGGTGCGGCAGATCATGATCATCCAGCTCGCGAAGTGCGCCAGGCTGGTCCACACCTTGTGGCCGTTGATCACCCAGTGGTCGCCCTGGCGCACCGCCGACGCCTGCACGTTGGCGAGGTCGCTGCCGGCGTTCGGCTCGGAGAAGCCCTGGCACCAGATCTCCTCGCCGGAGAAGAGCGGCGGCAGGTAGCGGCGCTTCTGCTCCTCGGTGCCGTGCTCGCGGATCGTCGGCGCCGCCATGCTGAGCCCGATGACGTTGATCATGTAGGGCACGTTCGCCTTCGACATCTCGTGGCTGGCGATCTGCTGGAAGCCGGTGTGCCCGCCGCCGCCGTACTCCTTCGGGTAGTCGGCGCCGATCAGCCCCGCCGCGTGGCACTTCTTCTGCCAGGCGCAGAGGTAGCGCCGCTGGTCCTCCGTCATCACCTCGATCGGCGAGATGGGGAGACGGAACGGCGGCGGGGTGGGGCGGTTCTCCGCCAGCCAGCTGCGGCAGTACTCGCGGAACTCGGCCTGCTCGGGGGTGACGCGTCGTTCGGACATGGCGGGCGTTTTACGGTGGTCGCGCGAGCTGGGTCAACGCGACTGTCGACGGTTCAGCCGGCGAGCGTCAGCCGGAACGCGCCGCCGTGTGGACCCAGGCCGGCGCGACCGAGCCAGCGGTCGATCCAGATGACGGGCTTCACGAACCAGTACTTGTCGCCGAGCAGGTCGACGGCGTGGGCGAGCGTCGCCTGGTCGGTGACGGGCTCGATGCGACCCGTGAAGCGCTCGTCGCCGACGGTGATCGTCACCTCCGGTCGGGCCTTCACGTTGCGCGTCCACTGGCGCCGCTGGTCGGCGGTCTCGACCCACACCGTCTCGCCGTCGACCACGAACCAGATCGTGACGTCGTATGCCTTGCCGCTCTTCCGACCGTGGTGCGTGAGCCGCAGCGTGTGCCGTCGTGCCACACGGGCGAGGCGCTCGGACAGGGTCGACATCGCGTCCGCGTAGCACGACGTCGGCGTCGCGCCCAGCGCCGCGTCAGGCCGCGGGACGCGCGTGTCGCCGACTGGTCACGATGGTGGGACGGGCCGTCGCCTGGCGCGACACCGTCCGACCATCCAGGGCGACCCCGACGACGAGCACGCCCATCACCACGCCCACCGCGATCATGGCCAGCACGGCCACCGGCCCGAAGAGCTCCGCCAGCGACAGCGCCGGCGCCACCGGGGGAAACCCGAAGATCATGGTCAGGCCGCCTGTCGCAGCGCCTGCAGGCTGCGATGGCTCGGGAGCGGATCGGGGGCGGTGGTGTCACGGGGGGCGCCGTCGGTCGGGCAGTCCGCGAGGATGCGGGCGATCAGGACGCCGAATCCGGCACCGACCACCGTGAGACCGATCAGGCCCATGATCCCCATGCCGGCGCCCAGCCCGAGCGGGGCGGTGAGGGGAATCGCGAGGGCGGCGGGAATCGTCATCATGTGAACCTCCTGGCCGGGAGCCTCGCAGGGATCGTGCCAGTGGCCGGAACACGGTCCCACCTACATTTCTGGGACCGGGTGCAATGTTCGCACTGCAGCCGGGGCCCTGCGGGCGCATGATCCGGTAGGCACCTCGCCGCCAGATGGACTACACCGGGCTCGAATGCGCGGACCGCCACGCGACGGCACCGTCTTTGCGACGGGAGGACGACGGTGATTCCCGAACCGTCTCTCCGGCTGGCCGCGGCCGGTCTCACCCTGCTGCCGGCGCTGGTGTGGTGGGCCGTGGCCCGCGACATCTGGCGTTACGTCCGGGTGCGCAAGCCGAGCGGACCGTTCGCCCGCGTCCTGTTCCCGGGGACCGCCTTCGAGGCGATCCACTACCTGGCGTTCATGGTGCTCCTGCTGCTGCCGTCGACGGCGCGTCGGCCCGGTACGCCCGTGTTCGACGCGCTCGTCGCGCTCATGGACGTGTCGGTGGTGGTGGTGGTCGCCCTCAGCCGGCACCTGGTCCTGCTCTGGCCGGTGCGCAGCGAGCCTCCGAGCGTGCGCTGGCTGGTGCTCAACTACGGCCTCTGCGCCGTGGCGTCCGCCGTGGTCGTCGTCTTCGATCTGGGAGGCGCGACGTGGTCGCACAACCCGACGATGCTGAACATCGTCTTCAACGGCTACCTGCTCGTCATCGGCGGGCTCATCGTGCACGACCTGCGTCGCCTCGGCGGTCCTGGGCGATGGCGTGCGGGTGGGGTGGGAGACACGCGGACCGCCGATGCGGTGGCGATCGGGGCTGCGTTCGCGACCGTGGGGCTCAGTACCGTCCTGCCGATCCTGCACCACACCACGTTCCTGGGACTGCTGCTCGACGACCCGGTGACGTGGGTCGGGTTCTGGGCGTCTGCGCTGCACGCGCTCGGCGGCCTCCTCTTCGCGACGCCGTTCGTCGTTCGCAGCCTCGGTGACGTCCTGCCCGAGGTCGCGACCGGCGTCCTCATGGTGACGGGCGCGGGCGCGCTCCTCAGCGCCGCCGGCATGGTGGTCGCGCGGTCGGACGAGGAGATGCGCAGCCTGGTCTTCGTCGCCACGGTGCTGGTGCTGGGCCTCGGCTTCGCGCCGGCGCGCTCGTGGGTGCGCGGTGCCATCGCGCACCTGCTGTTCGGTCAGGGGCGGCTGCGCTGGACGGCCGTGCAGCGCGCGCTGCGCTCGATGTCGCCCGAGGATGGTGCCGCCGCCTGCTGCTCGCACGCGACCTCCGAGCTGGTGCGCTCGCTCGGGCTGCGCGGCGTGGCCATCCTGCTTCACGACGGGCGGGTCGTGGCCCACGGGGACATCGCCGTCGACGACATCCGACGCGTCTGGTCGCTCGACGATCCGGCCCTGCCCGCACGCACCATCTCCGGCCTCGCCTTTCGCGATCTGCCGCGCCCCGTCGGCGAGGCCCTGATGGCGGCCGACGTCGTCGTCGTCGTGCCCATTGCGAGCCCGCGGCGGCGGTGGGGCCACGCGTTCTTCCGCGCCGACCTGCGGGGCGCCACCTTCAGCGACGAGGAGGACGTCGCCATCGACGGCGTCGCCGATCAGCTGGCGCTCCTGCTCGACGGCTGCGAGCTGCTCGGGCGGGCCGTCGCCGTCGAGCGGGCGCTGGCGCATGCGGAGAAGCTGGCCGCCATCGGCGAGCTGGCGGCACGTGTCGCGCACGAGATCCGCAATCCCGTCACCGCCGCGCGCAGCCTGGCACAGCAGCTCGCGCGCGAGCCGTCGGCGCCGTTCACCGAGGAGATGGGGATCATCCTGGAGGAGCTGGAGCGCGTCGAGCGCCAGGTGGCGGCGCTGCTGCGGTTCGCGCGTCGCGAAGAGCTGACGAGCCTCCCCGTCGACCTGGGCGCCCTCGTGCGCGCCACGGTGGAGCATTGTCGCGCGCGATTGGATGCGGCCGGCGCCGCCGTGACGCTGGACGCACCCGAGGGCATCGTGACACGAGGCGACGCGGAGAAGCTGCGCCAGGTGCTGATCAATCTGATCGAGAACGCCGCCGATGCGCTCGCGACCTGGCCCGGGACCCGCGCGCTGCGGCTCGCCGTCGAGCGGACGGCCGAGCGGGTGGCGGTCGCGGTGCGCGACAGCGGCCCCGGCGTCGCCGCCGACGTGTTGCCGCGCCTCGTCGAGCCGTTCTTCTCGTCGAAGCCGAGCGGCACCGGGCTCGGCCTCGCCATCGCGCAACGGACCGTCGAAGCCCACGGCGGACGGCTGGTGATGACGAGCCCACCGGGCGCGGGCTTCACCGTCACGATGGAGCTGCCGGCATGAGTACCATCCTGGTCGTCGACGACGAGCGTGCCATCGGCATCGCCATCCGTCGTCTGCTCACGGCGCAGGGGCACGAGGTCGACACGGCGCTGTCGGTGGAGGAGGCGCGCGGGGCGATCGAGCGACGCCCCTACCATCTCGTCGTCACCGACCTGAGCCTGCGCGGCGGCAGCGGGCTCGACGTGCTGCGCGCGGTGAAGGCGCGCACTCCCGAGACCGCGGTGGTGGTGATCACCGCCTACGGGTCGGAGCGCATCGCCGTCGAGGCCATGAAGCTCGGGGCCGCCGACTACGTGCCGAAGCCGTTCGACAACGACGAGCTCGAGCTCGTCGTGGCCCGCGCGCTCGACGGCGTCACGTTGCGTCGCGACCTGCGGCTGCTGCAGGAGCAGGTGAGCGAAGCCTGCGCGTTCGAGAACATCGTCGGCAAGAGCGCCGCCATGCAGCGCGTGTTCGACGTCGTTCGGAAGGTGGCCGACACCGACCTCACCGTGCTGATCCGCGGGGCGAGCGGCACCGGCAAGGAGCTGGTGGCCAATGCCGTCCACTGGCGGAGCCCGCGACGGACGAAGCCCTTCGTCAAGGTGAACTGCGCGGCGTTCGCGCGCGACCTGGTCGAGAGCGAGCTCTTCGGTCACGAGAGGGGCGCCTTCACCGGGGCCACCTCCGTCCGTGAGGGCAAGTTCGAGGTCGCCGACGGCGGCACGCTGCTGCTCGACGAGATCGGCGACATGCCGCTCGAGACGCAGGCGAAGATCCTCCGCGTCCTCCAGGAGCGCGAGTTCGAACGGGTCGGTGGCAATCGCACCGTGAAGGTCGACGTCCGTGTGCTCGCCGCCACCAACCAGGACCTGGACGCACGCGTCCGGGACGGGCGCTTCCGCGAAGACCTCTACTACCGGCTGAACGTGGTGACGGTGGCGCTGCCGGGGCTCGCCGAGCGCCCGGAGGACCTGCCGCTGCTGATCGAACGCTTCCTCGGCGCCGCGGCCGCGCGCCTCCGGCGGCCGCCGCGGGCGCTTGCTCCCGCGGCCTACCGGGCGCTGCTGGGGCATCCCTGGCCGGGCAACGTGCGCGAGCTGGAGCACGCCATCGAGCAGGCGGTGGCGCTGGCGTCGGGCGACGAGATCACCTGTGACGACCTGCCCGCGGCGCTCCGGCCGGCCGCGGTGGCGGTGGAGCGCGAGGGACCGACGACCTTTCGTGACGCCAAGCAGCGGGTCGTCGAGGACTTCGAGCGCGGCTTCATCGGCGACGCACTCGCCCGCCACCAGGGCAACATCTCGAAGGCGGCCGAGGAGATGGGCATGTACCGCCAGCAGCTCCAGCAGAAGCTCACCGAGTACGGCATCGACGCCGACGCCTACCGGCGGCGCTGAGGGTCAGAGGCCGGTGAGCGTGATCGAGGTGTGGACCTTGTGCTGGCGGTTCACGTTCACGAGCAACGCCGTGATGGCCTCGAGATAGCGTGCGTTCGCGAGCACGCCGGCATCCACCGGCCGCAGACCGGGGATCCGCCCGACCAGCCCGGCCACCTCGGCCCGTGCGGCGGGATCGTCGCCGCAGAGGATCACGTCGGCCGCGAGCGGGACCGTCATGTCCTTGAGGGGGCCGGCGGGCAGGTTCTTGAAGGCGCTGACGACCCGCGCGGCAGGCACGGCCTGCTGGATCGACTCGCCGGCAGATGGCGCCCCAGGCACGGGAAGGAGGGTACAGAACCCCTTTTCGAACCCGAGGGGCACCACGGCGTCGATGACGAGCTTGCCCCCGAGCCACGGCCGCTCGTCGGCCAGCCACGCCGCGAGCCCGTCGAAGGGCAGGCAGAGGAGGACGCGGGAGCAGCAGGTGACGACGTCGCGGTTGCCGGCGCTCTCGACCCGTGCACCCGGGATCAGGCCGCGGATATGGTCGGCGGTGACGTCCGCCCGCTTGGGATCACGCGATCCGATCAGGACCGACAGGCCTGCTGCCGCGAAGCGTGTCGCCAGGCCCACACCCAGGGCGCCGGTACCACCCACCAGAGCGATTGCATCGTCCACGGGACGGGAGCATAGCGACTCATGGCACCCGGGCAATGGGAGGTGTCAGATCCTACGGCATCGGCCGTGCTTTTCTCTTGACGTGGCCATGCCCGCTGAGTAGGTTCACGGCCCTGATACCGCGTTCTGGCACGCTGAATGCCGCTCATCCATCCCCCGCCGGGAACGCGCCGAAGCCGAGTCATCCCGTTGGGCGGAACCCTCGCGAGCATTGCGTGTACGCGCTGAACGCACCTTGCTCCTCCCGTCGTCCCTTCCACAGCCGACAGCCCGTGGCGTGAAGCGAATGGAAAAACGATCGAACGAGAAGAAGCCGCGTCCGCGCGACGGGCGCCCGGGTGGCCGGGTCGCCACTGCTACCGCGGAGGCACGGGACGGCGGATCCGCCGACGGTGCCGCTCCCGAGGAGCTCGACCAGGTCGTCTCGATGCTCGGCGAGATGGACATCGAGGTGGAGGGCGTCGACGAGACGGCCCTCGCCGAAGGTGAGACCGCCGAGAAACCCGAGGCCGAGTGGACGGCCGAGGAGCCGGCCGAGGCCGAGGAGGTCGAGCGCCCCCCGGGTGAGACCGCCGACCCGGTCCGGATGTACCTCCAGGAGATGGGCGGCGTCCCGCTGCTCACCCGCGAGGAAGAAGTCGCGATCGCCAAGGAGATCGAGTCCGGCGAGCGTGAGGTGCGCGAGGCCGTCTTCTCCCTCGACCTCTCGCTGCACTACGTCATCGGTCTCAGCGAGCGGCTCCGCCGCGGCGAGATCGAGGCGCGCCACATCTTCGGCGACGAGGAATCCACCAACACCACCGCCGAAACCGCCGAGACGGTCGACACCGGTCCCAAGGAAGACAAGCGCGCCGACGCCTTCGTGAAGCACGTCGGCAAGCTGAAGCGCCTCGTCACCGAGACCGAGAAGCTCGAAGACGAGCGCAAGAAGGTCAAGACCACGAAGACCCGGAAGGCCGCCATCGAGAAGCGGCTCGAGGTCATCTCGGCGCAGGTCAAGGAGTGTCTCCTCGAAACCAAGGTCGGCGCCAAGCACATCACCAGCCTCGTCGACAAGCTGAAGGACGCCTACCGCATCGTCGACCGCGACCAGTTCTCGGTGCGTCGCCTCGAGGAGCGGCTCGGGCATCCCAGCACCGAGATCGCGAAGCACGCCGTCAAGATCCGCAACGAGGAGAAGGACGCCAACCGCGTCGCCGCCCGCATGTTCCATGCGCCGGCGGCACAGGTCGTCGAGGCCGCCGACACCATTCGCGAGGCGCGCCGTCGCATCAAGCAGGCCACCGACGACCTCGGCATGCCGGCGGAGACGCTGCGCGAGGTGCTGGTCGTTATCCGTCGTGGCGAGGCTAAGGCGCAGGAGGGCAAGCGCCGCCTGATCGAGGCCAACCTCCGTCTCGTCGTCTCGATCGCGAAGCGCTACACCAACCGTGGCCTCGGGTTCCTCGACCTCATCCAGGAGGGGAACATCGGCCTGATGCGCGCGGTCGAGAAGTTCGAGTACCAGCGCGGCTACAAGTTCTCGACCTACGCCACCTGGTGGATCCGGCAGTCGGTCAGCCGCGCCATCGCCGACCAGGCGCGCACCATCCGCATCCCGGTGCACATGATCGAGACCATCAACAAGGTCATCCGCACGTCCCGCTATCTGGTGCAGCAGTACGGACGCGAGCCCAGCGCCGAAGAGATCGCCCAGCAGATGGAGATGCCGGCGGACAAGGTCCGCAAGGTACTCAAGATCGTCAAGGAGCCGGTCTCCCTCGAGACGCCCATCGGCGACGACGAGGAGAGCTCGCTCGGCGACTTCGTCGAGGATCGGCAGACGCTCTCCCCTGCGGATGCCGCCATGGCACTCTCCCTGGAGGAGCAGACCCGCAAGGTGCTGGCCACCCTCACCCCACGCGAGGAGCAGATTCTGCGTCTGCGGTTTGGGATTGGGGAGAAATCCGACTACACTCTCGAGGAAGTCGGACAGCGCTTCGCCGTCACGCGCGAACGCATCCGGCAGATCGAGGCGAAGGCCCTGCGCAAGCTGCGAAGTCCGAACCGGTCACGCGTCCTGGAGTCGTTCGTCGGACGGCAGTAACGGGGTACGCCGCACCAGAATGACACAGGTCGATCGCATCAGGCGGTCGGCCGGAGGAGCGGATGCTCGAGAACCTGGAGAAAGAGCTGCGGAAGTGGCGCCAGGACCGCGCCACGACGACGAAGCCGCAGCACGAGGCGCCATCCGACGACCGTCGCACCGTCAAGGTGAACGGTCAGGAAGTCGCCGTCGTGGTTCGCAAGAAGCTCAAGCCGCGATCGTAACGACGTCGCGCGGCCTCATGGCTTCGCCGCGGGCTGCACGCGCTGCCCGTCGGTGAGCGCGGGCGCGTCTCCGACCACGATCTCTTCGCCGCCGCGCAGGCCGGACGTCACCTGCACGTCGTCGGCGAAGTCGCCGCCCAGGGTGACCGGGGTCCGGTGCACCGTGCCGTCGGCGACGACCCAGGCGAACGCGCCGGCGTCGTCCGTGCGCATCGCGCTGCGTGGCACCAGCACGGCGCCGCTCGCCGCGGCCTCGATCGGCTCGAAGAACGTGATGCGCGCGCTCATGTCGGGCCAGAGGTCGTCGTCGGGCTGCTCGATCTGCACCTCGACCCGCAGCGTGCCCTTCTGCTTGTCGACCTGCGGATAGAGCTTTACGACGCGGGCGGCGTAGTGCTTGTCGGGGTGGGCGTCCGGCACGACCTCGGCGCGCTGGCCGATGTGGATCTTCGCCAGCTCGGCCTCGGTGACGTCGACCTGGCCGCGCAGGGATTGCAGATTCGCCATCCGGATCAGGTCGCCCGAGCCGGAGAAGCCGCCGGGGACGGCGATCTCACCGACCTCCTTCAGCTTGGCCAGGATGACGCCGCCACGTGGCGCACGCAGCGTGGTGTACTCGAGCGCGACGCGGGCCTGGTCGAGCTCGGCGGCCGCCTGTCCGACGCGTGCCCGCGCCGCCGCCGCCTCGGCGCGACGGACGTCGAGCTCGTCGCGCGACACCACGCCGCTGCGACCGAGCGATTCCATGCGACGGAGCTGCTGCTCGGCGAGGTTGGCGTTCGCCCGTGCCAGGACGAGGTTGGCGTCGGCACGCTGGACCGCGGCCTGGTACTCGCGCGCGTCGAGCTGGACCAGCGCGTCGCCCTCCTGCACGTGATCGCCCTCCTCGACGACGTAGCGATCGATGCGTCCCGCCACCCGCACGCCGATGGAGATGTAGCGGTCGGCGCTGACGACGTAGCCGGCGCCGGAGAGGACCGGGACCTGCGTCTGTCCTGCCGCGGCGGGCGGTAGGACCGACACCGGCGCGACCTGCACCACGGCGGGGCGCCCGCCGGCGAAGCGCATGCCCACCATGGCCGCGATGACCAGCGCGACGGCGATGCCGATCACGAGCCCACGGCGGCTGCGGCGAGTCGTCGGCACGTCGTCGCGCGACAGGCGCAGCGCGCTGAGATCCTGTCTGAGCTGCTCGGGGGCGTCGCTCATGGGATCACGCGCGACGGAGCGCGTCGGTGACGCGGAGATGGGCGGCGCGCCACGCCGGACCGATGCCGCCGAAGATGCCGATGGCCAGGGCGAAGGCGAAACCCATCAGGGCGCCGCCCGCAGACGGTCGGAGGAGGACGGTGGCCACGCTGAACGTCATCATGCTGAATGCCACTCCCGAGAGCAACGTATTCACGGCGAACATCGCGAGGGCCGCGAGCGCCACGCCGGCGATCATGCCGACCATCGCCAGGATCAGCGATTCGGTCAGGAAGGAGAGCAGGATGGCGCCGCGGCCGAAGCCGAGCGCGCGCAGCGTGCCGATCTCGGCGGTCCGATTCGCCACCGCGGCGTACATCGTGTTGAGCGCGCCGAAGGTGGCACCGGTCGCCATGATGACGGCGAGCGTGAGCACGAGCGCATAGAGCGAGCTCGCGGTCTCGGCCTGCTCGCCGTAGTAGGCGAGCTCGGGCTTGGCCTGCAGCGTGAAGCGCCCGTCGGACTCGATGCGACGCACCAGGGCGCGCGGATCGGCCCCCGGGGCGACCGTGACCCGCATGCCCGAATAGCCATCGCGGCGGGTGTCGTCCTGCACGTCGTTGACGTCGGCCCAGATCTCGCTGTCGAAGGCGGTGCCGCCCGAGTCGAAGATGCCGACGACCTTCCAGGCCCGGCGTCCGAAGTGGATCGTGCTGCCGACCGACGCGCCGTAGCGTCGGGACGCGTCGGCCCCGACGACGATCTCGCCGAGCTTCGGCTGCATGATGCGGCCGCGGACGAGCCGTACGCTGCGGTGGACGTCGAAGGCCACCGGCTCGACGCCACGCACCAGGACGTTCTCGCGTCCGCCGGCCGCCGTGCGCATGAACGGCTGGTTGACGATCTCCGGCGACGCCAGTGGGCGTCCGTTCGCGTCGCGTGCGATGCCGGCCATGGCGCGGATGGCGAGCGCGGCGTCGCGTGGGACCTGGCTCGAGCCGTCGTTGGTGGCGCCCTTGCGCATGACGACGAGATTGTCGGGCTCGCCGGCGGCGACCAGGATGTGCTGCAGCCCGCCCACCAGCGCCGCCAGCAGCATCGTGGCGGCGACGACGAGCGCGATGCCGCCCGCGCTGAAGGCGTTCGTCCAGCGGCGGAGCAGCAGGCTGCGGATGTTGTAGCCGAGGGGGAGCGCCATGCGTCAGAACAACCGGCGCATCGCGTCGACGACGTTGATGCGCGCCCCGTTCCACGCCGGCACCAGCCCGGCGACGATGCCGACGATGACGGCGATGGCCAGGCCCTCGGCGGCGACGATGGGTGACATGCGGAAGCCGCCGAGCGGGCCGAGAAAGGCCATGTTGCCGGTCTTGCCCGCGAGCCGCAGTGCTTCGAGGATGGCGTACGCGCCGCCGGCGCCGAGCAGTCCGCCGGCGAGCCCCTGCAGCATCGATTCGGCGAGCAGCGCGGCCAGGATGGGACCGCGGCGGAAGCCGATGCTCTTCAGGATCGCGATCTCGGGAATGCGCTCGCGCACGCCCATGGCGCTGGTGTTGGCGGCGATCAGCACCACCGCGCCGACCACCAGGAAGCCGACGATCAGGATCACGCGCATCAGTCCCTGCAGCGAATCGAGGAAGGTGGCGAAGAACGCCTTCTCCGTCTCCGCCGCCACCTCCGCCTCCGAGTTCCGGAAGAGGGCGTCGACCTGCTTGATGATGCCGTCGACCAGCTCGGGCCGCTCCGCGCGCATCCAGATCATGCCGACGTTCTTCATGCCGCCCTTCGGCTCCATCGCCTCCTCGAGGTAGGTGCGATTGAACCAGAGCATGCGCGTGCCGCCGCCCGACGGGATGACGCCGACGATCTCGAACGTCAGATCGACGGGGAAGATCGTCCCGCGCAGCGTGATCAGCTGTCCCACGTGCCACCCGAACTGCGTCATCAGCTCGGCGCCGACGAGCGCGCCGTTACGGATGCGCCGGAAGCGCTCGAGCGCCTCGGCGGGGATGTTGTAGTCGGGCCAGACCTGGCCGACGGTTTCGGGGTCGACGGCGAAGTTGGGGAACTGGTTCTTCGGCTCGTCGTAGATGCCGCCGAACCACGAGAACTGGTTGATGCCGCTGACGCCGGGAATGGCGTGTACCTTGCGCACGAACGACATCGGCAGCCAGTAGGTCAGCCCGGCCTTGTGGTGCACGGAGATGCGCTGGTTCGACGCCGCGCGCTCGAACACCGCGTCGAGCGCCGCGGGCAGCGTCAGCACGGCGCAGACGAGGAAGATCGACAGCCCGATCGACAGCGTCGTCAGCAGCGTCCGCAGCGGGTGGCGCGTCAGGTTGCGGAAGATCAGCCGGCCGTACGTCATGCGGCGCGGCTCCCGTCGTCGACGAGGATGCCCTTGTCGAGGCGGATGACGTAGTCGACGTAGCGCTCGGCACGCGGGTCGTGCGTCACCATGACGATGGTCTTCTGGAACGCCTGGTTGAGCTCGCGCAGCAGGGTGAGGATGGCGATGGCGCTCTTGGCGTCGAGGTCGCCCGTGGGCTCGTCGGCGACCAGCAGGTCGGGATCGGTGACGATGGCGCGCGCGATGGCGACGCGCTGCTGCTCGCCGCCCGACAGCTCCTGCGGGCGATGCCCGGCGCGGTGCGGCAGCCCGACGGCGCGCAGCGCGGTGAGAGCGCGCTCGCGACGTTCGCTGCGTCGCAACGACGTCAGCAGCAGGGGCAGCTCGACGTTCTCCACGGCCGTCAGGACGGGTAGCAGGTTGTAGAACTGGAAGATCAGGCCGACGTGGCGTGCGCGCCACGCGGCGAGCCCGTCCTCGTCGAGGCCCGAGAGCGGCTTGCCGGCGATGACCACCTCGCCGCCGTCGGGGCGGTCGAGGCCGGCCAGCAGGTTCAGTAGCGTCGACTTGCCGGAGCCCGACGGCCCCATCAGCGCGACGAAGCGTCCGGCCGGAATGTGCAGTGTGACGTGCTCGAGCGCATGCACGAGGTCCACACCGCGCCGGTAGAGTCGGGAAACGTCCTGTACGTCGATCATGTGCGCCGGCGTCCGCCGCAGGTAGTGCGCTAGCCGGTGGCTCGGCTCAAGTCCAACCGTCATTCTGCCGAGAGAATCGGACAAGGGAGGATTCTCATCATGCCCTTCACCGTTGGAAGCGCCACAGATCAGGCTCTGCAGCCCGCCGCCGCCGCCGCCCGCCCGAGCGAGCTCGGGGTCGCGGCCACGAAGAAGGCCCTCGACCACCAGGAGCTCCAGGGTCGCGCGGCCGTCCAGCTCATCAAGGAGGCCGACGTGTCGGCGCCCGCGTCCGACGCGGCCGGGCACCACGGCAAGGGCCGGAACGTCGACCGCAAGGCGTAGGAGAGAACGACCCGAGACCACGTCCTGGGTCGGGTTCCCTTTACGCGGACGGGGCAGGGTGCTCATATGCGCCCCGTGTCCGCGAGCGAGCCGCTGCCGTCGAGCACCGTGATCCTGCTGCGCGAGGAGGCGGCGGGCGGGGATCCGTTCTCCGTGCTGCTCCTCGAGCGCCATGGCAGCGTGGCGTTTCCGGGCGCTCACGCGTTTCCGGGCGGCGTGGTCGATCCCGGCGACCACGATGCACCCGGCACCGCGCTCCCCGTCGATCAGACGTGGGCGCCGCCCGGCGAGGGTGACGGGCCGCACGAGGCGCTTCCCTACTGGGTGGCGGCCGTGCGCGAAATGTTCGAGGAGGTCGGCATCCTGCTCGCGACCCGCGCCGGCAGTCCGCTCGAAGGGCCGCTCGGCGACGACCTCCTGGCGTTGCGCACGCGGTCGCACGGCGGCGAGGCGTTCCCGAAGCTGCTCGCGCAGCACGGGCTCGTACCCGCCACCGACCAGCTCTGGTATTTCGCGCGCTGGATCACGCCGCCGCAGAATCCGCGCCGCTTCGACACGCGCTTCCTGGTCGGCCGCGTGCCGCAGGGGCAGGACGCCGTCATCGACGGCACCGAGTGCGTCAGCTGCCGGTGGTACACGCCGCGCGAGGCGCTGTCGGTGTACGAGGACGGTCGCATCGTGCTGCTGCCGCCCACCGTGCGCACGCTCGACGAGCTGCAGGGCTTCTCCTCGATCGACGACGTGCTCGCCGATGCCCGCCGCCGCGTCGTGCGCGCGGTACGCCCCGAGGTGGGGTTCGACGGCGAGCTGCCGACGCTCAGCTATCCCGACAATACGGGACACCCCGAGCAGGCGCCGCGGCGCCTGGTCCTGCGCGACGGTCGCTGGCGTCCCGCGTAGGCGCGCGACCAGGTATTGACGCGGATTCCAGTCGCGCCACGATCCGGGGTGGTGACGACCCAGCCACGCGCATCCCGTCTATCCTCGGGCATCCCCGGTCTCGACGAAGTCCTCGGCGGCGGCCTCCCGGCCGATCGTCTCTACATGGTCGTCGGCGATCCGGGGGCGGGCAAGACGACCCTCGGTATGCAGTTCCTGCTGGCGGGTGTGCGAGAGGGTGGCAAGGGCCTCTACGTCACGCTGTCGGAGACCGCGGAAGAACTCGCCTCGACGGCGGCGTCGCACGGCTGGGATCTCGGCGGGATCGCCGTCCACGAGCTGCCGTCGTTCGAGCGCAGCGTCGACCCGGCGGAGCAGTACACGATCTTCCAGCCGTCGGAGGTGGAGCTGACCGAAGCGACACGTGCGCTGCTCGAGCTCGTCGAGCGGGTGGACGCGACACGCATCGTCATCGACTCGCTGTCGGAGCTGCGGCTGCTGGCGCAGGAGCCGCTGCGGTTCCGCCGCCAGATGGCGGCGCTGAAGCAATTCTTCGCCGGCCGTGGTCGCACGGTGCTCCTGCTCGACACCGACATCACCGACGCCGACAAGCATCCGCACACCCTGGTGCACGGCCTGATCCGTCTGCAGCAGTTGCAGCGCGGATACGGCGCCAGTCGACGCCGTCTCACCGTCGCCAAGCTGCGCGGCATCTCGTTCCGGACCGGGTTCCACGACTTCACCATCGAGCGCGGCGGCCTCGTGGTGCATCCCCGGCTCGTCGCCGCGGGGCATCGGGACGACTTCGAGAGCGGCACCGTGCCGAGCGGGCTGCCGGCGCTCGACGTCCTCGTCGGCGGCGGGCTCGACCGGGGAACGAGCAGCCTGTTCCTCGGTCCGGCCGGCTCCGGCAAGTCCACCCTCGCCACCCAGTACGCGGTGACGACCGCGGCACGCGGCGAGAATGTCGCGATGTACTTCTTCGACGAGACGCTGCGGAGCGCGTTCCGGCGCGCCGGCACGCTCGGCCGCGACCTCCGCCAGCACGTGGAAAGCGGGCGCATCAGCGTGAAGCAGGTCGACACGGCGGAGCTCAGCCCGGGCGAGTTCGCGTGTGCGGTGCGGAGCGAGGTCGAGCGACGCAACCTGCGGGTCGTCGTCATCGACAGTCTGAACGGCTACCTCACCGCCATGCCCGAGGAGGACTTTCTTCTCCTCCATCTGCACGAGCTGCTGTCGTACCTGAATCAGCGCGGCGTCCTCACCCTCCTGCTGATGGCGCAGTACGGGGTCCTCGGCGACGGCGTCGAATCACCCGTGAACGTCACCTACCTCGCCGACAGCGTCGTCCTGCTTCGATACTTCGAGCACGAGGGGTCGGTGCGGCAGGCGATCTCGGTGGTGAAGAAGCGCGGCGGCGACCACGAGCGCACGATTCGCGAGTTCCGTATCGACGCCGGCGGGGTCTCGATCGGGCCGGCCCTGGACCGATTCCGCGGGGTACTGACGGGCGTGCCGACCTACCACGGTGCGTCGCTGGGAACGGTCGCAGATGACGCCACCGGCGCGTACGGCTGACGCGCTCGACCATCGCGTCCTCATTCGCGCCCCCACGGGTCGCGATGCGACGCTGGCGGCGGACGTCCTCGTCCAGGCCGGCATCCGTGCCGAGATCTGCGGCGACGCCGGTGTGCTCTGCACCTGGCTCGACGCGGGCGCGGGCGCGGTGCTGATCGCCGAGGAGGCGCTCGACGACACGGCGACGCGGCAGCTGTGCGCGGCGCTCGAACGCCAGCCGCGGTGGTCGGACGTGCCGCTCGTCGTCCTGGCGCGGACCGGACGCCGCATCGCGAACGCCGTCGGGGCCCTCGATCTCATCGATCGCCTCGGCAACGTCGTCCTGCTCGAGCGGCCGGTGGCCGTGCCCGTGCTGCGCACGGCGATCCGCACCGCCTTGCGGGCGCGCGCGCGCCAGTACGAGCTGCGCGACCACATCGCCGAGGTGGAGCGCAGCGAGGGCATGCTCCAGCGGGCGCGTGCCGACGCCGAGGCCGCGAACCGTGCCAAGGACGAGTTCCTCGCCATGCTGTCGCACGAGCTGCGCTCGCCGCTCGGGGCCATCAACACCTGGGCCCATCTGCTACGCACGGGCCGGCTCGATGCGGCGAAGACGACCCGCGCGCTCGAGGCCATCGAGCGCAGCGCGCGCGCGCAGGCACAGATCGTCGAGGATCTGCTCGACGTGTCGCGCATCGTCACCGGCAAGCTGCGACTCGATCTGCAGGCGGTGCGGTTGGCGCCGCTCATCGAAGGCGCGCTCGACGGCGTGCGTCCGCAGGCCGAGGCGAAAGGGCTCGAGCTCGTGTCCGAGGTCGACCACGAGGCGACCGTGGACGGCGATCCGGACCGTCTGGAGCAGGTGGTCAACAACCTGCTGTCGAACGCCGTCAAGTTCACGCCCGCGGGGGGACGCGTCTCGGTGCGGCTCTGGACCGATGCGACCGAGGCGCACGTCATGGTGACCGACACCGGCAAGGGCATCCACTCCGACGTCCTGCCGCTCGTCTTCGAGCGGTTCCGGCAGGGCGACAGCGCCATCACCCGCGCCCACGGCGGACTCGGGCTCGGGCTCGCGATCGTGCGTCACCTGGTCGAGCGCCACGGCGGCCGGGTGCGGGCCGACAGTGACGGGGAGGGGCGCGGCGCGTCCTTCACGATCACGCTGCCGCGCTCGCGCCACGAGCTCGCCGCACCGTCCCCGGACGACGTGCGGGACGCGCAGGCCGCCGAGTCGCCGCTGCGCGGGACCACGGTGCTCGTGGTCGACGACGACCCGCTCGCCCGCGAATCGCTCGCCGCGGCGCTCGAGCAGTACGGCGCCACGACCCTGCTGGCGTCGTCGGCCGGCGCCGCGCTCGACGCCCTCGACCACGTCTGCCCCGACGCCATGGTGAGCGACATCGCCATGCCCGGCGAGGACGGCTACAGCCTGATCCGCCGCGTGCGGGAGCGGCCGGCGTCGCGCGGCGGCTACGTGCCGGCGGTGGCGCTGACGGCCTATGCCGGGCGCGATCATCAGGTGCGGGCGCTGCTCGCGGGCTTTCAGGCGCATGTCGCGAAGCCGTTCCTGCTCGAACGGCTGGTCGCGGTGCTCTGCGGGGTCATGGGCGAGCGGCGTTCGCGCGCATGACACGCGACGTGCGCGTGAGCGATCGCGTCCACCACGCCCCGGTCGCCGACCGCGTGGCGCGGTCGGTGAAACGATACCGATAGACGGCGACGCGCACCGCGCCCGGGGCGCGGCCGTCGAACGGATCGTGGGCCCACAGCGACGTCACCGCCGACGGCTCGTCCAGCAGGCGGCGCAGCAGCGTGTCGAACCAGAGGGCGTCGCCGCCCAGCGGCAGGAACCACGCCTGGAAGTCGACGCGTGGCTGATGCGGCGCCACGAACGCCGGCGCGCGGTCGACGGGACCGGGCTTCCAGCGGAAGTCGTACGCCTGCCACGTGGTCCCGTCGTCGTCGGAGCCCTCGACGACGATCTCGTCGCGCACGTGCGTCATCTGCGCGAACAGGTGGTAGGCGTTGACCGAGCGCACGTCGTCGAGCGTGCGCGCCAGCGGCGACAGGGCCACGGCGACGGACCGCAGCGGCGGCACGACGCGCAGGAACGGCACGATCGACAGCGCGACCAACGTGATCACGACGACCCCCATCGCCCACGTCGTCCGCCGGCGCACGACCCGCGGCGGCGCCGGCGAGGCGCCGAAATCCTGGTCGTCGAGCGCCCAGAGACAGAGCGCCAGCGTCAGGTAGTTGAAGAAGCCGTAGTTGGCCGTGAGGATGACGCCCACCTGCAACGCGGCCATCACCGCAACCGCTGCGCGGCGGACGCGACGCGGGCCCCAGATGCCGAACGGCACGATCAGCTCGACGACGAGGGTGAGCGCGCTGGTGGTGCGATGCCCCCAGTCCGGCATCTGGTGTGCCCACCATCCGATCCAGGTCGGCAGCGGTGCGGTCTCGTAGTAGCCGGCCATGGCCGTCAGGTCCCACCACGTCGGATCGCCGAGCAGCAGCTTCGCGGCTCCGGACTCGGCGTGCAGCCGGAAGAGCAGCCATTGCAGCAGGAACACGGCCGCCGGATGCGGTGACGGCCGTCCGCGCGGCCGCCATCCGCCCGGTGCCACGAACAGCGACAGCAGCAACGTCTCGAGCAGCAGGTTGTCCCACTGGAAGCCGAGGAACGCGCCGCCGGCGTTCACCAGCGAGAGGTAGAGCGTCCAGGCCGCGACGAGGCACCAGCGCGGCGCCAGCCCGCAGAGCAGCCCGGCGCCGCTGCCGATGCCGAGCAGCAGCGCGAGCCGCAGCACGGCGTCGCTGCAGTGGAGACGGAGCAGCGTCGGCCCGCTGCCGTCGGGCACCGGGCACGCGGGCAACAGGCCGCGCGCGCCGAACAGCACGTCCACCTGCAGCAGCAGGGACAGGAAGGCCGCGACGACGACGGCGCCGAGGCACCGCAGGAACCAGTCGCGGACCCGCGCGATGGCTCACCCCCGCGGCAGGCCGAGGAACTGCATGGCGATGATGCCCTTCATGATCTCCGACGTGCCCGACGCGATGCTCGCCGCCCGCGCCGCGAGATACGACTTCTGCACCAGCTGCTCCGCCAGCCCCTCGCTGACACGGGGCACCGGCGTGTCGTAGAGCAGGCCCTCGGGGCCGAGGATGTCCATGCCGAGCTGCGGCATGGCCTGCGTCAGCTCCGTCCAGTGCATCTTGATGATGGCCGACTCCGGTCCCGGGAAGCCGGCGCGCAGCAGCTTGTCGAGCGTGCGCTGGCAGGTGAAGCGGAAGACCTCGGTGCCGAGGTACACGCGCGCCAGCTCCTGGCGCAGGATCGGATCGCGCCCGGCGCCACGGGCGCGTGCCAGCTCCATCAGCTTGTCGCGCTGCTCCTTGAGCAGGATCTGCATGCCCACGACGTAGAGGATGCCGCGCTCGTTCTGCAGCGCCGAGATGGCGATCTGCCAGCCCTCGTTCAGCTCGCCGAGCAGGTTCTGGCGTGGCACGCGCACGTTCTCGAAGAAGACCTCGTTGAAGTCGGCCTCGCCGGTGATCTGTCGCAGCGGGCGCACCTCGACGCCGGGGCTCTTCATGTCGACGAGCAGGCACGAGATGCCCTTGGCGCGCTTCGTCGTGGCGTCGGTGCGGCAGAGCACCATGCACCAGTCGGCATGGTGCGCGATGGTGGTCCACACCTTCTGGCCGGTGAGCACGAAGTCGTCGCCGTCGACGACGGCCTGCGTGCGCAGCGACGCCAGATCGGAGCCGGCGCCCGGCTCGGAGAAGCCGAAGCACCAGAGGTCTTCCGCCGTCAGGATGCGGCGCAGGAAGCGCTGTTTCTGTGCGTCGGTGCCGTACGCGATCAGCGGCGGGCCGAGGATGCCGAGGCCGAGATTGCCGATGACCTCGGGGGCGCCGGCACGCGCCATCTCCTCGACGTAGGCCACCTGCTCGGCGATGCCGGCGTCGCGACCGCCGTACTCGCTGGGCCAGGTGATCCCCACCCAGCGGGCGTCCGCCAGCTGGTGCTGCCAGGCGCGCAGACGGGGGACGCGAACGTGCTCCGGCATGGTGGCGGCGTTCGATCGCCGCAGGTCGTCGGGGAGATTGGCCTCGAGCCACGCGCGCAGCTCGGCCCGGAACGCGTCGACATTCTGCTCTGCCATGGGGCAGGGCCTTAGCAAGGATGCGCGGGCGCCGTCGAGTCAGGCCGTCTGGCGGCGGTTGTGCCGCACCGACGAGACGAAGGCGAGCACGATGAAGCCGGCGCCGATGAGGCCCGTCACCACCTCGGGGATCTCCAAGACGGTCTGCAGGAACATGATCGCCCCGAGGGCGATGATCGCCCAGAACGCGCCGTGCTCGAGGTAGCGGTACTCGGCGAGCGTGCCTTCCTCGACGAGCATGATGGTGAGGCTGCGCACGAACATGGCGCCGACGCCGAGCCCGATGGCGATGATGAAGAGGTTGTTCGAGAGCGCGAAGGCGCCGATGACGCCGTCGAAGCTGAAGCTGGCGTCGAGCACCTCGAGATAGAGGAAGGCGGCGGCGCCCGAGCGCGCCACCTCGGTCGTGCCCGCCGAGCCGGCGTCGAGCAGTGCGGCGACGCCGTCGACCGCGATGTACGTGACGAGGCCCCCGATGCCGGCGACGATGAACGTGAGCTGCTCGTGGTCCGGCAGCCAGCGCGACACCGCGTACAGCAGGATCAGCACGATGCCGATCTCCACCGCCTCGATGCGGCCGAGGCGCGCCAGCGGCGCCTCGATGACGCGGATCCAGTGCACGTCCTTCTCCTGGTCGAAGAAGTGCGTCAGTCCCACCATGGCGAGGAAGGCGCCGCCGAAC
This sequence comes from uncultured Binatia bacterium (SeqCode), assembly GCA_964404165.1. Taxonomy (GTDB): domain Bacteria; phylum Desulfobacterota; class Binatia; order DP-6; family DP-6; genus DASYLJ01. Next base: position 47,530 of record CAYOIZ010000005.1, on the reverse strand, counting down.
GCGGCCACCGAGACGTGCGCGCTCGTCAGCGTGCGGGAGTAGCCGTCCGGATCGGTGGCGGCGAGGACCAGCGCGGCCCACGGGCTGATGCCGGCGATGACCGCGACGATCACGAGCGGGAATACGATGCGCATGCCGAAGACCGCGATGGCGATGCCCCAGGTGATGAACCGCCGCCGCCACACCGGGTCCATCTGGCGGAGGACGGTGGCGTTCACGACCGCGTTGTCGAACGACAGCGACACCTCGAGGACGCCGAGCACCGCGACGATGAACACCGACGACAGCACGCCGCGCATGGTGCCGGTCATCTCCCAGCCGAGGAAGCCGCCGAGGACGAGGCCTGCGACGGTGACGAGGATGGAGCCGCGAAAGTACCGCATGGGCGCGTCTCCGTAGCACAGACTGGCGCTTTACTCCCACCGGCCGGGGCAGGTAGGAGCCGCGGATGTCCACGTCGAGCGACCCCGTCCGTGTCGAGCTCGCGGTGCCGGCCTCGGCCCCGCTGCTGCCGCTGACCCGTCGATTCCTCGACGACGTGGTGGCGCTGGCGGGCTTCCGCGACGCCGACGCCGCGCGGCTCGCGACCGCCGCCGAGGAGGCGTGCGCGAACGTCGTCGACCACGCCTTCGCGCCGGACGAGGTCGGGCGCTACACGGTGGTCGCGCTGATCACGCCCGCCGACCTCGTGCTGGAGGTGCACGACAACGGCCTGCCGGTCGATCCGGACGCGGCCGACGAGGAGGGGCTCGAGGTCGCGCGCCCGCGTGTCAGCCGGCCCGGCGGCATGCGGCTCATCCGCGACGCCGCCGATCGCGTCACCTGGATCCCGCGTGGACGCGCCGGCAAGGCACTGCGTCTCACGCGACGGCGCCCGCAGCCCGACGTCACCGCGTGCCTGCCGGCCGAGGCGTTGGCGCGCTTCGCCGAGGACGAGCCGCTGGCGCCCGAGCAGGAGTACGCCGTCCGCTGCTTCGTCGCGGCCGACGCCGTCGGCATCGCGCGCTGCATCTACCGCGCCTACGGCGACACCTATCTCCACGACGACTGCTACGTGCCGGAACGGCTCGTGCACCTGAACGCCAGCGGGGCGCTGGTGTCGATCGTCGCGGTCGATGCCTCGGGCGACGTCGTCGGCCACTATGCGCTCGAGCGCTTCGACGGCGGTCGCGTCGCCGAGCGCGGCATGGCCGTCGTGCATCCGGCCCACCGCGGCCGCGATCTGATGGGGCGCATGCGGGCGTTGCTCGAGGACGAGGCGCGACGGATCGGTCTCGCCGGCGTCTACAGCCACGCGGTGATGCGTCACGCCTACAGCCAACGCGTCAACGAGAGCTTCGGCTCCGACGCCTGCGGCGTGCTGTTCGGTGCCGGACCGAGCGAGATGCGCTTCAAGGGCATCGGCACCGGGACGCCCGTCGACCGGCTGAGCTTCCTCCTCTACTTCTCGCACGTCGGCACGCCGGCGAGCGGCGGTGCGCTGGAGGTGCCCGAGCGCCACCGGGCGCTGGTGGAACGCATCTATCAGGGGCTCGGCGTGCCGGTGACCTTCGCGTCGCCGCGTGCCCCGGTGGACGGGCCGAGCGTCGTCGACGTTCGCTACAGCCACACGCTCGACGGCGGCACGATCCACGTGCGCCACATCGGCCCGACGACCGCGGCCGAGGTGCGGCAGAGCGCCCGCGACCTGGCGCGGGTGGTGGAAGCCCAGGTGGTGCAGCTCTACGTGCCGTTGGCGCAACCGGGGGCGGCGGCGCTGTGCGAGGCCGCGGCAGCGTGGGGCTTCTTCTTCGGCGGCGTCGGCCCGGCGTTCGCTGCGGACGGCGACACGCTGGTGCTGCAGTGGATCGCCGCGCCGATCGATGCGGCGGCGTTGGCCGTGGCGACGCCGTTCGCGCGCGAGCTCGTCGACTACGTCGAGCGCGACCGCGAGCGGGTGGCGGCCATGGCCGGGCGCCCGGCGTGATCCGTCTCGTCGTCGGCGTCGTCGTGGCGCTGGTCGGCGTCGCGCGGGCCGACGATCGCACCGCCGACGTCCAGCGCCTGCTCGACCTGCTCGCCGGGACGCAGGCGCACTATCACGAGGCGTTCGAGGACGGCGGCGAGGAGCTGTCGTCCGAGGTCGATCTCGAGGAGGCGCGTCTGCTGATGGCGGACGCGCGCGACCTGAACCGGCGTCTGGCGATCCTGCCGCCGGAGCAGGTCGACGCACTGCTGCGTGATCTGGACGTCCGGACCGGCGTCGCGACGGTGCCCGAGCGGCTCGAGGCCTTCACGGCGACGATCACCGCCCGCACCGGGATCGCGCCTGCGACGCTGCCGCCGGCACCGCCGTCGGCCGCACGCGGCCGCGTGCTGTTCCGCGAGAACTGCGCCCTCTGTCACGGCGCGACCGGCGCGGGCGACGGGCCGGACACGAAGCGCCTGCACCTGGCGCCCGCCGACTTCACCAGCGTCGAGTTCATGCGCCGCGAGACGCCGGCCGACTTCTTCACGATGATCACGATGGGCCGCCGCAAGCGCGGCATGCCGGACTGGTCGAGTCTGAGCGTGCAGCAGCGCTGGGACCTGATCGCCTGGATATGGACGCTGGCCCATCGCGACGAGGATCGCGCCGCGGGCGCACGGCTCTGGACCGAGCGCTGCGCGGGGTGCCACGGGAGCGACCTCGCCACCCCCGGCCGGCTGGCCGATCGCGACGATCGCATGCTGTTCGTGCGCCTCTCGCGCGCGCCCCACACGGATCCGACGGCGGGTCTGACGGACGCGCAACGCTGGCAACTCGTCGCCCACGCCCGCGCGCTATCGCTTGGTGGCGGCCCGCCATAGGGGGGCATTCCGCCCCGTTTGCCTGCGGGCCGCGGTTCCGGATACCAGGGCCGCACCGTGGCCGATTCTCCGCCGTTGATCACCACCACCGAAGGCCTGACGGCGCTCGTCGAGGACGTCCGTCGCGCCGGTCGCCTGGCGCTCGACACCGAGTTCGTCTGGGAGCGCACCTATCGCCCGGTGCTCGGCGTCGTGCAGATCGCGACCGACGACGTCTGTGCGGTGGTGGACACGGTGGTCCTGACCGATCTCTCGCCGCTGTTCCCGGTCCTGCGCGACCCGGCCATCCCCGTGGTGCTGCACGGCGGCGGCCAGGATCTCGAGATCCTGGCGCTGCTGATGGGCGAGCCCATGCGCGGCGTCGTCGATACGCAGGTCGAGGCGGCGTTCCTGGGCTACGGCCTGCAGGTCGGCCTCGGCGTGCTGCTCGAGCGCGTGCTGAAGGTCCGCATCCGCAAGGACCAGACCTACACCGACTGGACGCGTCGTCCGCTGCGGCCCGAGCAGATCACCTATGCACGTGCCGACGTCCTGCATCTCCTCGCGATGCACGATCGACTGCGCGCCGATCTCGATCGCCGCCAGCGCTGGGGCTGGGTGGCGGAGGAGCTGCGACGGCTCGAGGACGTGGCGCGCTACCAGGCGATGCCCGACGAGGAGCGCTTCCGCACCGTCAAGAGCTGGCAGCGGCTCGATCCGAAGGAGCTGGCGGTGCTGCGGGCGATCGCCGCGTGGCGCGAGCGTGCCGCGCGACGGGCGAACATCCGTCCGAACTTCATCGCCAACGACGTCGTCCTGACGACGGTGGCGGCCCGCCCGGTGTCGACCATCGAGGAGCTGCGCGGCGTGCGCGGGCTCTCGCCGGGAACCGTCGACCGGCACGGCCGGGCGCTGCTGGCGGCCATCGCCGAGGGCGTCGCGTGTCCGGATGCCGACTGGCCGCAGCTCCCCGATCGCATCCGCCGCCAGTCGCCGCCGAGCGGGCTCACCGCGCTGCTGCGCGCCGCCGTGCAGGCCGTCGCCGATCGTGACGACCTGGCCCCCGAGGTCATCGCCAGCTCGCGTGACCTCGACGCGCTCGTCGCCATCGCCACCAGCCGCAAGCCGGATCCCACCCAGGAGGAGCCGTCGCTGCTCCAGGGCTGGCGCCGGGAGCTCGTGGGCGAGACGCTGCTCGCGATCGCGCGCGGCGAGATCTCGATGCGCTACGACCCGGCACGCCGCGAGGTGGTGCGCGAGACCGTCCCGGCTACGACGCCGGTGTGACGCGGACGATCACCGTCTTGCCCTCGCGGATGCGATCGGGGCGCGGACGGAAGAAGCCCATCCACGAGATCCAGTACTTCTGGTCGTAGACGGGAGCCATCTTCTCGGCGATCGCGGGGTCGCGGATGATCTCGCCCTTGCCGACGAACGACGGGCCGTTCTCGCTGCCGACGGCGATGAAGAGCGGGCTGCCCTTCTGCAGGCGTTTCGCCTTGTAGCTGGTCGGGACCGTCGTGAAGTAGACGGCGTCACCGTCGAACATGAACCAGATCGGGGACACCTTGCTGCGCGAGCCGTCGGCCCGCTGCGTGGCGACGTAGAGGTTCTTCTCGGTGCGGAGCGCCTCGGCGACGTTGGGTGCGAAGCCGGCGGACGCCACCGCGGCGCCGAGCACGAGCGCGGCGAGCGCGAGCAGCATCCACATCGGGCGGCGCCTCCTCGACGACATCGATGCCGGAGGGATCGCAGAGCCATCGGCGAGAGTCAACGCGGCGTGTGTCAGGCGGCGCGGGCCCGGTCGGCCGCCACGGGCAGCGTCACCAGGAAGCGCGAGCCGACCCCGACGTCGCTCAGCACCTGGACGCGACCGCCGAGGGCCTCGACGAAGCGGCGCACGATGTGGAGCCCGAGCCCGACACCGCCGCCACCGGCGCCCGGGACCTGGCGGAACATGTCGAAGACGTAGGGCAGCGCCTCGCCTGGGATGCCACAGCCGGAGTCGGCGACCGTGAACGTCAGCTCGCCGTGGGGCGCCATCTGGGCACTCACCGTCACGTGGCCGCGCTCGGTGAACTTGAGCGCATTATGGACGAGGTTGCGCAGCACGGTCTTGAGCTTGCCGGGGTCGGTCTCGAGGGTCGCGCCAGCGGCGGGGGACTCGAAGCGCAGCTCCACGCCGGCTCGGCGCCAGCTCTCGGGCAGCTGATCGCGCAGCTCGTCGAGCAGGGTGGCGACCGACGTGGATTCGCTCTGGATGGGCAGTCGTCCGGCCTCGAGCCGGTTCAGGTCGAGCAGGGCGGTGATCATCTCGAGGAGTGCCAGCGCATGCCGACGGGTGCGGTCGAGCGCGCGTTCCTGCTCGGTCGTCACCGGGCCGAGGCCGCCGTCGTACAGCATCTCGACGTAACCGAGGATGACGTTGAGCGGCGAGCGCAGCTCGTGCGACACGGCGCCGACGAACTCCGACTTGAGCTGGCTCGCCTCGCGCACCTCGTCGAGGAGGGCGGCGTTGCGGAGCACGATGGCCGCGTGCTCGGCGATGCCGGCCAGCAGATGCGGCGACCACTCGGGGGCAGGGGCGCGAGCATGGCCGATGGCGAGCAGGCCCACCATGGCGTCGTCGCGGTAGAGCCCGGTGAGCAGGAGGGTGGTCGGCGTCACGCCGCCGGTGAACACGGCCGGCGTCTGCGCCGCGTCGAATCCGTCGAGCTGGATGACGCGCCCTGGGGTGAGGCGCTCGAGGGCGCGCCAGCTCGTGAGGGGGAGCGGAATGCGACCGAGGGCGCTCGCCGGGATCTCGGGGTCGCTGACGGCCCCGATCCGGAAGGTGCCGCGTGCCGCGTCCACCACGAACGTCGCGGCCCAATCGGCGGCCAGGTACTCGAGCGCCGTGCGGTTCACCCGCGCCAGGAGCTCGGGGGCGTCGAGGTTCGAGCCCAACGTGCGTGCCACCGCGGCCAGGGCGGCGGACGTGCGCGCCTCCATCTGCAGGCTCTGCTGGTGCTCCTCGAGACGCGTCGCCAGCGCGTGCAGGTCCTCGTTCTTCCGCGCGATGTGGTCGCCGTAGAAGAACGACTGCTGCGCCACGAGGAAGAAGAGGAAGGGCGGCGTCAGCAGCTCGGCGCCGGTCGCGCCGTCGCCCTGCTGCAGGATCACCAGGAGCAGGTGGGCGGCCGACGCCGTGGCGGCGGCGGCAAGCCCGATCGGCACCGACACCAGGCTCGCGGGCACGATGACCATGACGAAGAGAGGCCGGAACAACATGGCGGTGGGAGCGGGCGTCGCCACCGCGAGGCCGACGGTGATGGCCACCAGGTCGAGGAACGTCTGCAGGGTGAAGTAGGTGAGCGACGTCTCGGTATGGTCGCCGCTCCGGAGCGCGATCGCCGAGATGGCGAACAGGACCGCACACAGCGCCAGCACGGGGAGTGGACGGATCTGATCGACGCCGAGGAGGTGCAGGGCCGTGACGAACAGCGCCACCGCCGTCACGGCCCGCAGCCGGCTGACGTTCAGCCACCGGTTGAACGTCGCCAGATCCCGGGTGCCATAGCGCCCGGAATCGGTCTTGGATGGAGCGTGCGGCATTGCCAGCTGAGCCAGCAATGGCGGTGCCATGGGTCGTGCGGACCGCTGGACGCCGCAGGTGGGCGCAATTCGACGGAAAGCTGACGGGGAGGGTGCCACGGAAGCGCCGGCTGCGCCGTGGACTTCGCCATGCGGGGTTGGCTGAACTCCTGAACGGGCCGTGATATGGCTCCGAGCGTGACAACACCGAAACGGCCGCGCAAAGCGGCCACGACGACCAAGAAACCCCGTCGCGCCACCACGGCGCGCCCCCGGACCCGTAAGACCAAGACCGCCGTCCCCGTTGCCGACGACCGGTTGGAGGTCGTCGCCGCTGCCCCCGAGCCGGAGCCCGAAGCACCCCTCCTGGCGATCGACGAGGCACCCATCGACGAGGCGCCCCTCGAGGCACCGGTCGAGAACGAGGTCATCATCACCTCCAACCCCGAGCCAGGCTTCGTGGCTCGCGTGCCTCCGCCGGAGCCGCCGCGCATCCGTCCGTCGGTCCGTCGCGGCATCTTCTTCGACGTCGAGAACACCAGCCGGGCCGCCGACATCTCGCGCGTGCTCGAGCACCTCGACATCGACTGGGTCGGCCACGCCACCGAGTTCATGGCGGTCGGCAACTGGCGCGTCATCGGCCACGACACCGCCCGGCTGCTGGCGCGCAAGGGCGCCGCCCTGGTGCACAGCGCGCCGTCGGTCGGCGTGCGCGACTGGAGCGATCTCCGCATCGCGGTCGCCGCCGGCGTCTGGCTCGCGGGCGCGCGTCCTGGTGACGTCGTCGAGATCGTCTCCGACGACCAGGCGTTCGACGCCGTCGGCGACGTCGCGGCCAGCCTCGGCGTGCTCTTCCGCCGCACGTCCTACCGGGCGCTGGCGGGCATGCGGCACGAGGCCGTGGTCGAGCGCGAGGTCACCCAGGCGCCCGCGAGCGACAATCGCGCGCGCGGCCGCGGTGGCCGCGGTCGCAGCCGCCGCAGCGGCGGACGTGACGAACGCCGTCCGAGCCGTCCCGCGGTGGCGGCAGCGCCGCGGCCCGCACCCGCCCCGGTCGATGCCGAGCCGATGCAGACGGCGCCCCACGACGAGATCGTCGGCGTGGTCCGCGACCTGCTCGAGAAGGCGCCGGGAGGCGTCAGCCTCGACGCGCTCGCGAACGCGCTCCGCGAGCGCGGCTTCAGCCGCCCGCCCGGTTCGCCGCGGCTGATCACCCGCCTGCGTCGCATCAAGGAGCTCGACATCAACCGCCAGGGCACGATCCGGATCGTCGATCCGGATGCGGCGCCGCTGCGGCACGAAAACCGCGCGCCGGCGCCGCGGCACGACGTCGAGCCGGCGGACGAGGCCGATCTCGGCGAGCTGGCGCACCCGCTCGAGCTCAACGAGCACGGCGTCGCCGAGCCCGATCCGGAGCCGATCGAGATCGACGCCGAGCTGGTCGCGGTCGACAGCGGCGACGTCGACGACGAGGCCGACGCCGAGGGCGACGGTGGTCCGGACGACGCCTCACCCGAGGGAGCTGCCGTCGAAGGCGCCGCCGGTGAGGCTGGCGAGGGAGGTGCTCGGCGCCGACGCCGCCGTGGTGGCCGTCGGCGCCGTGGCCGACGCGGCGGTGCGTCGGCAGTGGCCGTCGCACCCGTCGAAGGCGTCTGACGACCCGGCGAGCGCCGCCGGCGTGGCCGCTCAGGCCATCCCGAGGCGCTCGCGTCCTTCCGGCGAGATCATCTGGGGCGTCCACGGTGGATCCCAGACGATCTCCACGTTGGCGCTGTCCACGCCGGGCAGCACCTGCAGCTTGCTGCGGGCGTCGGCGGCGATGGCGCCGCCCATGCCGCAGCCCTGTGCGGTGAGCGTCATCTTGACGTCGATGGCGCTGCCGTCGTCGCCGGGGGTGATGCGCATGTCGTACACCAGGCCGAGGTCGACGATGTTGACGGGAATCTCGGGGTCGTAGCAGGTGCGCAGCGCGCTCCAGACCTGTGCTTCGAGATCACCCTCGGCAACCACCTCGGCCTCCGCGATCGGCTCCTTGCCGATGGCGTCGCCGTCGCGGCCCGCGATGCGATAGAGCCCGCCGTAGGCGGGAACCTGCAGCGTATAGGAGCCGCCGAGCGACTGGGTGATCATGGCCTCGGTGCCCTTCTCGAGGGTGACCGTGTGGCCGGCGGGAATCTGCACCGCTTCGCAGTCGCGAGTGAGCTCAACTCGTTCCATCGTCGTCCTCCGGGCGGGCATCATCTGTCGCGTGCTCGCTCGGCGCAAGGCGGGGTGTGTCGGGGGGCGCGGTGGGTGGCCGGCGTGGGGTGACGCCGGCTGCGCGTGGCGCTCGCACCGCACCACGCCGCCCCATTTCCCCACCCGGGTGCTCACGACACGCTCGCTCGGCGTCACCCCACGCCGGCCACCCACCGCGCCCCCCATGTGACGGCGGGCCGCCTTACGGCGTGCGCGCCGTGCGGTCTGGTGCGGGCGGAGGAGCCGTTGGACTCGCTCCTGGGGTTGGGTTCGCGACGATCGTCGTCGGGCTCGGGCGGCAGCCTGTCAGGAGGCGGGTGGCGATCTTCATCTGGGCGGTGGTGAGGCGGGTCGGGTCGACCAGCTGATGGCGGCGCTCCAGGGCGTGACGGCGGTGGTCGAAGGCTACCGTGGCTTGCGCCAGGCGGGTGCGGCAGCGGCGGACGTCGGTGGGCGGGGCGGGCGTGGGAAGGCCCTCGTAGGCGAGGTCGATCTGGCTGTCGACGGCGTCGGCGGCCAGGCAGAGGAGACAGTCGGCGTAGTCGTCGGCGTCGCCACGTGCGCCGTCGTCGAGGTGCTCGAAGGCGAAGTCGCAGACGCCCTCGTCGCCGCAGATGCGGGCGCCGATGCCCGCGGGCGGCGGCGCCGTCACCGTGGCGTCGGAGCAGGCGTCGTTCAGGCGGGCCACGGCCGACGTCTCGGCGGTCGCGATCGCGGCTGCGGTGTGGGGCTCGGTCTCGCAGTCGCGGGGTGTGAGACGGCCCTCGTTGGTGTCGCTGTGACACTGCAGCAGGGCCAGGCGCCGCGCCGCCATGTAGTCCTGCACCGTGGTGTCGACCGTCGTGCGACAGCCTTCGGCCGTGCGAGGCGGCACGGGGTGGGAGGCCGATCCCGCCAGCGCGAGCGAGCCTCCGAACAGCGCGAGACAGCCGACGAACCGATGTAGTCGCAACGACCCTCCCGGCCCCCCCGGGATCGCGCGGGACAATACTCTGCAGGGGCGGCGCACGCCAGGAAAATCGCATCGTCCGCCATGCCTTGACCCGCCGAGGCGGCGGGTTCTAGAAGCCCCGGGCACACGATGGACCTCGATCTGAGCGACGAGCAGAAGCTGCTGCGAGACAACGCCCGCCGGTTCCTCGACCGCGAGGTGGCCCCCCTGGTGGCGGCCCACGAGGCCCGCGGCGAGCTGCCCCTTGCGCTCTATCCCCGACTGGTCGATCCCGGGTTCGTCGGCGCCACCGCGCCGCAGGAGCTCGGCGGGCACGGGCTCGACCTCACGTCGTACCTCGTCCTCGTCGAGGAGCTGGCGTACTGCTGGGGCTCGCTGCGCAGCTCGGTGACGACGCACAACATGGTGGCCGGCATCATCGCCGACGCCGCCACGCCGGCACAGCGCGAGCGGCACCTCGGTCCGCTGCTCGCCGGCACGCGCATCGGCTTCTTCGGGCTGACGGAGCCGAACGTGGGCTCCGACGCCGCCGGCGTCGAGCTGGCGGCGCGCGAGGACGGCGACCACGTGCGCCTCACCGGCACCAAGACGCTCATCACCAACGGCACCATCGCGCGCACCGGCATCGTGATCGCGCGGCTGAAGGACGTCGGGCCGACGGCGTTCATCGTCGATCGTGACGAGTCGCCGTTCGAGGCGCGCGCGCTCGAGAAGATGGGCAACCTCGCGACGCCGCTCGCCGAGCTGTCGTTCGAGGAGGTGCGCGTGCCGCGCGCGAACCTGCTGGGCGAGCCCGGCAAGGGCCTGCGGTTGGCGCTCAAGGGGCTCGCCGGTGGACGCTGCTCGGTGGCGTTCGCGGCCGTGGGCCTGGCGCGGGCGGCGCTCGACTCGGCCGTGCGCTACGCCAAGGAGCGCAAGCAGTTCGGCAAGCAGATCGGCGCGTTCCAGCTCGTGCAGGAGATGATCGCGGAGATGGCGAACCTCACCGACGCCGCGCGGCTCATGAGCTATCGCGCCGCGGCGGCGCTCGAAGCCGGCGGCAAGGGCATCCTCGAGTCGTCGCAGGCGAAACTCTTCGCCACCGAGTCGGGGCTGCGCGTGGCACACCTCGCCATCCAGGTGCACGGCGGCTACGGCTACACGCGCGAGTTCCCCGCCGAGCGGTTCTACCGGGATCTGCGCCACCTGACCCTCGCCGAGGGCACGACGCAGATCCAGCAGTTGGTCATCGGCCGCGAGCTGCTCGGCCTGGACGCGATCCGGTAGGAGGAGTCTCGATGCGACTTGCAGGCAAGGTGGCGCTGGTGACCGGCGCAGGGCAGGGCCTCGGTGAGGCCATGGCGCTGCGCTTCGCGCGCGAGGGTGCCGCGGTGATGGTGAACGACCTCCGCGAGGAGACGGCCGGCGTCACCGCCGAGCAGATCCGCGCGGCCGGCGGCACGGCCGCGGTGTTCGCCGGCAGCGTCATGGACGAGGCCGTCGTCGAGGCGCTCGTCGAGTGCACCGTGAAGGAGCTCGGCACGGTCGACATCCTCGTCAACAACGCCGGCATCACCCGCGACAAGCTGCTGAAGGACCTGAGCGCCGCCGACTGGGACGCGGTGCTCAACCTGAACCTGCGCGGCACGTTCCTCGTCAGCAAGTACGCCACGCCGGTGATGGTGGCGGCGCGCTGGGGCCGCGTCATCAACATGAGCTCGCGCGCGCACTACGGGAACAAGGGCCAGACGAACTACGCGGCGTCGAAGGCGGGGGTCATCGGCTTCACGCGCTCGCTGTCGCTCGAGCTCGGCAAGTTCGGCATCACCGCGAACTGCATCGCGCCCGGCATCATCGCCACGCCGGGCGTGACGTCGCTGCCGCACTACCAGAACCTCGTCGATCGCGTCGCACCCACGCTCCCGATACCGCGCCTCGGCAAGCCGGAGGACGTCGCCGGGGTGGCGGCGTTCCTCGCCAGCGACGACGCGGAGTACGTCACCGGCGAGACGATCCACGTGTCCGGCGGTCGCTACGGCTGAGCGGGTGCCACCGGCGTCGAGTTGACAGTCAGGCCGCGCGCCCGCACGATGCGCGCGCCGATGCCGGATCGATACGAGTGGCCCCCTCGCCGTCCGAACCAGCAGGACCCCCTCGCCGATTTGCGTGATCTGTGGACGCGCATCCGCTCGAGCTTCCCCGGGGGTGGGAGCGGCGGGGGCAGCGGAACCGGCGCGGGCGCGCCGAGTGGCGGAGGCTTCAGCGTGAACCCCTACCTGATCCTGGTCGTCGGCATCCTGGTCTGGCTCGCGACCGGTATCTACATCGTCGCCCCCGACGAGCGCGGCATCGTGCTCCGCTTCGGCAAGGTGGTGCGCGAGACCGGTAGCGGACCGCACTACCGGCTGCCGTGGCCGTTCGAGACGGTCATCCGGCCGAGCGTCACCGCCATCCGCAAGGAAGAGGTCGGCTACCGCACCATCACGCAGGGTCCGCCGCCGCAGTACCAGGACGTGCCGGTGGAAGCGCTCATGCTGACCGGCGACGAGAACATCGTCTCGCTCGAGTTCATCGTGCAGTACAAGGTGCGCGCCGACGCCACCGGCCCGACCGACTTCCTCTTCAACGTGCGCAACCCGCAGGACGCCGTGCGCGCCGCGGCCGAGGCCGCGATGCGCGAGGTCATCGGTCGCAGCGACATCGACCAGGCGCTCACCGAGGGCAAGGAGCAGATCCAGGAGGACACGCAGAAGGTCCTCCAGCAGATCCTCGATCGCTACGACGTCGGCCTCGACATCGAGACCGTGAAGCTCCAGGACGTCGACCCGCCGGATCAGGTGTCCGACGCCTTCAAGGACGTCATCAGCTCGCAGCAGGACAAGGAGCGGCTCATCAACGAGGCCGTCGGCTACGCCAACGACGTCGTGCCGCGCGCCCGCGGCGAGGCGGCTCAGCTCGTCAACGAGGCCGAGGGCTATCGCGAGGCCAAGGTGCGCGACGCCACCGGCGTGGCGCAGCGCTTCGTGGCGCTGCAGTCGGAGTACGCCAAGGCGAAGGACGTCACGCGCCAGCGCCTCTACCTCGAGACGATGGAGGTCATCCTGCCCGGCATGAACAAGATCATCCTCGACGATCTGTCCGCCAAGCAGACGGTGCCCTACCTGCCTCTCGAGCCGCTGCTGCGACGGCCGACCGAAGCCCCGGCGGGAGCGCGCTGATGGACCGTCGCTGGATCGTCGTCATCGTGCTGGTGGGCGGCTTCCTCGCCGTCTGGAACCTGGCGCTCTTCACCGTGCCGCAGTGGATGCAGGCCATGGTGGTGCAGCTCGGCAACCCCGTGCGGGTCGTGCGGGAGCCGGGGCTCTACTGGAAGATCCCGTTCATCCAGAACGTCGTCTACTTCGATCGCCGGATGCTCGATCAGGACACACAGCCGAAGGAGATCCTGACGCGCGACAAGCAGCAGCTGGTGGTCGACAACTACACCCGCTGGCGCATCATCGACCCGCTGCAGTTCGTGCGCACCGTGCGTGACGAGAACGGCGCGCAGTCACGCCTCGACGACATCGTCTACTCGAACCTGCGCGAGACGCTCGGCCGCCACACGCTGCGCGAGATCGTCAGCGAGAAGCGCCAGGAGCTGCTCGACCAGGTCACCAAGCGCAGCGACGAGAAGGCGCGCGAGTACGGCATCGAAGTGGTCGACGTGCGCGTCAAGCGCGTCGACCTGCCGGAGAAGAACGAGCTCAACGTCTTCAATCGCATGCGCACCGAGCGCGAGCGGCTGGCGAAGAAGTTCCGCGCCGAGGGCGACGAGGAGGCGCGCAAGATCCGCTCCGGGTCCGACAAGGAAGTGCAGATCCTGATGGCCGATGCGCGCCAGAAGTCGGAGGTCATCCGCGGCGAGGGTGACGCGCAGGCGGTGGCCATCTTCGCCGACGCCTACGGGCGCGACGCCGAGTTCTACCAGTTCGTCCGCACGCTCGAGGCGTACCGCAACACCCTCGGCGAGGGCACCACCGCCATCCTGTCGCCCGACTCCGAGTTCTTCCGCCTGCTGAAGCGAGCCGATCCGGGAAGCCTGCCGAAGTGATCCGCCTCGTCATCCTGCTGGCGTTCGCGCTGGCGGTGTGGCGGGTGGTGCGCTCGCTGCTGCCGCAGCAGGCGCCGCCGCGGGGGGCGTCGCCCGGGTGGAATCCGTGGGCCGTGCTCGGCGTCGCGCGCGGTGCGACGGCCGACGCCATCACGCACGCCTACCGCGAGCGGATGAAGGAGTATCACCCCGATCGCGTCGCCGGGCTGGGTGCCGAGCTGCAGGAGCTGGCGCACCAGAAGACGGTCGAGATCCAGCGCGCCTACGACGAGCTCAGGTCGCGGTGACGGCGGCGCACGCGGCGCCGCCGTCCCGGGTGACGCTCAGCTCTGGTACTTGAGCCACACCGCGGCCTCGGGGGTGAGGACGCGGAAGGTGAGGCTCTCGAGCAGGTAGAGGCTGACGCTGGTGTTGGTGTGGCTGGTGTAGCCGATCGACAGATCCTGGCCGACGGTGAGCTCGAAGTCACCGCCGCGCGTGCTGAGCACGACGGCGCCGTCGACCGCCGGCGCCCAGACGACGGGCCCGCCGACGACCTGGCGCACCACCTCGAGCACCGGGAACCCGCCGCGTCCGACGGCCTGCATGAGTCCGGTGTAGCAGCGCGGACCGAGGGCGATGGCGTAGGGACCGTCGACCCCGGCCATGCGCAGGATGCGCGTGGCGTCGGCGACGAGCCCCGGATAGGCCTCGTAGTTGTCCTGGATGTGGAGCGGTGCGTGCGGCACGCGCTCGCAGATGCCGCCGATGCCGGCGGCCTTCCAGCCATGGAAGACGGCCTTGTCCTCGGCGCGCGCGATGGCGATGGCCGCCTTCACGAGCGGATCGAGGTCCGGATCGTTCGCCCCGCGCTCGACGTTCTCGAGCTCGGCGCGCTGCAGCTCGAACGGGGAGCGCAGCTCGACGAGTGGCTGCACCTGGCGGATCGCCGCCTGCACGCCGTCGACGGGGGACTTGTCGACCGGCTTCGTGCGGCCGAGGTTGATGGCGGCCTTACGCCAGCCCTTGGGGCCGATGAAGTCGACCAGCTGTCGGGCGGCCAGGTTCAACTTCAGGACCTGCGTGGCGTACTCGTCGATGAGCGTCCACGCGGCGCCGGAGATGGGCGCGTGATGTCGGAAGAGATCGTCCATGGATCAGGCCTTGTCCTTCTTCAAGCTGCCGATGCCGAGCGATCCGTCGCTCGACGCCGTCTCACCCGCTGCACTCTCGCCACCGCTCCCGGTGGCGGCCTTCTCGCGACCCACGATCGAGCCCGTGCTGAACAGGTACTCGCTCAGATGCTCGTTCCACTTGGCGTCGTTGCGGCGCAGCCACTCCGTGACCATGGCGGCGTGCTCCTTCTCCTCGTCACGGTTGTGGCCGAGGATGGCCTTCAGCTCCGGGTCTTTCGTGGCCTGGACGCGCTGGTCGTACCAGTCGACCGCCTCCAGCTCCTCGCCCAGCGACGCGAGCGCACGGTGCCGGTCGGTGACCTCCTGGCTCAGCTTCGATGGATCTTCGTGCAGTCCCACACTCGTCGACATGCATTCGCCTCCTGTCGCTGGTCATGTCTTGCAGACCTGGGGTGCGAGTCAACTACTCCAGCCCCAGGGCCCTGCCGACCCGCGCGCCGTCCCCGGGGTCGGCGGTGCGGACGTGGGGGGATCTGTCGCACCTGGTACCCACGCCGGACATCACGACCTCCAGGCGCGCGGGGCTGGCCGTGACGGGCGAAATCGTATCTTTGGATCGAGCTGATAGACGGAGCCCATGGACCTGACCGCGATCACGCTGACCGAGCTGCGCTACGTCGTGGCCGTCGCCGACACCGGGCACTTCGGTCGTGCCGCCTCGCGCTGCCACGTGAGCCAACCCACGCTGAGCGCCCAGATCAAGAAGCTCGAGGACACGCTGGGGGTGCAGCTCTTCGAGCGCACGCCGAAGCGCGTGCAGGTGACGGCGGTGGGCGAGCAGGTGGTCGAGCGTGCCCGCGTCATGCTGGACGAGCTGCAGCGCATCGGCGACCTCGCTCGCGGGCAGCACGAGCCGCTCGCCGGTCCGCTGCGCCTCGGCGTCATCCCCACCCTCGGGCCCTACCTGCTGCCGTGGCTCGTGCCGCCCCTGCAGAAGGCGTATCCGCGGCTGCGGCTCGTCCTGCGCGAGGGGCTCACGGCGACGCTGCTCGACGATCTGGTGGCACACCGGCTCGACGTGGCGCTGGTGGCGCTGCCGGTGGGGACGCCGGGCATCGCCACCACGCCGCTCTTCGACGAGCCGTTCTGGGTGGCGGCGCCGGCGAGCCATGCGCTCGCGAAGCGCACGCGGCTCCGCGAGGGCGACCTCGACGGGCAGCGCGTGCTGCTCCTGACCGAGGGCCACTGCCTGCGCGACCAGGCGCTCGCCATCTGTGGCGACGGACGCAGCGGCCGCGACGACGACGACTATCGCGCCACCAGCCTGGAGACGCTGCGCCACATGGTGGCCGCAGGCCTCGGCTGTACGCTGCTGCCGGCGCTGGCCCTGCGCGAGCGTGGCGGGCCGAAGGGCATGGTGACGCGGCCGTTCCAGGCACCGTCGCCGCACCGCCGCATCGGGCTGGCGTGGCGGCGCAGCTTCCCCGGCATCGAGGCGGTGCACGCGCTGGCGGCGTTCGTGCGGAAGACGCTGCCGCCCGAGGTGCAACTCGTGAAGGAGGGCTGAGGCATGGCACGCACGCGCATCGTCGCCACGTTGGGACCCGCGTCGGACAGCGAGGAGCGCATCGGCGCGTTGCTCGACGCCGGGGTGGACGTCGTGCGCTGCAACCTGTCGCACGGCACGCATGCCGAGCACGCGCGGCGCATCGCGCTGGTGCGTCGCCTGGCGGGCCCGCGTCCGGTGGCGGTGCTGGTGGACCTCGGCGGACCGAAGCTGCGCACCGATCGTCGCATCGCCGGCAAGCCGGGCGACGTCGTCGCGCTGCCGTTGCCGCCGACGGTCCGTCCCGGCGACCCGGTGCTGCTCGCCGACGGCATGATGCAGCTCGAGGTGGTCGACGCCGGTCGGAGCCGCATCCTGGTCGGCGGCGACATCCCGGTGGGGAAGGGCATCAACCTGCCGTCGTCGCGGCTCGACATGCCGTCGCTGACGGCGAAGGACCGCCTCGATCTGCGCTTCGCGGTGGCGCAGGGCGCCGACGTCGTCGCGCTGTCGTTCGTGCGTCGGGCCAGCGATCTCGACGAGGCGCGCGCGAGCGGGCTGCCCGTCATCGCGAAGATCGAGCGCGCGGAGGCGGTCGAGTACCTCGACGAGATCGTGCACGCCGCCGACGGGGTGCTCGTCGCGCGCGGTGACCTCGGCGTGGAGATCCCGATCGAGCGCGTGCCGCTGACGCAGAAGCGCATCATCGCGCTCGCGAATCGCGAAGCGCGGCCCGTCATCACCGCGACGCAGATGCTGCGCTCCATGGTGGACAGCCCGCTGCCGACCCGCGCCGAGGCCACCGACGTCGCCAACGCCGTCCTCGACGGCACCGACTGCGTGATGCTGAGCGAGGAATCGGCGATGGGCGCGTACCCGGTCGAGGCGGTAAAGGTCATGCGCCGCATCGTCACCGAAGCGGAGACGGCACTCGGCGATCGCACCATCGAGCCGGCGGCGGTGACCGAGGAGCTGATCGCGCACGCGGCGGTCGACGTTGCGCGCCGGCTCGACGCGGCGGCCATCGTCGTCGCGACCCGTTCCGGGTTCACGGCGCGCCAGGTGGCGCGCCACCGCCCGCCCGTGCCGATCATCGCGGTCACGGCGACGGAGAGCGTGCGACGCCGGTTGTCGCTGGTGTGGGGCGTGACGGCGCTGACCGCGGCGTGGCTGCACGACACCGACGCGATGCTGGAGCGGTTCCGCGAGCCGGTCCTGGCGACGGGGCTCGTCGCGCCGGGCGCGCGGGTGGTCATCACCGCAGGGTGGCCGTTCGGGGCGCCGGGGATCACCAACCTGGTCCACGTCGCGGTGGTGTGAGTGGGCACGCTCCTCGGTGACGGTGATCCGCCCGTCTTCCACGTCGAGAACCCGACCGGCAGCTCGCCCTGTGTGCTCACGTGCGACCATGCCGGGCGCGCGATCCCGCGCCGGCTGGGCGACCTCGGCCTGCCGCCCGAGGTGCTCTCGACGCACGTCGCCTGGGACATCGGCGTCGCCGCGCTCGGCCGGCGGCTCGCCGCCCGCCTCGACGCCGTCATGATCGCGCAGAGCTATTCGCGGCTGGTGATCGACGCGAACCGTCCGCCGGGCATGCCCGATTCGATCGCCACGCGCTCCGAGCGCACCGTCATCGCGGCGAACGAGGGGCTGTCGGCGGCGGACGTGCGCCAACGCGTCGAAGAGGTGTTCCTGCCGTACCATCAGCGCATCCGCGACGAGCTCGACGCGCGCCGCGGGCTCGGACGTCCCGGCGTCCTGGTCGCGTTGCACTCCTTCACCCCGGTCTTCATGGACGACGCGCGACGCTGGCACGCCGGGGTACTGTACGGCCGGGATCCGCGCCTTGCCCGTCTGGTCCTCGACGAGCTGCGGCGCGACGGCGCGCTCGTCGTCGGGGAGAACGAGCCGTACGCCGTGAGCGACGCCACCGACTATTCGATCGTCGTCCACGGCGAGCAGCGCGGGATCCCCCACGTGGAGCTCGAGATCCGACAGGATCTCCTCGCGACCGATGCGGACGTGCAGGCGTGGGCCGAGCGCCTCGGCCGCGCATTGGAGCAGGCCGTGCCGCTCGTGCCGTCGGGATGAGGGACAGACGGGTCCCACCAGCGTGCTAGGGTGCGGCATGAGCACGCCGCTAACGCAGCAATCGTCGGGGCCCCTGCAGATCCAGGTGGGCTACGACCTGGTCTATCGGTGCCCCCAGCCGACCCCGATGATCGTGACGCTGAGCATCCACTACAGCCGGGCGTCCGACATCATCCAACCCGACGTCCTGCGGCTCAGCCCCGCCGTTCCGGTCCGTTCCTACCGGGATTCGTTCGGGAATTGGTGCAGCCGCCTCGTGGCTCCCGAGGGACCGCTCCGCCTGAGCAGCACGGGCATCGTCGCCGACCGCGGCGTGCCGGACCAGGCCCTGCCGTGGCTCGAGCAGCGGCCGGTGGATGCGCTGCCCGAATCGGCCCTCCTCTTCCTGCTCGGGAGCCGCTACTGCGAGACCGATGTCCTGTCGGAGACCGCGTGGAGCCTGTTCGGCTCCGGGCCGACCGGCTGGAACCGCGTCCAGGCGATCTGCGACTTCGTCCATCGCCACATCACCTTCGGCTACGGGCTGTCGAGCGCCACCAAGACCGCCGCCCAGGTGTATCAGGATCGTCAGGGCGTCTGTCGCGACTTCGCGCATCTCGCGGTCACGCTGTGCCGGTGCCTGAACATCCCCGCGCGCTACTGCACCGGCTATCTCGGCGACATGGGTCTGCCGCCGCCGTATGCGCCCATGGACTTCGCGGCGTGGTTCGAGGCCTACCTCGGCGACGGCTGGTACACGTTCGATCCGCGCAACAACACGCCGCGCATCGGCCGCGTGCTCATCGCCCGGGGCCGGGACGCCGCCGACGTCGCGCTGACGACCACCTTCGGGCCCTCGACGCTCGAGAGCTTCCGGGTCTGGACCGACCAGATCGTGCCGAACTGAGATGACGTACTGTGTCGGGGTCCTGCTCCAGGACGGCCTCGTGCTCGCGTCGGACTCGCGTACCAACGCCGGCATCGACAACTTCGCCACGTTCTGCAAGATGACCGTGTTCGAGCGGCCCGACGATCGCGTCCTCGTCCTGCTCAGCTCGGGCAACCTGGCGGGCACGCAGGCCGTCATCAACGTGCTGAAGCAGCGCGGCGATGCCACGGACGGGGCGCCGAACCTCTGGACCGCTCGCACCATGTTCGACGCGGCGGTACTGGTGTCGGACGCCGTGCGCGACATCGAGCGGCGCGACGCGCCCTTCCTCGAGGGCGGCCCGATCGCGTTCAACGCCTCGTTCATCGTCGGGGGACAGATCAAGGGCGAGCCGCCGCGCCTGTTCCGCGTCTACGCCGAGGGCAACTTCATCGAGGCGGGCGCCGACACGCCGTTCCTGCAGACCGGCGAAGCCAAGTACGGCAAGCCGATCATCGACCGCGTGATCTCGCCCACCACCACGCTCGCCGACGCCACCAAATGCATTCTGGTGTCGTTCGACTCGACCATGCGCAGCAACCTGTCGGTGGGGATGCCCATCGACCTGGTGTGCTACGAGCGCGACACGTTCGCGGTCCGCAAGCGACGTCGCTTCGACCAGGGCGACGCCTACTTCATGAAGCTCAGCGGGGACTGGCGGGACGGCGTGCGGAAGGTGTTCCGGGAGCTGCCGACGCTGGAGTGGTAGCGGCGAGCGGCGACCAGCTCTGCAGGATGCGCACGTAGTTCGCGCGCAGGAATCCGGCCGGGTCGGGGCTGCGCTCGAGCGACATGCTGCCCTGGAGCTGCGCCAGCGAATCGTACTCGTGCTGCTCGAGCCAGCGCGCCAGCTCGTCGCGGACGACGCCCAGGTGCGCGGGTCCGCGACGCAACAGCGCCGACACCATCTGCACCGCGTGCGCGCCCGCCATCGACGCGCGCACCACGTCGACGACGCCGTGCACGCCGCCGGTGACGGCCAGCGACGCCGGCACGCGCCCCGCCATGATGGCGAGCCAGCGCAGCCGCATCGGCAGCTCCTCGGGCGCCGAGAGCCGCAGCGCGGGTCGCACCTCGAGCGCCTCGACGTCGATCTCGGGATCGAGGAAGCGATTGAACAGCACGAGCCCGCGTGCGCCGGCCGCGACCAGCCGTCGTGCCAGGTGGAGCGGCGCCGTGTAGTGCGGCGACAGCTTCACCGCGACGGGAATCCGGACGGCACCCGCGACGGCGGCCACCATGTCGACGGTCCGGTCCTCGATCGCCGCCGCCGACTCGTCGGGATCGACCGACAGGTGCCAGACGTTGAGCTCGAGCGCGTGGGCGCCGGCCTGCTCGATGAGGCGCGCGTACTCGAGCCAGCCGCCGGGCGTGAACCCGTTGAGCGACCCGACCACCGGCACCGACACCGCCGCGCGCACGCGCCGCAGCTGGCCCAGATACTCCTCGGGGCCGAGCACCAGCTCCGCGGGTGCCGGGAAGTAGCTCGTCGCCTCGGCGAACGACTCGGCGTGCGACTCGGTGGCGTGGAACGTCGAGAGCTGCTCGTGCGTGATCTGCTCCTCGAACAGCGAGTGCATGACGATGGCCGCCGCCCCCGCGTCCTCGAGGCGTCGCACGCTGTCGAGATCGTCGACCAGCGGCGAGGCGCCGGGCATCAGCGGATGCGGCAGCCGCAGGCCGAGCCAGGTGGTCGAGAGGTCCATCACGCCTCCTCGTCGGCGGGCGGCGGGTTCGGCACGGTGATGCCGGCGAGCTGCTGGTACACGCCGATCTGCTGGGCGGCGCGACGCTCCGCCTCGTGGAGCAGATGCTTGAACCGCTCCGGGTCCTGCGCCTCGATCACCCGGAAGCGCGCCTCGTTGCGCATGTACTCGCGCGGCGAGATGCGTGGCGGCGGCGAGTCGATCACGAGCGGCGGCTGGCCGGCGGCGACGCGACCGGGATCGAAGCGGTAGAGCGGCCACATGCCCGACTCCATCGCGAGCTTCTGCTGCTGCGCCCCGAACGCCATGTCGTAGCCGTGCGCCACGCAGTGGCTGTACGCGATGATGAGCGACGGTCCGGGATGGGCCTCGGCTTCGCGGAACGCGTGCACCGTCTGCAGATCGCGGGCGCCGAACGCGACCCGCGCGACGTAGACGTGTCCGTACGCCATCGCCATGAGGCCGAGATCCTTCTTGCTCGTCGCTTTGCCGGCAGAGGCGAACTTGGCGGCCGCACCGAGCGGCGTCGCCTTCGACTGCTGCCCGCCGGTGTTCGAGTACACCTCGGTATCGAGCACCAGCACGTTGACGTTGCGATCGAGCGACAGCACGTGGTCGAGCCCGCCGAAGCCGATGTCGTAGGCCCAGCCGTCGCCGCCGACGATCCACACCGACTTGCGCACCAGGTTGTCGGCGAGCTGCGACAATCGCGTGGCGTCGGCGCCGGGGACGTGGGCCAACGCGGCGCGCAGCGCCTGGACCCGTTCCCGCTGCGCGACGATGCCGGGCTCCGTGGTCTGGTCGGCGGCGAGGATCGCCGTGGCGAGGTCGTCGCCGACGTGGCCGGCGAGGGTGCGCAGCAGCGTCTCGCTCCGCGCCACCAGGCCGTCGAGCGCGAGCCGCATGCCGAGACCGAACTCGGCGTTGTCCTCGAACAGCGAGTTGGCCCACGCCGGGCCGCGGCCCTCGTCGTTCACCGTCCACGGCGTCGTCGGCAGATTGCCGCCGTAGATCGACGAGCAGCCGGTGGCGTTCGCCACCACGAGACGGTCGCCGACGAGCTGCGACAGGAGCTTCAGGTAGGGCGTCTCGCCGCACCCCGCACACGCCCCCGAGTACTCGAACAGCGGCCGCAGGAACTGGGTGCCCTTCACGTCGGTGCGCACGCGGTCGCGTGGCGGATCGGGCAGGGCCAGGAAGAAGCGGTAGTTGTCGCGCTCGGCGTCGACCAGCGGTGCGAGCGGCGCCAGCTCGAGCGCCTTGTGGCGCGGGTTCGTCTTGTCCTTCGCGGGGCACACCACCACGCACAGGTTGCAGCCGGTGCAGTCCTCGGGTGCGACCTGGATGGTGTAGCGATGGCCCGCGATCTCGGGGCCCTTGTAGGGGGTCGTCTTCCAGGTCGCCGGCGCGTCGGCGAGATGCTCCGGCAGGTAGATCGTGGCGCGGATGGCGGCGTGGGGACACACCATCGCGCACTTGTTGCACTGGATGCAGACCGCCTCGTCCCAGACCGGGATCTGCTGCGCGATGCCGCGCTTCTCCCATTGCGCGGTGGCCGTCGGCCAGGTGCCGTCCACCGGGAACGCGCTCACGGGGAGGAGATCGCCCTTGCCGGCCAGCATGACGGCGGTGACGCGTTGGACGAAGTCGGGTGCGTCCGCGGCGCACGTGGGGGGCCGGTGCGCCGCCGCCGTGGCCGCGGCGGGCACCGGCACCGCGTGCAGGCGGGCCAGCGTGGCGTCGACGGCGGCGAAGTTGCGTCGCACCACCTCGGCGCCCTTCTTCGCATACGTCTTCTCGATGGCGTGCTTGATGCACGCGATCGCCTCGTCGCGAGGCAGCACGCCCGCCAGCGCGAAGAAGCAGGTCTGCATCACCGAATTGATGCGTCCCTGCATCCCGGTCTCGCGCGCCACGGCCCAGGCGTCGATGACGTGGAGCCGGACCCCCCGCGCGACCGCGATCTCCTGCACCTCGCGCGGCAGCCGGTCCCAGACCTCCTCGGGCGGGTAGGGCGCGTTCAGCAGGACGACGGCGCCGGGCGCCGCATGCTCGAGCACGTCGTAGCGCTCGAGGAAGCTCCACTGGTGGCAGGCGACGAACTCCGCCTGGCGGATCAGGTACGACGAGCGGATGGGGCCCGGGCCGAAGCGGAGGTGGGAGATGGTGACCGCACCCGCCTTCTTCGAGTCGTACACGAAGTAGCCCTGGACGTCGGCGGCGGTCTCCTCGCCGATGATCTTGATCGAGTTCTTGTTCGCGCCGACGGTGCCGTCGGCGCCGAGCCCGAAGAACACCGCCCGGACGCGGCCGTCGGGCTCGGTGTCGAGTGGCGGGCCGACGTCGAGCGAGCGGTGCGTCACGTCGTCCACGATGCCGATCGTGAACTGCTGGCGCGGCTCGGGTCGCGCCAGCTCGTCGAAGACGGCCCGCACCATGGCCGGGTCGAACTCCTTCGACGACAGCCCGTAGCGTCCCGCCACCACCACGCGCGGCACGTCCGCGTCACGCAGGGTGGCGACGACGTCGAGCCAGAGCGGGTCGCCCACGGCGCCGGGCTCCTTGGTGCGGTCGAGGACGGCGATGGCCCGCGCGCTCGGCGGCAGCGCGGCCAGGAACGCCGCGGTCGGAAACGGCCGATACAGCCGGACCTTCAGTACGCCGACGCGCTCGCCGCGGGCGACCATCCAGTCGACGGTCTCGTGGGCGACTTCGGCCCCGGATCCCATCAGCACCACGACGCGCTCCGCCTCCGGATGCCCGACATAGTCCACCAGACCGTAGCGACGGCCGGTCCGCTCGGCGAACCGTGCCATGGTGTCGGCGACGACGGCGGGGCAGGCGTCGTGGAAGCGATTCGCCGCCTCGCGCGCCTGGAAGAACGTGTCGGGATTGGCCGCGGTGCCGCGCAACGAGGGGTGGTCGGGGGTGAGCCCGCGCGCGCGGTGCGCCGCCACGTCCTCGTCCGACACCATCCAGCGCAGATCGTCGTCCGAGAGCGCTGCGATCTTGCGGATCTCGTGCGACGTCCGGAAGCCGTCGAAGAAGTGCAGGAAGGGGATGCGCGACGCCAGCGTGGCGGCGTGGGCGATGCAGGCGAAGTCGTGCGCCTCCTGTACCGACCCCGACGCCAGCATGGCGAAGCCGATCTGGCGGCACGCCATGACGTCGGAGTGGTCGCCGAAGATCGAGAGCGCGTGCGTCGCCACCGACCGCGCCGCCACATGCATGCAGAACGGCGTCAGCTCGCCGGCGATCTTGTACATGTTGGGAATCATGAGGAGCAGGCCCTGCGACGCCGTGAAGGTCGTCGCCAGCGCGCCCGCCATGAGGGCGCCGTGCACGGCGCCCGCCGCGCCGCCCTCCGACTGCATCTGGGTGACGCCGGGCACCTGTCCCCACACGTTGGTGCGCCCGTGCGCCGACCACTCGTCGGACAGCTCGGCCATCGTCGAGCTCGGGGTGATCGGGTAGATCGCGATGACCTCGCTCAGGCGGTGCGCCACCGAGGCGGCGGCCTCGTTGCCGTCCACCGTGACGAGGTCGGGCGCTGGCGGCGGCGGCGTCATCGTTCGGCCCATGCAGCAACGACCATTCCACTCCGTGCGACCGTGGTGGGGGCGGGGCGTTCCCATCGTCGTGACGACGACCACCCGCTGCGACGCAGGCTTGGGAATGTCCGGGCCGGCCGTCGTCCTCTGGCGCTGGAATGCGCGTTGCTCTGGAGAGATCCATGGCCTACTCCCATCACGAGCGGCTCTCGGCGCTGGACGACAGCTTCCTCGAGCTCGAGGACGCCAGCTCCCACATGCACATCGGGGCCGTCGCCGTCTTCGATGGCGAGGTCGGCATCGACGCCGTGCATCACCTGATGGAGGCGACCCTGCACCGGGTGCCGCGCTACCGCCAGCGTATCGTGCGCGTCCCGCTCGTCGGACAGCCGGTGTGGGTGGACGACGAGCGCTTCAACCTCGGGTACCACCTCCGGCACACCCGCCTGCCGCAGCCGGGCGACGAGCGGCAGCTCAAGCGACTCGTGGGGCGGATCATGTCGCAGCAGCTCGACCGCGGGAAGCCGCTCTGGGAGATGTGGATGGTCGAGGGCCTGGTGGACGGTCGCGTGGCGATCATCTCCAAGGCCCACCACTGCATGATCGACGGCGTCGGCAGCGTCGAGCTCACCGGGGCGATCATGCGGCCCACCCCGGACCACGACCCCCGGCTCGACGAGCCGCCGCCACGCTGGATCCCCCGCCCGCAGCCGTCACCCCTGGCCCTGCTGGGCAGCGAGCTGCTGCACCGCGTGGCGGCGCCGCTCGGACTGGTCCGCGACGTGATGGCGGCCCCGTGCAGCACGCTGCGCGCCCTGCCGCGCGTCGTGGGCGGGTTGGCGACCGCGCTCGAGACCGGCCTCCGCAGCGCGTCGTCGACGCCGCTCAACGTGCCGATCGGACCGCACCGGCGTTTCGACTGGACGATCATGGATCTGCACGTCCTGAAGGAGGTGCGCACCCGGCTCGGCGGTACGGTGAACGACGTGGTGCTGGCGATGCTCGCCGGCGCCCTCGGGCGGTTCCTCGTCCGACGTGGCGTCCCCGTCGACGGCCTCGACTTCCGCGCCATGGTTCCGGTGAACGTGCGCACCGACGCCACCCGCGGCCACGTCGGCAACCAGGTGGCCATGATGGTGGTCCGCCTGCCGCTCGAGGAGCGCGACCCGCGCCGGCGTCTCGCGCGCGTCGTGGCCGAGACCCGGCGTGCGAAGACGTCGTCGCAGGCCGAGGGCATGCACGCGCTCGAGGAGCTCAGCGATCGCACCTTCACCACCCTGTTCACCGAGTTCGCGCGCCTCACCGCACTGTCGCGTCCGTACAACATCGTCGTGACCAACGTCCCCGGACCGCCGTTCCCCGTGCACGTCCTGGGCGCGCGCATGACCGCGTGCTATCCGCTGGTGCCGTTGTTCCAGAATCAGGCACTGGGCGTGGCGCTGTTCAGCTACGACGGTCGGCTCTACTGGGGGCTCAACACGGACTGGGACGTCCTGCCCGACGTGCACGAGCTGATCGACGGCGTGCAGCAGGAGTACGAGGCGCTGTGCGCCACGGCGCAGCTGGGTACCGAGGAGCACCCCGCGGCGCAGGAGGCCTCGTGAGCGGGAGGCCCCAACTCCCGACCTACATGGAGCTGCCCTCGCCGTCGGACCGGCTGGCGCGGGGGCTCGAGCGGCGCCTGACGGCGTCGTCGCCCGTGGCCGACGGGCAACGGGCCACCGTCATCTTCGACACCGGCGCCGTCGCCTGGACGATGCTCGTCGACGGCGCACACATGCGACTCGTCTCGGGACGGACGCCGTTCTACGACACCCTCATCCGTGCCGACGCCGCCACGCTGACGGAGGTGGTGGAGGGCGTCACGCCGGGAGCGTGGGCGTTCCTCGACGGGCGACTCGTCATCCGCGGCAACCTGGCGCTGGCCCTCCGGCTCGACGCCACCGGCGGAAACGACCGGCCCGTCACGTTCCCGCGGGCGCACTCGGTCGTGGCCGCGGGTGTCGACACCTTCACCCTCGAGGCGGGCGCGGGACCCCCGGTCGTCCTGCTGCACGGGCTCGGGGCGACGAACGCATCGATGCTGCCCACGCTCGTCGAGCTGGCCGTCGACCACCGCGTCCTCGCCCCCGATCTGCCCGGCTTCGGTGATACGGCGAAGCCGGCCGCGGTGTACGACCCCGGGTTCTTCGCCGGCTGGCTCGAGGCGTATCTCGATGCGCTCGGGATCGAGCGCGCGATCCTCGTCGGCAACTCCATGGGCGGTCGCATCGCCATCGAGGCCGCGTTGCGCATGCCGGAGCGGGTGGATCGCCTCGTCCTCTACGCGCCGTCGCTCGCCTTCAAGCGCTTTCGCGAGGCGACGACGCTGGTGCGCCTGCTGGCCGCCGAGCTCGCCGCGATGCCGCTCCGGGTGCCGCGGCCGATCGTGATGGCGTCGCTGCGGATGATGTTCTCGCGTCCGGAGCGCCTGCGCGACGCCTGGTACGACGCCGCGGCCGACGAATTCATGCGCGTGTTCTCGAGCGCGCCCGGCCGCGTCGCCTTCGTCTCGGCGGCGCGGCAGATCTACCTCGAAGAGGCGCATGGCGAGGACGGCTTCTGGGAACGCCTGCGCGCGCTCTCGCGACCGGCCCTGTTCCTCTGGGGCGATCGCGATCAGCTCGTCCCGTCGCGCTTCGCGCCGCACGTCGAGCACGCCGTGCCCGATGCGCGATCCATCGTCCTCGACGACTGCGGGCACGTGCCGCAGTTCGAGTGGCCGGAGCGGACCCACGCGCTCGTGCGGGCGTTCCTCCGCGAGCCACGGCCGTGAGCTGGCTCGACGGGTTTCGCGACCGGGTCGTCCTCGTCACCGGCGCGTCGAGCGGCATCGGCCGCGCCACCGCGCTCGCCTTCGCCGCCGAGGGTGCGCACGTGGCGCTGGTGGCGCGCCGGGCCGACGTCCTCGCCGACGTGATCCGCGGCGCGCCGCCGCACACGGGGCGGCTGCTGGCGGTCGCCACCGACGTCACGTCCGAGGAGCAGGTCCGTGCCTGCTTCGCGCGGACGGTGGCGGAGCTGGGGCCGGTCGACGTCGTGGTGAACAACGCCGGCCTGCTGCTGCCGTCGGCCGTCGTCGACCTACGCGCGACCGACCTCGACGCCATGCTGCGCGTGAACCTCTTCGGGGCGCTGTTCGTGATGCAGGAGGCGGTGCGCTGCATGCAGCCGCGCGACGCCGGCAGCATCGTGAACGTCGACTCGCTGGCAGGGCGTCGCGGCGTCACCCCGTTGGGGGGCTACTGCGCCACCAAGTTCGCGCTGGTCGGTCTGACCGAGGCGCTCCGCACCGAGCTGCAGCACAGCCACCTCCACGTCGGGCTCGTCCTGCCCGGCGTGGTCGACACCCCCATGGTGACCGGCGACGGTGTCGACCCGGGGTTCATCGACATCTGGCCCGCGGCGCTCAACATGCCGCCGGCATGGGTGGTGTGGGCGATCTTCGCCGCCGTCCGCTTCCGGCTGACGGAGATCTCCGTCCCGCCGGGTGCCGCCACCCTGGAGAAGCTCGCGGCGCTGGCGCCGGGGATGGCCGACTCGATCGTCGACTGGGGCCGCCGCATGGCCCGCTGGATGGCGAGCTGATCGTCGCGAACGGGTAGGCCGCCATGGCCGCCCGATTGCTTTCAGGGGTGCGACGCACGCGTGGACGTGCGTCCGAGGGCCCTCGAGTAGCGGAACTGGGAACACGGCCTCGCGACGTTCGCGACGACGGGAAGACGGAGATGCGTGATGATTCATGAGGTCCGGGGAGACATCCTGCTGTCCAGAGCCGCCGTGCTGGCGCACGGCGTGGCGCCCAACGACGATTTCGGCCAGGGCCTGGCACTCGGCATCCGCGAGCGGTGGCCCGCGCTCTACAAGGATTTCCGGCATTTCTGCCACGTCCATCATCCCGCCAGCGGGGGCCTGTGGCTGTGGGGAGGTCCGGGGGTGCGCGTCGCCAATCTCTTCACGCAGGGTGAAGCCTACGGCCACGGCGCCCGTCCCGGCGCGGCGACGTTGGAGCACGTGAACGCCGCCCTGCGCGCGCTGCGCCACACCGTCGAGGCGGAAGGATTCGCGAGCGTGGCGCTGCCGCGCCTGGCGACCGGCGTCGGCGGGCTCGCGTGGGACGACGTCTGGCCGCTCGTGCAGAAGCACCTCGGGAGTCTCGAGATCCCGGTCTGGGTCTACACCACCTACGAGGCCGGCCGGGCCGGCGACGAGTGAAGGGGGACACGATGGACACCAACGAGATTCGCAAGCAGCTGCAGACACAGCTCGCCGAGTTGATGCGCCGCCATGGCCGCGTGGAGAGCAGCCTGCGGCGGGAGCGGACGCCGCTCGAGGGCGACTCGAAGGAGGACGCGGTCGTGCGGGCGAACGACGACGTGCTCGAGGCGCTCGACGCCGAAGGGCGCGGCCGCCTGCAGCAGCTGCATGCGGCGTTGCTGCGACTCGACGAGGGGACCTACGGCCTGTGCGCGCGCTGTGGGAAGGCGATCGCGCCGGCGCGCCTGGCGGCGACGCCGGAGATCACGTCGTGCATCGCGTGCGCCAGCGCGGCCGAGACGCCGCGGCGGTAGCGCGGACGGTCACCGCGACGGCGCCGCGAAAAACCGGGAGATCTCCCGGTCCATCCCGGGTCCGGATCGCCGATACTCCGATGCCATGGCGCATCCAGGTCGGCTCTCGCGCTGCTGTCTGCTCGCCGTCGCGGTCGCCGCGCTCCCGGCGGCTTTCCCCACACCGGCTCGGGCCGCCGACCGCACGCCCTTCCGTCGGACGGAGGTCCGCGAGCCCTGCGCCAGCGCCGATCGCTTCCGCCGCCCGTTCTTCGGCGACCTGCACGTCCACACGACGTTCTCGTTCGATGCCTACATCAACGGGAACCACCTGAACGATCCGACGGCGGCCTACGAATTCGCGCGCGGGATGTCGAAGCTCGTGCCCGCCGGTGACGACACACGGTCCATCCAGCTCCGCCGGCCGCTCGATTTCACCGCCGTCACCGACCATTCCGAGTACTTCGGCGAGACGCGCATCTGTCTCACGGAGGGCGCCCCCGGATACGACTCGTTCCACTGCCGGACGTTTCGCGGCGAGGCCGATCCGCCGCTCGGGCTGTCGACGTTCGATCTCTGGGGACTCAACCTGATCACGCCGGAGCTGGGGGACATCTCCACCTGCGACACGCCCGGCGTGTGCGACGGCAGCGCCGCGACGGTCTGGGCCGAGACCCAGGCGGCGGCCGAGGCGGCCTACGACCGCACGTCGGCATGCACCTTCACGTCGTTCGTCGCGTACGAGTACACGGGCAGCACCGGCGGCAACAACGGCCATCGCAACGTCATCTTCCGCAACGAGAAGGTGCCGGCGTTTCCGACCTCGGCCTTCGAGACCCAGGGCACCAACGCCCCCGAGCTGTGGCGCGCCCTGCAGCAGACCTGCATCGACGGCGTGCCGGGGTGCGAGGTGCTGGCGATCCCGCACAACGCCAACATCTCGGGCGGCACGATGTTCACCGAGCCGGCGAGCATCGAGAGCGCGGCGGCGCGCGCGTTCTTCGAGCCGCTGGTCGAGATCTCGCAGATCAAGGGCGCCTCGGAGTGTCGCTTCGACAACGTCGCCGGCCGCGGCGCCGGCACCGAGGACGAGCTGTGCGCGTGGGAGAATCGCCTGCCGCAGATGCAGGCCCAGGTGCCGGGCGTGCCGCTGATCGTGCCGATCGAGAGCTTTCCGCTCTCGAACATGGTGCGGAACGTGCTGAAGAGCGGCCTCGAGGTCGAGCGCCGCCTCGGGGTGAACCCGTTCAAGTTCGGGTTCGTCGGCGGCACCGACACGCACAACGGCACGCCGGGCGCCGTCGAGGAGGACGAGCTCACCGGTACGCACGGCTTCGAGGACGACACGCCGCGCGAGCGCATCTCGGGACGCCACATCTACGAGAACCCCGGGGCGCTGACGGTCCTGTGGGCGGAAGAGAACAGCCGCGACGCGCTCTTCGAGGCGATGCGACGGCGGGAGACGTACGGCACGAGCGGCACGCGTCCGGTGGTCCGGTTCTTCGGTGGCTGGGGATTCAACAGGAACCTCTGTCGCAAGCGGCTGCCCGTCCGGCGCGCCTACGCCACGGGCGTGCCCATGGGGGCCGATCTGCCCCGCCGCCAGCGCCGGCGACCGCTCCGCTTCTTCGTCTCGGCCCTGAAGGACGCCGGCACGCCGGATCATCCCGGCGCCGACCTGCAGCGCATCCAGATCGTGAAGGGGTGGATCGACGCCGACGGCACCACGCACGAGCAGGTCTTCGACGTCGCCGGAGATTCGACCAGCGGTGCATGGGTCGATCCCGACACCTGCGCGCCGACGGGTGCGGGTGCCGCCGAGCTCTGCACGGTCTGGCAGGATCCGACGTTCGATGCGTCGCAGGCGGCGTTCTACTACGCGCGCGTCCTGGAGAACCCGAGCTGTCGCTGGAGCACGCGGGTCTGCAAGGCGATCGGCGTCGATCCGTTCGCGGCCGATTGCGCGGCCGTGGCGGCGGCGAAGGCCGCGACCGATCCGGCCACCGAGTGGGCGAACTGCTGCTTCGACGCGTCCACCGATCCCTTCATCACCCCCGTGACGCAGGAGCGCGCCTGGACGTCGCCGATCTGGTACCGACCGCCCAGGCACAAGCGCGTGGGACGACGATGAGTCGGCTCGCCCGCCTGCGGCGCACGCCGATGGTGCACTTCGTCGTGCTCGGCAGCGTGCTGGCGCTCGGGCGGGCGCTCCTGCCGCGCGCCGGCGCAGAGCCGTCCCACGTCATCGTGGTCACGTCGGAGCTCACGGATCGCCTCGGCGCGAGCATGGGAGCGGCGCCGGGCGCCCGCGTGGCGCGCGCGCCGTTGGAGGCGTGGCTCGACGACGAGGTGCTGTATCGGGAAGGGCTGCAGCGCGGCCTCGGCTGGAACCCGGGCAGCATCGCCCGCCTGCTGCAGGTGGGTCGCTTCCTCGACGAGCACGACGGCGACGACGAGGCGGCGGTCCTCTCCGAGGTCCGCCGCCTCGGTCTCGATCGCCAGGACGCCGTCGTGCGCGCGCAGGTCGTGGCGCACATGCGCCTGCGCCTCCATGCCGACGCCCGGCACGACGAGCCGACCGATGCCGATCTCCAGCGCTACGTCGCGGCGAATCGGGAGCGCTTCACGCAGCCGGCGCGGGTGACCTTCGCGCACGTCTTCGTTCGCCGCGACCACGGCGCGGCGGCCGAAGCCCTGGTGCAGACGCTCACCGCACGTGCTCGCAGTGACGCCCATGCCGTCGCCCACGTGCTGCGCCTCGGCGATGCCTTCCAGGCCGGCGACCGCTTTCGGGAGTGGTCGCCCCGGGAGGTCGAGGGGCTGCTCGGACCCGAGGTGCGCCGGGTGGCGATGACGCAGCCGGAGCGTGTGTGGTCGGCACCGGTGCAGAGCCCGTACGGCTGGCATCTCCTCTGGATCGAACGTCGGCGCGCGGAGGCCGTGGCTCCGCGCGACGTCGTTCGCCGCGCCTGGCGGGCGGACGAGGCCAGGCGCGGCGTCGACGCCCGCATCCGGGAGCTGCGTGCGGCGTATCGCGTCGAGATCGAGCCGGCGGTGGCGGCGCGCCTCGCGCCGCGAGCGCAGGGACGAGGCTGACGTGCGACGTCGCCTGATCGCCCTCCTGCCGTTGGCCGCGCTCGTCCTCGGGGCGCCCGTGGCGGGTGCGCACCCGCTCACGCCGTCCCTGCTCGAGCTGCGCGAGGAGCCGGCGGCGCGGATCGTCGTGTCGTGGAAGCGCCCGCTGACCGCGACCGACGTCCTGCAGCCGATCCTGCCCGCCGACTGTGCGCCGGTCGCGTCGCCCGTGGTGCGGGGCGACGAGACGGCCCGCATCGTCGAGGTGGTGGTCGCGTGTCGGGAGCCGCTCGTCGGCGCGACGGTCGGGGTCGACGGTCTCGCGGGGAGTCGTGCCGACGTGCTGCTCCGGATCGTGCTGCGCGACGGTCGCGTGATCCACCAGGTGCTCCGCCCCGCCGCGCCGAGCTTCCGCGTGCCTGAGCCGCTTGGCGCGCTCGCGATCTCGTGGAGCTACGTGCGTCTCGGCGCGGAGCACATCGCCGGCGGCGTCGATCACCTCCTGTTCGTGCTCGGGCTCCTCGTCCTGGCGCCGAGCTGGCGACGGCTCGCCGGCATGATCACCGCGTTCACCACCGGGCATGCCCTCACCCTGAGCCTGGCGGCCCTCGGCACCACGCCGCTGCCCGCGGCACCCACCGAGGTCCTGATCGCGCTCACGATCCTGATCCTCGCCGACGAGCTGGTGCGGGCGCCGCGCCCCGACCCGCCCAGTCTGCTGCAGCGTCACCCGGCAGCGATCACGTTCGGCTTCGGTCTCCTGCACGGGCTCGGGTTCGCCGGGGCGCTGCGCGAGGCGGGACTTCCGCCGGGCGAGGTCGTCCTGGCGCTGCTCGGGTTCAACGCGGGGATCGAATCCGGTCAGCTCGCCTTCGTGGTCGTGATGATCGCGCTCGCCCGCCTCACCGCCATGCGCTGGCCCACGGGCCGCGCCGGCCGGACGGGGGTGGCGTACGTGCTCGGTACCGTCGCCGTGTGCCTGGTCGTCGAGCGCGCGGCCGTCATGTTCGGGTGGGCCGGGTGACACCCGTGTTCTTGTACCCGCGGCGGCGCCGCTTTAAGACCTCCGGCCGTGATCTACGGTCGAATGCCCGAGCTGGCACGGATCGAGGCGCTGCTCGCCGCCGCCCGTGCGGGCCACGGCGGCAGTCTGGTCGTGCGGGGCGAGGCCGGCATCGGCAAGACCGCGTTGCTCGCCGTGGCCCGCGAGCGTGCAATCGACCTGCGCGTGCTGTCGGCGTGTGGGGTCGAGACCGAATCGCAGCTGCCCTTCGCCGCCCTGATCCAGGTCCTCGAGCCGGTCGTGGACCTGCGCGACCGGCTCCCCGCTCCCCAGGCGAGCGCCCTGGCGAGCGCGTTGACGCTGGGGCCGCCGGCGCAGGGCGATCGTCTGGCGGTCTGCGTCGCCACCCTCGGGCTGTTGCGTGCTGCGGCCGAGGCCGCGCCGGTGCTCGTCCTCATCGACGACGCCCACTGGCTGGACGCGGCCTCTGCAGAGTGTCTCTCGTTCGCGGCGCGACGCCTCGGCGGGACGCCGATCGCGATGCTGCTCGCCGTGCGCGACGCCGAGCCGTCGCCGGTGGGCTTCGACGAGCTGCCGAGTCTGCGCACGCCGCCCCTCGACCTCGCCGACGCCTGCACGTTGGTGCACGCGACGGCCCCCGACCTGATCGCGACGGTGCGTGACGCCGTGGTCGCCCTGGCCGCCGGCAATCCGCTGGCGCTGATCGAGGTCACGTCGCAGCTCAGCGCCGACGAGCGCGCGGGACGGACGTCCCTGCCCGAGCCCCTGCATCCGGCCGGGCGGCTCGCGGGCGTCTTCGAGCGTCGCCTCGGGACGCTGCCGGCGGACGCCCGATCGGCGGTCCTGGTGGCGGCGACGCTGGGGAGCGGCGACGTCGCGACCATCTGGCGGGCGTGTGATGCGCTCGGCGTGGATCGCACGGCGCTCGAGCATGCGGAGTCGGCGGGCCTCGTCCGCCTGGTCGCGGGGCAGCTGACGTTCGCGCATCCGTTGCTGCGCAGTACCGCGTACCATGTCGCCCCGGAGCCCCGCCGTCGTGACGTGCACCGAGCCGTCGCCGCGGTGGTGGAGGGCGCCCGGCGCGCGTGGCACCTCGCCGCGGCAGCGGCCGGACCCGACGAGGACGCCGCGTACGCCCTGCAGGAGGCGGGTGCGGCAGCTGCCGCCCGACGCGGCTACGCGGAAGCCGCCGCGGCGTACGAGCGCGCCGCGGCCCTGAGCCCGGAGCTCGAGCGACGCGCCCGCCGGCTGATGCGTGCCTGCAACGCGCACATCGTCGCCGGCGCGATGGAGCGCGCGCTCGCGCTGCTCGACGAGGTCGTCGGGCTCGACACGCCGGCGGCGCGCGATCCGCGCGTCCTCCACACCCGCGCCATCCTCTTGATCGGGACCGCGCAGTTCACGGCCGGGTTCGCCATGGTGAAGAACCTGGCGGAGATGGCGGTGGCCCTCGCCGATCCGGTGACGGCCGCCTTCGTGCTGGCCGACGCCGCCATGTCGGCGCTCATCGTCGGCGACTGCCGGGACGCGCTCGCCCTCGCGGAGCGCGCGATGCCGCTCCTCGCCGATGCCGGCTCCGTGCGCGAGCGTGCCCACGTCCTCGCCGCATGGAATGGCGCCCGCGTCTTTCGTGGCGAGGCTCGCGCAGCCCGCGCCGCGATGGACGAGGTCACCGCGCTGGTGGCGCAGCTCGATCCGCTCGACTGGAGCGTCGGCGTGCGGACCCACGCGCTCGCGATCCACCTGAGCAACGCGCTCGAGGACTACGAGCGCGCGCGCCGGATCGCCGGCGACGTCATGGCCGTGCTCGACGACGCCGGTGCGCTGGGCGCACGATCCAACCCGCTCAGCCACGCCGCCGATGCCGCCCACCGCATGGGGGACTGGGACGTGGCCTGGCGGGAGAACGCCGAGGCGATGGCGCTCAGCGAGGAGTGCCGCACGGACGAGACGCTGGTGCGCTGTCTCGTCATGCGTGCCCGGTTGGCGGCGGCGCGCGGGCTCGAGCAGGACGCGCGTGACCTGGCGGACCGTGCGCTCGCGATCGCCGATCGCTGCGGCATCGGCTCGATCCCACCGTACGCCCACGCGGCCGTGGGGCTGCTCGAGCTCGGGCTCGGTCGGATCGACGCGGCCATCGCGCGCCTCGCCCCACTCGAGGACGCGATGGCGGCGGTGCACGGTCTCCTGCATCCGACCATCGTCCCGTGGCGCGCGGACCTGTGCGAGGCCTACGTCATGGCCGGCCGGATGGAGGACGCGCGCCGGCAGGCGGTGGCGCTCACTGCGGAGGCGGAATCCGCCGGTGGTGCCGCCGGTCAGGCCATGGCGGCCCGCTGCCGGGGGTGGCTCGACGAGGACTTCGCGACGCAGTTCGACGCGGCGCTGTCACTCGACGACGCACGCCCGATGCCGTTCGAACGCGCCCGGACGTTGCTCGCGTACGGCGTCCGTCTCCACCGCGCGCGCCGCCGCGGCGAGGCGCGCCGCGTCCTGCGCGAGGCCGAGGAGATCTTCGCGAGGCTCGGTGCGACGCCGTGGTCGGAGCGTGTGGCCGTCGAGCTCGCGGCGGCGGGCGCGTCACGGGGCCCGCGCCGTGCCCGCAGTGCCGACGTGCTGACGTCCCAGGAGGTGCGGGTCGCGCGCGTCATCGCGCGCGGGCACACCATCCGCGAAGCGGCCGCCGAGCTGTTCCTCAGCCCGAAGACGATCGACTTCCACCTCCAGCAGATCTACGGGAAGCTCGCGATCCGATCGCGTGCCGAGCTGGCGGCGGTGGCGGTCGATCGCGGGTGGATCCGGGTCGGCGATGCCGGAGGGCCCGGTCCATCGAGCGCTCGGCCCTCGGGGCGGGGGTGAGCGCGCTCAGCCGCCGCTCGCCTGTAGCGTCAGGAAGCCGTCGGGCAGGAGCGCCGTCGCCAGCATCACCTCGTTGATGTCCTGGTGCCCCTGCCACGCCTCCGTCTGGTGACAACCGGGTCTCTGCCAGAACGACGTGATCTCGGCACCGAGCGGCACCAGCCGCAGCAGGGGGGACAGGCGCGATGCCAACGTGGGTTGGCTCGACGCCGCCCGGCGGACGTCCCGATCGAGGTGCTCCACGGCGGCGAGGCCGATCGCCAGGCCGAGCTCCCGGAACGCCAGACGCTCGCGCGCGGGACGCTCCATGTCCCGTTGCGCGATCCACGCACGAAGTCCGGCGATGGCCGCGTCGAGCAACGTGACCAGCAGATCGTCGCGATCGGCCAGTGGCGCGCGCCGTCGAAGCTGCTCGACGCGGTACGCATCGACGAGCAGGCCGCCGATGCCGAGCGGATCGGCGGTCGCGAGCCCGTCCCTGTCGATCATCGCGGCGAAGTCGGCCGTCACGTCGCGCAGCGATGGTCCCGGTGCACCCATCGCCGTGGCGGTGGCCTCGAGCTGGACGCACGTGAGGAAGCCGTCGAGGGGGTCGTGCTGCCCCATCGACGTGACCAACGGTCGTGAGAGATCGATGCTGACCTTCCAGTACATCCGCCGGCCCCGCCCGCTCGGCAGCGCGTAGGTGAATCCGCGATGTGCCGCATGGGCCAGCTCCCTGGCCCACACGTTGAACAGCGGTTGTCCCAGCGCGCCGGCCGTCTGGTCGAGCGCATGCATCCACTTCGTGGCGTAGTGGAAGTACTGTCCGTCGCGATCCCACTCACGCTGCTCGTCGAGCGGCTCGGCGGGGCCGCGCTCGGGCAGCGGCTTGCCGATGCGCAGCCCGCCACGGGTCGGATGGGATTCCCCCTCCTCGGGGGTGAGGCCGCTGATCCAGCCGTGGCGCGCGTCGTCGGCGCGATGACGGCCGAGCGTGTGATGCACCTCGTCGACGAGTCGGAGCGCGACGTCGGTCTGGCGAGCGTCGCCCGTCGCCCGCGCCAGGCCGAGGAGATTGCAGACCGCGAAGGCGTCCGTCCAGAGATAGCGTCTCGACCCGCCGGCGCCGACGCCGGTCCGCTCGGTGAAGCGGAGCATCAGGTCGCGAACGGTTGCCACCGGCGACGTCATCGCGGCGTCGACGTTTCCGCCGTGGTGGCGCGTCCCTGCCGGCGAATCGTGCTGGTGTGCATGCTGCCTCCCCGGCCCGACATCCCTTCGCGTCGCTGCGAACGATGGCGGGACGGATTCGCAAATTCCGTCACCATGGCCGCGCCCGCGCGGGTGCGCGCGCGGTCCCGCTCAGTGTCGAGCAATCATCGGGCCACCGTGGGACGGACTCCGGTGCTGCAGCGCCGTCAGTGCGGGAACAGGCGCTGCATCCAGTACGACCGCGCCAGCAGCGGCCCCGGATGGCGCAGGTCCTTCCACACCGCCACCACGCCGGTGGCGTCGGCGACGAGCCGTCCGTCGATCGCCGTCTGCCCGGGATGGACGAGCCGTCCGATGGGCTCGTCGGTGTCGAGCAACGTGCCGGCCGGACTGAAGCGCGCGGCGAACACGGGGAAGCCGGTCTCGAGCGGACGCGGCCAGCGCGTGAAGTCGTACGGACCCTGCGCCTCCAGGTCGATGAACACGGCGACGAAGTCGGTGCCGTCGAACGCGAGCCCGAAGGGACGCGCCCGCGCCGCGTCGCCGTCCGGACGCTGGTTCAGGCGGACACCGGCGGTGTCCACCGGCGCGCCGGTGGCCGTCGCCCGTCCACCGACGAGGTCGAAGCCGCAGAACGTGCTCGTCGACGTCGGGCAGCTGTTGCGCAGCGCGAGCAGGCCGTAGCCGGTCGTCGACGCCGCCACGCGCAGCCCGCGCACGTCGTCGTAGTTGACGTTGGCGAGCAGCGGCCCGGGGGACGGTGGCTGCGCCACGCCGTTCAGCACGCGCACGCCCATCGCGTTGCGCACGAAGAGCCCGCCGCCGTCGGGCGTGTCGCCGTTCCACTCGATCCACGCGACGAGGCAATCACCCGGCGCGACGCAGGCGAGGTCGGGCACGACGAACTGCTGGCTCGCGGTGATCGGCGTGGGATACGTCTGCACCGCCGTGCCGATCGGGACGTTGTCCGCGGCGAGGCGTCGCAGGTACGCCGTGGTGGTGTCGGTCTGGTTGCCGTTCTCGCGGTTGACGCCCCAGGCCACGGCCCATCCGGCGCCGTCCCATGCCACCCGCGTGTTGCCGAACCACGCGTCGTAGTTCTTCTGCGTGTGCGAGAACGACTGCACCTGCGTCGCGACGTCGACCGGTGCCCCGACGGGCTGTCCCGCCGCGTCGATCCGCAGCGTGCGGATGTGCTCGGTGCGGGTGTCGCGCGAGCCGAGGTCCCACACGTCGATCAACGTGCGATAGGCGAGGAGGAAGCCGTCGCCGTCGGATGCGATCTCGAGCGCGTTCGAGGAGTACTCCCAGCAGTTGGCGCCCTGGCACTGCAGGTCGATCAGCGGGAAGGGTCCGGTCACCGTGCCGTCGGCGGCGACGGTCATGGCGACGAGCCGGAAGATGTCCTGCGGCCACACCACGAGGAGCGTCGAGCCGTTGCTCGCGATCGCCGGGGGGTCGTTGAGCGAGTGCGAATCGTCGGTGAGCAGCACGGGGCCGCCGACGCGTGCGTCCTCGTGCAGGTGGATGCGCAGGTCGCGCTGCGCGCCGCCGTCGCTCGCCGCCGTCGCCGACACGCCCGTCGTGCCGAGCACGGTGCCGGGGCTGGCCCCGGTCGCATCGACGGCGAGCGTGAGGTCGGCGTCACCGTTGCCTGCACCGTCGGACGGCACGATCCCTCCCGAGCCGTTGGACGTCCAGGCGACGGGTGTGGTGCTGGTGAAGCGCACGCGCAGCGAGGCCAGGTCGGGCGTCACGGCCCCGGCGAAGGCGTGGACGTCCTCGGCGTCGAGGTGCAGGCGCGTCGTGACCGGTGGTGGGTCGAAGGCGCGGGCGGCGTCGATCCGTCCCCACCCGAAGTGCGGGTTCCACGGCGCGCCCTCGAAGCCCGGGTAGCCCGGCTGATGCGCGTTCAGCTCGAGGTGCCAGCGCACCTCCTCCGTCGTGAGCGTCGGATCGTTCGCGAGCAGCAGCGCCGCCAGGCCGGCGACGTGCGGTGCCGCCATGCTGGTGCCCGAGAGGCGCACGTAGCGACTCCCCACCTTGAGGCCGCCGACACGCGCCGCGCCGCGGGTCGAGAGGATGTCGACGCCCGGTGCCGCCACCGAGATGGCGTCGCCGAAGTTGGAGAAGCCCGCGACGGCGTCGGTCTGCGTGCTCGCGGCGACGGCGATCACCTGGGGCAGGTTGGCTTCCCCCAGCGCGTTGCCCGTGGTGCCCTCGTTCCCGGCCGCGAAGACGACGACGGCGCCCAGGTCGGTGGCGGCGATGACGGCGTCGGCGATGGCGTCGCTGATCCCGAAGCCGCCCCAGCTGCAGTTGATGACGTCGGCGCCGTTCGCCGCCGCGTACTCGATGGCTCGTGCCAGGTCGGTGGTGCGCCCGTTGCCGCGTTCGTCGAGCCCGCGCACGTCCATCACCGTCGCGCGGTAGGCCACCCCGAGCACGCCGAGGGCGTCGTCGCCCACCGCGGCCACCGTGCCGGCGACGTGCGTGCCGTGCCCGTGCTTGTCCTTCACCTTCGCGGTGCGCTTGACGAAGTCCCAGCCGCCGACGTCGTCGACGAAGCCGTTGCCGTCGTCGTCGATGCGGTTGCGCGGGATCTCGCCCGGATTGCGCCACATGTTGGCCGCCAGGTCCTTGTGCGTCGCCTTGATGCCGGTGTCGACGACGGCGACGACGATCCCCTGGCCCTTGGCGGTGTCCCACGCCGCCGGCGCGCCGATCGTCGTGAGCCCCCAGAGCCCGCCGCTCGCGAGATAGGGGTCGTTCGGCACGTAGCTGGCGCTGCGCTCGCCCACGGGTTCGGCCCATACGACGCCCGGATCCCGCGCGAAGGCCGTGGCGGCGGCGGCGACGTCCGTGCCCGGGGCGAGGTCGAGGACGTGCACGGCCGACAGGTCGATCGAGGCGGCATGCGCCGGACGGCGTGCGGCGCGCTCGGGAAAACGGGCGCGGATCCGGGCACGGCGCTGCGTCCAGGCGGCGGCGCGTGCGCTCCGGCTCGCGGGCAGGCCGTCCACGAGGGGTGTCGACGCGCTGACACCGAAGCGACGATGCAGGTCGTCGAGGGTGCTGCCGGCGAGCCGTGCGTCTGCCCCCGCGGCATAGCGAACGACGAGCTGCGGCGACGGGTGTCCGCCGGCCGTGGCGGCGGAGGAGGTCACCGCAAGGAACAGTGCGGTGACGATGACTGCCCGACGGGACGACTGCTCGATCATGCGATCCCCCTCCCGACCTGGTCGTGACGGGGGCCGCTACCACGCGACTAGGGCACGGTAAAGCTGCAATGCGGCTTTGCTATGGGGCGACCTCGCCAGCATGGCGAGGCTCCGGCTCGTATGATCTGGAGGGAATGGCATGAACACGCCGAAGGACGTCCTGGCGGTGACGGGTGCCGGTCTCGCCGGCCTGGCCTTCTTCGGATGGCCGGTGCACCGGGCGCGGCAGGCGCGATCGTGGCCGCAGGTGCAGGGCACCGTCGTCCGCGCGCAGGTCGAGCGGGAGGAAGGCGTCTCCGACGGCGAGAACCGCAGCGTCCGTATCGAGTACCGCTACACGGTCGACGGCAACGAGTACGTGGGTACCCGCATGACGTTCTTCGATCTCGCCTGGGCCAATCGCCGGCGGTACAAGCCCGGGAGCTCGCTCGTCGTGCGCTACTCGCCGTCGGACCCGACCGACGCCGTCGTCGACACCACCATCCCGGGGTCGATGTACGGCGCGGTGGCGTTCTCGGCCCTGTTCGTCGCGGGGGGCCTCCTGACGGCGATCCGGCTGTTCCTGGCCATTCCTGACGGGGTGCCCTGAGGCTTTTGTCTGACGGCTCGGCGGGCGACAGTGGTCCCGTGGAGGTCGATGGATGAGGTGTACGGGGCGGTGGATCCTGACGTGTCTCCTCGTGGGTGCGGCGGTTGCGCAGGCACGCGAGGGGTCGCCGATCCCGACGCGGTTCGCGCAGACGATCGACATCGCGCCGCGGCGGCAGTGGAACGCGAACGACGGCTACTGCGGCGAGACGAGCTTCATCAGCGCGGGGATGTACTTCGGCCAGTACTGCTCGCAGTTCACCGCGCGCAGCCTGGCGTCGCCCGGCGTGCCGCAGTCGAACGAGGACAGCCAGCTCCTCCTCGGGGTCAACGAGATGGCCGCCGCCGACCGGATGCGCCTCGACGCGGTGCCCTTCTACCGGCAGACGCAGCGCGCCGTCCCTGAGTTCCTGTCGTGGATCAAGAGCAACGTCGTGCGGGGCCACGTCGTGATCATCGGCGTCTACAACAACGTCCGCGCCCTCGAGGAGTCGCTCCCGGGCTTCTCCACGTACGACCACATCGTGCCGATCCTGTCGTTCGGGTCGAATGCGGACCTCGAGGACGGTGCGGGTCGGTCCCGGCCGTCCGACGTGATCACCCTGAGCGACAACGGGCTCTATGGACCGGTCGGCGAGCCGCCGGCCTATCCGCTGCTGTTCAGCTACCGGCTGCGCGACTTTCCGAAGACACGCGCCGCGGCGAATCGTCGCGACGGGCCCGTCTACTCGCTCCGGAACCGGCCCGAGAACTACGGGGTCGCCGTCACGGGAGTCGTCGATCTCGACGGGGTGACCATCCCGGTGCGCCTGACGTCCGACCTGGACGGCGAGCCCGAGCTCACGAACGGGACGGACGTTCCGCCCGCCCCGGTACCGATGACGCTGACCGCGACCGTGTCGATCCCCGATCAGAGCGTGGCGTACAACCTCTATCGGTACGACGACTTCGCGACGGTGCCGGCGTCGGGGTTCAATGCGTCGGCGGGGCGGGCGTCGCAGGTGTGGGTCATTCCGGCACAGTCGGGGGCGA
Source organism: uncultured Binatia bacterium (SeqCode) (assembly GCA_964404165.1). Lineage (GTDB taxonomy): Bacteria > Desulfobacterota > Binatia > DP-6 > DP-6 > DASYLJ01. The sequence goes on along the minus strand of CAYOIZ010000005.1, from coordinate 5,389 downwards.
CGTTCGTGGTGCAGATCGCCACGATGTCCGACGCGACCGTCGTGTTGCGCGCCGTGCCGCAGTCGGCGCCCTGAGCATCGCTCCGAACGCGCACTGACGCCGGTTCGGCCTCGGCGCTGTCCGGCGGCAGTCTGCGGCCTCGCCGTGCCGCGTTTCGTCATGCCGCTGCATCCGGTGGAGTCCCTCGCGCGTAGGGCTCTCGAACGATGCCTTGAGGTTCCGCACCCGTCACGCACCGCGCGCGCCAACGGGTAGCGGGCCGCTACCCGATAGGTAGCGGCTCCACCGCGACGCCGCGTGCCTCCCGGCGTCGGGAGCAATCGAGAGGACCCCCGCGAGATCATCAGAAGCGTTCGCCGGCGTCGCGGTCACGCGATTCGACGGCGAGACGACGCGGACCTGAAACGACATCCGCGCACCGTCACGACGCGCAGAACATCGAGGAGAGAGAATCATGCGATCCATGGCGAACCGAATCGCGGCGGCGGTGGCGCTGCTGCTGGCAGGTGCGGCCGGAGCTGCGGGGCCGCCGATCGGCCCCCTCACGAGGTGCCCGGTCGACGCGGTGGTGGCGGGCACCGTCTGCATGGACCGGTACGAGGCGAGCGTGTGGCGGGTGCCGAATCCGCTGGGCGCGAACCGCAGCGTCGTGAAGCGGATACAGCAGGGGACGGCGACGGTGGAGCTGTTGGAGGCCGCCGGTGCCGTGCGGCTCGGTATCCGCAACGTCGACGACTACGCGCCGTGCGCCGACGGTGGGCAGACCTGCGCCGACGACGTCTATGCGGTGAGCGTGCCGGGTGTGACCCCGTCGGCGAAGCTCACCTGGTTCCAGGCGCAGGCGGCCTGCGAGAACGCGCGCAAGCGACTGCCGACGAGCGCCGAGTGGCAGGCCGCGGTGGCGGGGACGCCGGACCCGGGCGAGGACGACGGGACGACCAGCTGCAACACGGCGAGCGAGTTCGACACCGTCCCCGCCGGAAGTCGCACGGCCTGCGTGTCGGCGCGTGGAGCGTTCGACATGGTGGGGAATCTCAACGAGTGGGTGGCGGACTGGGTGCCGCGGTCGACGGCGTGCGGCACCTGGAGCCCCGGCGTGAGCCCGACGTCGGACGACCAGTGCTTCGCCGGTGCGGCCACGGCTGGTGAACCCGCCGCGCTGCTGCGCGGCGGCAGCTTCGTCAGCGGACCGCAGGCCGGCCCGCTCGCGATCCTCGCCTCCAATCCGCCGTCGGGCCCCAACGGCACCGTCGGCTTCCGCTGCGCTCGCTAGACGAATCGTGCGCGCAGGTGCGGCGGCAGGAGCGGGCACGCGGTCTTCGGCCGCGTGAACACCTGCCGCCGCACCCGTGCCACGGCGTCGTACGCCACGTCGAGCAGCGCCCGCGGGAGCACGCCGACGACCGTCGCCAGCACGCGCCACAGTCCACCGAGCTGGGCCCCGATGGCGAGGATGGCCGCCGACCGCACCCGCAGCGTCCCGTCGGCTCCGAGCATGACGATGCTGTCCGGCAGCGTCGCACGTGCCGACTCGGGCACGGCGGCGTGGAACGTGTCGCTGTCGAGGGGTGCGAACCGGAACACCGTGCCGTTGCGATCCTCCGCCAGCAGGAACCGCACCGCGCGGTGACACAGGCCGCACGAGCCGTCGTAGAAGACGATCGACGGGGCGCCCGCGCGCCGGGGCGGAATCCAGGTCGGGTCGAACGTGAACCCCTGCAGCACGAGCATGCCGAGCGTCAGGTCGTCGCAATCGACCAATGCCAGCAGGGCCATGTGCATCAGCAGCATCGCGAGCCACAGCCAGCGTCGCAGCGGACGCACCAGCGCCAGCGGCGCGAACAGCAGCTCGAGCGCGAGCGCTCCCCACGTCGCCACGGCGAGCAGCGGGGCCGGCAGCGACAGCAGCAGCGTGCGCAGCGTCGTCGGTCGCGCCAGCGGATGCTCCAGCACCCAGGCGAGCGCCGAGCCGTCGACCCACGACGGGCTCACGAGCTTCGTCCACCCGCTGTACGAGTAGCCCACCGCCATGACGATCCACGCCGCGGCGTGGATCGCGTCGGGCATGCGCCAACCGCTCCCCGGGTCGTCGTTGCCGCGCGCCGTCCACGAGCCGTACGGTGCCGGCGGCAGCGTGGCGTGCGCCAGCAGCAGCCAGCCGACGACGGGCAGCCCCGGATTCGCGATCAGCGGGTTGCGCGTGAAGAGACAGGCCCACACGTACCAGAGGGCCACCGCGGCGACGCGATCCCGGAGCCCCATCGCGAGCAACAGGCTCAGCACCGCCGCGACGCACAGCAACGCCGTCACGACGGCCGGCGCGTCCCACACGAAGAGCACGTTCGGAAACAGCGGGTAGAGCGGGCTCAGCGCCGGTGACGGCAGCATGCCGTCGCGCGAGAACAGCGCAGCACCCCACGGCAGCAGCCGCAGGAAGTGCACCGCGAGCCAGCACCCGAGCACGGCGCGCAGCACGCTGTACTGCCCTCCCGTCCAGCCGTTCCTCACGGACACGACGGCTCCAGCACGAGCGGCATCGCGATCGACGGGAGACCGGGGCGGGGCGACAGGCGCAGCCGGACGCGCGTCACGCGGGCCGGATCGATCCCCAGCTCGGCCAGCAGCGGCGCGTCGCCGCAGAGTGCGTGGCGTGCCACGGCGTCGAGCAGCGGACGGGTCGCCGGCTGCGACGCCAGCACCGGTCCGTCCGCCACCACGGCCCCGTACGCGTTGCGACGATCGGAGGGGCCGTGCAGCCGCGCGTAGACATCGGGCACGAGCGTCAGCGCGTGCGCGGCGCCGTCCGTGTCCATCCACTCGACCACGACGCGGGTCGAGTACGCCTCGTAGCCGTCCACCGCCGAGAACGCCTTCGGCGCGGGCGACGCCGCGGTGGCGGCGGCGAGGTCGCGCAGCGGCGGCACGCCGAGCAGCTCGCCCGTCATCTGCGCCAGGCCGAGCGCCACCAGCAACACGGCCGCGAGCGATCGCATCACGACGCGCCCGTGCGGTTACTTCTCGAGCTCCTCGCGGATCGAGTACATCTTCTGCCGCGCGTCGACGATGTAGCCGTCGAGGTTGCGACGATGGTTCGCGGTGACGCCGGTGACGCTGCCGTCGAGCACGACGACGGGCTTCATCGTGCCGGCCACGCCGAGCACCGCAGCCACCTCGGTCACCAGCTGCGACAGCGTGGGGCGGCCCTCGAGGTCGGTCTGGTACTCGCGCTGGATGGCGAGCAGCAGATGGTGCATCGCGTAGGCGACACCCTGGGCGTGGTAATAGTAGTCGTCGGTCTTCCACATCGGCACGTCGTTGCGGAAGAGCTTCTCGTGCGCGTCGCCGAGGATGTCCGACCAGGTCTGGAAGAGACGGATGAGCTCGACGTTGCGGCGCTGGATGGGCTTCGACGTGGGCGGCGTGGTGCGCAGTCCGGCGACATACTGGCGCAGCGCCTCGGTGGCCTTCGAGTAGCTGCCCTCCGCCGACGGCAGCCAGAGCTTCTCGGGATCGTTCTGCAGCCGGGTGTAGGCTTCCTGCAGATTCGGATCGAACTCGGTCGACGACACCTTGGTGAGGTGGTCGCGCAGCACGCGGATGGTCTCGCGCTCGACCTGCAGGATGCCGAGCTGGCGGTTCGCGTTGTTGTCGGCCCAGAGCGTGGGCCCCCAGAGCACGAAGTCGTTCGGACGCCAGCCGGATGCGCTGCCGAGCTCGTGATCCATGACGGCGGCGAGCGTCGAGGCGAGCACCTCGCCCGGCACGGTGGGGCGATCGGGGGGATAGTCCGCGAGCACGGCGAGCGGCAGCTGGTCGTGCCGCTTCTGCGTGAAGTGCAGGACGATCGGCCCGATCAGCACCACCAGCGCGATGGCGACGAGCACCGCGATGACGGCGTTGCCACGCTCACGAGCGGCTGGTTCGACCATGCGCGCAGGGGTAGCACGGACCGTCCGCGCAATGAAGCCACAGGGTCAGGCGTCGGCGGGCGGCACCACGATGACGAAGCGGTCCTGCTTTCCGAACTGGAACGCCTCCTTCTCGGTGGCCGTGAGCAGGTCGAGTCGGAAGCCCTTGATGGCGCCGCCGCAGTCCTCGGCGCGATACCAGCCGAGCTCCTCGACCCACACCCACGAGCCGTACGGGATGAGCTTCGGGTCGACGGCGACGATGCGGTTCTTCGGGTCGGCCTTCGTCATGGTGGCGGTGAAGCCGTCGTTGAACTTGCCATAGTCGGGGTGCATCGGGACGTACTTCGTCACGGTGAAGCGACGGCCCCACGACTTGGTGCCCATCGACGGGGCTTCCTGCGTGGCGGACAGGATGGATTCGTGGCTGCGGGCGAGGGCGGTGAGGGCCGTCTGCGTGGGCTCGACGGTGGCGCGGCACTCGGCCACCTCCTCACCCGTCGTCGCGAGCGCCGCGGTGGTGCGGTAGCCGTACAGTGCCGCGACCACGGTGGTCGCGGTGAAGGCGCAGGCGGCCCAGGCGCGGCGGCGGCCCTTGCGGCGGAGTCGATCGACGTCGGTGCGCAGGCGCTGCAGCTCGCGCGGATCGACGACGACGGCGGTTCCCCAATCGATGTCCTGTTCGGTCACGGCGGGGGACGAGTCCAAGATGCGTGCCGCCGCCATGCCGCGGTGTCCCACGCGTGCCACCCACCTGCGGCGGCGTCTGGCACGGCGTCGCACCGGATAGTCCGCTGCCCTCGGTGCTTCGATCACTCCCCAGCCTGCGGGCTGCGACGGCGTCGGCCGTGCGTATCGCCGGCTCCCGCGAGCGTGACTCGCCGCATCCGGCATGGCGGTGTGGGTCGCACGCGCCCTGCGCTTCGCGGCGAGTGTCGCGCAGCGCTGCCGATCGTGTGGACATGCACGACCGCCGCTGGTACCCGCAGAGGAGATGCGAACGCTCGCTGCGCTGATGCTGTCGCTTCTGCTGCTGCCGCCCCACGCGCACGCTGCCCCGGACGCCTGCGACGACGACTCGTCCGCGGTGAAGTCGCCGTCGGGTGGTCACGAGAATCGATTGAAGATGGACGCTCCGCATGCCCCGGGTGGCAGCGACGACGACTCGTCCGAGGTGAACCCGCCGTCGGGCGGTCACGCGCGTCGCCTGAAGAAGATCGACGACGACGTCCAGCTCGAGGCCGTCGATCCCGAGGAGGAGCCCGACGATCTGGTAGAGCCCGACGACCCGTACGCCGACGACCCCGATGCCGACGACGACACCCTGCCCGAAGACCGCCCCAACTTCGACCCCGACGCCGAAGCACCGCCCATCGTGGTGGAGCCCGCCGAAGCCCCCCTCCCCGACACGAAGAAACGCCCCCACCTCCCCAACGTCCTCGAGAGCCCATTGAAAGAATCCCCCCTCGACTCCGACGCCC
>CAYOIZ010000004.1:0-210269 GCA_964404165.1 uncultured Binatia bacterium (SeqCode) | reverse complement strand
CTGTAGGTGGCGGGCGCTCGTGGGGAGATTATTCTTCCGTCACTCCCTAGTCTCTGCACCTTCCCTCCGCCCAGATGCTCTCGGAGGGCTTGGCTCAGGATTACCGTATGCTGTCGCCGCACTTAGGCTTCCCTGAATTCACCCGCTTTTCACTCACCAGTTTCCCGGTGAGGCTGCGTTTTCTCACAGCCGATTGCTCTACCAACTGAGCTACCGAGGAATGCGGCGTCTATACACGAGGGCTCGGCGGTCAGTCCAGTCCCGGGCCTTCCCAAAGCTCACATCTCGCGACGACCCTCGAGCGCCCGACCGACCGTCATGACGTCGGCGTACTCGAGATCGGCACCCATCGGCAGGCCGTGGGCGATGCGGGTGACGCGCACCCCGAGCGGCTTCAGGAGCTTGGCGAGATAGAGCGCGGTGGCCTCGCCCTCGGCGGTGGGGTTGGTCGCGACGATGACCTCGCGAACGGCCCCGTCGCGCAGGCGCAACAGCAAGGGCTGTATCTTGAGCTCGTCGGGCCCGATGCCGTCGAGCGGCGCCAGCGTGCCGTGCAGGACGTGGTAGCGACCGCGGAACTCGCGCACGCGGTCGACGGCGAGCAGGTCGGCTGGCTCTTCGACGACGCAGATGACCTCGTCGTTGCGACGGGGATCGCGGCAGAGCGGACACGGATCGACCTCGGTGAGCGCGAAACACACCGAGCACAGTCGGGTCTCGTTCTTGACGGCGACGAGCGCCTGCGCGAGGGCCTCGGCGTACTCGCGGTCGGCGCGCAGCACGTGGAAGGCGAGACGCGCGGCCGTCTTCTCGCCGATGCCCGGCAGTCGCGTCAGCTGCTGGATCAGCCGCGCCATCGACGGGGTCTGGCCCATGCCGCGTCAGCCGAGACCGGGAATCTTGAGGCCGCCGGTGACCTTCGACATCTCCTCGGCCATCATCTGCTGCGCGGCCCGGATGCCGCCGTTCACCGCCGCCACCACGAGATCCTGCAGCATCTCGACGTCGGGCGTGGCGAGCAGCGACGGATCGATGCGCACGGACATGACCTCGAGCTTGCCGTTGACGACCGCCGTCACCATGCCGCCGCCGGCGCTGCCTTCGGCCGTCCGCGTGCGGATCTCCTCCTGCACCGACGACAGCCGCTCCTGCAGCTGCTGCGCCTGCTTGAGCAGACCTCCGATGTCGAATCCCTTGCCCATGTGCCGTCGTCTATCTCAGGGCCGTCGATCGCGCACGCCCCGGACTTCGGCACCGAAGATCTCGACCGCCGCCTGCACGAGCGGGTCGGCGAGCGTCTCCTCGGTGCGACGACGCGCCTGGGCGAGCGGCGTGTCGGCCGCGTGCTCGGCCGGCACCGGGCCGACCTCGACGCGCAGCGCGCGTCCCGCCAGCTCACCGGCGATCGCCTGGATGCGATCGAGGTTCTCGCGCGTGGCGAGCTCCCGGCGCATGGCCTCGCTCTCGATACCGATGCGGAGGACGTCCCCCTGCACACCGAGCGGACGGCCGCTGGCCAGTGCCATGTAGAGCGCGATGCGATCCTGGCGGACGCGTGCGAGCAGTCGGTCCCACAGCTCGCCGTCGGCGACGGGAACCGCGGGCGTCGCGCGCACCGGCGCCCGGTTCGGCGTGGCGGCGGTCCGTGTCGGGACGGGTTGTCCGGCGGCGAGCGCGTCGAGTCGCGCCAGGATCTCGGCCACGGGCAGCAGCGGCGGCAACGTGGCCAGGCGCAGCACGCGCATCTCGAGCACGAGCTGCGGATCGACGGTGCGTGCGGGCAGTGCGAGCGCCTCGTCGGCTTCGAGCAGCAGGGCGAAGAGCCGCTGCAGGTCGTCGGCCGATCGCCGCGCGGCCTGCGCCGTGAGCGTCACGACCTCGGCCTCCGGAAGCTCCGCCACCAGCGAGCGATCATTGGTTGCCGCGAGCACCGCGAGGTGCCGGAAATGCTCGAGCAGGTCGCGGCAGAAGCGCTGCGCGTCGTACCCGTGCTCGTAGAGCGCGGCGAGCTGGCGCAGGCAGCCGGCGGCATCACCGGCGATGATGGCATCGGCGACGGCGCCGACCAGCCGCCGATCGGCGGCGCCGAGGACGGCGCGCACCGCGGTCGCATCGGCCCCCGTGCCGGCCGCGGTGAGCACCTGCTCGAGCAACGACTGCGCGTCACGCAGGCTGCCTTCGGCTTCACGCGCCACCAGGGCGACGGCGTCGTCGGCGAGCGCGAGACCTTCGTCGGCGACGATCCGCCGCAGGTGCGTGGTCAGCTCTGCGAGGCCGATGCGGCGCAGATCGAACCGCTGGCAGCGGGACACGACCGTCGCCAGCACCTTGTGCGGGTCGGTGGTCGCGAAGATGAACTTGACGTGCGAGGGCGGCTCTTCGAGCGTCTTCAGGAGCGCGTTGAACGAGTGCGACGAGAGCATGTGCACCTCGTCGATGATGTAGATCTTGTAGCGGCTCTTGATCGGACGATGCGCGACCGTCTCCATGAGATCGCGCATCTTGTCGACCTGCGTGTGCGACGCGCCGTCGATCTCGAGCACGTCGAACGCGATGCCGTCCGAGACCTCCTGACAGGTCGAGCATGCGTTGCACGGCTCGCCGGTGGTGCCGGCCTCGCAGTTGAGCGCCTTGGCGAGGATACGCGCGGTGGTCGTCTTGCCGACGCCGCGCGGGCCCGTCAGCAGGAACGCATGCGCCACGCGGCCTGCGGCGATGGCGGCCTGCAGGGTGCGCGTGACGTGCTCTTGCCCGATCACGTCGCCGAAACGCTGCGGCCGGAGCCGCCGTGCGAGCACCTGATACGTCATCCGCGAGGCATCCGGCGATGATGGCTAGGGTGCCCTGCGGCACAGGGGGACATTCGGTACCGTTGCTTCCTTCCGGACCTGGCGGGGTTCGCGACGCCGCCTTGCGCAGGACCTAGCCACCACCGCCCGATGCCCGAGCGATCGGCAGAAACTAGCGGCGATCGGGCAGAGGCGCAAGGTGAGCGGAGAGGGAGGGATTCGAACCCTCGGTACCCGTGAAGGTACACACGCTTTCCAAGCGTGCTCCATCGGCCACTCGGACACCTCTCCCCGACGGTCACCGTCGCAGAACTCTCACCACCGGGCAAGCAAAGGAACCGATCCGGGGATCGGAAGAACGGAGAGGGGGGGATTCGAACCCCCGATGCCTTTCGGCATGCACGATTTCGAGTCGTGTCGTTTCAACCGGGCTCACGCACCTCTCCAGGAGCGGAGGCTCCTAGCACACGACCCGCTGGCAGTCGACGCGCACGGGCATCGTCAGCGGCGGGCCCGGAAGAACGCCTGCAAGAGCTCCCGAGCGGCGTCCGCCTCCACCCCCGCGGTGACGGCGATGCGATGATTCAGGCGCGGATCGGCGGCGAGGTCGAACAGCGATCCGGCGGCACCGGCCTTGGGATCGACGCACCCGAAGACCAATCGCGCGATGCGCGCCTGCAGCGCCGCGCCGAGGCACATCGCGCACGGCTCGACGGTCACGTAGAGCGCGACGTCGGGCAGACGGTGGTTGCCAGCGCGACGTGCCGCCTCGCGCAACGCCACGATCTCGGCGTGGGCGCTGGGATCGCAGGCGCCGATGGTGGCGTTACCGCCCCGCCCCAGCGCGGCACCGTCGCGGACGACGACGGCTCCGATGGGAACCTCGCCACGTGCGCCGGCGGCACGGGCCTCGGCGAGCGCTTCGTGCATCCAGCGACGGTCGGCCTCGGCGCCGGTGACGCCGTCCTGCGTCCGGGACGTCACCGAAGCCGACCGCTGGAACGACTGACGATCAGTGCCCTTCGTGCCCTGCCGCGTCAGCAGCGGGAGCATCGCCCTTCGGCGCCTCACCCCCGGCCTGCTCCTGACAGTTCTTCACGTCGGCCTCGCTGACGACCATCGTCTCGGCGACGTCCTTCACCGAACGACCCGTATCGAGGTACTTCTTCACCTGCTTGCAGTTCACACCTTCGGCGGACGCGAGCGTGGCACTCGCCACGACCAGGGCCCCCCCGAGCAACAGGATCCCGAACTTCATTTGATCGCCTCCTTGCGCGCCGCTGCGCGCCGTTGCTGCCCTTCTGGAACCGTGGGCGCGCTATACCAACGTCGCACTGTGAAGGGAAGTTACGTTCGCTGCAGCTGGACAGTCGCACCGCCATTGCATAGACCCGGAACATGCGGTGGGTGGGGGTGCTGGTGCTGCTCGGCGCCGTGCCGGCGCTCGCGGCATCGCCGGCACTCGAGCAGATCGACATCGCAGGTGGCACGGCACCCGTCGTGCGACTTCGATTCTCCGCTCCACCCGGGCGACCGGTCGCGCATCCGCTCGCCGCCGACGGCGCGACCCCGGAACGCATCGTCCTCGATTTCGAGGGCGCGGTCCTCGGGCGGTCGGCGCCGCGCGTGCTCGAGGGCGCGGGCGGCCTCCTGCTCCGCGTCCGCACCGGACAGTTCACGCCCACGACCCTCCGCATCGTCCTCGATCTGGGCGACGCGGCGCCGTCCACCGTACGGCTGCGCGGGAGCACCGTCACGATTGCGCTCGGCGACGAGGCACCGTCCCCACCGCCGACGACGGTCCGCGCCACGACCACGACGAGCAGCACGACCACCAGCACCGTCCGCGCGAGCACCACCACGACCTCGTCGAGCCCGACGACGACCAGCACCAGCAGCACCACGTCGAGCAGCACCAGCACCTCCACCAGCACCACCACGACACCCCCATCGACGACGTCGTCGACCAGCTCGACCAGCTCGTCGTCGACCACCAGCAGCACGACCACCACCTCGACGTCCCCGTCCACGACCAGCACGTCGAGCAGTACCACCACCACGGCTCCCCCACCGCTCGCGCGCCGACCCGAGGTCGGCGGGCCTCGCCTCATGGTCATCGTCGACGCCGGCCACGGCGGTCGCGATCCGGGCGCGGCGGGCATCGGCGGCGTGCTCGAGAAGGACCTCACCCTCGCCATCGCCCGTCAGCTCGTCGAGAAACTCGCGCTCCGGCTCCCGGTCACGGCCGTGCTCACGCGCTGGGACGATTCGTTCGTTCCGCTCGGCGAGCGCCTGCCACCGGTCGACGGACCGCCGATGCTCTTCCTGTCGCTGCACGCCAACGCCAGCACCGACCCACGCCCTCGCGGCTTCGAGATCTTCTACGGGGGCGACATCCTGCGCACGACGGACAGCGTCCAGCCGAGCCCACGGGCCGGCCGCTTCGCGAAGACGATCGCGCAGGCGTTGCGCAGCCGCATCGGTGACGTTCGCGGACATCCGCGACCCGGCCGGTTCGCGGTCCTCACACGCAATCCGGCGCCCGGCGTGCTCGTCGAGCTCGGCTACCTGACCCATGCGGGCGACGCGAGCCGCCTCCGTGATCCCGTCCACCAGGACCACCTCACCGACGCGCTGATCGAAGGCATCGCGCAGTTCCTCCGCACCGATGCGTGACTAGATAGCATGCATGCGGTTCACCGCCGCCGCCACGACCCCCTCGCAGCGGCTGCTGCAAACGCCGCCCGGCCGCCCGAACGACGCCCGCGACGCTCAGTCATCCCCGACTAGGGGGTGGGGGTCGACATCTGGATCCACACTCAAAAACGTATTGCACAGGTCACGATGTCACGTTAGAAAAGTATGCGCGCATCTCAAACGCGCCGGAGGAAAGGAGCATTATGGCAAGTGAAGGGGAAGTCTGGGTCCAGCTCGCCACGCGGATTCCGAAGCATCTGCACCGGGAGCTGAAGCTTCACTGCGTCAAGTCGGACGTGTCCGTCATGGATTTCGTCGTCAAGGCACTCGAGGAGAAGCTCTCTCGCGAGGCCGGCGGCAAGGCCGAGAAACGCAAGCGGGCCTGAGGGCCTCGGCGCACCGCGGCATGGGAGGCCCGCTCCATTGGTCGAGGGCCCTCCATGCCGCGGCGTGTTCGTCTCCGTTCGACGCATGGCCGGTTGCGAAGGCATGACCCCGAGGGCCGGACGGCTCCTCACGCGGGTCCAGGACGCTTCGTCCGAGCCGCTCGCGTTTCTGATCAGTGGTGGCTGCTGCGGCGGCACCAATCCCGTCCTGTGCGCGGCCTCGACGGTGCTCGACGGGTTCGACGTGCGACTCGGTGACGCCGGCGGGGTGCCGGTATTCGCGCACCCGGAGCATGCGCGCTACCTGCATCGCGACCGCTTCGTGATCGACGCCACCGACGACGCCCGGAGCGACACCTTCTCGCTCGAGATCGTCCACGGCGGCCGGTTCGTGATCCGCGAGCTGCCGCCGGTCGCCGGCTGACGCGCCGCGCCTGGGCACCGCCCTTGCATTGGCTCCTCCGCGGGGCCGTTGCGGGCCTCGGGCAAGGAGACTGCGTCGCCGAAGCGTTACAGAAATGCCGCTCCGTCACGGTCGGGATATACGCGGCTCCGACAGTGGAGCGTTCGGGGCCGTCTCCGCCTGGTGACCCGCCTGGCGCTGCCCTTCGTCGTCGGTGGCGCCGTCCTGAACCTCTTCGTGGCACCCGACCGCCTGCCGGAGCGACTGGGTGGCCTCGCCGCGATCGGTGTCGCCCACCTGATCGCGGGGCGCGTGTCGCGCTCGGTGCGCATCGTGCCCCATGCCCGGCTGGTGGTGCTCCTCTTCAACCTCGCCGTCTTCGGCGGCCTCCTCTACCTCCTCTCCCTCTCCCCGGGCGACGTCGACGTGCTCTCGGGAACGATCGCCGCGATGCTCGTGGGCTCCACCCTGCTCTATCCATGGGGCGTGGGGCCGCAGGCCACCTTCTCGGCCATCGCGACCGGCGGGTACCTGGCCTGGGCATGGCCGCACTTCGGTGTCGGCGGGATGCGCACTTCGAACGCCGTGCTCAGCATCACGATCGGCGCCGCGATGTCGGTGATCGGGGCGTGGGTGCTCGAGCGATCGCGCCGTCAGGCATTCGCCGACCGGCGGCGGGTGCACGCGCTCGCCGTCCAACGTCGCCACCTGCTCGACATCGGGCGCGACCTGCGCAGCACGCTCACGGTCGACGCGATCGCGCCGCGGTTGGTGGAGCACGCGCGACGGCTCATCCCCGCCGACGTCGTCACGCTGGTCGTGCGCGACGAGGTGGACGGCGTGCACCGCATGGTCGCCTGCACCGACGGCACCGTGCTCCAGAGCTTCCTCGGCGTGTCGATCGAGGAGCACATCGCCGCCACCTTCCGTACCGGCTTCGGGGGCCTGGAGCTGCGCCTGTTCCCGGGCACGGCGCACGACGACGTGATCACGCCCGTCATGGAGGCGTTCGCCTTCCGGCGCGGGTGCGCGGCGATCTTCGGACCGGCCGCGGATCCCACCGGATGGCTCAGCTGGCTTCGTCATGACGACGTGCCGTTCACCAGCGCGGACCGCCTTGGCGTCCTCGGCATCACCGACCAGGCACACACCGCACTCGCCGCCGCGGCGCTCTACGAGGACGCCGCACGCGCCAGCCGCCTCAAGTCGGAGTTCGTGTCGACCATGTCCCACGAGCTGCGAACGCCGCTCAACGTCATCACGGGCTACGCCCAGATACTCTCCGAGTCGCTGCCACCCGACCCCGAGACCGCCCATGCCCTCTCGGCCGTGCAGCGCGCGTCACGCGAGCTCCTCGACCTGATCGACGCCACCCTCGATCTCGGACGACTCGAGAACGGCCAGCAGCACGTCGACGAACGGCCGGTTCCGCTCCGCGCGCTGTTCGACGAGATCGCCGGCGAGTTCGCCGCCGTACCCCGCGCCGCCGGCGTGACGCTGACCTGGGAGGTTCCGGAGACGCTCACGATCGTCGCCGATCGTCGCAAGCTCCGCATCGTCCTCAAGAATCTCGTCGGCAATGCGCTCAAGTTCACGCCCGCCGGCGGCGTGCGGGTCGATGCACGGCTGGTCGACGGTGCCTGCCGGCTGCGTGTCACCGACACCGGGATCGGCATACGGCCCGAGGACCAGGCGATCGTGTTCGAGATGTACCGTCAGGCGGACAGCTCGGACAGCCGGCGGTTCGGGGGGACGGGCCTCGGACTCTACATCGTCCGCCGGCTGCTCGAGGTCCTCGGCGGCCGCATCGGGCTCGAGAGCACGCCGGGGTGCGGCAGCACGTTCACGGTGCTCCTGCCCGTGGGCGGCGCTGCCGGTGCGCGCGCCGCAGCCTGAGCCGGCCCCCTCAGCGCCGGCGGCCCTGGGCACGGGCCGCCTCGGCGAGCGCATCGGCCGCGACGACGTGTCCGAACCGCCAGACCCGTCCCCCGGCGCCCGCCACCGTGAGGGTGCCGTACCCGCGTCGGCCCTGCTCGGCCGACACGGGATTGGCCCGGTCGAGCGGCACGGCGAGTATCGCGTCCCGAATGGCTCCCGTCTGCGCGAGGAACCGCTGATCGGTGACCAGGAAGGTCGTCCGCCGCCAGCGAAGGACGGGGCGGGCCAGGGCCAGGGCCATCACGGCGGCCCCGACGAGCACGATCTGGGCGTCGGTCGACGCCGGCAGGTCGTTGTTCCCGATCAGCAGGCCCACCACCAGCCCGATGAACGCCACCGTCGACGCGGCGCCCAGGAGGACCGAGGGGTGCAGGCCGGTCTGGAGGACCACCCGTTCTCCGGGCGCGAGGAGCCGCTCGACGGATGGCATGACGCGCCGGACCCTATGCCGGAAATGCCGGTAGCCGGGCAAGGTCTTGCCCTGGGGTCGACGCGCGCCATACAACCTCAGGGCTGGGGGTTCGACGTCGGGTCGACCCCGTAGCGACGGAGGTCTCGGGGTGGGTACACCAGCAACCGACGGGCAATCGCGACTCGACGACCTGTCGATCAACACGATCCGCTTCCTCGCTGCCGACGCCGTCCAGAAGGCGAACTCCGGCCATCCGGGGCTGCCGATGGGTGCCGCGGCCATGGCCTACGTCCTCTGGACGCGCCATCTCGCGCACTCGCCGACGAACCCGCACTGGATGAATCGCGATCGCTTCATCCTGTCGGCGGGTCACGGCTCGATGCTGCTGTACGCGTTGCTGCACCTCACCGGCTACGAGCTCTCGCTCGACGATCTTAAGCAGTTCCGCCAGTGGGGCAGCCTCACCCCCGGCCACCCGGAAAGCCATCTGACCGCCGGCGTGGAGGCCACCACCGGCCCGCTCGGCCAGGGGCTCGCCAACTCGATCGGATTCGCCATCGCCGAGGAGCACCTCGCGGCGCGCTACAACCGGCCCGGTCACACCGTCATCGACCATCGCACCTGGGTCCTCTGCAGCGACGGCGACCTGATGGAGGGTGTCACCGCGGAGGCGTGCTCGCTCGCCGGGCATCTGAAGCTCGGCAAGCTCATCGCGCTCTACGACGACAACCACATCTCGCTCGCCGGCACGACGTCGCTGTCGTTCAGTGAAGACACCGCGAAACGCTTCGCCGCGTACGGCTGGCACGTGCAGCACGTGCCGGACGGCAACGACCTCACCGAGATCGACGGCGCCATCCGCGCCGCGCGGCACGAGACGGAGCGACCGTCCCTCATCCTGGTGCACACCACCATCGGCTTCGGTGCGCCGCACAAGCAGGGCACCTACGAGGCGCACGGCTCGCCGCTCGGCCCCGACGAGCTCAAGGCGGCGAAGGAGAACCTCGGCTGGCCGACGGAGCCGGCGTTCCTGATCCCGCCCGACGCCGAGGCGCACTTCCGTCAGGCGGTCACCGCCGGCCGGCAGCGCGAGGCGGAGTGGAAGACGAAGTTCGCGGCCTATGCGAAGGCTTTCCCCACCGAAGCCGCCGAGCTGGAGCGACGCATGGCGGGTACGCTGCCCGACGGCTGGGACGTCGAGGTGCCGGTCTTCCCCGCCGACGCCAAGGGCGTCGCCACACGCAAGGCGTCGGAGACGGTGCTGCAGGCACTGGCGCCGCGCCTCCCCGACCTGATGGGCGGCTCGGCCGACCTCAATCCCTCCACCTTCACCTGGCTGAAGCAGCAGGGCGACTTCCAGCCCGCGTCGATGTCCGAGGAGGGCGTGCAGGGTCGCGTCGGCGGCCCCTGGGGCCCGATCGGACGCAACCTCCATTTCGGCGTGCGTGAGAACGCCATGGGCTCGGCCGTGAACGGCATGGCGCTGCACGGCGGCTTCGTCCCCTACGGCTCCACCTTTCTCGTGTTCTCCGACTACATGCGTCCCGCGGTCCGGCTCTCCGCGATCTCCAAGCTCGGCACCATCTGGGTGTACACGCACGACAGCGTCGGCGTCGGCGAGGACGGCCCGACGCACCAGCCCATCGAGCACTACGCCGCCCTGCGGGCGATCCCCGATCTGCTCTTCTTCCGCCCCGGCGACGCCAACGAAACCGCGCTCGCCTGGCGCATCGCGGTCGAGAACCGCCATCGTCCGAGCATCCTCGCGCTGACGCGCCAGAACCTGCCGACGCTCGATCGCACGGTGTTCGCGTCGGCCGACGGAGTGCGACGCGGCGCCTACGTGCTCAATCCCAGCGTCACACAGCCCGACCTCCTGCTTCTCGCCACCGGCTCCGAGGTCCACCTCATCGTCGAGGCGGCAGCCGTGCTCGATAAGCGCGGCATCAAGGCCCGCCTGGTGTCGATGCCCTGCTGGGAGCTCTTCCTCGAGCAGCCCGACGACTATCGCGAGAGCGTGTTGCCCGCAGCGATCCGCAAGCGCGTCGGTGTCGAGTCCGGCGTCTCGCTCGGCTGGGATCGCTGGGTCGGCCTCGACGGCACCACCGTCACGATCGACCGCTTCGGCGCCTCCGCGCCGGGCGAACGGGTGATGAAGGAGCTCGGGCTCACCGCCGAGCACGTCGTGGAGAAGGCCCAGGCGCTGGTGCGATGAGGAACCGGTGATGGCGAACGCGCTGCTCGAGCTGCAACATCTCGGACAGTCGCCGTGGCACGACAACATCCATCGTGCCCTGCTCACGTCCGGAGCGCTCGAGCGGATGGTCCGCGACGGGGACATCACCGGCCTCACGTCGAACCCGACCATCTTCGAACAGGCCATCGCGCAGCACGCCGACTACGACGACGCCCTCGCCAGGCTCGTCGCCGCGGGCCGCAAGGCGGACGCCATCGTCGACGCGCTCGTCGTCGAGGACATCCAGGCCGCCGCCGACGTCTTCCTGCCGGTGTGGACGCGCACCAAGCGCGCCGACGGCTACGTCAGCATCGAGGTGAGCCCCACGCTGGCGCACGACACCGCCGGCACCGTGCGCGAGGCCAAGCGTCTGTGGCGGGCCGTCAATCGGCCGAACCTCATGGTGAAGATCCCCGCCACGCCGGAGGGCATCCCCGCCATCGAGGAGACCATCGCCGGCGGGATGAACGTCAACGTCACGCTCATCTTCTCGCTGCAGCGCTACGACCAGGTCATGGAGGCCTACCTCGCCGGCCTGACGCGTCGGCTCGAGGCGGGCATGCGCGTCGACCGCATCGCGTCGGTGGCGAGCTTCTTCGTGAGCCGCGTCGACACCATCGTCGACAAGCAGCTGGACGAGCGGATCGGCGGTACCAGCGGCGAGCAGCGCGCCCTCCTCGAGCGGCTCCGCGGCAAAGCCGCCATCGCCCAGGCGAAGCTCGCCTACCAGGCGTTCCGCGACAAGTTCGGTGGCGACCGCTTCACGATGCTGGCGCGCGAGGGCGCCCGCCCGCAACGCCCGCTGTGGGCGAGCACGTCCACCAAGAACCCGAGCTACCCCGACGTCTACTACGTCGAGGCGTTGATCGGTCCCGAGACCGTCAACACCATGCCGCCGGCGACGCTCGCGGCCTACAAGGATCACGGGCATCCCGAGAACCGGCTCGACTTCGGGATGGACCGCGCGCGCGCCGTCCTGGCGCAGCTCGCGCATGCCGGCATCGGCATGGACGCGGTCACGGCGCAGCTCGAGCGCGAGGGCGTGGCCGCGTTCGCCGCGTCCTATCAGGCACTGATCGACGTCGTCGCCACGCGTCGCGAGGCGCTGCGCATCGGGGCGCGATCCGACGTCCGGCTCGGGCCCGCCGAGCGCGCCGTGGCGCTCGCACGCACCACGCTGGCGACCCACGACGTCGCCGCCCGTCTGTGGCGGAAGGACCCCACGCTCTGGAAGCCGAACGTCGCCGGCGCACAGGCCGACATCGCGCGCCGCCTTGCATGGCTGGACGCACCGTCCACCCCAGCGGCCGTCCTCGACGAGCTCGCCGCGTTCGCCACCGAGGTGCGGGGCGCCGGCCTCACCCACGCGCTGCTGTGCGGCACCGGCAGCGCGGTGCTCGCCCCCGAGGCCCTGTATCGCGCGCTCGGCGTGACGAAGGGCGGGCTCGACCTGTCCGTCCTCGACGCTGTCGATCCGGCGGCCGTGCTCGCCGCCGCCGAGCGCAGCGACGCGGCGCGCACGCTGTACGTGCTGTCCTCGCCGTCGGGCGCGACGGGCGATCTCGACGCGGCCTTCCAGTTCCTGTGGCGCCGCGCGCGCGCCAAGCTCGGCGCCAAGGCGGGCGCGCAATTCGTCGCCATCGCCCCACCGGGCTCCGCGCTCGAGCGCCTCGCGCACGAGCACGACTTCCGCCGCGTGCTGCTGGACACCTCCGAGGTCGCGGCGCGGTTCACGGCGCTGTCGCTCCCCGGACTCCTGCCGGCGGCGCTGATGGGGCACGACCTCTCGAAGCTGCTCGATCGCGCCCGGCGCATGGCCGTCGCCTGCAGCGCGGCGGTGCCACCGGCGCACAATCCCGGGCTGGCCCTCGGCGCCATCCTGGGTGCGCTCCACCGGGCCGGCCGCGACAAGCTCACGCTCGTCGTGCCCGACAAGCTCACCGCCTTCGCGGGGTGGCTCGAGCAGCTCATCGCCGAATCGACCGGGAAGGAAGGCAACGGCCTGGTCCCCGTCACGCACGAGCCCGTCGGCACGCCGTCGCTCTACGGAAAGGATCGCCTGATCGTCCACTTCCGGCTCGGCGCCAAGCCCGACCGCGCCATGGCGGCGTTGGCGCGCGCCGGACACCCGGTGGTCGAGATCAAGCTCACCGATGGCTACGACCTCGGCGGCGAGTTCGTACGCTGGCAGGTCGCCGTGGCCATCGCCGCCCATCTGCTCGAGATCAACCCGTTCGACCAGCCGAACGTGCAGGAGGCGACGAGCGAGACGCAACGTCTGCTCGCGGAGCACCCGACGCGCGAGGCACTGCCGCCGCCACCGTTGGTGCTCGCGCCCGGCACACCGGAGTTCGCCACCAAGCTCGGAAGCCACCTCGCCGCCGCGCGCGGCCGGCGCTACGTCGCCGTCACCGCGTTCGTCGCGTCCACGCCACGCCGCGAGCGGCTCCTGCGTGACATCCGCGTCGCCATCCGCAAGCGCTTCGGGGTGGCCACGACCGGCGGCATCGGCGCTCGCGCGCTGCACGCCACGAACCAGCTGCACATCGCCGGACCGGCGAACGTGATCGCGCTGCAGCTCACCGCCGATCCGGCGCCCGACCTGCCCGTTCCCGAGCGGCCCTACACCTTCGGCACGCTCGCCGACGCACAGGCGCTCGCCACGCACCGCGTCCTCACCGGCCGGCGCCGTCCGGTGCTCCGCGTCCATCTCGGGCGGAACGTCGAGGCCGGCCTGACGGCGCTGCTGACGGCCATCCAGCGTCCGGTTCGACCCGCACGTCCACGCACGACGAAGGTCGCCGCGCGCCCGACGAAGAAGGCCGTCGCCGGCCGCACCCGCCGCTAGGGCCGTAGCTCGCCGAGCACGCGCAGGGCGTTGCCGCCGAGGATGCGGCCGATGCGCTCCGCGTCCCAGCCCCGATCGAGCATGCGCTGCACGACCCGCGGGTAGCAGTCGGCCCCTGGAAGATCGGCCGGCGGCGTGATCGCGCCGTCGTAGTCGCTGCCGATGGCGACGTGCGCATCGCCGACCACCGCGATCACGTGCGCGATGTGCTCGACCACCATCCCGGCGTCCAGCGGGCCGCCGGGCCGCTGCAGGAACGGCGCCTGGAAGATGATGCCGACGACGCCACCGGTGTCGGCGATGGCTCGCAGCTGCGCGTCGGTCAGGTTGCGCCAGTGCGGCCGCACCCCGGAGACGCCGGTGTGGGTGGCGAGCAGCGGCTGCGTCCGGTCGTGCACCGCCACGGCGTCGAAGAACGCACGCTCGTGGATGTGCGCCAGGTCGACGAACACGCGCCCCGCGTTCAGGCGCGCCACCAGCTCGCGGCCCCGCGCGGTCAGGCCTTTGTCCGGGCGCAGCATGCCGAGCGGGCTCGACGTCGCCCCGTAGATCGCGTTGGTCAGATGCACGAGCGTGACGCGGACGATGGCGTCGTCGGGAATCGACGCCGGCCCTTCGGGCGCGGCGTCGAGCGCGTTCGCGCCCTGGATCGACGGCAGGCAGACGTGCGCGCCGGTGGCACGCGCCGCCCGGTACTCCCCGAGCGTACGCGCCATCGCCATCGCACCGTCCGACGATGCGATGATGCCGCGCAGCCGGGCCAGGTTGTCGCAGAACACGCGCCAGCGCGCGGCCGGGCCGTGCAGTGGATTGGTTGTGATCGACCACATGGCGCCCGTGACGCCGCCGTCGCGCAGGCGCGGCAGGTCGCAGTGGCCGAAGAAGTGACGGCCGAACGGGCCGCCGTCGTGACGCGCAAGCACGTCGTAGCCCCACAGCCGCGGCGGGATGAACGTGTCGAGGTGGAGGTCCACGACCTCGCAGGCGTGGGTCAGCTGCACCGCCTCGAGCGAGCAGCCGAGGCGCGCCGCCATCGCCTGCGGGTCGGACACGTTACTGCGGGAACGTGCTCGGCGGGACGAGGTTGTCGACGTCGCCCGTCAGCGCCTCCATGAACGCCACCAGCTCCTGCTTCTCCTGGGCCGTCAGCTGGAGCGGCTTGATCTCCTTGGCGAGCGACGGGTTCGGATTGCCGCCCTTGACGTAGAAGTCGATCACGGCGAGCAGCGTGGGCTCGGAGCCGTCGTGCATGTACGGCGGCGTCTGCACGATGTTCCGTAGCGTCGGCGTCTTGAAGGCGCCTCGCTCGCTCTCGGCCTTGGTCTCGGCGAAGCGGCCCAGATCGGGGTCCTTGGCCGTCATGCCGACGCCGAGGTTGTGGTAGCTCTCGTCGGTGAAGTTGAAGCCGGTGTGGCAGGTGACGCAGTTGGCCTTGCCGTTGAAGAGCGCCATGCCGCGGACCGCCTCCGGGCTGAGCGCGTCCTTCTGACCCGCCTGATAACGGTCGAACGCGCTGTTGCCCGACACCACCGTGCGCTCGTAGGACGCGATCGCCTGCGCGGCACGCGGCATGGTGATGTCCTTCGAGCCGAAGGCCTTCTCGAACAGCGGCGGGTAGCCCTTGATCTCCGACAGGCGCTTCACGACCTCGTCGTGCGACGGCATGGCCATCTCGATGGGGTTGGTGAGCGGCCCGTGCGCTTGCGCCTCGAGGTCGGCGGCGCGTCCGTCCCAGAACTGCTCCTTCGAGAAGAGCCGGTTGATGACCGTCGGGCTGTTGCGCTTGCCGAAGAGGCCGCCGACGCCCTGCGAGGTGGCGCGTGGCTCGGCGAAGCCGTGCCACGGGTTGTGGCAGCTGGCGCAGGAGATGGTCTTGTCCTTCGAGATGCGGGTCTCGAAGTAGAGCAGCCGGCCGAGCTCGATCTTCGCCTTCGAGAGCGGGTTGTCCTCGGGGATGTAGACGGCGTCCGCCTGCAGACCGAGCGGCAGCTCGATCGTGACGTCCCCGGACTTGAGGATCTGTCGCCCGCCCCCCGAGGGGGCATCGGGTGCCGGCTGCTGGGCCGGTGCCGCCTGCCCGTCGCCCGGACGTCCCTCGGCCCCGAGCACGATGCCGGACGTCAGTCCGACGATCACCATCGCCACGCGCGCTACGTTTCGCATTGCCGGTCGTCTCCTCGCACCACGGCCCCGCGCTGCACCGAGGCTCGGTTGGCGCGCTATCTGACGTGCCCTTGGCGACATGTCAACCGAGCCGCGGCGCCGGGAGGGCCAGACGTTTCATGCCAGCTAGCGCCCTCCCAACCGTTGTCCCTGACTAGGTGATTGCGATAGAGAGCCGCCCGAGGAGTCCAGGCATGGGAGCAACCGCACGGAACGGGCTGCGGCGGCCGCGCAGCGAGTCGGGCGCCCGCTGCTCGGTGTGTCACAAGCGCAAGGGCAAGGTGCACCGCAGCCGCAAGACGCGAAAGCTGGTCTGCGCCTCGTGCGCCGACCGGGCCCGCATGCGCACAGCGGCCTGCGACGACTGCGGCCAGCGGAAGCTCATCCAGGCGCGCGGCCGCTGTTACGCCTGCTACAAGCGCGTCTGGCGCTCGGCGCGCGCCAGTGCCCAGCCCGCGCGCCGCGCCGCGCTGCGGTCCTGAGCGTCGTTCACTCCTTCCAGCGCCACAACCGCACGTTCATGTCGGGGCCGACCGTCGACTCGAGCAGCGCGAGCGACAGGAGCGGACCGCCCGCCGTCGACGCCAGCGTGCGGCCGTCGGGCGACCAGGCGACCGCCGTCACCAGGTCGCCGCTGCCCTCCACCACGTCGGCGATCGCGCCGTCGTCGGCATCGAACAGATAGATGCGATCGTCCGCGGCGCCTGCCGCGATGACGTGGCCGTCCGGGTGCCAGTCCACGCCGTGGAAGGCGGTCTTCCGCGGCGCCGTCGCGCGGAAGCGCACGCTGCCGTCGGCGGCGGCGTGCACCGAGACGGTGCCGTCCGTCCCCGCCGAGGCCACCGAACCACCGTCCGGCGACCAGTCGACCGACCACACGACGCCGCGACCGGTCTCGATCCAGCGCGGGGTGCGCGTCACCAGCGTCGGGTTGTCCCCGAACCACACCGACTGCTGGGCGTAGCTCACCTTGGCGAACGCGGCGATGGTGCCCGCGTCCCAGCGATCCTGGTCGAGGTCGAGGTCCCACACCGCGACGCGGCCCTTGCGATCGCCGGTGACGACGGCGCGTCCGTCGGGCGACCACGCCACGGACAGGAAGTTGCCCGCGAACCGATCGAGCCACAGCGCGACGACACGGAACTGGTTCGGCCCGGGCTCGAGCTGCCAGACGCGGACCGTCCGGTCGCGGCTGACGCCGACCAGCCAGCGGCCGTCGGGCGAGAACGCCAGCGAGGTGATCCAGCCGTCGATCTGCGGCAGCTGCTTCAGGCCGCCGTCGTCGGTGCGCAGCTGGCCGGGCGAGCAACCCGTGCTGCCGGGACCGGCCGCGTCCCACAGCTTGACCGCGTGGTCGCCACCGCCGTCGGCAATGACCTCGCCGAGGTACGGGTTGTCCGTCCACGCCGTGGCGACCACCCAGAAGTAGTGGCAGGCGTAGCTCTTCACGATGGCGCCGGCGTCGACGTCGACGATCCGCGTGTCGTAGCGGAGCCGCGTCGCCTTCTCACGGAACCGTCCGCCGACGGCGATGGCGTGCCCGTCGGGCGCCCATGCGAGCGTCAGACCCCGGCCCGGCAACCCGATCGCCCCCGCCGCCTCGAGCAACGTGTTCGGCGTCCGGCGCGCCTCGTCGGGCGGCGGCGCGGGCGGCTTGCGCGGCCCCCGCGGCTGACGCGGCTCCCGTGGCGTGTGCGGCTGTCGCCCCGGGCGTGCCTCGACCGTCACGCTCGCCAATGCGAGCCCGAACACCATCGCTCCAGCCACCCAACGCAACCGCCGCATGCCGGTCTGGGGAGCAACTGCCGTTCCAGCACGCAACGCCGCGTCCACCGGCCCCACCGGCGTCGACGCGCACACTTTTGCCCGACCACCGACCACCACGCGTCGCCCGGCCCCTCACCCGCCACGGCGCCCGACATCGGCTCCGCCTGCTCCGACGCGCCATTTTCCTTTCCTGGGAGTGGAGAATGTGTGTAAGGTCCCGGCGCTTCTGGGGGGATTCGCATGCTCGATTCAGGCCGTGGACGTTCATTCTCGCTCCTGCTCCTGCTGCTGGCGGCGCTGCTGCTACCCGGCGCCGCCGTCGCGCAGACCATCACCCGTGGCCCGTTCGTCGAGAACCCGGATGCGTTCTCGACCACGATGACGCTGCAGTGGTGGACGAACGTCGCCGGCGACAGCACCGTCGAATACGGCCTGACCCCTGGCCTGGGCTCCACCGTCACCGTCCCCACCGCCGGGAGCTGCGAGATCGGCTCGGCGGGCACCTGCCACGCCGTGACGCTCAACTCCCTGCAGCCGGGCACCCGCTACTACTACCGCCTGCTGACCAACGGCGTGGAAGTGCAGGCGGTCACCTACTTCACGACGCTGAAGACGTCGGCCGACCCGACGCCGCTCAAGTTCGCGGTCATCGGCGACTGGGGTCAGGGCAGCAGCGCCCTCACCGACATCGGCAACCAGCAGAACGCGGCCGACCCGCCCTTCATCGTCACCGTCGGCGACAACGCCTACACCAACGGCACGCAGTCCGACTGGGACAACAACGCCCTGCCCGCGCTCCGTAACGTCATGCGCCGCGCCACCTTCTTCCCCGTGCTCGGCAACCACGACCTGAACGCCGTCGGCGCCGGCAACTGGGCCAACTCGGTCGAGATCAAGATGTTCCGCCTGCCCCGCAACGGCGGCGCCGGCAACCTGGAGCGCTGGTACTCGTTCGACGCCGGCGACGCGCACTTCGTCGCCCTCGACTCGAACGATCCCAGCAACGCCACCCAGCGCGCCTGGCTCGAGAACGACCTCGCCACCACGACCAAGCGGTGGAAGTTCGTGTTCTTCCATCACCCGCCGTACTCCTGTGCCAGTGGGCTGTTCTCGTTCGGCAGCTACGAGGGCATCCGCGCCAACTGGAGCCCGCTGTTCGAGGAGTACGGCGTCGACGTCGTGTTCGACGGCCACGACCACATCTACGAGCGCTCGGAGTACATGGACGAGTACACCGACGCCCTCGGCAACACCGGCGCCGACGGCAAGGGCACCTACTACATCATGACCGGCGGCGGCGGGGCCACGCTCGACGGCGCCGCCAGCATCAGCGGCGGCGTCCCGCGCCGCAGCGGCAGCGACTGCTACTGGATCGCGAACGACTGCACCGGTGGGCCCTCCGGCACCAACTACTGCAGCTTCGCGAAGTTCTCGTACACCTCGGTGACGCTCACCAACGACCAGGTCCTCAACATCAAGGCCATCGACCGCAACGGCGTGGTGTTCGACGACTTCACCATCACGCGGCCCTCGTGCGGCGACGGCGTCATCGACCTCGCCGCCAGCGAGCAGTGCGACCAGGGTGCCGGCAACGGCGCCGTCGGCTCGTGCTGCAGCTCCACGTGCGGCATCCAGACCGTCGGCACCGTCTGCCGCGCCGCCATCGGCGTGTGCGACGTCCAGGAGACGTGCGACGGCGTCAGCGGCGCCTGCCCGGCCAACGGCTTCGCGCCCAACACGGTCGAGTGCCGCGGCGCCGGCGGCATCTGTGACGTCGCCGAGACCTGCACCGGCTCCAGCGCCACCTGCCCAACCGACGTGAAGAGCACCGCGGTCTGCCGCGGCGCGGTCGACGTCTGCGACGTCGCCGAGAGCTGCAACGGCGTGAGCGACACCTGCCCCGCCGACGGCTTCGCCAGCAGCGCCGTCACCTGTCGCGGCGCGGCCGGCGTCTGCGACCTCGCCGAAACCTGCACCGGCTCCGCCGCCGCGTGTCCCGCGGATCAGAAGAGCACCGCCCTCTGCCGCGGCTCGGCCGGCATCTGCGATACCGCCGAGAGCTGCGACGGCGTGAACGACGGCTGTCCGCTCGACGGCTTCCAGTCGAACAGCGTCGTCTGCCGCGCCAGCGCCGGCGGCTGCGACGTCGCCGACTCCTGCACGGGCTCGTCGGCGGCCTGCCCGCCCGACGCCTTCCTGCCCTCCACCGTCGTATGCCGCGGCTCGGCCGGCGACTGTGACCTCGCCGAGTCCTGCAGCGGCAGCAGCGCCGCCTGTCCCGCCGACGCCAAGAGCACCGGCGTCTGCCGCGGCGCCGCGGGCGACTGCGATCTCGCCGAGTCGTGCGACGGCAGCAGCAACACCTGCCCGACCGATGCGAAGAGCACCGCCGTCTGCCGTCCTGCGGCCGGCACCTGTGACGTCGCCGAGAGCTGCACCGGCTCGAGCGACACCTGCCCGCCCGACACGTTCCAGCCGTCGTCGCTGACCTGCCGCGCCTCGGCCGGCTTCTGCGACGTCGCCGAGACCTGCACCGGCTCCTCGGCCGCCTGCCCGGCCAACGGCTTCCAGCCGAACACGCTCCAGTGCCGCGCCTCGGCCGGCGCCTGCGACCCAGCCGAAACCTGCACCGGCAGCTCCCCCGGCTGCCCGACCGACGGCAAGAGCACTTCGGTCTGCCGTGCTGCCGCGGGCGACTGCGACCTCCCCGAGACGTGCAACGGAGTCGCCAACACCTGCCCCGCGGACGCCAAGAGCACCGCGGTCTGCCGGACGGCCGCCGGTCCCTGCGACATCGCCGAGATCTGCTCCGGCTCGAGCGACACCTGCCCGGCCGACACCTTCCAGCCCGCGATCGCGGTGTGCCGCGTCGCCACCGGCATCTGCGACGTCGCCGAGACCTGCACCGGCAGCTCGGCTCCGTGCCCGGCCGACGTCTTCAAGCCGAACACCGTCGTCTGCCGCCCGTCGAGTGGCGCGTGCGACGTGCCCGAGACCTGCACCGGCACCGGCACCACCTGTCCGGTGGACACCGCCGCCACGGATGGCGACGGCGACGGCACCTGCGACGCGCAGGACGTCTGCCCCGCCATTCCCGACCCGGCGCAGGCCGATGGCGACAGCGACGGACGCGGCGACGCGTGCGATCCCTGCACCAACCTCGGACCGCGCTTCGTCTTCCAGACGAAGATCACGCTCGTGAAGATCGCCGCCCCCGGCGGTGACGATCGCCTCAAGTTCACCGGCAGCCTCAACATCCCGACCACGCCCACGGTCGATCCGATCACCAAGGGCCTGCGCCTCATCATGGTCGACGCCACCGGTGCCGACGTCCTCGACACCACGGTTCCCGCCGGCGCCTACGACGCCGGGACCCGCGCCGGGTGGACGGTCAACGGCGCCGGCACCGCGTTCACCTACAAGAACGCCGGCACGACGGTCCCGTTGAACGACGGCATCTACAAAGTGTCGTTCAAGCGTCAGGGCGTCGTCGGCCAGTACAAGTTCACGATCGTGGGCAAGAACGGCACCTACCCGGTCCCGCCGGGCGCCCTGCCGATCACCGCGACGGTCATCGTCGACACGCCGCAGGCCACCACCGGCCAGTGCGCAGACGCCATCTTCCCGGGCCCCAGGCCGGCGCCGAGCTGCACCATCGACGTCTCGGGCAACACCGTGAAGTGCCGGTGACGGGAGACGACTGGAAGCAGTACCCGCACGTCCCCGACTGGGGAGATCCCGCCTGGTTCACGTTTCCGACGGTGGACGGCGCCCGGGACGACCTGGGCGTCTCCACCTACTTCATCGACGGCTTCCTGCGCGGCCGCACGAGCGGCCGTCGCTTCGCCTTCATGTTCATCATGACGAACATGCGGGTGCTGCGAAAACGCGTGCGGGCGGCGTTCTACACGATGGCGCTGTACGATCTCGACCGGCGGCACTACGGGACGTACACCGACTACGACTTCCCGCGTCCACCGCGCATCCGGCGCGGACACAAGTTCAGCGCCGGCCCCGGACACATGGACGTGCGGTACGACGCATCCGCCGGCACGGCGCGCTGGCAGAACCAGCGGGTGGGCAGCGAGCCGACGCCGTTCGCGTACACGCTGTCGCTGCCGGGCGTCGACCACCACGGCGCGCGCATGCTGCTCGAGCTCGACGTCGACTGCACACGACCGCCGGCGCCGCTCGGCGGCCGTGAGCTCGGCGGCGAGATGATGTTCCTGGGCGCCCCGTCGACCTTCTCGTACTTCCAGAGCGGGCTCGGCATGCGCGGTCGCCTGTCGTGGGGCGACGACGTCGAGGAGGTCGAGGGCGAGGTCGGTTGGATCGACCGCCAGTGGGCCGAGGCCGATTTCAGCGTCCACCAGGACCGGCACTCGTCACGCTACCGCAACGAGTGGCGGGTCATGCAGTTCGACAACGGCTGGGACATGAGCCTCTTCCACCAGTACCAGCGCGACGCCCGCAGTGCCGTCGTTCCCTGGTCGGGCATGTCGGCGCAGGGCCCGGGGCCGCGCTGGGAGCTGCGCTCGTCGACGAAGGTGCAGCTCGTCATCCCGGAGTTCATCCGCAGCCCCGGCGTCGTCCGCGGCCATTCCATGCTGACCGAGGGCCCGCGCTGGTTCCCGCATCGCTACCGCGTCTGCATCCCCGAGTGGCAGATGGACGTGCAGGGCGAGCCGCTGGTCGACGCGCCGGCCCACGCGCTGCCCATCGAGTACTGGACCGGCCCCGTGCGCATCACCGGGACGCTGTGGGGGCATCCCGTCACCGGCTGGGGCTTCGACGAGCGCAGTCGGCCGTGGACGCGCGACTGGGAAATCGCGCAGGCGCTCCGTCTCACCATCGAGCACCTGGTAGGCGTCGAGGACGACACCCGGCGCGCGCTGTCGTATCGCGCCTGGGAGGCGGAAGCACTGGCACTGCGCGGCGACGCGCCGGCGGCGACCCGGCACGTCGAGCGTCGCCTCGCGCCGCTGCTGCTCGACCTGTCACCGTCCGCGGGAGAGCGCGTCCGTCCGCTGGTGAGCGACCTGCTCGAGGCCCTCTCGGGCAAGTACCCGACCCGCTGACCTGGCACTCCCCCGCTTCGGGTGCGGAGGGAGAGAGGGGGGGCGCTACCGCCGGCCTTCGTGATCTGCGGACCTACGGCGAACCGGCGGTAGCGCCTGTGGACATGGACACCCGAATAGACGCCGGTGCCCCGGGAATGATTCATCGGTCCGCAACCTCCCGAAACGGCTGATTCGGGCGGCGCCGGGCCTTCGATATCGACTGCGGTGGCCGCGACGCATCCACCAACGTCGGGCGCGACCGCCGAGCACCCCGCAACGCTTTCGCGCTCGGGAGCGACCAGGCATGAAGGAGCGGTGATCGCCCGCGTCGCCCTGCTGGGGCTACTGCTCGTGCTTCCAGCGACGGCGCGTGCGGCGCAGGTCACGTTCACCCTCGCCGTCGACTACCCGCTGCTCGAGGCCGCCATGCGACGCGAGATCGGCCTCGGCGACGGGCCCACCGTGTTGTGGGGCTCGACCGACGGCTGCCGCTCGCTCGTGTTACGCGACCTGACGCTCGGCCCGGACGAGGACCGGGTCCGGATCGGCGCCGGCGGCCAGGGACAGGTCGGCTTCGACGTCGCCAGCTTCTGCCTGTTCCCGCTGACGTGGGACGGCTCGCTGATCGCGCGTGGGCGCCCGTCGGTGGGCGAGGACTGGCAGCTGCGGCTGATCGACATCGATTCGCAGCTCCTCGATCACGACGGCCGCTCGACGTTCGTGGCGCGACGCCTGTGGTCGTTCGTCGGCGACCGGGTCGAAGGACCGCTCGCCGACTTCCGCTTCGACCTGGCGCCACCCGCCGCGGAGGTGCGCGCGCTGCTGCAGGCATCGGCCCCTGCCGCGAACGCCGCCCCCGTGATCGCGGCCCTCGACAGCCTGCGACCGGTGGAGACCACCGTCGCCGGCGACGCCGTCCTCGTGCGCGTCGCCATGGACGTGCCGGACACCACGCCGGCGCCGACGACCCCGGAACCCGCCCTCACGCCCGAGGAGCGCGCCGCCTGGGAATCGGCCCTCGATCGATGGGACGCCTTCCTCGTCTTCGTCGTGAAGGATCTCGGCCTGCTCGGGCGGGAGCCGGTGCGGGACGCCCTCTTCGACCTCCTGCTGCGGAGCCGCACCACGCTGGTCGACGTCCTGGCGGCGGGACCGATCCCCGGGGAGGATCCGGTCCGTCGTCTCTTCCTCGACGCCTGGAGCGAGCTTCGTCCGGTCGTGCGCCAGGCGGCGCTCGCGGGTGAGCTCGGCGAGCACGCGCTGCGCTACGTCGCGTTCCTGGCGGCGGGCGACGCGCTCGCGGCGCTCGACGCCGCCGCCCCCGCGCTCGGCCTCGAGCTCTCGGCCGACGGGCTGCGCCGCATGGCGCGCGTGCTCGAGCCCGATCTCGCCACCGATCCGCTCGCCCTGAGCGACGCGCCCGACCCGGTGCTGCGCGACCTCTTCGGCTTCCACGAACCCGAGGCCACACCCGACGCACCGGCGGAGCCGCCCCCCCCGCCCACGAGCTGGTGGTGGTGGCCGCTCGCCACCGCGCACGCCGCCGAAGGGCCGCCGCCCACCGATCTGCCGGGCGTCGGTCGTGCCCTCGACCGCTGGGTCCCCGAGCAGCAGGACCTGGTGCGCTACCGCGATCTGGTGTCGCAGCTGCTCGATCTCATCGCCGTGCGCGAGGGCACGCGCGGTGGTGTCGGCGCCAGCTGGCAGACGCTCTACCGCCAGCTCGTGCGCACGACGGCGTGGCAGGAGAGCTGCTGGCGGCAGTTCGTGATCGAGAACGGCGCCGTCACCTACCTGATCTCCGGCACCGGCGACGTCGGCCTGATGCAGGTGAACCGCCGCGTCTGGCGCGGCTTCTTCGACGTCCAGAAGCTCGAGTGGGACATCGTCTACAACGCCGGCGCCGGCGCGGAGATCCTGGCGCAGCTCCTCACCCGCTACGGGGTGCGGGAGGCGTCACAGCCGGGCGGCCACGCCGCCCGCGCCAGCTATGCAGCCTACAATGGCGGGCCGTCCGCGCATCGTCGCTACCGCTCGGGCAAGGCGCGCAAGGTCGACCGCGGCGTCGATCGGGCCTTCTGGAAGAAGTTCCAGTTCACCGCCGCCGGCCAGGAGCTCGACCACGTGCTGTGCACGCCCTTCGTACCCACGGCCGAGGACGACGACGCGGGATAAACCCGACCCAAGACCATGTCTTGGGTCGAAGAGGACCCGAGCGTGGTGCCACACGCTCGCCCCCTTCCCGACCCAAGACATGGTCTTGGGTCGCGCACTAGCGCCCCGTGCGGAGACGCGTGGCGAACTTCTCGGCGGTCTCGCCGAGCGCGCCGTCGAGCAGCTCGCGCCGCGTGCGCCAGCGACCCCCGCCCTGGAGGAAGCGCGGCAGCTCGAGCAGGTTCGCGGTGAGGGGCTGCTGCGTGTACTCGAAGCGCTCGCGCGCCGCGACGCCACCGTCGAGCGCGCGCACCAGCACCGCCTGGTACCACACCGTCGCCGGCACGGTGACGCCCCAGTCGGAGCCCTCGCGTTCGACGTAGCGGGTGATCGCACCGATGACGGCGAACTCGGCTCCCACGGCCTTGGCCACGCGCGCACCGAGCGCCGCATCGTACACCGCGGCCCCACCGACGGGCGTCGCGCGGCGGACCGCGTTCGCATCCGCGACCGTGATGCCCGCGGCCGTGAGTCGATCCGCGAGCACAGCCGCCGCCTGGTCGCCGAGGTCGTCGGGCACGCCCGTCGTCGCATCGGCCTTCTCGGTGAACGCCGCGTTCGGATCGAGCTCGCCGCCGACCCGGAACGGCACCACCGCCACCGCACCGATCCCCGGGACCGGGGCCGCGGCGCGCGGCGCGCTCGCCTGTGGCTTCGAAGCGCAGGACACGACGAGTGCGAGCGACCAGGTGAGGGCCACGAGCCGACGTGCACGCATGCGGCGCTCCTATCACATCGCTTCGCATTGACCATGCGCACGCGGCTCCGCTAGACGCCGGCCATGCCCACCGTCCGCGCCGACGACCTTCCCGGCGGCGTCCGTCGCCTGATCCTCGACCGTCCGCCCGCCAACGCCATCGACGAGGCGCTGCTCGCCGATCTCCTCGCCGCGCTCGACGCCGCCGCCACCGACGACGCCGTGCGCGCCGTCGTCCTCACCGGCGAGGGGCGCTTCTTCAGCGCGGGGTTCGACCTGATGGCGTCCCGGCGCGACGCGGCCCAGGCGGCGCGGCTGCGTGCGCTCTACCGCGATGCGCACGTGCGCCTCCTCGGCCTGCCGAAGCCCACCGTCGCCCTGTTGCGCGGACACGCCGTCGCCGGCGGCCTCATCCTGGTGCTCGCCTGCGACTACCGGCTCGGCGTCGAGGGCGACTGGCGCGTCGGTCTCAACGAGGTCGCCATCGGCGCCTCGTTCCCGAAGGTGGCCTTCGAGATAGTCCGCTTGCGGCTGCCGCATCCGCGCGCGAGCGAGCTGCTGCTGGGCGCGTCGCTCTATCCGTCGAGCCAGGCGACGCGCCTCGGCGTGGTCGACGAGCTGCTGCCCGCGGACACCGGTGAGGCGTCGATCCTGCGACGCGCGGCCCGACTCGGCGCGTATCCGCGTGAGGCCTACGCCCACACCAAGCAGGCGCTGGTCACGGAGGCGCTCGCCCGCGTCGCGGCCGAGACGCCCGCCGAGACCGAAGCCGGCGCCGCGGTGTGGACGACGGCGGAGAGTCGCTCGGCCCGCGCGCGCCAGCGGGATGCGCTGCGCACGCGGGCCTGAGCGCCCCCGTCACTTACACGTGAGATCGTTCGTGCCGCGCGCGACGCAGGTCGCGATCGCGCCGGCGCGGTCGGTGCCCGAACCGTAGGTGAGCGTCAGCGTCACCGGTCCGGTGAAGGGACCGTTGAACGCGAGCCCCCCGAGCTTCGCCTTGTACTGCATCGTGTTCGCCACACGGCGATCGGGTTTGAAGAGCGCCTTCGACTTCCGGTCGAGGCTGCGGCACGTCACCTTGGTGCCCTTGGCGCTGCAGGTCCCGGGGCCGAAGACGACCTGCTGATCGGCGCTGCCCCCGTCTTCCACCCGCAGCGTCACGGCGGCGTCGGGGTCGACGACGTCGGTCGGCGGCGCGTACGGGAACGTGCCCTTCAGGACGATCTTGCCGTTGCCACCGCCGCCGGCCTGGCCCTTGACGGTGACGCGCAGCAGGCTCAACGGGCCAACGTCGTCGGCGTCGCAGGTGCCGTTCATGTTCACGTCCGGGTCGCCGTCACACACGCCCGCCTGGCAACTGTCGGGGATCGAGCAGGTGACACCGTCGTCGCAGGCGGTGCCGTTCGGCGCCGGGCTGGTGCTGCAGGTGCCGAGCGGGTCGACGCACGCGTCGGTGGTGCACACGTCGCCGTCGTTGCAGACGATGGGCGTGCCGTAGACGCACCGTTCGTTGCCGAGATCGCAGGTTTCGACGCCGTTGCAGGCGAGCCCGTCGTCGCACTGCGCGCTGGCGATGCAGGCGGCGCACTCGGGCGTGCCGGCCGCGACCGGCGTCACGTCGACGTTGCCGACCACCGTGTCACAGCCGGGGTTCCCCGGTCCGGCCCCGCATCCCCAGTAGTTGTCCTCGGCGACGATCGTGGGCGGCGAGGCGCCGGTCACGAGGCCCGCGACCACGTTGCCATAGATGGCATTGCCCGCGACCTTGAGGATCGTCCCCGACGCCAGGCCGCCGAACGCCGCCCCGACGACGTCGTACACGCTGATCCCGTGCTGGAAGCCAACGATCCGATTGCAGAAGACCTCGATGTTGGCGCCGGCGGGGATGGCTGCGAAGTTGGCGAGGGTGTCGGTCGAGCGGACGTACACGCCGGAGGTCGGCGGCGTCGTGCCACTGCCACCGACGTTGCCGCCGTCGAACGTGTTGTTGTTCACCAGGACGTAGCCGTTGCCGCGCATGGCGACGCCCCAGGCGGCCGTCGCCGGCGCGACGAAGCTGCCCGACAGCGCGACGTCGTTGTACCCGACCAGGACGCCACCGACATGCGTCGCGGCGCTCCCGAGGCGAATGTCGATGATGCCCCAGTTGGCGACCAGCAGCCCGACGTCCTGCGTGATGGTGTTGTCCGTGACCGCGATCTCGCCGTCGAGCCCGAGGGACGTCTGCTCGATCAGCTGCAGTGACGCGTTCGCACCGCCGGCAATGGTGTTGCGCCGGATCGCGATATGACCGGCGGCGACGCCGGAGCCGGTGTACGCCTTGAAGAGCAGCACGCTGCGACCGTTGCCGGTGAACGTGTTTTCCTCGATCGCCGAGTTCGTCATCTCCTCGGCGTAGATCGCCATGGCGTTGTTGGTGAAGGTGCTGCCGGTGACGGTGAGCGCGTTCAGACGCGAGGTGTTGCCGTCGTTCGCCTGATAGATGCCTTGACCGTAGCCACTGAAGGAGGACCCCGTCACCGTGAGCCCGTCCACCAGCGAAGTCGACGACAGGCGGATGCCACTGCCCGCGCTGCTGGCGAGGACTGCGTCGGTCACCCGCAGGTCGCTCACCGTGGCCCCGCTCACCTCGAGCCCGCGCGACGTCTGGTTGCTGAGCCCGACTCGCAGCAGCTCGATGTCGCTCACGGGACCGCCGGTCGGCGTGATGCGCACACCGTCGGTGCCGCCCGTGATCGTGAGATCCTGGATGTCGACGTTGCTCGCCTGGACGACGACGCCGATGCCGCTCGACTGCACCGTCGTGGCGAGCCGGCCGGCGCCGGCGATCGTCAGCGCCTTGTCCACCGTGATGCCGCTCTCGGCGAACGTGCCCGCGGCGATCTGCACGGTGTCGGTCGCCGAGGCGGCCGCGACCGCGGCGGCGATGGTGTCGCAGCTCGGCGTCACCACCGTGCAGGTGTTGGAGCCGTCCCCGGGAACGCCCCAGACGAGGGCCGCCGCAGGATTCGCGGCGAGGACGCCGGCACAGGCGAGCACGGACAGGATGCGGATCGACAGACGCATTGGTGGACCTCCCCGGGTGCGGGCGACGTCGCGTCGCCGCGGACCGCTGATGTCGCATCCACCTCGCGTCCGGCGCAAGGCAAATCGCCCCGGATATGTCTGATATCAAGCTCTGCATGCGAGGCGTGCCGCACGGGCCGCCACCGCCGCCGACATGCCCGCGAAGCCACGCGCGAGCCGCCGCCCCAGCAGGGCATCCACCACGGGCGCCATCCACCCGCTCAACGCGAACCGGGATCGGTAGCGGGTCCGCCCGTCGTCGAGCGCCTCGACCTCGTGGCAGCGCCGGCTGACGAGGCTCCCGAGCGCCGCCCTCGGAATGCCGTAGCAGAGGCGCTCGCCCGGCACGTGCTCGAGGACGGTCTCGCGCTGCGTCTGCGCGAAGGCGGCGAAGACGTGCACCCGCATGACGATCGGATCGCCCACCACGAGGCTCGAACGGCAGGCCACGACGAACGGATTCCATTCGCGGTAGCGCGGCAGGTCGGTGATGACCTGCCACACGACGTCGGGCGGCGCCTCCACGTCGAGGGTCTGCTCGATGTGCAGCGCCGCGTCGCTCACAGGCTGCGGCCGTCGAACGGCCGGCGCTCGACGGTGGCGAGATCGACGCCGTCGAGGCAGCGCACGTTCACCGCCGCCATCGCGTTGCCCTTCTGGTCGGTGCCGAACCCGAACGGCGCGCAGCCGCACGTCGGGCAGAAGTGGTGCGCGATGCGTCGCGTGTTGAAGCGATACTCCGCGAGATCGGATTCCGGCGTCGACAGTCGGAGCTGCGCGCGCGGCACGAACCAGAGCAGCGTCCCGCGCCTGCTGCAGATGGAGCAGTTACACTCGATCGCCGGGCCACCGTCGCTGTCGACGTCGAACGCGATCCGGCCACAGTGACATCCCCCATGGTAGGTCATGGGGCACTGCTATCATCGGCGCTGCTAGCCGGGAACCGTCGTCGACGTCGAGCCGCCGGGCGTCTGGTCGTCGGCACAGCCGCGCCCGTCGACGTCCGCATCGACCGCCGTGTCGGCGCACTTGTCGCAGGCGTCGCCGACGTCGTCGGCGTCCGCGTCCTCCTGCGTGGCGTTGGCCGCGAACGGGCAGTTGTCGCCGCCGTCGAGGACGGCGTCGCCGTCGGCGTCGAGATCACAGGCGTCGCCGCGGCCGTCGCCGTCGCGATCGCGCTGCTCGCGATTGAAGACGCGCGGACAGTTGTCGTCGCAGCCGGTGCGCGCGCCGCCGGTGCACGGCAGGTCGCCGGGGATCCCGGTCTCGTCGCCGTCATCGAGCACGCCGTCGCCGTCATGGTCGTCGTCGCTGCGATCGCGCGTGCCGCAGTCGGAACGACCGGCCTGGAACTGCATCAGCCGCATCTCGCGGCGGTCGATCGTGGTACGCCGGTAGAGGGCGCGGCTCCGCTTGCGGACGCAGCCACGGTAGCGAGCGTGCGACTTCCACGCCAGGCCGTTGGCTTCGGCGTCGCACGGGCAGCGCTGGCTGACGCTGCAGCCCTCGGCGTCGACCCCCATGCGGTAGATCTCCTCGTCGCCCGGGATCGGCACGTCGGCCTCGGTGTCGGCGCAGGCGTCGCAGACGTCGCCGATGCCGTCCTCGTCGGCGTCGGCCTGCTCGTCGCCGGCGTTGGCGAGCTCGATGCACGTGTCGCAGGCGTTCCCCACCCCGTCGCCGTCGGTGTCGACCTGCTCGACGTTCGACACCTCGGGACAGTCGTCACTGGCGTCGGTGATCCCATCGCCATCCAGATCCGTCGACGACGCCGCCCCGCCGAGGATCAGCAGGACGAGCCCCACCCCGGCTATCCCCCGCCACGGCCAGCGCACGCAGGACGAAGCACGGCCCGTGCCGTCCCGACCGCCGCACCAGTACGAGCGACGGCGCGCCCGCGGGTCAGGATCCTGACCTCAGGTGTCGCCGCGGGCAGCACGCAGCCCGGCGCTGGTCCCGGCCAGCACCAGGACGTCACCG
The DNA here is from genome assembly GCA_964404165.1 of uncultured Binatia bacterium (SeqCode). Taxonomy (GTDB): domain Bacteria; phylum Desulfobacterota; class Binatia; order DP-6; family DP-6; genus DASYLJ01. The sequence goes on along the minus strand of CAYOIZ010000004.1, from coordinate 179,610 downwards.
GGCGCGAACACGCGGTCGGGATCGGGCACGGCATAGCGACTGGCGCCGTCGACGCGCATCGCCAGCACCGTCACGCCGAAGCGGCCGCGCGGATCGACGTCGCGCAGCGTCCGGCCCACCCACGCCGCCGGCGGCGGCAGCGTCAGGACGCGGTAGCCGTGCCAGGTCGGCTCGTTGCTGGCGATCCAGCTGTCGAGCGGCAGCGCGCCAAGCGAGCCCATCGCCCGGTTGTAGGCCGCGATCAGATCGGCCCGCGACAGCATGCCGAGGACCCGTCGCGGACGGTCGACCGCGACCACCGGCAGCTCGTCGACGGCCGCCGTCTCGATGCGACGGAAGGCGTCGCCGAGCGTGCTCGCCGGTGTCACGGTGGGCACGTGCCGATCGCACAGGTCGGCGGCGACGACGAGCGCCCCCAGGTCGTCGTCGAGCAGCACGCTGCGCAGGACGCTGAACGGGAGGATGCCGACGAGATCGCCCGCCGCATCCACCACCGGCAGCGTCGTCCCCTGCCCCTCGCTCACGCGGCGGAGGATCTCCGGCAGCGGGCAGCTCTCGGGCAGCGGCTCGACGTCGGTGCGGTAGGCGTCGCCGATGGCGAGCCGGTCGAGGAGCTGGTGCAGCGTCTCGCGGTGCAACGTCTTGCCGTCGGCGTGCAGGCCGTAGGTGTCGATCGACTCCGGCTCGAGCTTCTGCGCCACCAGCATGGCCAGGCCGACGGTGAGCAGCGCCGGGACGGTGACGGTGTAGCTCTCCGTCATCTCCAGCAGCAGGAAGAGTGCGGTCAGCGGCGCATGCGTCGTGGCGGCGAGGAACGCCCCGAAGCCCACCAGCGCGTACGAGCCGCGCGGCCCCGTGAGCCCGGGGACGACGAGCGCCGACAGCTCGCGCCACACCGTGCCCGTCATCGCACCGATGTAGAGGATCGGCCCGAACACGCCGCCCGGCGCGCCGCAGGCGAGCGACACGATGCTGCCCGCGATCTTGGCGATGGCCAGCAGCAGCGCGGTGTGCCAGACGATCGAGCCGGCGAGCGCGGCGTCGATGACGGGGTAGCCGTCGGACAGATTCTGCGGCACGACGACGTCGAGGAGGCCCACCAGCAGCAGGCCGCCCAGCAGCACCGACCAGCGCGACGTCGGCAGCTGCCGCACGCGGCGCGCCGTCTGGTGGAAGGCGCGCGTGTAGCCGACGGCGAGGAGCCCGAGCACGACGCCGAGCCCGGCGTAGCTGAGGCACTGCCAGTAGCTGTCGAGCGTGAAGGGGACGACGTGCAGCACCGCCTCGACGCCGAAGAGCTGGCGCGACGTCGCCACCGCGGTCCCCGCCGCCACCACGACCAGGCTCAGGTGGGCCAGGCGCGACTCGCCGAGCAGCACGATCTCCTGCGCGAACATGATGGCCGCGAGCGGCGCATTGAACGTCGCCGCCACGCCGGCGGCCGTGCCGCAGGCCACCAGCACCTTGCGGTCGTCGACGTTGAGCCGCGACAGCCGCGCCACCAGACCACCGATGGCGCCACCGATCTGCGCGATCGGGCCCTCGCGCCCGACCGACGCGCCGGCGCCGAGCGAGATCGCCGAGCCGATCGTCTTGAGGACGATCCAGCGCCGCTTGATGCGCGCGCCGTGGAGATGGAACTGCTCGAGGAAGCGCGGGAAGCCGTAGCCGAGCACCTCGCCCGGGAAGAACCGCTCGAGGACGAGGAGCACGACGCCACCGGCGACGAGCGCCACCGGGATCCCGAGCCGGCCGAGCGGGGCGCTCAGCCCGTGGAAGAACCAGCGCGCCCCCTCGATCGAGAGGCGAAAGGCGACGTTGCCGGCCGCCCCGAGCACCCCCGCGACGACGGCGAGGGCCAGCAGCGGCGGCTGGCGACGGTCGTCGGCGCTGGTCAGGCCGCCGCCTCCACCCGCGCCATCGTGGTCTCGCGATCGGGTGGCGCCGGCAGCTGGTAGGCCTGGTTCATCCAGCGCGGCCGCACCCACACCCAGAGCGCGCGCAGCACCACCTCGGGTCGGCCGAAGGCCGCCTCCGGCGTCTCGAGCATGTTCATCATGCGCAGGAAGGCACGGAAGACGACGGGATCGCAGCGCGTCGCGACGACGACACCTTCCTCGAGGAAGCGCGCCTGCAGTCGCGCCGCCATGCGCGACGGCTCACGCCCCTCGGCCTTCCGCGTGGCGTCGCGATCGGCCAGCACCGACGCCCGGTAGAAGGGTTCGATGGTGCGACGCGCCGCCCCGTCGAGCGTCACCGCGGCGGCGCGGAGGTCGTCGCCGTGGGCGTCGAGCGCGTCGGCGAGGAGCTCGGCGTGGATGAAGCCCTGCGAGCAGCCGCGGCCGTAGAGCGGATTCGTGCAGTACGCCGCATCGCCGAGCACGAAGAATCCCACCGACGACGGACCGTCCTCGTCGACGAACCGCCGCAGCCGGTTCACGAGACCGCCCATCGCCTGCACCGGCCGTGGCAGATCGTCGATGGGCTCGGCGATCTCGGGGGCGATCCACGGGGCCAGCCCCGGGATGTGCCGCACCATCTCGTCGAACGCGCCGGGACGCGACAGCACCTTCATGCGCGGAATGGAGAGCGGCGCCGCGAGGGTGATCGAGAAGGTGCGATGGTCGGCGGGGAAGATGGCGAACTTCACCCACTTCCAGTCGCTCGCGGTCGGCTGCGTGCCCGGCGCCGGCTCGACCGCACCCGGTCGGAGGCGCCAGAAGCGCGTGTAGTACGCGATGCCGGACGACTCGGTCTCCTCCTCCGGCGGCCACGCGCCGATGCCCTCCAGCCAGGCCGCACACGACGAGCGCCGGCCGCTGGCGTCGACGACGAGGTCGGCCGTCATCGTCTGCTCCACGCCGGCGACGCGCACGTGCACCCCGCGCACCCGCGGCATCGGCGGACGATCCGCGACGAGGCCCGTCACCACGGCCTCGGGAACGATGGTCACGCCGGGTTGCGCCGTCACGACGGCGCGCAGCACCCACTCGAACGTCGTGCGCCGGCAGCCGAGGACGACGAGATCGTCGTCGCCGGGCTCGGGGGGCAACGGGCGCAGGGCCGGGGGCGGCACCTCGGTGAGCCGGTACTCGCGTGCTCCGGCGTCGAGCAGCGCCGCCAGGACGTCCGGATGCCGGTCGCGCAGCAGGTTGCGCAGGCGGCCGAGGAAGACGTGGGAGTGGCGTATCTGCGGGACGCCGGCGCGGTCCCAGGCATGGAAGGCCTCGTCCACCTCGGGCACGCCCGGCGCAGGATCGCGCTCGAGGAGCGTCACGCCGACGCCGCGTCGGCCGAGGACGAGTGCCGTCGCCAACCCGGTGATGCCCCCCCCGATCACGATCGCCTGCCGCGGAGCCATGACCCTCAGACCTAACACGGCCTCCCACGCGGGGCACACCCCGCGACCTCGTGCTACAAGAGCGCCCCGTCATGCCCGGCCCCCCGCTTCCATGACCGAGCCCGCCGCCGCCCGCGTCTGCCTCGTGGCCCTGGTGGCCGCCTTCGTGGTCGTCCGCGCGCCCGTGCTCGGCGACTACACCTGGCACCACGCCGACGAGTACCTCTACACCGACGCCGCGGTGCGCATGCTGGACGCCGGCGACCTCTCCACGCCGCGCTATGCCGACGGCACGCTGCGCTTCAACAAGCCGCTCCTGACGTACTGGGTGGTCGCCGGGAGCTTTGCCACGTTCGGCATCGGCCTCGCCGCGTCGCGCCTGCCCTTCCTCCTCGCCGCGGCGTTGCTCGCCTGGGTGACCTGGCGCTGCGCGCTGCGCTGGCTCGGCGAGCCCGCGACGGCGTTGCTCGCCGTCGCCATCCTGCTGGCCCATCCGGAGACGGCCGAGCTCGCCACGCGCGCCACGCCCGACATGCTGCTCTGCCTCTTCGTCGCCGTCTGTCTCCACGGCATCACGCAGCTCCTCCTCGACGACACACCGCCGCCGAGCGCCGCCCGCTGGGTCTGGACGGGCGCGGGACTCGCCGTCGCGACGAAGGGCCTGCCCGGGCTGGTGGCGCTCGCGTACGGGGGCGTCGCGCTGCTGGCGACCCGCGGGCTGCGGCCGTTGCTTGCGCCGGGCGCAATGGCGCTCGGCCTGGCGCTCGCCGCCGCCGGCATGGTGTCGGCGTGGGCGCGACACGGCGGCACGGCGCTCCTCGGCCTGTACGCCGATCAGGTCGGAGCCCGCGCGATCGGTGGATCCACCGGCCGTCTGCTGCGCAACCTCGGCACGCAGCTGACGGCGACCGTCACCGAGCTGCTGCCATGGAGCGCGCTCGTCCTGACGGGCGGACGGGCGAGCCTGGATGCCGTGCGACGGCACGCTGCGCCGGTGGCCTTCGGCGTCGGCTTCGCGACGCTGCTGCTCGCGCTCGCCGCGCTCCCGGAGTTCACGCGGCCCCGCTACATGGCACCAGCCAATCCGGTACTGGCGATCGCGTGCGCGGCGATCCTCGGCGAGGTCACACGACGAAGCCCGCTGCCCGCCAATGTCTCGCGGCTCCTGCTCGCGGCCGGCACCATCGTCGGCCTGCTGCTGGCGGCAGCGGGGCTGCGCATCGGTCCGGTGTGGGTCGCCGTCGGCCTCGTCGTGGCGGGCGTCGGCGCCGCCGCCGGCGCCCGTGCCCGCGACGGTGTCGCACCGCTGGTGGCGCTCGCCGCCGTCATGATGATCGCGTCCGGGCTCCTGGACGCGGTGGTACGTCCCGGCGTGCACGTCTCGCCCGCCCCGGCGCTCGCCGCCTGCCTGCTCGATCGCGGCCCGGCTGCGCTCCCGATCGCCACCATCGGCGAAGTGAACACCATCCCGTCCGACCTGCGGCTCGCTTCCGGCGGACGGCTCGACGTCGCGACGATCCCCGACATCCCCCACCTGCAGGCCGACGGCCGCACGTGGGGCACGCTGATCGCACCCGGCGGCGTCGCCGGGCGCCTCGAAGGGCTCGGCTGGCGGCTCACGCCGTGCGGCCGCGAGGTGCGACGGCTCGGGCCCGCCGACTGGTGGTCGCTGCTCCGCCACGGCACCCTCGCCGACCTGCGCATCGATCAGGCGCGGCAGTTCTTCCTCGCCTCGCGACCGTGAGCGATGCGCGCGGGAGTATGCTAGGTCTGCGCCGCTCATCGACGACCCGAGCCCACAGGAGGAGAGTATGCGGTACGGATTCCGGATGGCATTCGCGATCGGGCTGCTCGCCGTCACCACGGCGGCGCCGGTGCGCGCAGCCGACGCGCAGCCGGTCGAAGGGGTGATCCAGCAGGCCGAGGGCAGCCTCGTCACGCTCAAGACCTCGACCGGCATGGTCACGGTCACGATCGGGGACGACACCAAGGTCCACGACGGCTCCGCGCCGTTGATGAAGAAGGTCCTGCGTGCCGGCGACGTCGTCGTCGTGAAGGGCACCAAGGGAACGGACGGCAACATCGCCGCCACCGACGTCCTGCTGAAGCCCGCCGCGACCGACAAGTAGTAGCCGCGACGGCGGACGGCCGCTGCATCGGCCGTCCGCCTACGGCTCCACCACCTCGAGGGCGTGCCCGTCGGGGTCGTGCAGCGTCACGGCGCGCGCGAACCCGAGCGCTCGTCCCGGCACGTCCACCGCGCCGGCCAGGCCGTCGTCGGCGACGAGGCGCGTACGCCAGTGGAGCAGATCGTTCGCCCGCGCGTCGGGCGGATAGGGTCGGCCGTCGCGCGGCACCAGATACTCGAGCAGCTCGATGCCGGGGCCATGCGGCGCCCGCAGTGCCGTGACGCGAAGGCGCGCCCCGCGCACGGCATTGAGCCGTTCCTGCTCCGGCCCGGAGTTCTCGCTCGCTCCCGCGACGCGGAAGCCGAGCCCTTCGTAAAAGGCGCGGCTCGTCGCGGTGTCGGCGACGGCGATCGCGGTGTGGTCGATGCCGAGGAACACGCGCTCGGTGGGTGCCTGCCACCGAGGATCCCCACGACCCGGCGGAAACCAGATGAGCTCCAGCGGATGTCCGTCGGGGTCGTGGAAGTAGAAGGCGCGGATGCCGCCGGCGTCGGGGTTCCAGTCGGGCAACCGCTGCGGCTCCGGCGACACGTGCGCCACGCGCTGATCGCGCAGCCACTGGTAGGCGCGATCCATGTCGCGCACCACGATGGCCGCGTGCTGGAACCATCGATCCTGGCTGCGCGCGTCCACGGGCGCGGGCCGACCCCGCGGCACGACGTACTCGCTGAGCTCCAGGCGCTCGTCGCCGAGCCGCATCGTCACCACCCGCATGCGAACCGGGAACACGTCGCGCAGCCGCTCCCACGGCTCGCCCGCCACCTCGACGTCGCGCTCGACGGTGAAGCCGAGGACGCGGCCGTAGAAGTCGGCCGAGCGGTCCGCGTCGGCGACCGTCAGCCCGATCGGGCCGACGGCACGGACGTGCAGCTCCGCCGCCTGCCCAAGCGAGCCGAGCAGGAGGAGCATCGCCAGCGCGCGGATCACCCGAGACGCTCCTTCAACCGATCTCCGACGCGCATCGCGTTGGCCATGATGGTGAGCGCCGGATTCACCGCGCCGCTCGACGGGAAGAAGCTGCCGTCCACGACGTAGAGGTTCTGGACCTCGTGCGCGCGACAGTCCACGTCGAGCGCCGACGTCCTCGGGTCCGTGCCGAACCGGACCGTGCCGTTCTGGTGCGCGACGCCGGCGAGCGGAATACGCGCCGGGATGTAGGCGTTCAGGGGGATCAGGTGATCGTCGCAGCGGATCGCCTTCAGCATGCCCTTGAGCTTGCCGATCAGCCGCCGGTGCCCCTCCTCGTTGTTGGGCACGTAGGACAGCGTGATGCGCCCGTCGCGATCGACGGTGACCCGGTTGTGTGCGTCGGGCAGGTCCTCCGACGTCAGCCAGAACGACAGCGTGTGCTCGGCCATCCGCTCGAGCGTCCATCCCGGGGCGATGCGCGGTGCGCCGGCGCGCAGGATGCTGGCGTCGGTCTTGCCGATCATCGAGATGTGGCCCATCGGGAACGGCCACTCGTCGGTGGCGTGGTAGAAGTCGTTCAGGCCCCACGTCTTCTGGAAGCGCGTCGGGTTGCGGTCGCGCGACACGGCCAGCAGCATCGAGTTCAGGTGGCACATGTAGTGGCGGCCGACGGTGTCGGAGCCGTTGGCGAGCCCGCGCGGATGCCGATCGTTCGCCGAGCGCAGCAGCAGCGCCGCCGAGTTGATGGCGCCGCACGACAGGACGACGACGTCGGCCGAGACGCGCGCCGGCTGGCCGTCGCAGGTGAGATGGACCGCCGTCACCTCGCGGCCCGACGGGCTGGTCTCGAGCCGCGTCACCTGGGCGTTCGTGCGTAGCGTGACGTTGGGATGCGCCAGCGCCGGCTCGACGCAGATCACCTGCGCGTCGGCCTTGGCGCCGACGAGGCACGGGAACCCGTCGCAGGTGTCGCAGCGCAGACAGCGACTGGTGCGCGGGCTGGCCTCGTCGAGCATGACGCCCACCGGCATGTGGAACGGCCGATGGCCGAGCCCCCGGAGGTCGTCGACCAGCTCCTGGATGCGCGGCTCGTGTCGAAGCGGCGGGTGCAGATAGGGCGCGCTCGCGGGCGGCTCCGTCGGGTCGCTGCCGCGCAACCCGTGCACCTGGTAGAGGTGCTCGGCCTGCGTGTAGTACGGCTCGAGCTCGTCGTAGCTGATGGGCCACGCCGGCGCGGTCCCGCCGTGATGCGTGACGGCGCCGAAGTCCTCCTGGCGCAGACGGATCAGCGCCGCGCCGTAGAACTTCGTGTTCCCGCCGACGCAGTAGTGCGTGCCGGCGTGGAACTCGTGGCCCTGGGCGTCCTGCCACGCGTCGGTGATGTGGTAGCGATTCTCCACCACGACGGCGTGCGAGTCCCAGTTCTCCTTCTCACGCGGGATCCAGTCGCCGCGTTCGAGCAGGAGGATGCGTTTGCCGGTCGGCGCCAGCCGGTGCGCCAGCGTGCCGCCGCCCGCGCCGGTGCCCACGATGATCACGTCGTAGTGGTCGTTCATGCGATCTCCCCGACCGTGTCCCACGTGCATCGGAAGATGCAGGGGTACGCGGCGGTGTGGTGCAGCCGGGCGCAGTGGATGCGCCGCGCGCCGCACGACCGACGATAGCCCTCGGCCGCGGCGAGCATGCCGAGCGGCGGGGCGGTGAAGTACACCCAGAGCGCGGTCCAGTCGCCCGCGCCCAACGCCGACGCGAAGGACCGCGCCGGATTCATGCTCATGCCCGACAGCGGCGCCTCGACGACGATCCAGATCGCGACGAGGGCGCCGCAGAAGAACGGCGTGTATGGTGCCAGCCGACGATCGTTCGTCGTCACCAGGACGACCGTCATCAGGACGAACGAGATGACCATCTCGGCGATGAACGCGACGACCGTCCCGCCCGGCGCCGGCATCGTCGCGGCGAATTGGACCGCGGGATGGCCGGCCAGCGTTCCCCAGGTCGCGCGCACGAGGAGAACGGCGGCGGCCCCACCGGCGAACTGCGCGGCGACGTAGCCGGCCGCGTCGCCTCGGGCGACCTTGCCGAGCCGGAGGTAGGCCGCCGTGAGGGCCGGGTTCATGTGGGCGCCCGACCGCTGGCCCCATGGCGAGCGGATCAGTCCGACGGCGGTCGTCCCCATCGCGAGCCCCATCAGGACCCGGCGCACGCTGCCGGCGGGCAGCGCCTGACGCAGCGGCGACCCGGGATGCTCGAGGACCGTCGCCAGGGCGCAGGCGGCGAACATGAAGGCGCCGAGCAGCGCACCCTCGATGACGTACTCCGGCCAGTGCCGCGGCGCATCCATGGTCGCTTCGATGCCGCGACCCCCGCGACGTTGCGCCGCGAGGCTTCGCGGATCCGTCGTGGATCCGCGAACTGTCGCGGCGCGGTCGCGACCGGCGCAGCAACCCGCGGCGCGCGCCAACCGTCGGTCCTACCGTGTGTTTTCCGCGCGTCGGGCGCGCCGTGCGCCGCCGGCACGATGCTTGCGCTGACGGCCGGGCACCATGTTGCGCATCACCCGCCTCGCCACCGACTCCCTGCCGCCGGTCTTCGGCGTCGAAGGCCGCCTCACCCGCACCAACACGGAGGAGCTTCGCATGACCTGTGAACCCGCCCTCGCCGACGCCGGCGCGCTGCAGCTCGACGTCTCCGGCCTGCAGTTCCTCGACGACGCCGGTGCGGCGCTGCTGCGGGGATTCGAGCGCCGCGGCGCCATCATCACCGGGCCGTCGGTCTTCGTCGGCGCCGTCCTGCGGAGCAGCGTTCCCGACGACGACGCCGACCTGCTCGCCTGCCTGCGTCGGGGCGACGCCGACGCCTCGGAGGCCCTCGTACGCCGCTACGGCGGTCGCATGCTCGCCACCGCGCGACGCATCGTCGGCAGCGAGGACGCGGCGCAGGACGTCGTGCAGGACGCGTTCCTCTCCGCGTTCCGTGCCCTCGACGGCTTCCAGGGCGGCGCACGACTCTCGACCTGGCTGCACCGCATCGTCGTCAACACCGCGCTGATGAAGCTGCGCAGCCGGCGGCGACGCCCCGAGGAGTCGATCGAGGAGCTGCTGCCGCGCTTCGCCGACGACGGACACTGGGCGGACGAGCCGCGACCCTGGGATACCTCGGCCGACGTCCTGCTCGAGCGCCGGGAGACCCGTAGCATCGTCCGCGCCGCCATCGACCGCCTGCCCGCGAGCCACCGCGAGGTCCTGGTGCTGCGCGACGTCGAGGAGCTCGACACCGACGAGACGGCGGCCCTGCTCGGACTGAGCCCCGCCGCCACCCGCGTCCGTCTGCACCGTGCCCGCCAGGCGCTGAAGACCCTGCTCGAACGCGAGTTGCCAGGTCTGACACCCCGAACCGCCTGAATTGCCCGACCCGCGACCCCGATGCTAAGGTCCGCGCCCTGGGTGGCCGATACTCGAGCCGACACGTGATGGTCCGCGGAACGATCCAGCATCGGGCAGCCGTCTTCCTCGCCGCCCTGCAGCTCGCGCTGAGCCTCGGCCTGCCGCTCGACCTCGTCCTGTGCAGCACCACCAGGGGCCACGTCGCCATCGAGTCCGCCGTCGGTGACGACTGCTGTCCCGGCCACGACGACACCGCCCCCGGGCGGCGATCGTCGTCCGATCGCGACTGCGACGGCTGTACCGACACGCCGATCTCGCGAACGCTCCTGCAGCGGGATGCGCAGGTGGACGGCCACCTGGTCGCCCCCGCCCACGTCCTGGTGGTCGTCGTGCCCGTGTCCGATCCAGGCCTCGCGCCCTCCGCGGACGAGCCCTGGGGTGCGACCTCGCCCCCCCGACCCTCGGCGCTCACGGCCCGTCGGTCCGTCGTCCTCGTCGTCTGAGCCGTCACCCGTAGCGGTGTCCCGCCGGTAGCTCCGGCGAGACGAGCGGCACCCGTCGACGAACGGGTGTCCCAGGTGATGGCCGACGATGCGAGGACGATCCATGAACGTGTTCCGGGTGATGCTCTGCCTGCTGACGCTGGCGAGCGGCGCGATCGCGCGTGCCGCCGCCGACCCCGTGCCCGAACCCACCGGCGCGCTGACGCTGCGCGAGGCGCTCGCGCTGGCGCTCGAGCGCAGCCCCGAGCTCGAGGCATTCTCCTGGGAGGTCCGCGCCCGCGACGCCCACGCCGTGCAGGCGGGGCGCCTGCCCAACCCGGAGCTGCGCACCGAGGTGGAGAATCTCGGCGGCTCGGGCAACCGGCAGTCGTTCGAGGAGACCGAGACGACCGTCCGGCTGGCGCAGCTCATCGAGCTCGGCGGCAAGCGCGGCAAGCGCCAGCACCTCGCACAGCTCAGCTCGGCGCTCGCGACCTGGGACTACGAGGCGAAGCGCCTCCACGTCCTGCAGGAGACGTCGAAGGCGTTCGTCGAGGCCCTCGTCGCGCAGGAGCGCGTGGCCCTGGCAACCGAGCTCGAACGACAGTCGCGCCGCGCGGTGGACGCCATCGGCGCACAGATCGCGGCGGGTGGCGCGTCACCGGTCGCGGGCACACGCACCCAGGTTGCGGTGGAGAAGATCGGCCTCGAGCGCCGTCGCGCCGAGCAGGAGCTGGTCGCCGCGTACATCACCCTCGCGGCGACGTGGGGGAGCCACGAGCCCGGGTTCTCGCGCCTCGCCGGCGACCTGTCGCGCATCCAACCGCCGCCCGCCGTGCACGATCTCGACGAGCGACTGGCGGCGAACCCGGACGTGGCGCGCTGGAAGACGGAGCTCGAGGAGCGCCGCGCGGCGCTGCACCTCGAGCAGGCGGGCCGCATCCCCGACGTCACGGTCGGCGCCGGCGGCCGCCACTTCAGCGACAACGGCGACAACGCCGTCGTGTTCGAGCTCACGATCCCGTTGCCGGTGTTCGACCGCAACGACGGCGCCATCGCCGAGGCCGAGAGCCGTCTCTCGAAGGCGAACGCCGAGCGCAGCGCGGCCCTCGTGTCGACGCACACCGCGCTGGCGACGACGGCAGCACACCTCGTGGCCGCGTACGAGCGCGCCGAGCGCCTGCGCACCGTCGTCATCCCGCAGGCGACGCGCGTCCTCGACCAGACGCTCGACACCTACCAGAAGGGCGTCGTCGGCTATCTCGAGGTGCTCGACGCCCAACGCTCGCTGTTCGATCTGCGGGCGGAGCACCTGACGGCGCTCGAGACCTACCACCTGCTCGCCGCGGACGTGGAGCGGCTGACGGCCACACCGCTCACCGGCGCCGTGATCGAGGGAGACGACCGATGAGCACGCTGCGCCGATGGGCGACCCCGCTCCTGGCGATCGCGATCGCCGTCGCCCCGTCCGTGTCGTGGACGTCGGACGAGCACGACCATCACGACGAGGACGCGGGGAGCGGGTTCACGGTGGCCGACTTCGAGCGCCACGGCGTGCGGCTCGCGACCGCCGGCCCGGGAGAGATCGACCTCGGCGTGCAGCTGCCCGGCGAGGTGCGCCCGAACGCCGACCGCATCGCGCACATCGCGCCGCGCTTTCCCGGCATCGTGCGCGAGGTCCGCAAGAACGTCGGCGATCGCGTCCGCGCCGGCGACGTCCTCGCCGTCATCGAGAGCGAGAACCTCTCCACCTTCGACCTCAAGGCCGGCTTCGACGGCGTCGTGATCGACAAGCACATTGCGCCCGGCGAGACCGTCTCGCGGGAGGAGCCGGCCTTCATCGTCGCCGATCTCTCGACCGTCTGGGTCAACATCAGCGTGTACCAGACGGCGCTCTCCCAGGTGCGCGTCGGCCGCCCCGTCACCATCGCCGCCAGCCACGGTGAGCTCGAGACCACCGGCACGGTGTCGTACCTGGCCCCCATCGTCGACCAGGCGACCCGCACCGCCAGCGCGCGCGTCGTCCTGCCGAACCCGGACGGCGCATGGCGCCCGGGGTTGTTCGTCACCGCGACCGTCTACAATCCGCAGCAGGCGGCGGTGGTCGTCCCCCGCCTCGCCCTGCAGACGCTCGACGGCCGCCCGGTCGTCTTCGTCGCCGAGGGCGAGCGGTTCGAGGCCCGCCCCGTCACCGTCGGACGCGTCGGCAAGACCAGGGCCGAGATCCTGGGCGGGCTCGCCGCCGGCGAGCGCTTCGCCGACGAAGGCACCTTTCTCGTGAAGGCCGAGCTCGCCAAGGGCGAGGCCGCGCACGACCACTGAGCCGTCATGCTCGAACGCATCCTGCGCTATTCCATCGACCACCGCGCCCTCGTGGTCGTCGCCGTCTTCGCCGCCGCCGTCTTCGGCGGCTACTCGCTGCTCAAGCTGCCGATCGACGCGGTGCCCGACATCACGAACCAGCAGGTGCAGATCAACGCCGTCGCGCCATCGCTGAGCCCGGTCGAGGTCGAGAAGCAGGTCACGTTCCCCATCGAGACCGCGCTGGCCGGCATTCCCGGCCTCTCCTACACCCGATCGTTCTCCCGCAACGGCTTCGCCCAGGTGACGGCCGTCTTCCACGACGACGTCGACATCTACTTCGCCCGCCAACAGGTCTCGGAACGCCTGGCGAGTGCACGCGAGGACCTGCCGCCGGGCACGGACACGCTCATGGGTCCGATCTCGACCGGACTCGGCGAGATCTACATGTGGACCGTCGAGTACGTGCATCCGCACGGCGCCGGCGCCACGTCCCAGGCCGGGGTGCCCGGGTGGCAGCCCGACGGCTCGTACCTCACGCCCGAGGGCGAGTCCCTGCGCACCGACCTCGAGCTCGCCGCCTACCTCCGCACCGTGCAGGACTGGATCATCCGGCCGCAGCTGAAGGGCATCGAGGGCGTCGCCGGCATCGACGCCATCGGCGGCTACGTGAAGCAGTACCACGTCCAGCCCGACCCGCGGGAGCTGGCGGCGCACGGCCTCACCTTCAACGACCTGCTCGAGGGCCTCGAGCGCAACAACGTCAGCACCGGCGCCGGCTACGTCGAGCACAACGGCGAGTCGTACATCGTGCGCGCGGCGGGACGCCTGCAGACGCCCGAGGAGGTCACCGAGGTCGTCGTCGGCGAGCGCGGCGGCACGCCCATCTACCTCGGCGAGGTGGCGACGGTGGGCGTCGGGCGCGAGCTGCGTACCGGCAGCGCCAGCGAGAACGGCGAGGAGGTCGTGGTCGGCACGGCGTTCATGCTGCTCGGCGCCAACAGCCGCACCGTGTCGGCGGCGGTGGACGCCCGCATGACCGAGGTGAACCGGAGCCTGCCGCCGGACATCCGCGCCAAGACCGTCCTCGACCGATCGCGCCTGGTCGACGCCACCATCCACACGGTGCAGACGAACCTGGCCGAGGGCGCGCTCCTCGTCGTCATCGTCCTCTTCCTGATGCTGGGCAACTTCCGCGCCGCCTGCATCACGGCGCTCGCCATCCCGCTCTCGATGCTGCTGACGGCGATCGGCATGGTCGAGACGAAGACCAGCGGCAACCTGATGAGCCTCGGGGCCATCGACTTCGGCCTCATCGTCGACGGCGCCGTCATCATCGTCGAGAACTGCCTCCGCCGGCTCGCCGAGCGCCAGCACGCCCTCGGTCGGGTGCTGACGCTGCCGGAGCGGCTCGAGGTCGTCTTCGACGCCAGCAAGCAGGTGCGGACCGCGACCGCGTTCGGCGAGGCCATCATCATCACCGTCTACATCCCGATCCTGACGCTCACCGGCGTCGAGGGGAAGATGTTCCAGCCGATGGCCCTCACCGTCATCTTCGCGCTCCTTGCCGCCTTCGTCCTCTCCCTCACCTTCGTGCCGGCGATGGTGGCGCTCTGCATCACGGGGCGCGTGCAGGAGCAGGAGAACCGCGTGATCGCCGCGGCCAAGCGGGCGTACGAGCCGGCGGTGCGGTGGGCGCTGCGCTTGCGGCGCTCGATCGTCGCGGTCGCGGTGCTCCTCTTCTGCGGCTCGCTGCTCGTCTTCCGCACCCTCGGCCAGGAGTTCGCGCCGACGCTGAGCGAGCTCGACATCGTGGCGCAGGCCTTCCGCATCCCGAGCACGTCGCTCACCCAGGCCACCGAGATGCAGCGCACGCTCGAGCGCCGTCTCCAGCAGCTGCCGGAGGTCGCGTTCGCGTTCTCGCGGACGGGCACCGCCGAGATGGCGGCCGACCCGATGCCCCCCTACATCTCCGACACCTTCGTCATCCTGAAACCTCGCAACGAGTGGCCGGACCCGAAGGACACCAAGGACGACGTCCGCGACCGCCTCGAGGCGGCGCTCGCCGAGCTGCCCGGCAACGCCTACGAGATCACGCAGCCGATCCAGATGCGCTTCAACGAGCTGCTGGCGGGCGTGCGCGGCGACCTCGCCGTGAAGGTCTTCGGCGACGAGTTCGACACCATCCTGCCGGTCGCGAAGCAGATCGCCCGCATCCTGGAACGCATTCCGGGCGCCGCCGACACGCGTGTCGAGGAGGTGGCGGGTGCCCCCGTCCTGAGCATCGACGTCGACCGGCGCGCGCTCGCGCGCTACGGCCTCAGCGTCGCCGACGTCCACGACGTCGCGTCCATCGCCATCGGCGGGAAGAAGGCCGGGCAGCTCTTCCAGGGCGATCGGCGCTTCGACGTCGTCGTGCGGCTGCCGGAGGAGTTCCGCAGCGACCCCGCGGCGCTGCAGAACCTGCCCATACCGCTGTCCCACGAGGACGATGTGCCGACCCGCGTGACGCTGCGCGGGGACGACATCCAGCGCGCCGAGCTGCGCTATCTGCCGCTCTCGGCGGTGGCGAAGGTCACGGTGACGGAGGGCCCGAACCAGATCAGCCGCGAGAACGGCAAGCGCCGCATCGTGGTGCAGACGAACGTGCGCGGACGGGACATCGGCTCGTTCGTCGACGAGGCGCAGCGCGAGATCGCGGCCGACGTGACGCTCCCCGCCGGCAGCTGGCTCGCCTGGGGCGGGCAGTTCGAGAACCTCGTGCAGGCGAAGCGCCGTCTCGCGGTCGTCGTGCCGCTCTGCTTCCTCGTCATCCTGTTCCTGCTCTACGGCACGTTCCGCGCGCTGCGTCCGGCGGCGATCGTCTTCACCGCCGTCCCCCTGGCGCTCACCGGCGGCATCCTGAGCCTCTGGCTGCGGGGCATGCCGTTCTCGATCTCGGCCGCCGTCGGCTTCATCGCGCTCTCGGGCGTCGCCGTCCTGAACGGTCTCGTCATGATCACCTTCATCAACGAGCTGCGGCTGCGCGGCCTGCCGTCGGAGGACGCCATCGTGCAGGGCGCCGTCACACGGCTCCGTCCCGTGCTCATGACCGCGCTGGTGGCGTCGCTCGGGTTCATTCCGATGGCGCTCGCCACCGGCACCGGCGCCGAGGTGCAGCGCCCGCTGGCGACCGTCGTCATCGGCGGCCTGGTGTCCAGCACGGTGCTGACGCTCTTCGTGCTGCCGGCGCTCTACCGGCTCTTCGCCGAGCCCCTGCGCGAGCGGTAGCCCAGATCTATCGCCGCGATCCAAAGATACGATTGGCGTGCGCCGCCGGTCGGGCCCAGCATCGCCCCCAACAGGAGGATCAATCCCATGTTGGGTATCGGACAGGCATTCCCCACCTTCGCACTCACCGGCGTCGTCTCCAACGACACCGCCACCGCGTTCAAGGCCGTCGACAACTCCACGTTCGCGGGCAAGTGGCTCGTCGTCTTCTTCTGGCCGAAGGACTTCACCTTCGTCTGCCCCACCGAGATCGCCGGCTTCGGCGCCCTCGACCGCGAGTTCCAGAACCGCGACGCCCAGCTGCTCGGCGTCAGCGTCGACTCCGAGTTCGTCCACCTCGCGTGGCGGCGCGACAAGGAGGAGCTCCGCTCCCTGCCCTTCCCCATGCTGTCGGACGTGAAGCGCGAGCTGTCGACGGCGCTCGGCATCGTCGACCCCGAGGGCGGCGTCGCGCAGCGCGCCGCCTACGTCGTCGACCCGCAGGGCATCATCCGCTTCGTCTACGTCACCGACATGAACGTCGGTCGCAGCCCCGAGGAGGTGCTGCGCGTGCTCGACGGCCTGCAGACCGACGAGCTGTGCCCCTGCAACTGGAAGAAGGGTGACGCCACCCTGGTGGTGACGTGATGTCGCTCGACGCGATCCGCGACGCCATCCCCGAGCACGCCCGCGACCTGCGCCTCAACCTGGCGAGCGTGCTCACCCCCCAGGGCGCACCGGGGCTCGAGCCCCGGCAGATCTGGGGCGTCGCCCTGGCCTCGGCCATCGGCGCGAAGAATCCCACGTTCGCCCGCCAGGTCGAGGCCCTGGCGAGCGAGCACCTCGACGCTCCGACGATGGAGGCCGCGCGCGCCGCCGCGGCCATCATGGGCATGAACAACGTCTACTACCGCTTCCTCCACCTCGTGGAGGACCCGGAATACGGCACGCTGCCCGCGAAGCTCCGCATGAGCGTCATCGGCAGGCCGGGCGTGCCGAAGGCCGACTTCGAGCTCATGTCGCTCGCCGTCTCCGCCGTGAACGGCTGCGGCATGTGCATCACCGCCCACGAGCGCACGCTGCGCGCCGAGGGGCTCGGCCGCGAGAGCATCCAGAGCGCGGTCCGCATCGCGGCCGTGGTGGCCGCCGTGGCCGCCACGCTCGCCTACGCCGCCGCGGCGTGACACCGCCGGGGGGGCGGCGATGGCACCCCGCACATGCGGGTCATCGTCGCCGTCCTCCTGCTGGTCCTGGCATCGAGCGCCGGCGCGCAACTCGCGGAGGATATCGGTGCGCGCTAGCCGATCGCGCCCGACGCCTTCAGCGCGGCGATGCGCGCGTCGTCGTAGCCGAGGACGTCACGCAGGACCTGCTCGGTGTCGCGTCCAGGCTCACGGGCGGCGACCGACGGCACCGGCAGCTCCTCGCCGATGGTCCGGATCGGCGACGGCATGAGATCGGTGCCGGCCTCGGTGTAGGGCCGCATCGTGAGCCGCGCCTGGAACTGCGGGTCCTGCGGGATCGTCTTCACCGTGTTGACGGGACAGATCGGCGTGTTCACGCGCTGACCGAACTCGACCCACTCGACGGTGGTGCGGCTCGCGAAGATGGTGGCCAGCTCGCGGCGCAGCGCCATGTTGCCGCGCGCGTGGTCGGCGTACTTCGCGCCGGGGTTGGCGGCGAAGAGGTCGGCGCGATCGACGCCCTCGCAGAAGTTCTTCCAGAACTCGCGCTCGGAGGCCATGAAGAGCACCAGGCCGTCCTTCGAGCGGTAGTACTGGTAGCGCACCGACTCCTTCATGCTGTCGTCGCCGACGGGACGCCGCTCGCCCTTGCCGTCGCCGTCGTTGCCGGTGACCTCGTCCTCGGGACGCTCGTAGGCCTTGTTGCCCTCGATGCCGTTCCAGTTGAACGCGGCGGCGGCGTCGCACTGCGCGACCTCGAAGTAGCAGCCCTTGCCGGTGGCACGCGCACGGATGATGGCGGCGCAGATGCCGAGCGCCGCGTAGAGCGGACCGGCGTTGATGCCGATCGCGGTGTACGACGGGATCGTCGGCAGGCCGTCGTCGGTGTACGTCGGCCGCGCGACGCCGGCCCAGGCGTCGTACGCGATGCCGTGGCTCGGCATGTCCTTGTAGGGCCCGGTCATGCCGTAGCCGGAGTGCGTGCACAGGACGATGCGCGGGTTGATCTTCTGGAGCTCCTCGAAGCCGAGCCCGAGGCGCTTCAGCGCACCGGGACGCATGCCCTCGATGACGGCGTCGGCCCCTTTTACCAGCTCGCGGTAGGTGGCGACCGCCTCCGGCTTCTTCAAGTCGAGGATCATGCTCTTCTTGCCGCGGTTCAGGTGCCAGTGCAGCAGCGAGATGCCGTCGACGATGGGGAACGCCATCTTGCGGACGTAGTCGCCGCCCGGCCCCTCCACCTTGATCACCTCGGCGCCGAGGTCGGCGAGATGCATGGCCACCCCGCCCGGACCGAGCATGGCGCTTTCGATGATGCGGACACCGGCGAGGAGACCTGCGGGAGCTGTCGTCATGGGGCGTCGGGGTAGCACACCGACGGCGCGGCGGGCGAGCGAAGGACGGGTCAGTCGAAGTTGTAGACCCGTGGACCCATCCGGATGGTCCGCAGCCCGAAGACGCCCGACCCCGTCTCGACACCGCTGGCATCGACGCACGTGTAGTGACCGGACAGGGCGGGGACCTCGGTCTCGAAGACGTAGGGCGTCGCGCCGTCGAGCCGGCAGACGGTCCCGTCGGCAGCATCGAGGCGACCCTTCACCTCCATGCTGGGATCGTCGGGGCGACGCGGGAAGAAATCGCCGATGTCGAAGCTGACCCGACCCGTCACTGCGGGGCACGGCCACGTACGGCCCCCGTGCGCCGCCCGGCGGCACCGCCACTGGCCACTGCAGATCGGATTCGACTCGTAGAAGACGCAGCGGAGGCTGACGCTGATGCGCGGGGCACCGTAGCCACCGAGCCGCCCCTTCATCTCGTGCCGAACGGATGCCGGCACGAAGGCGGCGGCGGGTGCCACCAGGCACGCGACCAGCACCGCGGCGACGAGGCGGAGGCGCATGACGCTGCGTGTACCCGGCCCGTCGTTCGAGATCGAGAGCCCCTCCGCGTCGACGGTGCTCGACGGCACCACGGCGGCTCAGAAGCGCATCTGCACCTGCAGCCCCTGTCGATACGGCAGCACCGACCAGCTCACGCGCGATTCCGCACCGGGCGTGAAGTGGGCGCGGTACTCCTCGAGGTCGCTCCGCCCGGTCCACGGATGGCTCCACAGCATCGCCTCGCCGACGGCGATGCCGACGCCGGCCGACACCCAGCCGTCGTCCTCGTCGAATCCCTCGGCGACGATCGCTCCGCCCGCGACGTTGACCGCGACGTTCGTCGCGTGCGCCTTCCAGTCGAAGCGACGCTCGGACTCGTCCGCCGCCTTCTCGAGCAGCGCCTCGCCCTGCTTCACCCGCTCGCGGCACGCGGCGGCATCGGTGAGCGGCGCTTCCTCGAGCGGATCGGCACCGAGCCGCGCCGTCGGGCGCACGAAGTAGAGACGAGCGGTGCCGCCGACGGCCTTCACGGCGCTGACGATCAGATCGGCGCGCTTTCCTTCGTGATCCTCGACCCCC
Source organism: uncultured Binatia bacterium (SeqCode) (assembly GCA_964404165.1). GTDB lineage: Bacteria > Desulfobacterota > Binatia > DP-6 > DP-6 > DASYLJ01. Next base: position 160,111 of record CAYOIZ010000004.1, on the reverse strand, counting down.
GCGCGCGCACTCTGGATCACCACGCCCAGCCCGTAGAAGCCGATCCAGCCGCGCCACCAGAGATCGGCGTACAGCTCGCGCGATTCGAGACGCGCGACGAGCCACCGCAGGCGCGCCGCGCTGTCGGGATCGCACGCCGTGGTGTCGATCATCGGGACGGGCGGCGGCGCATCGGCGCGCGCGACGCCGGGGAACGTGAGCAACGTCGCAGCGAGAAGCAGCGGTCGTCCACCAGCCGATTGGAAGAAAGCGAATTGCACGGCCCCCGTGCTAACAGCGGAACGGGAGGCCGTGAATTCCCAAATTTTCGCTCGGCACGATCGCTATTTGAGCAGGCTCCGCAGCATCCAGGCCGTCTTCTCGTGCACCTGCAGGCGCTGCGTGAGGAGATCGGCAGTGCTCTCGTCACCCGCCTTGTCGGCAGCGGGGAACACCGTACGCGCGGTGCGCGCGACGGCTTCGTGGCCGCGCACGAGGAGCCGCACCATCTCCATCGCCTCGGGCACGCCGTCGGTCTCCTCGATCGACGTCAGCTCACCGAAGCTCTTGTTGGTGCCGGGCGCGGGATAGCCGAGGGAGCGGATGCGTTCGGCGACGGCGTCGAGCGCGTTCCACAGCTCCGTGTACTGGGTCATGAACATCAGGTGCAGCGTGTTGAACATCGGGCCTTCCACGTTCCAGTGGAAGTTGTGGGTCTGGAGATAGAGCGTGTAGGTGTCGGCCAGCAGGCGCGACAGCCCTTTCGCGATCTTCTCCCGATCCTTGTCGCCGATGCCGATGTCGATGCGGGGTGCGGCGATGGGCGTTGCGGGCTGCGCCTTCGCGTCCTTGCCGTCCTTGCCGTCCTTCCCGTCCTTCTTACCCATGTGATCCTCCCTTTGGTCGATTCCTCGCCGGTCGCGGGACGTTTGGCAAGGTGCGTGCCTTGCGTCGCGGCGGGTGAGAGCGGATGGTCCGCCGATGCGACCACCACGGCCCATTCCGCCGCGTCCGGGTCAGGAGTCCGTCTGGAACTACCCGCGGCCGCCGCGGCTGGAACCCGTCCGACGCCGCGTCCGCATCGTCTTCGCCGGCGAGACGATCGCCGACACGCACGACGCCTGGCGCGTCCTCGAGACCAGCCACCCGCCCGTCTACTACCTGCCGCCAGACGACGTCCGGCGCGATCTGCTGGTGTCGTCGCCCGGGTCGTCGTTCTGCGAGTTCAAGGGCCGCGCCGTCTACTTCACGCTCCAGGCGGGTGGTCGCGAGGCGGTGCGGGTGGCGTGGGCGTACCCCACGCCCGCGCTCCCGTTCGTGGCGATCAGCGACCACCTCGCGTTCTACGCCGGCCCCATGGACGAATGCACCGTCGGCGGCGAGCGCGTGCGTCCGCAGCCGGGCGGGTTCTACGGCGGGTGGATCACGGACGAGATCCTCGGCCCGTTCAAGGGCGACCCGGGCACCGAGGGGTGGTGAGCGTCAGCGCACCTCGAAGGGGAAGTCGAACGTCATCTCGCCGCTGATCGCCACCGGCGGCGCCGTGCCGACGCCGTTCGCCGGCGTGTCGAAGACGCCCGTCAGCGCCCCGCGCACGTTCGTTCCGTCGAACGCATCGCCCCGCACGCGCAGGTTGCTGGTGGGATGAACGGGATCCGTGAAGTCGAAGTTCGAGAGCCACTGCGTCGTCGTCACCGGCACTCCGAACCGCCCCGTCTTGGTCTCCTGGTAGACCGAGCCCGCGCAGGGGATGTCGAAGGGCACCGTCAGCGCCTCGCCGGGCTGGAGAAACGCGTTGCAGCTGATGACCAGCCCCTTGTAGTTCTTCTTGAAGGCGACGCCCTGCCGGCGGCGCTTGGCCTTGCACTCGAAGGCATAGAACGTGACGATCCCGTCCCCCGGCTGGTAGATGCCGTTCACGCACTTGTCGTCGAGACCGTCGACGCTCGTCGCCTTGAAGCTCTTGCCGTTGATGGTGCCGAAGACACCGAGCTTCGCCTTCCCCTTCTTCTTGGCGGCCGTCGCCTCGGGGCTCGCCGCGATCATCAGGGCCAGGACGGTCAGCAGCACGGTCACATGCTTCATCGTTCGGGTTCCTCCGGGGAGGCGAACTTAGTCGACGAAGGGGGGGGAGCGGAAGGGGCGCGAACCAGACAGTGTCGATTCGTCGCCCGTTCGTTCGACAAGACCGAGGAGGTACACCATGCCCCGATACGTCGATGGTTTCGTATTGCCGCTCCCGAAGAAGAACCTGCCCGTCTACCGCACGATGGCACGCAAGGCCGGCAAGATATGGCGCGAGCACGGCGCGCTCGAGTTTCGCGAGTGCATCGGCGACGACCTCACGGCAAAGGGCCTCGTGCCCTTCCCCCGTCGCATCACACTGAAGCCCGGCGAGACGGTGGTGTTCTCGTGGATCGTGTTCAGGTCGAAGGCACACCGCGATCGCGTCAACGCCAAGGTCATGAAGGACCCGCGCATGTCGGCAGCGGGCATGCAGACGATGCCGTTCGATGCGAAGCGGATGCTCTACGGCGGGTTCAGGGTGCTGGTCGATCTGTGAAGAGCGCGCGGATGTTCGGCTGCAGGTCGTTCAGCTTCACCGCGGGCGACGGCGTCTTCCAGTAGTCGACGCCCGGATACTCGGTGATGTCACGATAGGCCAACCGCCGGCCGCGTGAGTCGACGAACGTGTACCATCGAGATGGGCGGACTGTCCGGCGAATCCGCCCAGGGCGACACGAGGTCGCGCAGCACGGGGTGCGCGCGGACGAGCGACGCGAGCTGGTCGCCCTCGATGAGCGGGGCGTCCTCGAGCTGGCGGACACGCTGCGGCCCGCGCTCCATGGCCCGCTCCAGCGACCGCCCCACGGCGGCGAGCAATGCGAGCAGGAGCAGCGGGGGCGGACGGGACAACGCCCATCCCATAGCGGCCAACCCGGCGGTGGGCTACGCCCGATCTCGCGACACGACGGGTGCTGCGAGAGTGCGCCCAGCATGATTCGAACATGCGACCTTCTGGTTCGTAGCCATGATTTAGCCTGTCGCACCGGGTAGCAGCGCATCGCGTTCCACGCCGCGCTCTGACCGGAAGCCCTTGACCCACAAGCCTTTCCCGTCGCATCATGTCGCACGCCGTCGCGAGGACGCCACGGCGAGACGGGCCGGCTTTGCAACTTTTCTGCAACCTCGGCCACCTTCTGGTCAAAGCCAACGAGGTGACGATGGGCACGACCTTGACGGACCAGACCGTGCGGCGACTGACGCCGCCGGCCACGGGCTGCCGCGAAATCTGGGACAGCGTTGTGCCCGGCTTCGGCTGCCGCGTCACGCAGCGCGGGCATCGAAGCTTCATGCTCCTGACGCGGATGCGCGGGAAGGTGATCCGCGTGGGCCTCGGACCGTGGCCCGCGACGCCGCTCACCCTCGCCCGCGACCGTGCCCGCGAAGCACTCGACAACATCGCGCACGGCATCCATCCGCGGGAGGCCAAACGGCCCGTCGAGCCCGCGCCGGTGGCGCCCGTCGCGGACGACGACGTCGAGGTGATCGCCGCCCGGTTCATCGAGAAGTGGGCGAAGCCGCGCAACCGGACCTGGAAGGAGCAAGAGCGGCTGCTCACGAAGCACGTCCTACCGTCCTGGCGCGGCCGTCGTCTCAGCGAGTTGCGGCGCGCCGACGTCGTCGCCCTCACCGATGCTCTCGTCGACGATACGCCAATCCTGGCGAACCGCGTCCTCGAAGTGGTGAAGCGGCTCTTTGCCTGGGCGCTCAACCGTGGCCTGATCGAGGCACATCCGGCCGCGGGCTTGGAGCCGCCGGCACCCGAGAAGCCGCGTGACCACGTGCTCTCCGACGTCGAGATCCAGGCGCTGTGGAAGACTTGGACGACGATGAGCTACCCGTTCGGGCTGGCCTTCCAGTTGTTGCTGCTCACGGCGACCCGCCGCGGCGAGGTGTCCACCATGCAGTGGGCCGACGTCGACCTCGGCAACGCTCTATGGATCGTGCCGGCCGCGAAGGTCAAGACGAAGGTGCCGCACGTCGTGCCGCTCTCCGCGCCCGTGGTCACCCTGCTCGCCAGCGTCCCCCGCCTCGAGGCGTGTCCCTATGTGTTCACCACGCGCCGGAACCGCCCGATTCAGGACTTCAGCGGCGCCGTCGACATGGCCACCGACAAGTCAGGCGTCACCGGCTGGCGCACGCACGACCTCCGGCGCACCGTCCGCACCGAGTTGTCGCGCCTCGGCGTCTTAGCGGATACCGCCGAGCGCGTCCTCGGTCACACCATCGGTGGCGTGCGCGGCGTGTACGATCGCTATGCCTACCTGCCAGAGAAGCGCGCCGCCCTCGACCTGTGGGCCGCGCACCTGACGGCCATGGTGGCGCGCGATGGCTGATCGCAAAAGAGAACTCACCGAAGCGCAACGTCGCGACCTGCGTGACCTCGTCGATGCCACCTTGGAGTTCGTGAGCGCCAAAGCCTGGAGGGACGCCGTCACCGGCACAGGGATGGAGTTCCTGATTGTGACGCACGCGCCGATCCCAGCACGGCGCAAGCGGGTGAAAAGCGACTTGATCGCGGCAGCCGGTGACTTTGCGGTCAATACAGCGTGGCGTGAACGCTGGCGCTCGGGACCACGTCGAGACGACGCACGCCTACTCCAGCAGCTCGGCACGGCGTGCGACGGCTTGCTCAACAACGCCCACGTTCGCAGTTACCTCTACGTCGCGGCGGAGCGCCTAGCCGGAACCACAGACGCTTCCGACTCTCCTGCCATGATTGAAGATGGCTGCTTGTTCGCCAAGCATCGTGACGAAGGCGGCGACGGGCTGGGCGTGACGGGCGACGCGAACCGCCTCGATATGTACGCGCACGCCTATGACCGGGTGGCTCGCCGTCCGGGCCCATGGTTGCGCGATCAACTCCGCGACCTGAAAGCCATGGCCGACCACCTCCTGACCGAAGCACCGTTCAAGGCAACCCGACATAATCCCTGGCGGGACCACTTGATCGCCGCGACCCGTGACAATTGGTGGTTGGCGACCGGCTGCAGGCCGGTGCCAACGCGACCAACCTCCAGAACGCCGGGGCACTTCGTTCGCTACGTCGGGAACGTCTTTCGCATCGTAGAGCGCGTGAACTTGGGCGATGACGCAGTCCTTGCGCGCATCCACGAAGCCTCAACGCGAGGGCGGCGCGGTAGCTTTTTCCAGTAAGTAAGATAGTGCGCAAATCCGAGCGTGCCGTAATGCCTGCATCTGTTTTCGGCCACTAAGCTAGCCGCCGCGAGGGCATCGGGAGACAACACTCCCATGCCGTCTCTTCGAAGCGATTCGCAGCCTGCCGCACGGTACGCACGCGCACGGCGTCTCGCCGCCACCTTGGATGTGTCCGTCGCCACGATCTGGCGATGGACCGCCGCGGGCCGGCTCCCGAAACCATATCGACTCGGCCCGAATACGGTCGCCTGGTCGATCGACGAAGTCGAGGCCGCGCTCCGCCCCGGTGACGGCGCATGACGCCGCTGGAGCGCGTGCTCGAGAAGCTCGAGGGCGTCACCAAGACGCCCAACGGCTTCACAGCGCTGTGCCCGGGCCACCCTGATACGACGGCGAGTCTCAGCGGCGCCAAAGCCACCGACGGCAAAGTGCTGCTCACCTGTTTCGCTGGCTGCACCGTCGAGGCCATCGTCGCGGCGATCGGGCTCACCATGGCCGATCTGTTCCCGGAGAAGCCGGAGACGCCAGAGAAGGCGAAGAAGGCGAAAGGGAAGATCGTCGCCACCTACGACTACACCGACGCGGAGGACGTCGTGCTGTTCCAGTCGGTCCGGTACGAGCCGAAGGACTTCAAGCAACGACGACCGACCGGAAATGGCGAGTGGACGTGGAACATCGTCGGCGTGATCCGCGTTCTTTTCCACTTGCGGAAGCTCCTCGCCGCGCCGAACGGCTCGACGATCGTCATTCCCGAGGGCGAGAAGGACGTGCTGACGGTCGAGCGGCTCGGCCACTTGGCCACGACGAATGTCGGCGGCGCCGGCAAGTGGAATGACAGCTACTCGAAGGTGCTCGCCGGGCATCACGTCGTGATCCTGGAGGACAACGACGACGCGGGCCGGAAGCACGCCGCGATGGTCGCGGCGAGCGCGATCCGCGGTGGCGCCGCGTCGGTCAGGATCATCGGGTTTCCCGACCTGCCCGAGAAGGGCGATGTCTCGGATTGGATCGCCGCTGGCGGAACGCGCGAGGCGCTCGACGCCCTCATCGCGAGCACGCCGCCCACGGCCGTTGGCGACCCGGCGCAGCCGCTCGACGCCCTCCTCGACGACATCGTGGCATTCGTGCAGCGGTTCATGGTCCTCGAGCTGACCGCCATCCACGCGGTGGCGCTCTGGATCGTCCACACCTACGTGCTCGATGCCTTCGACATCACGCCGTATCTCAACATCCACTCGCCCTCGAAACGGTGCGCGAAGTCGCGCCTGCTGGAGGTGATCGGCCTCTTAGTGACGAACACGTGGAAGGCGATCGCTCCAACAGAAGCGGTCCTCTTCCGCAAGATCGACGCCGACCGCCCGGTGCTCCTCCTCGACGAGATCGACGCCATGTTCAAGTCGACGGACGGCCGTCATGAACCGATGCGCGCCGTCCTGAATGCCGGCTACCAGCGCGGCACCAAGGTGCCCCGCTGCGTCGGGCCGGACTTCGAGGTGAAGGAGTTCGATCCGTTCTGTGCGAAGGCGCTCAGCGGCATCGGCCAGTTGCCCGACACCATCAATGATCGATCGATCGGGATTCGGATGAAGCGCTGCATGCCGGCCGAGAAGCGCATGGTCAAGCGGCTCCGGCTCAGTCGGCCGCCAGCGGACGCCGCGCCACTGCGCGAGGCCTTGTCCCGCTGGGCGACGTCGACCATCGTGAAGGAACTCCGGGTTGCTGACCCGATCCTCCCGGCCACGCTGAATGACCGCGCCGCGGACATCTGGGAGCCGTTGTTCGCGATCGCGGACATGGCCGGCGACACCTGGTCGAAGCGGGCACGTACCGCCGCCACCACGCTGCACGGCGTCGAGAACGCCGGCAGTGACGAGCTGGGCGCACAGACGCTTATGGCGATCCGCGACATCTTCGACGCCACGAACAAGAGCACCGAGCTGCTCTCCACTGTCGCGATCCTCACGGCGCTGGTCGACCGCGACGATGGCCCGTGGGCGTCGTGGTGGGGTGCGGACGTCGCGGCGGGCCGCACGCAGGGCATCGCGCAGAAGCTCGCGAAGATCCTGAAGCCCTACGACATCCAGTCGACCACGATCCAGGTCGGCGAGGAGAAGCCCTGCAAGGGATACAAACGCGCTGACTTTGAGGACGCCTGGGCACGGTATGGCCACACCGAGGACACCGCCGACGACCCTAAAAACCTGGATCCGCTCCCTGATTCGGTCCCTGCAGTCGTTAGGCCGTTAAACCCATTGGTAGACGTGGGTTTGCCGGCTAAATCGAGCCGTTACACCGACACGCCCGTAACGGCCATGAATGACCCGCAAACCGTTGCGGCACAGCGGTTCCAACGGCCTAACGGCTACGATAGGGCAAAACACGAGGGCGCCCATATTTCGCCCGATGCGCTGCTCAACACCCTCACTCCCGAGGACCTCGCCCGCCTCGGCGCCGACGCCGCCGCTGGCGATCGGCTCGCCGCGGCCTTCCTGGCCCAGGGGCGCGCATGAGCAGCACGACCCGCGATGGGCGCCTCCGCGTCGGCCGGCTCGGTGCCGGTGATGCCGACCGCCTCGACCCTGCTCTCGCCGCACGCCTGCGCCGCGCTGGCGACGGCGCCGTGCTGCTCGGGCTCTATCGCCACGGGCTGCTCGTCGGATTCCAGGTCGACGGCGGGCGCTGGCCCGGCATGCCCTCGCCGACCACCAACCCAGGAGGATGACACCATGACGACCCCCGATCCCATTGACGCCCTGTGCGACACCTACATCGCCGAGACGGGCTGCTCGCCTGAGGAGGCCACGGAGCTGATCGCCTACGTCTGCGCCGCGTGGAAGTACGATCCGGCGAAGCTGCCCGCCATCGTCCGACAGATCGCCGGCGACCGCCTCACAATCTCCGACACGCTCCTCACCCTGTACGGCATGCAGAAGTTCCGCGGGACGTCCGCCGGGTGCGAAACACTCATGTTCGGTGGGCTCATCGTCGCGCGACAGTGCGGCCTCGATGCGACCTACGTGACGCAGTTGCAGGCCATCACCAGGCCGCCGCCGTCGGAGACGTCGCATTGACGGCGAAAGGTACTGGACTCGGCCGCGGGGAGAGGGGCGTGACGGCGCTCGAATCCGCTAGAGAAATGCCTTCGACGTCAATCAAGAAGCCCGCGCCCGGTGGTCGCCGACCCGGCGCGGGCCGTCCCCGCGACCCCGAAAGCATGCTCGGACTGCGCCGCGCCAAGCTCGATTTGCAGGTGAAGGCGCTCGAGATCGACCTCGACGTGAAGCGGAAGCAGAAGATCGACATCGACCACGCCGCAACCGTGGTCGCGTCCGCGTTCGCCGCATGTCGGAGCCGGCTCCTGGCACTCCCGTCCGCCATCGCGCCGGTGGTGGTCGGGCTGACCGATGCCGACGAGGTACGCCGCGTGCTCGTGGACGCCGTCGAGGACGCGCTGCGCGAGCTGAGTGCCGATGCCCTCGCCTGACGCCTGGACGACCCGCGTCGCGGCCCTGCAGCGCACGCACCTGCGACCACCTCCGCGGCTCACCGTCGCCGAGTGGGCGGACGCTGAACGCCGACTGTCTCCGGAGGCCAGCGCCGAGCCGGGCTCATGGCGGACGGGCCGCGCCGAGTACCAGCGCGGCATCCTCGACGCGATCACCGACCCCAGCATCAACACCGTCGTCGCGATGCTGGCGAGCCAGGTGGGCAAGACGGAGCTGCTGTTGAACGTGATCGGCTTCCACATGCAGCACGATCCCGCGCCGATGCTGCTCTTGCAGCCGACCCTGGAGATTGCGGAGGCGTTCTCGAAGGATCGGCTCGTGCCGATGCTCCGCGATACGCCGGCCCTGCGCGGGCTCGTGAAGGACGCGCGCAGTCGGGACAGCGCCAATACGATCACGCACAAGGCGTTTCCCGGCGGGCACCTCACGCTCGCGGGAGCGAACTCGGCCGCGTCGTTGTCGAGCCGGCCCATTCGGATCGTGCTCTGCGACGAGGTGGACCGCTACCCGGTGTCCGCCGGCACCGAGGGCGATCCCATCACGCTCGCAAAGCAGCGGTCCGCCACGTTCTGGCGGCGGAAGCTCATGCTCGTCTCGACGCCGACACTCGCGGGCGCGTCGCGCATCGCCGCCGCCTACGCGCAGAGCGACCGGCGCCGCTACCTCGTGCCCTGTCCTGCGTGCGGCGAACGCCAGACGCTCGACTGGCAGCACGTCCGCTGGCCGAAAGGCGAGCCGGGCGCGGCCCTGTATCACTGCGTCGCCTGTGACGTGCCCTGGGGCGACGGCCAGCGGCTCGCCGCCGTGGCGCGCGGCACCTGGGAGGCACAGGCGCCGATGACGGGGACGGCGGGCTTCTGGCTGAACGCGCTCTACTCGCCCTGGACGCGCCTCGGCGAGCTGGCCGGCGAGTTCCTCGACGCCAGCGTGCATGCCGAGCGGCTGAAGGCGTTCACGAACCTGAAGCTCGCCGAGCTGTGGGACGACCAGGGCGAGGCGCCGACGACGGCCACCGAGCTGCGGGCGCGTGCCGAGGACTACCCGCTCTGGACGGTGCCGGCGGATGCGAGCCTGGTGACGGCCGGCGTCGACTGTCAGGACGACCGCCTCGCCGTCGCGCTGTGGGCGTGGGGCCGCGGCGAGGTGGCGTGGTGCATCGGCTGGGCGGAACTCATCGGCGATCCCATCGGCACCGACGTCTGGCGCGCGCTCGACGAGCTGCTCGGGCGGCGCTGGCCGCACGCGCACGGCGGCACGCTCCCGGTGGCCATGACGGCGATCGACACCGGTGGGCACCGCACGCAGTCGGTCTATTCGTGGGCGCGCCAGCACCCCCGGACGGTCATGGCGATCAAAGGCGCGCACCGTCCCGGTCAGCCGGTGATCGGCACGCGGCCGTCGCGCGTCGACGTGCATTGGAACGGGCAGCGGGTGCCGAACGGCGTGCAGTTGTGGATGATCGGCACCGACACCGCGAAGGCCGAGCTGTACGCCCGCTTGAGCCTCACCGAGGGGCCACGCGCGCTACACTTCGCGGCAGACCTTCCGCTCGACTTCTTCGCGCAGATGGTCGCCGAGCGGCGCGTGACGCGCTACCACCGCGGCGTCGCGCGGCAGGACTGGGTGCTCCCGAGCGGCGCCCGCAACGAAGCCCTCGACGCCACCGTGTACGCCTACGCTGCGGCGCTCCGCGTCGGCCTCGCCCGAGCAGATTGGGATCGGCTCGAGGGTGTCCTAGCGCGCACGGACAGCACTCAGCCGGCGTCCGCCACCGAGGTTCGATCGCCGTGGGTCACTGGATGGTAGGCGCGATGAAGTTTTACTTCTTCTCGCATGGGAAACGACTGACAAACGCCCTCGTCAAGATCAGCTCAATCGACGCCTCATCACCGAGGCGCTTGCCCTCCTCGCGTATCCCCTGATCAAGCAACGACTCGATAATCCCCGCGTCTAGGGCCAATGTGCCCGGCATGCAGAATAGCGGCTCCTTCTTCAATGTCCCAAGCGTCACATTCGCCCAAAAGATACCGCGACCTACACCCACAACGTAGTCACGCACCGTCTTCTTGTTTGCGGACGTTGCGGACTCTTCGCTGAGCGATCGGTATAACTTTAGCGGGAACTCTGCGCGAGTCGTGGTCGCTACAGACAAGAGGCAGGCCGCAGCAACTGCCAGGAACAACCTTTTAATCATACACCCTCCCGAATCGGTCCGCGGCAGGACGGGTAACATAGAGACACCGCCCTTTGCCAAGCATAAGCCGTGCTGATATAAAAGCGCTGGTTGGATTAGCAGCGCAATGCGGCTCACGGAGATCGTAAAGGGCTGGTTACCGGCGCCCCTGCGCACCCGGCGCCTCGATGCCGCGAGCGGCGGACGCCGCTGGCAGGGCTCGCCGTCGTTCGGCGACGTCAACGCGGAGATCGCTTCCGCCGCGGCTCCGGTGCGCCGTCGCGCCGCGTTCTACGCAAGGAATAATCCGTGGGTCGGGTCAGGCGTCTCCGCGATCGTCGCGGGTGCCGTCGGGGCCGGCATCAAGCCGCAGTCGCAGCATCCCGACGCCGCGGTCCGCGCCGCGCTGCACGCCCGATGGAATGCTTGGGCGCCGCTCGCCGATGCCGATGGGCGGACGGACGTCTACGGGCTCGAGGCGCTCGTGGTGCGCGCCATGGTCGAAGGCGGCGAATGCTTCGCGGCGTTCCTCTACACCGCCGCCGGGCTGCGGGTGCGGCTCCTCGATGCCGACATGGTCCCGTTGGACACCACGCGCGAACTCGACGGCGGGCGCCGCATCCTGCAGGGCATCGAGCTCGATGGCGATGGCGGGCGCGCCGCGTACCACGTCTATGCCGAGCGGCCCGAGGTGCCGGGCGCGTCGACGGTGCTGCGGCGCATTCCCGCCGAGCAGATGGCGCACGTCTTCGCGATGGTCGCGCCGGGGCAATTGCGCGGGCTCTCGTGGCTGACGCCCGTCCTGCTGCGCCTCCACGAACTCGACCTCTACGAAGATGCCCAACTGGTACGCCAGAAGGTCGCGGCGCTGTTCGCCGGGTTCATCGTCGACCCGAGTGGCACGGCGTCAGGCTTCGAGGGCGCGACCGTCGACGGCGTAATGACCACTGGCCTCGAGCCGGGCACGCTGAAGGTGCTGCCGCCCGGCTTCGACGTGAAGTTCAGCGACCCGGCGAACATCGGGACCGACAGCACCGACTTCCTGCGACTGCAGTTGCGCGCCGTGGCTGCCGGGCTCGGCGTGCCGTCGTATCTGCTCGATGGCGACCTGAGCCAGGCCAACTATTCCAGCCTGCGCGCGGCCCTGGTCGAGTTCAGAACCCGACTTGAGCAGTTGCAGTTCTCGACCCTCGTGCCGCAACTGCTTCGCCCGTTGTGGCGCGCGTTCATCGTCGGCGAGGTGCTCGCCGGCCGGCTCGATGGCGCCGTGGACGAGCTGCTCGCCGTCGAGTGGATCGCACCGGCACAGCCGTGGGTCGATCCCGCGAAGGACGCCGAGGCAGTGCGCGTGCAACTCGCGGCCGGGCTCACGTCCCGCCGCCGGGCCGTCGCGGCGCTGGGCTGGGACATCGAGGAACTCGACGCCGAGATCGCCGCCGACCGCGCCCGCGAGCAGACACTCGGCCTCACGTTCCCGACCGATGCGCCATCACCAGGAGCCACCGATGTCTGACCTCCTGACCCGCCGTGCCGCCCTCGAGCCGACCACGGCGAACGAGGCCGACCGCACCGTCGACGTCACCTGGAGTACGGGTGCCGGCGTCCGCCGTCGCGATGCCGCGGGCGACTACACCGAACGCCTCAGCCTCGATCCTGCGCACGTCGACGCCGCCGCCCTGATCGGTGCGCCGGTGCTCGATGGCCACCGTCAGGATAGCGTCGACCGCATTCTCGGCGTCGTCACCGCCGCGCACGCCGATGGCATCCGCGGCGTGGCCACGCTGCAATTCAGCGAACGCGCGGAGGCCGTCTGGCGAGATGTGCGAGCCGGCATCCTGCGCGCCGTCAGTGTCGGCTACAGCGTCGGCACCTGGCGCGACACGCGCGACGGCAACGGCAATCGCGTGCGCACGGCGACGCAGTGGACGCCGAAAGAACTTTCACTCGTCGCGATCCCGGCAGATGCCGGCGCGACCGTAAGGAGCGACACCATGGACCAGGACCAGACTCCCGACCTCGAGACGCGCAGCGCGATCAACGCCGAGATTCGCACGCTGGCCACCACGGCGGGCCTCGACCATACCGCAGCCGACTCGCTGATCGACCGCAACGCCACCGTGGCCGAGGCGCGCGCCGAGCTGTTCGACGCCCTCGTGACGCGCACGGCGGCGCAGCCGGTCCGACACCATCGGATCGAGGTGGGTGTCGAGCATGGGGCGCCCGAGGTGCTCGTCGAGCGGATGTCGGATGCGCTCCACGCCCGCGTCACCGGCACGGCACCGACCGAGGCCGCGCGCCCGTTCATGCATCGCCGGCTCGTCGACCTGGCCGGCGAGCTGCTCGACGCGCACGGCGTGCGGACGCGGATGCTCTCGCCCGACGCGATCCTCACCAGGGCGCTACACACGTCGGGCGACTTCGCCACGCTGCTCACGTCGACCGGCAACCGCGTGCTGCTCGCCGCCTTCGAGGCCGCGCCGAACCCGCTGAAGACGCTGGCGCGGCGAACCACAGTCAGTGACTTCCGCACCAAGACCACGGTGAAGCTCTCCGAGTGGCCGAAGCTCTCGCTGGTGAACGAACATGGCGAGGTGACAAGCGGCACCCGCGGCGAGGCCAAGGAAGCCTACGCCATCAAGACCTACGCCAAGCTGTTCTCGCTGTCGCGCACAGCCATCATCAATGACGACCTCGGCGCCTTTGCCGACTTCGGCCGCGCCGCCGGCCGCGCCGCTGCCGAGACGGAGGCCGACGTCCTGACCGCGCTCCTCGTGGCGAACGCCGCGCTCGACGACGGCGTCGCGCTGTTCCACGCGAATCACGGCAATCTGGCCGGTAGCGGGACGACGATCGACACCGCCGCCCTGGGCGCGGCCCGCCTCGCGATGCGGTCGCAGAAGGGGCTGGACGGCGTGACACCGATCAACGCCACGCCGCGGTTTCTGCTCGTCAGTCCCGCAAAGGAACTCGCCGCCGAACTCGCCCTCGCGGCGATCAACCCGGCGACGGTGGCGACGGCCAACCCGTTCACGGGCCGCCTCGAGCTGCTGGTAGAGCCCCGCCTGAGCGGCAATGGCTGGTATGTTTTCAGTGATCCGGCGTCGCAGCCGGTGCTCGAATACGCCTACCTCAGTTCGGCACAGGGTCCGCAGATGGCCAGTCGCGAGGGCTGGGACGTGCTCGGTATGGAGTTCCGGTGTGTGCTCGACTTCGGGGCCGGCATCGTCGACCACCGCGGCGCCTATCGGAACGCGGGCGCGTAAGTGGCGACGCTCGCTGACCTACAGGAGCGGCTCGACGAGCTGCGCTTGCGCCGCGCGCAGGGCACGTTGACCGTCACGACCGGCGACGGGCGCAGCGTCACCTACAAGTCGGACGCCGAGCTGGCCGCGGCCATCGGCGACCTGGAACGACAGATTACCCTCACGAGCGGCGCACCGATCATCACGATCCTCGTCGGCTCGACGAAAGGACTCGCATGAAGAACTTCGTTCAAACGGGCGACGTGCTCACCCTGACGGCGCCCTACGACGTCGCCAGCGGCGCCGCGTTCAAGGTGGGCGGCATCATCGCGATTGCCACGTCCGCGGCCCTCAGCGGCGCCACCGTCGAGGGCGCTGTCGGAGGCGTCTACGACGTCGCCAAGGTCAGCGCACAGGCGTGGGCGACCGTCGGCCTGGCGATCTACTGGGATGACAGCGCGAAGCTGTTCACGACGACCTCGAGCGGCAACACGCTGGCCGGCGCCAACATCGCTACCGCCGCGAACCCGACCGCCACCGGGCGCGTGCGGCTGAACGGCACGTTCTAACCCTGCTGCGGCGGCTAACCCCATCCCCTCCTGTGTGGGGTGACGAGGCGTGCGCCTCGGGCGGACGGTGCGTCTCGTCAACGCATCGTTCGCTGCCGCCGCGGTTCCGACCATGTCCGCGCCGCGGATGACGCTCGCCGACGCGACCACGCGCCGCACGCCGCTGGCGCGCGTGCTCGCCGCCGTCGAGGGCGCCACGCGCCTCGCCGATGGCACCGTCCGCGCCCGCTGCGAGCTGCATGGCGATCGTGGTGACCTGAGCCTGCACGTCACGACCGCCGATGACGGTACTGTCGCGCTGGCCTGTGATGCCGGCTGCGACGTCGCGCTGATCCTCGCGGCGCTCGGGCTGCACGGTCGCGACCTGGGGCCATAGGTCCGCAACCCATGTGCAACCTCAAGGCGCCGTCGACTTAAACCACCACTTCACGTTTCCGACCGTAAGCAATGGATTAAGAGAGTGCGCCCAGCATGATTCGAACATGCGACCTTCTGGTTCGTAGCCAGACGCTCTATCCAACTGAGCTATGGGCGCGCAACCTATCCGCAGAACTAGCAGGGCCTCGGTGTTTAGCCTGTGCAGTCCGTGTGTAGTTTGTCCGCGACCGGCGATATAGCCGTCGCCTTAGGCCGATGTCAACTCGGTTCGGTCGCGACGACCCTTCGGCACCAGGCGCAGCCGCGGGACTCCACGTACATCCTTCCGTTCCCGACGCAGCTCGAGGTACGCCGTGACCCGGGTCGCCGCAGTCGCGAGATCGGCCTCGTCGGTGATGTCGTAGCGCTCGAACGTGGAATCGGTCAGGTGGCCGCTGATCGCCTTCGCCACGGTCCGCGTCGAACCGGATCGCACGAGGTTCCGCAGTCCCGTGCGCCGCATGTCGTGCGGCAACGTCCCGGCGTCGAGCTCGGCTGCGCGCAGAATGTGCGCCCACGCTTTCCGGTAGTCGCCGATGGATCGACCTCCGCGATGGAAGATGTACGGGCAGCTGGGGTGACGGCGCCGCAGCCGGCGCTCGATGACGGCGCGAAAATCCCCGGTGAGGGCCAGCATCCGGCCTCGTTTCCGCTTGCTGTTCGGCTTGGCGGGTAGCCGCAGCGTCCACGTCTCCTCGTCGAACCACGTCCAGACGAGGGCACTGACCTCGCCTTTCCGCATCGCGCTCAGGAAGCCCCACTCGATCGCGTCGCCGAGATCGACGTCCGGGAGGATGCGACACCATCGCCGGCCGCGACCGGACGTCGACGCCACGGCCTCGCCGTGTTCCGGGAGCGGGCACGGGGCGGCACACACCGCGCGGACGCGCTCGAGCCAGTGCACCGTCATGAACCCCTGCCGCACATTGTCCTCCGGCAACTTCGGGATCGCGGGCACCGTGAAGACCAGGCCCTTGTCGGGCTCGCGGCCCAGGTTCAGACTCCGCTTCAGGAATTGGAGGCGGCGGTTGATCGTCGCGTTGGCCGCCCCCTCCCCGCGCCACGTCGCGATCAGCTCGAGGATGCGGGCGCTCGTCAGCGTCGCCACGCGAAGCTCGCCGATGCAGCGACCAAGCAGGCGAGCATGCGACCGCGCCGTCGGAAGCGAGGGCCGATCGTGCAGGATGTAGTCGGCGAGGACCATGTCGAGCAGCGTCTTGACCTGCACTCTGCCCGGCCCCTCGCGCAGCTGCGGGAAGCGATTGATCGTCAGCAGCCGCTCGCGCAGCAGGTCCTCCGCGACCCCCCGATCCGCCGAATGGCTCGACTCGCGGAACGTCCGACCGCGATGCCCGTAGCAGATCCACCAAGTGCGGTGTCGCAGGTAGACGGAACCGGCGCCGGTCGACATACGCTCGCGGCTGTATAGCGGCGAACACGCAGCCGTCAATCGGGATTGTTATAACGCAGCTTTGTGAGTCTGAAGATAAGCATCGATCCCACGTGCGCTGAAGCGCAGCTGCCTGCCGAGCCGCCGCGTGAACGGCAAGTCGGCGGAATGGCGATACAGCCAATCCGTGCTCGTCGAGAGCCGCTCCGCGGCTTGCCGCACACTGAGCAGCTCGTCATGTCCCTGGGCCACAGCGGGTTCCCTGTCGACGCATGCGCGCGGCCCCACCGCGAGCAACGTCAGCACCCCTGCAACCGCCACTAAGGCTCGTTCGACGTCGCCACGACGAAGCGCCGTCGCCAACTGCTCCACGTACTCGGATCCTGCCACCGGCGAGTCTCCCCGGGCAGCCTCAGTGCTAGCCTGCCATCATGTATAGATCCTGCTACGTCGTATAGCGTCATCATGTGTGTATAGACGTTGCGGGGGCGTTCCCGCATCTGCATACCCGCCCGCGCAGTGTCTCGGTATTCACATAGACCGCACGGACGGCGCGCCCGTCAACGAAATCAGTCAAATTTGAGTGACCGAGGGCACCACCCGCCGTGCGGGGTGCGCTACGCGACACGGCCGGGTGAGACCGGGTCCAACCGGTCAGTCGGAACGGCCGGCAAGGAGGCGCGCGCGGGCGAGCACCTCGGCGGCCGGGCCCCCGCCCATCTCGGCGAGTTCCAGGCCCGCGGCGAAGTCCGACACCTTCCCGGCCCGGGTCCAGCGGCCAAGCGTGGTCGGCGAGACGCGCACCGTGAAGCGCCGCAGGACCGTCGTCGGCCCGCCGAGCTCGGCCACCAGCTGCGCCACCGGGTTCCGACCCGTCGCCGTCGGCTTCCGCTTCCCCGCCATGATCGCGGCTGTACCATCGCGGCACACCCTCAAACAACCTCCGTTCTTGACCTCCATTTTCGGATGCTGTAAACGGACCCCATGCACGAGATGGCCACAGGCTCTCAGGGAGCGCGGCAGCGGCGCGACGCCATGCAGGCGCAGCCCGGCGATCCCGTCCTCTACGAGGGCAAGCGCCATCTGGTGACCGCAGTCAGCTTCCGCGGCGCGATGCCGCCCTACTTCGGGCTCGCGTGCGACCACGCGCGCCCCTGCGCCCAGCCGCTCCATCCGGTCTCCCACTGGAACGTGCGGCTTCCGGAGGATGCATGACGACCCCCAACGCCGAGCTCGTGCGCGTGCCCGTGCAGGTGCCGGCGAATCAGCCCATTGCGGGCACCGGTTCCACGCTCATCGCCGATGCGCTCTGCGCACCGTTCGACGTCACGCAGGCGAAGGACCGCCTGGAGAAGCTCATCGCCTTCTTCGATGCCGTCATGGAGGAGGGCGTCGACAAGGACTACGGGCCGCCGTTTCCCGGCTCGAAGGCAAAGCAGCTCTACACGTCGGGCGCCGACAAGTGCTGCCAGTTCCTCGGCGTCTACCCCCGGCCACGCAACATCGGTCGGATCGAGGATTGGGGCCGTGGCGCCGGCGAGAAGGCCTTCTTCCACTTCGAGGACGAGGTGGATCTCGTCTCGCTGCGCACCGGGCAGATCGTCGCCATCGGCGTCGGCTCCTGCAACACGCTCGAGTCGAAGTACCGGTATCGGAAGCTCGACCGGACCTGCCCGGAGTGCGGCGTCGCAGCAATCAAGAAGAGCAAGTTCCCCGACCGCGACACCGGGGACATCGGGTTCTACTGCAACCGCAACATGCAGGGGTGTGGCGAGAACTTCCGGTCGGACGATCCGGAGATCATCAACCAGGAGACCGGGATCGTCGAGAACGACGACATCGCCGGGATGCATCACACCATCCGGCGCATGTCGGTCAAGCGCGCCAAGGTCCACGCCGTGACGCAGATCATCAGCGCCATCGGGCTGCTGATCGAGCCCGGCGACGACGAGAAGAGCGGCGACAAGCAGAAGGGCACGGGCACCGCCGCCAAGGCGAAGGCCGCGACCGGTGAGGCCATGTGCACGCAGGACGATCGCAAGCTCCTGCACGAGACCGCGTCCAAGGCCGGGCACTCGCCGGAGGAGGTGCGGGCCTGGTTCATCGCCACCCACCAGATCGATACGACCCGGCAGAACATCCCGAAAGCGATCTTTGAGAGCGCGCTCGAGCGCCTCGGCAAGAGTGATAAGCTCGTCGAGGCGGTGGCCTGATGGCGCTCCGCCTCGCGCACATCACCGACCCCCACGAGACCGAGGGCCAGCGGTTCATCGACACGAAGGCGTGCATCGACTGGGCGGTCGAGGACGCGATCGCCGAGCAGTGCCAGCTCTTCGCCTTCACCGGCGATTTTAGCGGCACCACCGATCTCTCGCACCGGCCGACGACCCTCGAGCAGAACACCTGGGACGTCCGATTCCAGCGCTGCGCCAACCACGCCCCGGTCATCATCGTGTACGGGAACCACGACGGCCCAGGCACGCTCGAGGGGTACGGCCGGCTCGCCAGCGCGCATCCGATCATCGTCGTCTCGACGCCACAGGTCATCGACCTCGACGGCGTTCGCGTCTTCGCATTTCCGTATCCCTGGAAGAGCGAGTGGCTGACCCGCGTCCACGGCGCGTCGATCGAGGAGAAGGACGCCGCGATCGAGGGCGGCATCCGCGAGCTGTTCCTCGGCTGGCACGACCAGGTGCTCGACGCCCACGCACGCGGCATCCCCTGCCTCTGGCTCGGGCACGTCGCGATCCGCGGTTGCGCACTGGCCGGCGGCGAGACACTCGCGCCGGGCCGTGAGCTCACCGTCGGCGTCGAGGACCTCCAGGCGCTCGGCTGCGACTACAGCGGGTCCGGCCACATCCACCTCAGCCAGGAGATGGCGTCCGGCATCTGGCACGTGGGCAGTGTCGGTCGCTCCAACTTCGGCGAGACCGACCCGAAGGGGTACCTGCTCGTCGACGTCGCCGTGGGGCGTTCCTTCGCCCATCGCCGGCTCACCCCGGCTCGCCCGTTCATCACCGTCGAGGCCACATGGACGCTCGACGCCGGCGACGGGGCGCCCGGATGGATATGGGACCGCCCGGCCAGCATCGCCGGCGCTGAGGTGCGGGTCCAGGTCACGATCCCCGAGGAAGCCGTAGGGGCCTGTCCAGCCGACGACCTGGAAGACATGCTCCGCGCCGAGGGCGCCGTCGCCGTGGTCGTGCAGCGGAAGACGGTCCCGAAGCAGACGCTGCGGTGCGCAGCCGTCGTCGAGGCCGAGACGATCGAAGCGCAGCTGGTCGCCTTCTGGGACACGCTCGGCGACACGGGGCCCGATGCCGAGCAGCGGCAACGCTGCCTCGCCCTCTTCGCGGACATTCGGCGCGACGCGCCGCTCTCGGAGGCGGCATGATCGTCACCGGGTTCCGCTGCCACAACATCGGGCCGTTCATCGGCGCCCCGATCGATCTCGACGTCTCGGCGCTGCCGGCCGGGTCCGTCATCGCCGTGATGGGTACGAACGGCGCCGGCAAGTCGCACCTGGTCGAGCTGATGGGCCCCGGGCCGCTCTTCCAGGAGTTCCCGTCCGATCGCGACGCCACCGCCAAGCAGGGGCGCCCCCTCGCCTCCCATGTCCGGCCGCGCCATCGGGATGCCTACGTCGAGGTCAACTATCTCCTCGGGAGCCGCCCGCTCAGCGTCCACCTCGACATCGACGGCAAGACGCGGAAGACCGAGGGCTACGTCACCGTCGACGGCGAGCGGCACGGCCCGCTCATCAGCCAGGTGAAGGCCCAGGTCGCGAAGCACTTCGGTTCGCGCGCCTTGTTCATGATCGGCCCGTTCGCCTGCCAGGGCGGCTTCGATGCCTTCTCGCGGGTCCAGCAGGTGAACCGGCGGGGCGTGTTCGCCGAGATGCTCGGCATCGGCGAATATGAGGTGCTGCACGCGCGGTGCGAGGCCCACGAGACGCAGGTCCTCGAGGAGCTCCGCGATGTGCGTGAGCGCCTCGAGACCGCCACCGGCCGCGCCGAACTCCTGGCCGAGCGGCGCGAGGCGCTCGCCGGCGCCGTCGCCGACGTCGAGCGCGCCGCGGCGGACGTTGCGACGGCGCGCGCAGGGCATGCCGCCGCGATCAACGACCATCAGGTCGCGCGCGACGCCCTGCTCCGCTGCCAGGCGACGGCTAGCGAGCGGGCCCGCCTCGAGGCGGAGCTGGCCACGATCGCGACACGCCTGCAGGAAGCGGCGGGCACACTCGCCGAGCTCGAGACCACCGTCATCGAGGGCGACGCGATCCGTGCGGCCGCGGAGCGCCTGGTCACCCTCGATGCAGAGCTGGCAACCGTACGCGCTGCGGAGCGCGCCGCGGCGGAGAAGCTCCCGACCTGCGAGGCCGCGGTGGCGACGGCCACGGCGGACCGCGAGCGCCTGGCGACGGACTACCGTCGCCTCGAGGCGGAGCGCGAGGCCACCGCGGCAGCGCGCGCTCGGGTGGCTGCCCTCGGGAGCCTGACGGCACAGCGGAGCGAGCTCGAGCGGACGCGCGACCGCATCGGCGACGAGCTCGTCGCGCACGATGCACGGACCTCCGACGTGACTGCGGCCATCGCCACGGCCACGGACGCGCTCGCCGCCCGCGACGCCCACACCACCGAGCGCGAGGAGGCGGCCCAGGCGGAGGCGGCCACGTTGGCTCGCCGGCGCGAGCTGGAGAGCCGACGCGCCGAGCTGCTCCGCCGGAACACGATGCTCACTAGCATCCCGAACGTGGACGAGTGTGGCACCTGCCCGCTCACGACGGACATCCGGGACGCCATGACGACACTGGCGCCGATCGACGCCGAGCTCGCGACGCTGCCGCTGATCGATGGCACCCCCGCCGCCGATGCGTTGAGCACGCATCGCCGCGAGCGCACCTCGAGCGAACGCGCACGCGATCGAGCGCAGGCCGACGAACGCGCCCACGCGGCCGCGCGTACCGTGATCGAGCAGCGTCGACGCACCGTCGACGGCGAGATCGCCGGGCTGGCTGAACAGATCGCCGCGGCGACGGCCGACCAGGAGCTCGCCGCGCGCGAGCCCGCCGCTACCGCCGCCGTCGAGTCCATCCGCACACAGGGCCTCGCGGCGAAAGCGACCCTCGACGCGGCAGTAGCAGCCCGGGACGAGGCGCGCACGGCGCTCGATACGAAGCGCACCCGCGTCAGTACGCTGGAGACCGAGCGAACGACCGAAGCGACCCTCGCCGCGCGGCTGCCCGAGCTCGCCACCGCCGAGGCGCAGCACGGGGCCGTCGCTGCGGGGATGACTACCGACCAGGCGGCGCGTGCCGACGTCCAGCGGACGCTCGACGCCTTGCCGTCGGACACCGTCGCCGACGCCGAGGCGGCCGTCGCCACCGCCGCGCAGCTGCGGGACGAGTGCGCGGCCACCATCACCGAGGCCGAGGGCGCCCACGAGGCGGCCGTCCGCGTCCGCTTCGGGTTGGCGGCCGAGGTCCAGACCGCGGGGGATCCGGCGGCCGACGTCGCCAGTCTCCGCACCCGGGAAACGCTCCTCATCCGTCGAGCGGCAGACCTCGCTGTGCTGAAGCGTCCCCTGAGCCCGAAAGGCATCCCAGCGCTCATCATCGACGGGGCCGGCCCTGTCATCACGGCGCGCGCAAACCGCTACATCGCCGAGGACTACACGCCGCGGTTTCAGATCCGCCTGACGACGACGCGGCCCCTCGCCAACGGCAAGGGCGTCGAAGAGGTGTTCGACTACGTCATCCTCGACGCCGAGGCCGATCGCCCCGAGGGCAGCCGCGGCAGCGGTGGCGAGATGGCGCTCATCGACACGGCGCTACGGCTCTCCATCATCATCGAGAATGTGCAGCGCTCCGGTCGCGAGTTCCGCACCCTCTTCCTCGACGAGCCCACGGCCGCACTCAGCCAGGAGAACGCCCCCAAGTACGTGTCGATGATCCGGCACGCCATGCGCGAGGGGCACTTCCACCACGCCTGGGTAGTGACGCACTCGCCCGAAGTCTGGGAGCAGGCCGACGCCCGCGTGATCGTCGACAAGGACGAGCGCACCGCGCGGCTGTTCATCCCCGGCGCCACGCAGCCGGGAGAAGGGATCGCCGCATGAGCACCGCTCTGGCCCTGACTCCATCCGCACCGATCGTCGAGGCGACCCGACGCAGCCGCATTCGCGAGGTCGTAGAGACCTGGCGCCGGCAGGAGGCTCCTGGGCTACCCATTGCCGCGTTCGAGAACCTCATCGACCGCCTCATGGCGAGCGACGCGACCGCGAAGGCCGAGACCAAGCCACTCCTGCAGCAGGTCCAGGATGCCACCAGCGATCTCGACGACGCCATCCGGCACATCCACGTCGCCGAGCACACGCTCGAGGCGCTGCGGAAGACCCTCCTCAACCAGTAATGCTGACTGTTGCGGATTGGCTCGCGGCCGTCGTACCGGCCGACAGCGCGCTGAGTCGAGAGCACGTCAGGCGATTCTGGCGGCGCGTATTGTTCCCCCCGATCGACGGTTGCTGGGTATGGCTCGGACGACCCTGCACGGGCTACGGCCGTGCGTCGATTGGGCAACGACGGACCATCCTGGCTCATCGCTTCGCATCGCGCATCGCGCACGGCCCGTTGAACGACGAGGTGTGCGTCCTTCACTCCTGCGACAACCGCATCTGCGTCCGCCCCGCCCACCTCTTCCGTGGAGATCGGGAGTCGAACGCACAAGATATGGCCGCCAAGGGCCGCCAGTTTCTGCAGCAACAGCCCGACCGTGTCTTGCGCGGCGACGATCACTGGTCGCGACGGCAGCCCGATCGCGTGAGTCGCGGTGAGCGCAACGGCAACGCGCGCCTGACCGAGCCGCAGGTTCGCGAGATGCGTAGGCGCTGGGCGGCTGGCGAGACTAAGGCCGAGCTCCGTCGCCGGTTCGGCGTCGGCTATTGCGCGATCACCGGCATCGTCGACGGCACGACATGGCGCCATGTCGCATCCACGATCTCCGCACCCACCCACAAGGAGGCCCGCTCGTGACCAGCTCCGCTACCTTCATGAGGCTGCCGATCGACCAGCTGTACGAGTCGCCTGAGAACCCCCGCAAGCGATTCGACCCTGTGGCCATGGCCGAGCTCGTCGCGAGTGTTTCCCGTCAGGGCGTGTTGACGCCCATCCTGGTGCGGCCCCTGCCAGGTGAACCACTCCGCTACGAGATCGCCGCAGGGCATCGACGCGTCCGCGCGGCAACGACCGCCGCCATCCCAGACGTTCCCGCCCTCGTCAAGGTGATGAAAGACGAGGAGTTCCTCGAGACACTGATCGTCGAGAACGGGCAGCGAGAGGACATCCACGAGCTCGAGGAAGCCGAGGGCTACGAGACGTTGATGCAGCGGGCCGGCTACGACGCCGAGAGCCTGGCGGCCAAGGTCGGCAAGAGCCTCAGCTACATCTACCAGCGGCTCAAGCTCCTGGCGCTCATCCCGGAGGCTCGGAAACGCTTCCTCGCCGGCGAGATCACCGCCGGGCACGCCGTGCCTCTCGCGCGCCTCACGGCAGCCGACCAGAAGACCGCGCTCGAGTACCTGACGCATCGTGATCCCTGGGAGAAGCACGACGTCGGACCGCCCAGCGTGCAGGCGTTCCGGGCGTGGATCGGCCAGGAGCTGATCCTCGATCTCAAGAAGGCCCCGTTCGACACCACCGACGTTGTCCTCGTCGCGAAGGCGGGGGCGTGCGGCCCGTGCCCCAAGCGCTCGGGCGCGCAGCCGGCCCTCTTCGCGGACCTCGCGAGCCGTGACCTCTGCACCGATCGCACCTGTCACGCCGCGAAGGTCGCCGCCCACATCGCGTCGACGACCAAGACCCTCGAAGCCAAGGGCGAGACCGTCAAGCGGCTCTCGACGAACCACCACCTCGACCCGGAGGAGCGCAAGGGGAAGACGCAGCCACTGACCGCCTACGAGTGGCGCAAGGCCGGCGCGATCACCTGCGACAAGACGGTGACCGGCATCGTCGTCTCCGGGTACCAGGAGCGGGACGACGGCATCGGCAAGACGTTCCGGGTGTGCATCAACCCCAAGTGCAAGACCCATGCGGGTCATCGCACGATCGACCGGCCCGCCTCGAAGCCGAAGACGGCGGCGGAGCGGCGCGCGGAGCGAGACGCCCAGGACGCCGAGCAGGTCGAGCGCCTGACGCTGGCGAACCTGAACGACGCTATCATCGCCCACGCGACCGCCGTTGCCGACGAGCACGCCGTCCCCGGCGGGCTCGTCGATCTCCTGCGCGTCATGGCCTGCGGTCTGGTCCGCGAGATGTGGCACGACACGATCAGGGACGTCGCGCGCCGCCGCGGCTGGCTCCCCCCGAAGGGCGCCGATCGCGGCGGGGACAATCCCCTGACGACGCGCTTCTGCGTCGAGATCGGAGAGATGGAGACCGCACCCCTGCTTGGGCTGTGGAACTGGACGGCGCGAAGCCGTCCCTGACCATCGATCCGAAGCGGCACAGCTGAGCGAACGACGGCCACGAGGAGGAGGGATTCCATGGAGTGGATCGCGGGACTGTGGACGGTGCTGCCCTGGACCGGGAAGGCGGCGATGGTCCTCGGCACGATCGCCTTGGCGCTGCTCGGCATCGGCTTGGTCGTCGGCATGGTCTCCGACGGCGAGTGCTTCGCCGAGGAGCGGAAGAAGCGTCCCCTGCAGCTCGCGGTGCGGAGCAGGCGAGTGCGAAAGCGGCTCACCGGACGGAACGCCGCATGACGGCGCTCGAGCGCATAGCCCGTCGCGGGGTCGCCCGACCGTGAATCGCTTCATCATCGGCCAGCGCAGTGACGCGCGGCCTGCGGAGTTCGTCGGCTGCGACGTCGCGCGCCTGCTTCGCACGCGCTTGCTGATCCAGGCGAACAGCGGCGCGGGGAAGTCGTGGTGTCTGCGGCGCATCCTGGAGCAGACGCACGGCCAGGTGCAGCAGATCATCATCGATCCGGAGGGCGAGTTCGCCACCCTCCGCGAGCGGCACGACTACGTGCTGGCCGCGCCGACAGGCGGCGACACGGTCGCCCATCCACGGTCGGCCGAGCTGCTCGCCTTGAAGCTGCTCGAGCTCGGCGTGTCGGCCGTGCTCGACATCTTCGAGCTGAAGGCCCACGAACGCGTCGCGTTCGTCAAGCGGTTCATCGCGGCGATGATGGAGGCGCCGAAGAAGCTGTGGCGGCCGGCGCTGATCGTCCTCGACGAGGCCCACATCTTTTGCCCGGAGAAGGACCAGGCGGACAGCGCTGGTGCGGTCATCGATCTGTGCACGCGCGGACGCAAGCGCGGATTCTGTCCCATCCTCGCGACGCAACGGCTGGCGAAGCTGAACAAGAACGCGGCCGCCGAGCTCAACAACAAGCTGATCGGGCGCACGTCGCTCGACGTCGACATGAAGCGCGCCGGCGACGAGCTGGGATTCGGCAAGGCCGAGCAGCCGCGCCTGCGCACGCTCCCGGACGGCAACTTCTTCGCGTTCGGCCCGGCGATCTCCGACACCATCGTTGCGGTGCACGTGGGCGCGGTGGAGACGTCACACCCAGAGGCCGGGCGACGCGCCTCGAGCCCGCCGCCGCCAACGGCGAAGGTGCGCGCGTTGCTTCCCCAGCTCGCAGACCTGCCGGCCGAAGCGGACGAGCGGGCGCGCTCGATCGAGGATCTTCGTGCCGACAACACACGGCTCAAGCGCGAGCTCGCCGCGGCGAAGAAGGCCGCGCCGGGACAGGAGGTCCGCGTCGTCGAGAAGCCGATGCTCACGGCAAAGGACCTGCGCCGGGTGGAGTCGATCATCACCAAACTCGCCAAGGCCGCGGACGACGCCAAACAGGCCGGCGAGGCGCATCAGCGGCAGGGGGCGGCGCTGCTTGCCGAAGCGTCCGCCGCCCGCGATGCCATCTCGCGCTTCTCAGCGACCGCTTCACAGCCGCCGCCGCCGCTCAGGGCCCATCCTCTGGAGCCCGAGCAACGCCACACCGCGCCACGACCGCCGACGCCCGATCGCCGCCCTCCCCCAGCTGCGCCACGCGCGTCTGCCGCAGCGAACGGCGGCCCGCCGCTGAAGAAGTGCGCCCGCGCGCAGCTCGCCGTCCTCGCGCAGCACCCCGAGGGCTGCAGCATCGAGAAGATCGCCCTGCTGACGGGCTATCGCATCAGCGGCGGGTTCAAGAACGATCTCGCCGCTCTCCGCACACACAGCCTGATGACCGGGGACAACGGCGGCGTCATGCAGATCACCGACGACGGCCTGGCTTGCGGCCCGTTCGCGCCGTTGCCGATGGGCCGCGACCTCATCGACTTCTGGCGCACCCATCGCTCGTTCAAGAAGTGCGCGCGCGCGGTGCTCGCGGCACTCATCGACCATCCCGACGACGGGCTGACCATCGACGAGATCGCCACGGAGACGGGCTACGCAGTAAGCGGCGGCTTCAAGAACGATCTGGCCGTCCTGCGCACCGCGGGCGTCATGGTCGGCAAGAACACCGACCGCATGCGGCTCTCCGACGAGCTGCTCGAGGCACTCCGATGAGACATCACTGCGACGACTGCGGCGTCGACATCCCGCCGCCGCGTGAGCCCGCCCTCCCCGGCCTGAACGTCACATTCCGGTGCGAGCCCTGCCAGCGCACGGCCCGCATCCATCTGATGCTCACCGCGTGCCCCGACGAGGACGACTACAACTGGGAGGCGCTGACGGAGTGGGAAAGAGACTTCCTTCCGAGCGTCCGGAAACAGGTCGCCCGCCGCGGCACCCTCACCGACAACCAGCTCGAGGCCCTCGAGCGCATCTACAAGAAGGTCTGACCCATGACGACGAACACGCAGCGGACACGGATGACCGCCCTCGGCACGCACGTGCGAACGATGCGCACCTTCCTTCACCTGACCCAGGAGCAGCTCGCCAAGGACGCGGGCGTGAGCCAGGGCGCGGTCAGTCGCCTGGAGAGCGGCACCGGCCTCGCGACCCCGTACCTGGTCGTCCTGCGTGTGCAGCACGTCCTCTGCGCGAAGCTCCGCGCCATGGACCAGGACATCGCGCTCGGCGACGAGCTCACGGCCCTGCTCTCGCACCCCAGCATGCTCCCGGACCAGGACGCCCCGGCGAGCGTGCCGGCGCGTCCCATCACGGCCGATCCGCTCCTCGCGCCGTACCTCGCGACGTTCCACCGGGTGTCGCCGCGGGCCCGCGAGCACCTGCTCACCGTCGTCAACGCGGTGGCGGAGGTCATCTCGCCAGCGCCGGCACGCGCGGAGGCCTGACGATGCCGCCCGCCATCACGGACGAGGGGACACGCGATGCGGTTTTCCGATGGCTCGCCGGCCACGATCGGGGCGCCAGCTCGGAGTGCATCGCGTTCACGGCGCTCGGCGTCCACTGCGAGCCGCGTCACCCGCTCGATCCTGCCGACCTGGGTCGATGCCTCCGGCTCCTCGCACGGGTTCCGGTCCTGCAGGCTGGGTTCGCCGAGCGCATGCGCGGCGTCTCGCTGCCGTGGGCGCTCCTCGTCGCCGCCTGGGACGAGCTCGCGGCGCTGATGGAGGAAGAGGTCGGCATCGCGTGGTCGAAGGGAGGGACCGCACCACGGACCTACGCGCGCATGCGCGAGCTCGGTGTGGGCCTATGAGAACGCGCATCTTCGCGTCGTGCGCGCTCACGCTCGCGCTGCTCGGTCCTGCCACAGCGGCGGACGATCTCAACACCACCGGCTACTTCCAGTTCGCCCCCGTGCCCGCCCCGACCGACATCTTCCGCGTCAGGAACGCGACGGGCGAGCTCGTGATGGCCATCCGTCCCGACGGCTCGATCGACGTGCGCGGCAACCCCAAACGCGCGGCGCGGGCCTTCTTCCGCGAGCTCCGCAAACTCACCGGGCGCGCGTTCCGCACCTGCGCGGCCCGGGAGCGGCGCACGGCGCGACGGCTGCGAGCGCAGTGATGCGGAACATGAGCTTCGCCCTCACGACCGCGCAGATGCGCGCGCGGACGAAGCGCGTCACGCGGCGGATGGGCTGGTGGCAGGCCACGCCCGGCGACGTCGTCCAGCCCGTCGAGAAGGCACAGGGCATCCCCAAGGGCGAGCACGTCGTGAAGATCGACGGCCCGATCCGATTCGTCCACGCCGCACCCGAGCCGCTCCGACGGCTGCTTGACGACGCAGACTACGGCCGCCGCGAGCTCGAGCTCGAAGGGCCGCTCGACATGACGCCGGCGCAGTTTGTCGCTTGGTTCTGCCGGACGCACCGCGTCCTCGAATCCGTCCCCGGTCATCGGCCCATCCGAACGCGCCCCTGCACGCCCGACGACGCACCGATGCGAATCGCGTTCGACTTCGTGGAGGCGTCCGCCGGTGCCTGAGCTCCGCCACGAGCGCGATCCCAGCGAGCCGGGCTGGGTCGATCGCGGCCCAGCGCCGCCACAGATCGCCGGCCGCGGCCGCATCTGGCAGCGCGGCGACGTCCGCGTGATCTCCGCGCTCGAGGTCGCCGAGTACCCCGACGGCTCCGGCAGAGGTCCGCAGTGGCACGTGTCGATCTCGCGGGGTGGCCAGCGGCCGCGGCCGCGCGACGTGAAGCGCGCGCTGCGCGCCTTCGGTCTCGTCGGCGCCGAGGAGGACAACCACCACCCAGGCAACGCACGGCACTTCTGGCGACCGCTCGACGCCACGAAGCGCGTCGACTGCGAGTGCAAGGCGACCGAGGACACCATCGTCGAGCCCGACGGCTACCGATGGACGAACCCGCAGGACCCCGCCGAGTGTCGCGGATGCGAGTTCCGGCGGATGGGCGGTGGGCCCTGCCCAATCCACGACGGAGAGCACCCCGATGCATGAAGTCGCCTCGCGGACGCCGATTCCCTACGACGAGTGGGCCCTCAAGGCGCTGCGCCGCTTCGGCGCCGACCCTCTGGCCTGGCGCTTCGTCTGCCCGAGCTGTGGCCACGTCGCGTCCGTCGCCGACTGGAGGGCGGCCGGTGCACCCGAAGGCGCGGTGGCGTTCTCGTGCGTCGGGCGCTGGACCGGCGGCGACGACGAGCAGACGTTCCAGGGCAAGGGTGGGCCCTGCACCTACGCCGGCGGCGGCTTGATCGGCCTGAACCCGGTGAGGGTCATCGCGCCTGACGGCACACCGCGCGACATCTTCGCGTTCGTCGAGACCGACCCCCAGGTGGAGCGCGCCGATGGGTGATCGCACCGGCATCCAGTGGACGGACGCAACGTGGTCGCCGGTTCGCGGCTGCTCGCGCGTGTCCGAGGGTTGCCGCAACTGCTACGCCGAGCGCATCGCCGCGCGGTTCAGCGGCCCCGGGCGTCCCTACTATGGCCACGCGCGGCGCGCAGAGGACGGCGAGGCTCGCTGGACGGGCAGCGTGCGACTCATCCCCGAGCTGCTCGACCAGCCGCTCCGGTGGATGCGCCCGCGCCGCATCTTCGTCAACAGCATGTCCGACCTGTTTCACGAGGGACTCACGGACGACGAGATCGACCGTGTCTTCGCCGTCATGGCCCTCGCGCAGCGCCACACGTTCCAGGTTCTGACGAAGCGCCCAGAGCGGATGCGCGACTACCTGCGGGGCCTCACGTTCGAGCGGCTCATCGACTGTGTGAACCTGAACGCGTGGGGCGAGAAGCACGGACCGGGCGCGTACAACCTGACGTCGATCAATCACCTGTCGCACAAGCGGCGGGCGATGGACGGCGACCGGACCGTCTGGGCCCGCCTCCCGAAGCCGCCCCTGCCGAACGTCTGGTTGGGTTGTAGCGTCGAGGACCAGCCCGCGGCCGACGAACGCATCCCGTTCCTGATCGGCACACCGGCCACGGTGCGGTTCGTATCGGCAGAGCCGCTTCTCGGGCCGGTCGACCTGCGCAACGTCTTCTGCCTCGACGGGGACGCGCTGGGTCCCGACCTCTACAACCTCGGCCTCGACGCCGGCATCAGCTGGGTGATCGCCGGCGGCGAGAGCGGCCCCGGCGCGCGCCCGATGCACCCGGCGTGGGCACGCGAGCTCCGCGACCAGTGCCGTGAAGCGGAAGTCCCCTACTTCTTCAAGCAATGGGGAGAGTGGCACCCCGTCTGCGAGATGACCGAGGACCAGGTCGAGGCGTGCTACCCGCCGCGCAAGCACGATCGCGACGAGGACACGCGTTCGCCGCGCGTGCCCGAGACGGTGCACCACGCGTCGGGCGAGCGCTTCGACGTCGTCGACCCGGGCGCGTGGGCTGCCGGCAGCGGCGCGATGCAGACCTTCAAGGTGGGCAAGAAGGCCGCCGGTCGTCTCCTCGACGGCGTCGAGTGGTCGCAGTTCCCGGATCGGGGGGCGGCATGAAATGCCCCCTACGGCCGGGCGAAGTTCTCCAGGAACGGGAACACAACGAGGGGGAGGCGCTCGCTCAAGGATCGCAGGAGGGCGACAGCGGCGACGTTACCTTCTGGCTTGCGGATACGGACCGCTACCTGAACGGTTCCGCGGATCTCCACTTGCACTTCGGGCTCTGGCCTCGGGACCGGGATGGGGTAACCGGTCCGATAGACTGTTGCGCCGTCTGCACAAAGCGGGAAGATGTTCTCTTCCCCCAGCGACCTTCCGTCGAAGGTGGCCGTGCAGACGGCCTGCTCAAGTCCACCGACAACAGCGACGAGGCGACAGTGCTTGTCGTTGTTTTCGAGCCGGCTGAGGACGGTGAGCATGTGGGTATCAGGGTACTCGAAGCGATAACCGAGTCGCGTGTCCTTGAGACGCAGAGTTTCGCGCAGCGCGGGCCAGCGGGAGGGGTTCGCGTAGGGCTGCAGCTCCTTCAGGAATGCCACGGCGTCAGCGGGCATATCCTTGACGGCATGCTCGAAACGGTCCCGTGCTTTCGCATCGACGTAACCACCGTCGGCATTCGTGGCCCACGGGTCGGAGGCGAAGATGGGGAAGCTCGCTTTCGACTGCCGGTTCCTCGGAGCTACAGCCACGGCCAAGTGATCGAGCGCGGATCGCAAATTGTGGATCACGTCGCCCATCACGATCGCGATTTCAGGGTCCGGCTTCTCCGTGAAATGGAGCACGAAGCGGCGGTTGTGCTTGGCGCCACGCTCGCGTTCGCGCCGGATCTCATACGGCTTTCGGTCGCCGTATGCGCTGATCTTAGCTTCGAGTTCTACGAGGTGATGTTTCGCTCGTTCGATCTTGAGGCGCCACGACGCGCGCGAGAAATCGGACACGGTACCTCCAGCCTTCCGCCCTTCTACGGCCGGACGAACGAACGGCTCAAGAGCGGAGTGTATGTTGGGACCGACCCGTGGGTGAACCGCTCCACCGAGATGTGCAGCATCGACCGGCGGCCGACGCTTGTCGCCTGCGTGCAGCAGCAATGGTGCGAGACCGGCGAGCTCCTCCGGAGACTCTGGTGACGTTCGCCCGCGATCGGAGGTCTTCCATGTGGTGAGGAAGGGTTGGGTAAGGTCTGCCACGGTCTGGTCGGGTATGGTCAGCTACGGTGAGGTGAGGGTTTTTTCATGAAGACAGGGACGTTGGTGTTGGTGGGGAAGTCGCCGCTCTTGATGCACAATCCGGCGGCGATGAAGCGGAGCGGGGGCGGCAAGAAGTCGATCCCCTCGGCCGAGGACGAGGCGGAGACCTCCGCGTACTGGATGCGCGACAAGTCGAGCCTGTGCATCCACGCGCAGCACCTGCACGCCACGCTGATCGGCGCGGCCGCGGGGTATCGTATCCAGGGGCGCCGCTCGGTGATCCCCTATCTGTCGGGCTGCATCGAGATCGCGCCCGACGAGATTTCGTTGGGCACCACGAAATACGAGGTCGACGTGCGGCCCGTGATGGTACAGCGGGCGCGCGTGCTACGTGCTCGTGCCAGCGTGTTCCCGTGGACCGCGACCGCGACCATCGAGTACGACGAGAGCGTCTTCACGGACGACTTCATGTCGACGACATTCCGGGAGATCGTCGAGCACGCCGGGCGCGCCGTCGGACTGCTCGACTTCGCGCCGCGGCATCGCGGCCGCTTCGGACGGTTCACGATCGGCACGTGGACGCTCGGTGAGGCCGCGGCCCCCGCGAAAAGGCGCCGGGCGAGCTGACCTTCGGGTTGGGTCAGGTATGCCAAGGTCAGGTGCGGTGTGCTTTGGTTGGGTGAGGTCTGGTCTGGCATGCCGGCGCGCGGGTGACACGAACGATGCATCAGGTTTGGTTTGGTGCGGTATGCCAAGGTAGGGTCCGCTCTGGTGAGGTGAGGCGTTCTCCGGTGTGACTCGAGCGCGTGCAGCGCCACGCGGTCGGATCCGTCCTTAAAATACGCCTCAGGTAAGGTTTGGTTAGGTCAGGTGCGCTACGGTTAGGTAGGGTGAGGTGCGGTATGGGCGGAGCGGAGGCGAGGGTCATCGACGTCGATGCGCGGGCGCTCCGCGACCCGCCGTTCTACGTCCGCACCGAGGTCGACGACGACGTCGTGCGCCGCTACAGCGAGGCGCTCGAGGCGGGCGCGACGTTTCCGCCCGTCGTCGGCGCGTACTTCGGCGACGGCATCGTGCTCCTCGACGGCGCCCACCGGCGCGCTGCACACATCCGCCGCGGCCTCTGGGCGATGCGCGCCGAGCTCGTCGACATCGAGCCCGCGGAGTTCGTCCTCGAGGCGCTCCGACGCAACGCCTCGCACGGCAGGCCGCTCACGGCCGACGACCAGCAACGGACCGTCATTCGACTCCGAACCGAGGGCGTGCCGTTCGCCCGCATCGTGGAGGCGACCAGGATCCCACTGCATCGCCTCGAGCGGTTCCTTGTCCAAGGCGTGCGTCGCCCCACGCCGGCCACGAGCGCGCGACCTGCCCTCGCGCCGCGGCCTGTGATCGCACACCCCGCTCCGCCAGCCGAGCGCGCGACGCGTGGGCCCGCCGATGGCGCCGGCTGCGACCCGATCGAGCGTGCGCTCGTGGAACTCACGGACGCCTTGGTCAAGCGCGACCTGCAGGCCGTGCCCGCGGACATCCTGCTGGCGTGGCGACGCCGCGCCGCAATGGCCGTCGAGGTCCTGGAACGAGCGATGCTAGCGCAGGCACGCCATCGGCCAAGGGCCGCCACACGCCGATAGCGTCGCTATTGCACCAGTCGGAACGGCGGCACGAAGCCGAGCGTGGAGAGGTCAAACGCGATCAACGGCGACGTGACCAGGCCGTCCAGGGTGATCGTCGTGCAGCCCGAACCAAGGCTGTACGATTGGGCCACGATGGGCGTCGGCGGCACCCCACTCGGCAACAGCGCGACGCCACCCCGAACGAGCACTGACGGCGCCAGACCAGGAGCATCCCCAGGGAATTCATAGGCCTGTCCGCTGCAGTCAGCGGTCTCGTAGACCAAGACCCCGACATCCGGAAACCCCGCCGGAGTCACGGCGAGAACACTCGGGCCCGATGGGAGATCGACGAGCACGTGCCCGCCATCGATCGCCGGCCCGACACGCGTGCCGGCGCCGTCCACGACCGAAAGCGCCCCACTGCCCGCTGGGCCCGCGGGTCCTGGCGGCCCCTGGAGACCGAGCGTCGCCGCATCGAGCACCGTCTCTCGCGCCGCGCACGCCTCGCGAATCTTCACCGTGGTGCTGAACGTCCCGTCGCCCCGGGCCTTCGCGCAGAGCACCACCGCGTTGGCGTCTGACACCATCGCGAGAAGCACGACTCCATACAGCAATATGATGGCTCGCATGGCGGGAGGTGTACCTAGCCGTGTAGCAGACCGTCAAGCCTGTTCGTTGCGCGACGGTAGTGCGCGGCTGCAATCCCCCCCCTGGCCGGCACACTCCGACCCTGCTACCTCGCGGCCATGGATCCGTTCGAAGTTACCCAGAAGGTCGAGACCGGCCGCGCCAGCGACGTCCGTCTCCTCCGCACCATCGCCGAGCAGCTCGAGACCCTGCCGCTCGAGGACGCCGCCCCGTTCCTCGTCTGGATGCGGCCCCAGCTCGATGCGCTGCAGCGGTGGACGGAGCGCATCCAGCCATTGCCGCGTGTGGTCAGGGCCGACGACGCGTCGAAGCTGCCGGCGTTCTCCAGCACCGGCCGATGCCCCAGCTGTGGCAACGCGGAAAGCATCCGCGTGCACTTCGACCGGGGGCCGTGCCGCTGGGTGCGGTCAGGAGACCACCAGCATCGACTTTGCCGGTGCGGGTACGAATGGGTCGAAGCTTAGGCCGAGCTAGAGCCCGCGAATCTGCTTCTTTGCGCAATCCATGATGCCGAGATGGCGGGCCATCGACCGGACCTTGCCGATGAACACCTCGGGACGATTCGCCCCGCGCTCACCGATGGGGAGCGCACAGAATGTCACGCCCTTGTACGTCACCCACCAGTGATGCGTCTTGAGGTCGCGCTCGAATCCGTCGGCGCACGCCCGGAGCATGGCCCAGACGTCCTCGAGCGCGACCCGTGCCCCGCCGCTGCTCACGCGGCCTTGCGGTAGCTCTCTTCGGAATTCAACTCCGGACCGGGAGGCGGCGGAGTGGGCTCACAGTCGTGATCGGGCTTCGGCGTCACGAGCTGCACGGACGTGCAGGCGAGACCCTCGGTCTCGTCACGCTCCATGTCGTCGAGGTTGATCGCGCCACTCCGCACGAGCGTTCGGAGGCGTTCCCATTCGGCTCCCACATCGAGATTGGTATCGAGCACGAAGCGTTCCACCGACGCCTTGAAGGTCTCGAAGTCCTTCGCCTCGTGCGCGATGTCGTCGAGGACGGACTGATAGCCGCCTCGGAAGTCCGCGAACGCCGCAGTGCGATCTTCCGCCCCCCCCGCCAGACCGCCAGGGTTTACCCCGTAGAGCGTCCAGCCCTCCGCCTCTTCGGCGAGGACCAATCGGCCCCGCGTCGTGATCGACGCCACGAAACCCTGACCGGCGATCAGATCACGGAAATTGAAGATGAGCGGGAATGAAGTCACGATCATGCACCTCCTGTCCTGCCAGACTGGGGGAGCAAGTGCCTTGCCAGACCCGTCCCCGGCAAGTCCCCGACTTCGTTGACGGCCAACGGCGCGCGTCTGTCACTTTTTTGCCAGACTTGCAAACCCACAGTGCAGTTGGGTTCTGCCTACCCTCCTGGACGTACCGCAGCAACTAGGGACGGACGAAAGGCCCTCGGTGCTATCTGGCTAGTCGCGGGGCGGAGTGTCCATCGCAGCAGACACCACCGTCCAGCTCGCGGGACACCTGTCACCACGCCACGCCGGCCGTGGACCACGCCGCGAGCACCGACCCGATCGTCGCCGCGATCTCGGCCACTGCCGGCGACAGCACACCGCCCTGCACCACGGCACACGGCCCGAGCAGCGCCTTATCCGCGCTGCTCATCGTGAGCGTGTCGCGACGGGCCGGTCGCGGCAGCCTGATTGAGGACGCCTGCGGACTCTCGACCCCTTGTTGGGGCGCGCGTGCCGATCGTCACGGCCCTAGCCGTTTTCCAATTCTACTGTCAGGGGATGACTGCTTTATTCCTTTCCATGGAGGGCAGTCACATGCGCACATTCGCGCTCATCGTGTTGCTAAACGTGCTCCTGGCCGCAGCTCCCGACGCGGCGCCCGCCGCCGGAGGCTACTTCACCGGCGTCACGGTCACGACCAACACCGCGAACGACTACGCGGCGTGGGTCGATGGCCAGGGGCCCAGCTACTACTACGTCGGCCTGGATTGCCGCGACGGAACCCAGCAAGCGGGCGCGGCGGTCTGGGCGGGTGACCGGCGTGGCTCGAGCGCCAGCTGCGCTTGCTGCCGCGGCGCAAAGGCGAAGCACATCTACCTGTGGCCGAAGGCCGGCTACTTCGTCGGTGCCCATATCACCAGCGTGACGCCGACGCAGGTCACGGCATGGTTCGACGGCAATGGCCCGGACACCTACGAAACACGACTTTTTTGCGACACCCTAGTCAGGCCCAGGTCCGGCGCAGTGCGGTGGGCAGGCGACCGCCGCGGCTCGACGCCAAAGTGCCCCGCGAAGCATCCACACTTCGCGCACTTCATCGTGCTCACTGACAAGTAGTTGCCCCGCCGGCGGCGGACGCATCCGCCGCCGGCACCGACCCCATCGTCGGGGCGAGTGCAGCTACTGACATCACGTCACGAAGCGTCGTCCGCTGGACACAGGTCCTCGCCGTTGCGACCGTCGTTCTTGCGCTGGCGACCGGGGCGCTCGTGTGGGCCACGCTGCGGCTGATCCCGACTGGGACGTCGTGAGCCTACTCACGCCCGACAACGCCGAGCTGACCCGCAGCGCCATCGGCTTCGCGCCACCGGCGGGTGCGGTCGACGCCGCCACCCTGGCAGGGTTCTCGAACGTGTCGAGGTGCCCCGCCTGCAGACGAGTCCGGCCGATCCGGGTGCACTACGATCCGGGATGCGCTCGCGTCGATGGACCGCACTTCCACCGGCTGTGCCCGTGCGGCGAAGGGTGACTCGAGGCGTAGACTAGCTTCCGGTCTGGCGCAGGCCGGCACGACGGTCCTCATGCTTCCGTTGCTCCGCGAGGTCTTCGCGGATGTAGAGCATCGGCAGGAGCGTCTGCAGCACGGACCAAGCCAGCGCCAACGTCAGGGCACCGAGAACTGCGAACGAAGCGCCACGCAGCTGGGTCAGATACCGGTGTGCGACCGGAAGGGTTCGCGCCACCTCGGCAACAGTTCCGTGAAGCAGAACGCTCCCCAGAACAACCGAAGCTGTCAGCATCGGCCGAAGCAGCTCCACTACTCGTGTTTCTTCCGGCGTGCGAATGCGCCGCACCTTCATGATCGCTTCGCGTGCCTGGGGGTACAGCAACGCAACCCAAATACCCATCACTGTGAAAATGATGCCCGCCGCATCAAGGAGGCGAGCATACAGGTCCCCTTGTCTCTCGAGTGTCACCCCCTGGCCCGGCCAATAGAGTAGCCCAGACAGGACAGCCCCGACGGCGAAGATCACGCGCTGACGAGTCACCGTCGTTCCTCCTCTCAGACGAGGCCCTTTATCAGCCCTGCGCGTTCCGTCTGCAAGGCCGTAAGAAGCTTCCCGCCGTCTAGCAGATTTAGGTTCGCAGCTGTTGGCTTTCCGACCTCGACGGACCGCCGGAGGAAAGCGGTTTCGAGTGAGACCGTTCGAGCATCGTCCGATACATAGAAGGACATATTGTCCCCCTCCCCCGGCTCATACGACTCAATCATTTCCGTGAGTTCCTCCTTCGTGGGAGTGAACCCCAGGGTGAAGTGGACAGGCATCTTTGACTTTGGTGGAGCCTTTGGCCTTGCCACCCCCGCCAGCTCGAGCAAGCTCCGCAGCCTCGGCGCCTCCACCTCGTCTTGAAACGTCAGCATGCGGGAGCCGGACACGTGCCTGATGGACGCCCGATGGCTGTGCAGATAGTCGACCACGTTCGCGTCAACAGCAGGGCGGGTGATGCACAAGGGTCTGGTGAATTTCGGGTACATGTCACCGCCCTTTTCGGCTCGGTATCCCTTCACGTTGTAGGGATCTGGATCTCCATCCTCTCGGACCGGATGCACACCGAAATACCTCATGAACTCCTGCAGGTATTTCGTGACCCGGCCTCGACCTCCCGAGGGCGCGAGGTATCTAACCGCCGCGACAACGTCGTGCTCAGGGATGAACCAAAAGTATGTGGCGTATCCAGTCGCGGAATTCTCGGGAGGGTCCGTGACGGTGACCACCGGATCTCCAACGCGCGAATTTAGCACGAGGCTCGCGAGCTTTGAGTTCGCTGCGGTTGTCTCGTTCCACAGCGTCACTAGGAAGTCTCCAGAGTCCGCGTTTGCGCGCACCTCGAGGCAGAAGGTTCTCTTGTCGGGACTCTCTTGATCGCCGCGGATCGTCGCGGTCTCGTCGTGATCCTTGTCTTTGATCCAGCCTCGGAGCTCCCTAAGCACGGTTGCCACCGATCCGAAGGCCGGCGTCTTGCCGTGCATCTCGTAGTACCCAAACTTCTCTAGACGATAGACATGGATTGTGGCGCGCGCCATCCGGCGGTCGATACCACGCCCTGACGGAAACCTCCAAGCGACTGCCATGACGCTATGGTCACCACGCGACGCCCGCGGTGAACCACGCCGCCAGCACCGACCCGACCGTCGCCGCGATGTCGACCACCGCCGGCGACAGCGCCCCGCCCTGCACCACCACGCAGTTCCCGAGGAGCGCCGCATCCGCGCTGCCCATCGTCACCGTGCCGTCGTCGCAAGCCATGACGCGCGCCGTGCCGATGGCGATCGCCGTCACGACGGGCCCGCTCGGTGACGGCGTGATGCGGGCGGCGGCGCAGCCGGTGACGAGGACCAGGGCGATCGCCGCCGCTCTCAGCATTCCCGCCACACCCCCCGCTCGAGGAAGCCATGCCACAGCATGGTGCCGTCGCCCGCCTCCTGCTTGATCGATGGCGAGACCGTGATCGTTCCGTCCTCGTGCTCGACCACCCGATGCGCCGTGACGCCGACGCGACCTTCCCAGCCGGCCGGCGTCTTGAGCCACCATCCCCCGCCACGCTCCGGCGGCCCCTTACAGTAATCGCCCGGCTCGAGCTCGCCATCACAGGGATACTCGGCGAGCCGCCGGCCCTGCGTGACGGCTCCCGCCATCACTCGATCCTCGTCGGCGGCAGCTTCGCTGTGTTCTTGTCGCCCGCGCCGGTAAGCAGCGCCAGGAACACGAAGCCGAGGCCGAACCACTCGCGCTTCGTCTCGGGCACCTTGCCGATCGAGATCACGGCGAGGCCGGCCGTGCCCATCACCGCGCGGCTGTACCGCTCGAACGCCGCCTCGTCCCAGAGGAGCCGCTTGAACCACGTGACCATGCTCGTCTCCTCACTCCACGATGTCGGGACAGTAGTGCACGTCGTAGGTGCCGTTCAGGACCGCAGCCGAGGTGCACTTCGGATAGAGCGCCGCCCAGCGCAGGCCCGTGGGGGTCGTCTCGGTCAGGTCGAAGATCGGCTCGGCCATGAGCAGCGGCACGCCGGTCGCGCGGCGCGTGTGGGTGAGCCAGTGGCTCCACATCGCGAGGATGACGAGGCTCTGGTTCGGTGGCCGTCCCGTGTGCGCGTTGAACCCCCCGTGCCAGAGCTCGTGCCGCCGCCCGGTCTTCAGGGTGAGGGCGCGCGCACGCACCGGATCGGCGAAGGCGTCGCCGGGGGTGATCTTGATGCCGCCGGCGAAGATGTTCTCGAAGAGCGTCGCCTCCCAGGGATCGCGGGCCGTCGCGACAAACGCGATCTGCGTCGGCCGCACCTGCGCCCCCAGCGCGTCGGCGCTGACTTTGAGTCGCGCGATCTCCTCCGCCAGACGGCCGGCAATGATCGCGTCGAGCCACGCGACGAGCGCGTCGATGTGGACGTGGTGCGCGTGCCCGGCCGCGTCGAGGGCGGCGCTCTGGCGCTCGTCGAGCGGGGCG
Organism: uncultured Binatia bacterium (SeqCode); assembly: GCA_964404165.1. GTDB lineage: Bacteria > Desulfobacterota > Binatia > DP-6 > DP-6 > DASYLJ01. The sequence continues at coordinate 120,169 of CAYOIZ010000004.1, read as the reverse complement.
AACTTGCGCTGCGGGTCGAAGATGCCCTCGAGGTCAGAGGCCGGGGTCTTCTTGCCGCGCGCGTTCTTGGCCGCTGGCCAGTCGGAGCGGAGGAGCGTCGCCACCAACGCCGGCGGCCTGCCACGGACATCCGCGGCGATGCCGAGCATCGCCTGCCAGTTGTCCCAGACGTAGTTGGGTCCCCAGCCGTAGGGCTCGCCGGGGTCACGGAAGTTATACCGCACCACGAACTTGACCACCTGCTTGGTCAACGTCACGGCGTGCGAGCACTGCTGATTCGTCCCCTGGTCGCAGATGTAGTTGAGCACCTCGACGAAGAACGGGCCCCACATGGTCTCGACGCGCGTCTGCCGGACATACTGGTTCGCGTAGGGCTGCCCCGGTGTGCGCGGGTCATAGAGGATCGACTGCGAATCCCGGAAGCTCCGCGACATGAACTCTGGGTCTTCCCAGCGCGAGACGGGGAACGCCGTGCCCGACGGGAGCGTCGACGTCGTCGTGGTCGCCGGTGACGGCCGCGTCGTGCTCGTCGTGGTGCTCGAGCTCGTCGGCCTGGTCGTCGACGTCGTGCTGGTCGGTGGCGTCGTCGAGGGGGTCGTGCCCCACGCCTTGCACGTGCCCGCCCCGTCCGTCGGCTGCTTGTCCGGCCCGATGCACGCGAGACCGGCCGAGGCGCAGCACGTCACCCCCTTCGAGGGATTGCAGGACGTGTTGGCACGGGCGGAGCAGTCCGCCGCGTGCGAGAAGCCAGCGCCGCACGAGGCGAAGGCGAGTGCGATGAGCGTGGCGAGACACTTTGCCGTCATGGCGGTCCTCCTGAGCCGCGTCCGTGCAGCTCGAAATGTCCGAGGTCGCGCTGCTTCCATCGACCGCCCCAGGTGAGGCCGAGCGCCTCGCCGATGGCGCCGATGCGCGACCAGATCGGATCGTGCGCGTCCCAGAGCAGCTTGCGGGCCCCGGCCGCGAGGAAGGTCTCGTAGGGCGCAATGTCGATCGCGAGCCCGTCGAGATGTTTCGAATGGGTCGTCCACGAGACGCCCTTGGCGAGGTTCGCCGCGTGCTCTGCCGGTGTGCGTAGGGTGTCGACGATGCACACCGCGATGCCGGCCTCGGTGAGCCGGGCGAGGAGCTCCACGGCGAGGGGGCGGAACCGCGGGTGCAAATCGTCGAGCGCGCGGCTCATGGACGCCCGGCGCCGGCCTGCGGCGGCTTCGGCGGCTGACCGTCGTGCACCAGGCGCTCGCACGCCTCGATGCGGGTCAGCAGCATGCCACCCGCGACGACCACCACGACTGCCCAGAGATACCCACGTTGCCGTGCCGCACTGGTCGCGGCAGTCGTCGCCTGCACCACGTCCGCGATACGCGCCTGCTCGAGGCGATCGACGCGAATCGCCAGCCCGGCCCGCCCATCGGCGCCATGCAGGGTGGCATCGATGTCGTCGAGCGTTTTTTCCGCCCGACGCATGAATCCCCCGATCTGTGCCGTCTGTCCGGCCACCGAGGCTTCGACCACACCGAGGCGTCGGAACACCTCCCCCCACCGCTCCTCCACCGTCGCCTCCTCGTCGCCCGACACCGGCGAACATCCGTTGCCGAGTGGCCCCATCCCCACCGCCCCCGTCACGCGAACTCGAGGTAGTCGAGCCACCCGTTGTCCATCGTCGCGACCGCCGACGGATGGACCGTCAGGCGGTAGGTGCGCTCCGCCGTCACGCCCGAGGTGATGGCCGCGAGCAGCAGCACCTGCGACGCCGGTGGCGCGACCAGGCGCAGTTCCGCTGGAGACGGCGAGATCCGGCGCAGGCGCACGATGCACGTCGACGATGGCTGCAACGAGAGGTCCAGCCCGCCGAGGAGTAGTGCCCGCGCGCCCCGGGTGGCCGGAATCGTGAGGGACAGGTACGTCTCCTCGCTGCCACCCCACGCGGCGATGTCCCGGGTGACGCCGAAGTGCACGTGCGCGGCCACGCTGATGCCGAGGTGCGTCGTGAGGATCGACAGTGGCGTCACCGCCGGGCTCGTCACCGCATTGGGCAGCAGGTCCGCCGAGCCGATGCGCGGCACGCTGAAGCGCACGAGACCGCGCGCGATCGCCGACATGCCGGCCGTCAGCAGCGGCGGCTCCACCGTGATGGTCGTGCGGTTGGCGATCGCGTCGTACCCGACCAACTGCGCGGACACGAGCGCGTAGACGCCCACGCCCACCGTGGCGCGGATGCGATGCCCGATGACGTAGTCGGCGCGGCGATCCCCAGGCAGCTGCAGCTGGTTCGCGCTCAGGAAGATCGGGGTCGCCGTATCGGCGACCCATTCCGGCGGCACCGGGTTCACGCCACCCGGGTGATCGGACAGGAACAGGGCCATCAGGGACGCGACGTCCCCGTCGGTCTGCGTGAAGTAGTCTCCAAGCGTTTGCAGCGCGGCCCGCAGCTTGGTGACGTTCTCGTTCCACGTCACCGCCGGCGGCACCTCGTTCGGGACGAAATCACGGAGCGCGGCGGCCTGCGCGTCGAGTACGGTTTCCTTGCTCACTCCATCCCCCCGCTAGACCGGCGCCGCGTAGGCGGAGAGCCGTCGGGCGCGCGGCCGCCGCGCCCGATCGGCCGTCGTCTGATCGAGGCGAAGCCGGAGCTTCGTGCCGCTCGTCAGCGTCTTTGAGAAGGTCAGCTGCTTGAACCCGTTCGGGGCCGCCTCCTCGCTCACCGTGTCGACGGCGGCCCACGTGGCGCCGTCATCGACGGAGACGAACACGGCCTGTGCCCCGCCGCTCGGCGTCAGCAGCTCGACCGACCCGCGCACGACGGTCGCGCCCGCCGTGAGCAGCTTCTGCCGGGAGATGTACTTGCCCCCGAGCTTGTTCTGCTGGACGAGCGCCGAGCTGTTGTACCGGTGGACCGACGGCGTCACGTAGGCGTCGCTCGAGCGCAGGATGCCGCGGATGTCGACGGTCGCCGCCACCGCGGCGAACTCGGTGAGCGTGAATGGCTGGAACGTCGTCCACACCTTCCCGCCCCCGCCGAGCGCCACGCCGTCGGTGGAGTACTGCCACTCGATCGACGTCCCATCGGGCACCACCTGGTCGGGGCTGAAGAAGAGCGCCGTCATGTTGGCGAGCGTGATGCGGCTCAGGTACAGCCGCGCCTCGAGCGCGGACATCTTCGCCACCCACACCTTGAACCGCAGGTCCCAGCCCTGTCGCGGTGTCCAGTCGGCGTTGTTCGACGAGTCCATGAAGATGCCCGACGGGATCTGGTTCTCCTGGATGAACCCGCCGCTGATCTGGTCGGGCCCGCCGAGCTGCGCGACGTACGGCTTGTAGCGATTGCTCGCCGAGCGGAGCACGATCGAGCGGAACTCCGACGGGAACGCCATCACGGGGTCGGCCAGCACGAACTGGTTCTTCGAGTCCGATCCACTGTCCCCGCCGCTGGCCAGGTCCGCTGGCTCGCGCGAGAACGCCGCCAGAATCTCGTTGATGGGCGTCGACGCATTGCCGGAGCGATCCGTCGCACGCACTTCGAGCAGCAGCGGCGGCCCGCCCGTCACCGCCTTGTCGGCGAGCGGGATGTCGATCCGCGCCAGCATGCGCGGCGCCTGGAAGACGACCGACTGGGCGATCGGATCGTTCTGGACCAGCGTGGTGACGGACTCGGTCGCCGTCTCGCGCCGGACGCCCGACGACGTGTACGTCATCTGCGCGCGCGACGTGTAGCTGCCGGGCCATGCACTCCCCGGCACGCTCGCGTCACCCCAAAGGACGACGCCCACCGTCCCGACAGGGACGTTGGCCGGCACGGTGAAGGTTGCGACGACGTCGCCATACTGGTGCGTCGCATCGGGTGCGCGCGCGATGACGGTGAACCCGTCCGGTCCCTGCACCGTCGGCGCCACCGCCGTCAGCGGCACCGCCTTGCCGTCGAACGTGAGGCGGATGCGCTCGCCCGGCAGGCAGTGGAATCCCAGCACCCTCACACTGATCTGCCGCATGAAGACGGCCGGGATCTCCGTGACGTGCGTCTCCACGTTCGTGAACCGCCCGACGATCCGGTAGTTGATGTGGCGGCCGTTCTGGACGACGCGCGTCGAGCTCGAGGATAGTTGGGCCGTGTCGACCCAGAAATCCTGCGACGGCTCGAGCCGCGCACTCGAGGGCTCCGGCCGGAAGTCGGCATACGGGTTGACGGGGTACGCCACCGACCATTTCCCCGCATCGATGGCGACTTCGAGCCCGAACGGCAGCGTCAGAAACGCGCCGCCGACGCGGACGTCCGCCTCGGCCCCCGGCGCCGCCACCCGGGAGAGCGCCTGCACGATCTGGGTAAACGGCAGCGTGATCTCGCCGGCTTCCGTGTCGATCGTCGCATCGAAGAGATGGCCGCCGACGTTGTACGTCTGGTCCGCGACCTCGAGCGTGGCGAACGTCTCCACCAGGATGTCGAGGAGGGAGGCCGTCGTCTTGGCCGACGCTTGGCTCACGAGCTCCTGACGGATGATGTCCCGGGTGAGCTCGTCGAGGGCCGCGATCACCTGGTTGAGGGTCTCCATGGTGACGCGGTCGTTGGCGAACTTGCGCACGACCGCGGGGCCGTTCGCGGCAACCTCGACGCGACAGTATGGCAGCGTCAGCTGCGGGATATCCGGCGGCTCCGGTGCTTCCGCCGGCAGGCCGCGTACCACGGCCACCGCCCCCGTCGGTCGCAGGATGATCGCGTCGTGGCGCGGCAGGAAGTAGCGGTAGTCGACCTGCGGCTGCGAGCCCTCGACGGGATTGTCGCCGGCCGGGCTGAAATCGACGGCATTCGTGGCGAGCACGTAGTCCGCGCCCGCCACCATCGTCTTGTTGTACTGGTAGGCGACGTAGTAGGTCGCGCCACCCGACGGCGCTCCGGTGATCCAGTGCACCGCGTTCCCGACGAGCGAGTAGTGGGTCCCCAGCGTGTAGTTCGCCGCTCCGCCCTGGGTGTTCGAGATGCGGAGGATGGCGCCGACGGGCGTCTTGAGCAGCGCGTCGTCGGTCCCCCCACCCCGCGTGACGGCCTCGTAGCCGCCGGTGCCAAGAACGCCCACCTGCACCGTCGCCGTCACCTTGACGATGGACTGGATGGGAAACGGGCTGTCGCCCTGCGCTTTCTTGACGACGAACGGATTCTGCGCCGCGACGTAGGTGAACGGCTCGTCGGTGACGAGGGCGGTGTCCGTCGCCTGGTCGACCTCGACTTCGGTCGGAATGTCGAGCTCGACGTCGACGCCTTCGACGCTGGCTCGGATCGGCGGCAGCGTCAGCCGGATCTTCCCCGGACTCGGCGTGTTGGTGGACAGCTGCGCGCGCGGAGTCGGCGGCAGCGGCGACACGACGAACGACCCATGCGCCCCACTCGTCCGCTTCGCCAGATGGCCGCGGAGCAGCTCGTTCTGTGGCACATTGAGCAGCCGGGTGGCGTCGAGGGTGCCTTCCGTCTTGTCGAGGGGGATCGCGTACGCGCGGGGGATCACCGGCACGACGACGTCGGTCGCGCGATCCCAGCGATACAACGGGAACACGCGCCGCTCGACCTCGCCCGCGCCCGGCGGATCGGCCGACGTGTCCGTCGTCCGCAGCACCATGCGCCATCGCCGGCGCCAGCCCTGAGGCCGACTGGATAGCGGATCGCGCAACGACACGTCCTCGGCGTGCGTGACGATCGTCCGCGTGAACTCGCCGTAGACGATCGAGACCCCACTGCCGAGCACCGGATAGGTCAGCCGGGCCCCGCGGACGCGGCACGGCTTGCCCTTCACCAGGACGATGAGGTCCGAGACGACCAGGTCGGTGCCATCGACGCTCGGCGCGCGCGCGCCGTAGGTCGCCTGGATGACCCAGCTATTGCCGCCGGTCAGGAACCCGTTGGGGTTGACGAACACGACCTGCAGCCCGACTAGGCCGACCGCGTGGCCGTACGTGGCGAGGTCCGCCAGCGCGGTCACGAGATCGGGCGCGATCGCCGTCACGGGGAGCTCCGTCCCCGCGACCGACGGAGTGTCCCCACCGGTGCTCTTGTACGTGAACGTGGCCGTGCCCACCGGGCCGCCCGTCGCCACCACCACCGTGTAGAGCTGACTCTCCATGCCGACGTAGTCGCCGGCGGCCCCGAGCGCGTCCGACCCGAGGATGACGCCGGCGACGGGTGTCGCGATCGTGCCCCCCGTCTCGAATGCGACGGCGCCTTCCTTCACGAGCAGCTGCGCGAAGACGTCACGGTCGTAAAGCGCGATCGCCTGGACGTCGTTGTGGTCGTAGTCGCCGTACCAGTTGTCGCGGCGCGCGATGACGTCGCCGTAGTCCTCGCGCGGGTCGAAGTGGTCAGGCCGCGAGACTTCGCCGTCGAGCGGGTTAGGCGGCATTCCGGATCACCTCCACCACGAACTTCACATCCACCGTCTGGGGCCCCTTCTCCGGCGGCGTCTCGAGCCGCCACATCCGCAACGGGAGGCCCGCGGTGAGCACCTGCCCGCCCTCGTTCGCGACCGGGTGATACACGCCGCCCGCCGCGGTGGCGGCGCTCACCGGATCGGTCGTGCACCGCACCTGCCACTGATCGCCGTTCGTGAGCACGGTGTCGGTGCCGCCGTCGAACGTCAGCGCCACCCCCGTCGTGCCGAGCGTGACCGGGATGCCGAACGTCACGGTCGCGGACCCCGGCGCGGCCGGCCCGCTCGAGACCCAGCTCACGACGGCCACGCCGCTGCCGCCGCCGGTGGTGACGGTCACGGTCAGCGTCTGGTTGACCGTGCCGCCGTAGGCCCCGGTCAGCACGACGTCGGCGTTGGCGCGATCGTCGCCGGCCTGGTTGCTGTCCAGCAGGAGAGCGGCCCGATGCAGGTACGCGACGTCGCCACCGAGCAACGCGAACTCGGCCCAGTGCCCCAACGCCTCCTCGTCGAGGAAGCGGAAGCGGAAGAAGATGAGGTTCGTGGGCTCGTCGACGGCGCGATAGGTGCCCGAGGCGGCCTGGATCGACCCGGTGGGATCGACCACGACGAACCGGCGCTCGAGGAACACGGTGCGGGCCAGCTCGTGCGCGAGGCCGGTCGCATCGCTCGCCGGCACGCCGTCCCCCACCGCGAGGTGCGTCAGCACCGGGAACAGGGCCTCCGCCAGCAGGAGCCGCGCGACCGGCGGGGAGAACATGGTGTCCGCCATCAGGGCGCAATCCGTCCGACGCCGATGGCCGTGACGCCGATCTGCATGAAGGGCGGCTCGCCGACCTGGATCGGGCTACTGTCGACCTCGAGATCGCTGCCGAGGCCGTCGAGGTCGAGCGCACCGACGACGAATACGGTGATGCCAGCGGCGGCGTTCGCCTGGGCGAGATGCGCGACGAGCCCGCCCGGGAAGCCCCGCATCCGAACCTCGGCCGTGGACGCGTTGTAGCGTCGCCCCGGGAGAAAGGCGCCGGCCAGCGGGGTCGCCGACGGGCGGTAGACCTCACGGCTCAGGTCGACGATGCCGTCGACGACGACGCCTGTGTCCTCCTCGATGAGCTGCGCGAGCGCCTGATTGTTTTCACGCGGCCGCAGGAGCTCGCGCAGCTGGCGCGCCGTGTAGGTCGCATCCAGCTCGCCCGGCCGGCGCACCGTCCCCGTGAGAACGCCCCACAGCTCGGCAAAGTCGCCACCAGCCATGAGCAGGTTCAGCTGCGCGATGGCCGTGTCGATGTCGCCGGCAGCGGCCTCGAGGCCCGGCCGGATCGCCTCGAGCAGCTGCCACGTGGGATTCGTCCACCGGTGGATCGTGACGGCGGCGGACAACGGGGCGGCCGGCGCCTCGAGCAACGTCGCCGCGGCGACGGGCGCCGCGACGGGATCGGTGAGCGTGCACGTCAGATTGAGCACCGAGTTGAGGGCGGCGGCGACGTCGCCGAGCGTCCCCACCAGCGCCACCGACGCCACGACGACGCCATCCGCGTCGGCCAGCACGATCGCCCCATCGGTGACGGCGAGCGTGATCCCGACCGCGCCGCCCCACGTGCAGCTGAGCGCCGCCACCGGGCGCGGATCCGTGCGGAACATCCGCGGTAGCGCCTGCAGAAGCGCCTGGCGTTCGACGCTCATGCGGCCTCCGGCAGCAGCGTGATCGGGCCCGGCAGCACGCGGGCGCCTTGTGCGGCCACGACGTTGGCGAGCGGCGCCAGCACGACGACGTCGGCCACGCCGCGCACCGTCACGACCACGCTGATGAGATCGGCCAGGATGAGATCCTCGAAGACACCGATCCCGAACAGGTACGCATTGATGGCGTCCTGGACGCTGGCGGCGATGTCGGTGAAGAGGACGCCCGCCTCGAGGCGAAGCCGGGCCGACACGGGCACGAGCTGCGGAACCACCGCCCGGCACACGACATCTTCGCCCGCGGCCTTGTACCCGGGCACGCGCGTGCCGTCCGGCAGGCGCTGGCCGTCGAGGATCACCTGGGCCGCCGCCACCAAGGCTGGTGACGCCGCGCCCCCTCCATTGTCGACGTACACGTCGACGAGGCCGCGCTTCTCGGGCACCGGCACCGCGCGCGCGAAGCGCACCTGCTCGGTGACGTGGCCGTCGGTGAGCACGCGCGCCTGACTGGCCCCGACCTCGAGCCCGCCGAGCTGCGCACGCGGGAGGTGCCGCAGGTAGGCGGTGAACCGCTGTCGTCGCGCTTCGTCGGTCTCGGCCTCGGCCCCATTCAGGAGCGCCCCCGGATTCGTCGCCGTCGCGATGCCGGTGATGGCGTCGGTCAGCACCATCGTCTGTGCCGGCGTATTCCCGACGACGCCGAACCGCTGCGCCGTGATGAGCGTCTCGACGATCGGCACACCGTCCGGCAGCGTCACCGGCACCGTCACCGTGTAGACCTTGGCCGGCTGCCCGCTACCGCCCGGCACGGTGAGGCGTGTCCCGACCGGAATGTCGATGGCGCCCGTGCCGTCGGTCACGCGCGTGAATCGCGCTACGCCCGTGGCCGGCAGCGCCGGGAGCGCCGGGAACCCGACCGTCGTCGTCAGGCCGTCGCCCTCACCGAAGTACTCGAAGAGGATCGTCGGAATCGCCCGCTGCAGCGCGAGATAGGTGGCGCTGTCGAGCGCTTCGAAGCGCAGCGCGATCGCCTCGAGGAGCGTGCGCGCCACCGATCCCGCGTTGAAGTCGGTGACGCGCCCCGCCGTGTCGATCGAGCCGCCGAGGAAGGCCGCAATCATCGCGGCGGTGTGGACCGCCGCGTGCTCGCGTGTGAAGGGGACGTTCGGCACGTCTAGGCCTGCGCCTCCTGCAGTGTCTCCGGCATCGGCGCCGCGACCGCGTCGGCCGCGGGCGCATCCGCCGGCGGCGGATCAGCCGGGATGTTCTCCGCGACCCACGCCGCCTTCTTCGCCGCATGGAGGCGATCCAGCTCGGTACGGCGGGTCGTGCTCCCGACCTCGCGCAGCGCCTGCAGCCACCAGGCATGGTCGAGCAGCTGCAGGCCCTGTCCCTTCAGCATCGGCCGCAGCGCCTCCACGAGCTTGCGACTCCCCTCAGCGTGCGCGTCGAGCCGCGCGGTGATCTCCACCGTGCGCGCGACATGGTCGTTGAGCGCCACGCGCAGCGCGGCCACCTCCGCCTCGAGCACGCGGCGCCGCGCCAGGAACCGCCACCACGGGAGCGTCGGCGCGCTCATGGCGTGGGCCCCGTCGCCGGCGGCGCCGGGGGTGTGACCGCCGCGGCCCGCTGCTGCGCATCGCGCACGACAGCCGCCACGTCGTGCAGCAGCTTGCGATCTGCCTCGGCCTGCGTCTGCACTTCGTGGAGCCGCTGATGATCGTCCTGCACCTGCCGAAGCAGCGTCGCCGTCGACACAGCAGCGAAGCACAGCGCGGCTCCCACCAACAGCCAGACGAACTCCCGGAATCCGAATCGTCGCATGTCGTTCCTTTGAAGACGGCGGCGTCAGTCCGCCGCGCCGATGTCCTTCTCGACGCCGTCGACGCACTTCCGGAGTTTGTTCAGTGCGATGTCGAGGTAGAGGTAGAAGTCCCCGCCGTCGCAGGTCCGCGTATCGCGCGGGAACAGGTCGAGCCCATCGCTCGGAGCCTGCCAGCGCCCGGCTCCGATCAGGGACCCACTCACGGTCAGGTTGCCGGTCAGCGCCAGCGTCGAGCCACCGCTGCGCGCCAGGGTGACATCCATGGCGCCGCCGCCGGTACCGAATTGGATTTGGCCGCCGTTGCCGGTGTTACCGGTGAGCCGCAGCGCCGGCGCGCCGTTGACACCGATCTGGTTCAGGAAGATGTCGCCGTTGTTGTCGATCCCGCCCACGACGCGATCGACGGCGTTGAGGGCCCCCGCGACCCCGACCCGCTCGCGCCATTGCACCGTGGGGATCGCCGTGTCGGCGGGCGCGCGCAGGACGACGAGCGCCAGGTCGTCGCCCGCCTCTTTCCAGATACACGTGCCATCGGTGATGAACCCACCGGCCGTGATCGCGCTGAGCCAGGTCGTCGGTTCGGTGGAGCCCGTCGTGCACTGCGCGCCCGGCACCCCGGGCACCGGCATCTTGGTATTCCCGCTGGTGTTGCCGTGCAGCAGGTACTTGTGGCCGTTGCGCACGGTCGGCACGACGAGCGTCTCGAGCCCCACCTCCTTGGCGGTCGACGGCGCCCACACCGTGATCGAATGCGGCTGGTTCAACGTGAACAGGCTGTAGGGTGTGAGGTTGGTGTCGAACGCCATCTCCTGTTCGGTCAGGTCGTCGCCGTCGAACGTGTACGAGGCGGTCGGCGACTCGATGATCTTCGTCCGGAAGAAGAGGACCTGCCCCGTCGTCTGCGGGACCGTCGGGCAGGCGCCGAGCGTGAATCCCCGGTTGATGACCGCCCGCGTCGCATCGGTCGGATACGGCGCGACGAGCTCCACCACCACCGCGTTGTTGGTCGTGCCATCGACGAACACGCGCCCGGGTGGCGACGGCGCCGTGCGCCGGCCGGTCAGGTCCGACTCCCAGGCGTAGTTCATCCACCAGCAGCCGGCCGCGAGCCCCGGGCTGCCACCCGACGTCGCCGTGAGCCGCGGCGCGTTCTCCGGGTTGTCGATGTGCCGGGAGTCGCCAGGATTGCGCGGCTCGAGGTACGTGAGGGCCGGCGCCGGCGAGCGCCGCGGCGCACTGATCTGAATCGAGGGGTTGTTCGCCCGCACGCTCATGTCGAAGGTCGCGAACGTCGCCGGGCCCTGCCACCGCGTGTAGTTGCTCATGGGGCCCGAGATGACGCCGGTTCCGGCCCAGCCACGGTCCGCGAGGATCGGACCCGGATGGTTGTCGCCGTGTCGCGTGACGAGCTGGTTGTAGTCGTCGATCTCACGCCCGAGCTTCGCCTCGACGATCGGATAGAAGGCATCGAAGGCCGCCCAATCCCACGTGACGGCGCCGTCCGTGACGCCGCTCACGCGCGCCGAGTTTGCCGGGCACTCGGTGCACGTACTCCCGGGACAGTCGGTCGCGGCGTCCGCCTCGCTGCACGACTTGCCCGCGTTCGCGCCGCCGGCGCAGACGCCATCGTCGCACTCGAGCGTGCACGTTCCCGAGGTGAGCTGGCAGTCTGGGGTGATGCAGCTGCCGAAGTTCGGCTTCGTCGCGGTCGTGCAGTTGCCCGTCACACGGTAGCGCCGATTCCCGCTGGCCGTCTCCCCCTGCCACACCGGCACGACGCGCTCGCCGGCCAGGTAGTCGGTGTACCGGATGAAGGGCCGCGGCCAGCCCTTCGGGGTGCTCGCGCTGGCCATCGGCGGCGCCGTGCTGCTGGTGGCTTCCGTCGCGTTCGTGACGATGTAGACGCTGCCGTTCGACGGGTACGTGCGCGCGCGCTGGTTCTTCCCGTACTTCTTCGACGGCCACCAGTACGGATCCTGCTGGCCGGCAATCATGCCGCCGCCCTGGTAGCTGCGCATGAGCCCGCCCTTGTCGAGCGACCACAGAATCGTCTCGTTGCCCGACGCATGATCGCCGCGCGCCTCGATGTAGTTGCCCGTGGCGGCCCCGGCGGAGATGTTGCGCAGGACCAGCGCCGGCCCGGAGTCGATCGTCGCAGTGCTGCGCAGCTCGTTCTGGACCGGCGTGGAGAACCCGGAGCGGATCGTACGCAGGATGCCCGTGGAGCCGCCGATGCCGTCGACGCTCAGGATGTCGGATGATCCGTCGAACAGCAGCGCCCCGTCACTAGTGATGTCGTTGGTGCTCGACCAGAAGGCCAGCCGCGTGCTCGTGCCGGTGCCGGTGACGGTGCCGCTGCCCGCGGCTCCCCACTTCATGCCGGTCGCTTCGGCGGGATCGAGCGTGAGGACGAAGCCGGTCGTCCCCGGGGCGAGGACCCCGAACGTGCCGGCGCCGGTGCCGGCGACCAGGCCACCCTTCGCAACCGTCGAGACGTCGGCGTTGAACCCGCCGCGGGCGGTCGCCAGCGTGCCACTGGTGATCTTCGATGCCGCCAGGCTCGGGATATCCGTCGCGACCAGCGCCCGGAACGAGCCGGCCCCGGTCGACGCCGTCGGTGACGCGAACACCAACGCCTGCGCGATCGAGGTGAAGCACGACCCCGTCGCGCAGTCGCCGACGGTCGCGATGTCACCGGCGCCAGTCGGCGGATCCTTCCACGCCACACCGCCCGCCGCCGTCGAGTCGGCCGTCAGCACCTTGTCGTTGACGCCAATGGTCGTGATGCCGTAGGTGCCCGCGCCCGTGCCGGAGACGAGCCCGCCCTTCGCCACCGTCGACGCGTTGAAGTTGAGGCCGCCGCGCGCGGTGGCGAGCGTGCCCGCGGTGATCTTCGACGCATCGAGGCTCGGGACGTCGGCGGCCGCGAGCGCACGGAAGGTCGGCTGCGCCGCGCCGCCACCGCTCGGCCCCGCGAAGATGAGGTTCGGGTTCTGGTTCGCCTTCCCGATCGTCAGCGTGCCGCCGACGGTCACCGGCGAGCCTGAGATGGTGAACTCCGCCGGCACCGCGGCCGCGACGGACGTCACCGTCCCGCTGCCACCGCCGCCGGTGGCGATGGGCTCCCAGATGGAGCCGTTGTCGCGACAGATCGTCCAGAACGAGCCCGCCGTGGTGCACGAGCCGGCGGCCACGCCCGTCACGGGCGCGATCCGCCCCGCCTGCCCCGCCGCGCCGAGCCCGCCGGCGGGAAAGCTCGCGAGGATCGGCGTGGTGATCGCCGGCGTATTCGCAAAGCACGCGGCGCCGGTGCCGGTCTCGTCCTGCAAGAGCGTGCGGAGCTCGCCCGACGTATCGAGCGTGCTCGCCGCGAGGATGTTGGCACCGTTCTGGCCGAGGAACGCCTCGATCGCCTGCACCTCCCTGGCGATCTTGGCCGTGTCCTCCTTGCTGATGGCCCTGCTCGGCGTCGTCCACTGGTAGAGGTTGCTGGGAAACTGCGGCGTCTGCGCACCGGCACTCCCCAGCATGAGCCCTACGCCGACGAGCGCTGCCCACCAGCCCACTCGCGACCTGCCTTCGACGCGCTCCACCCCTCGCTCCCTCCACCGCGGCGGCCGATCCCAAAAGAAAAGGGGGCGTCGGACCGATTGTCTCGGTCTGACGCCCCCTCAAGCCCTGAGCTTCTGGGGACTCCGGCTGCCGTCGTTCGTCTCCTAGCGCATGGCGCCCCTATACCGTCCTGTCATCCTCAGCGGCAACGTTCTGGGTCATCCGGTCGCCGTCGCGCCGGCCGTCTCCGGGATCACCAGATTGAGCGGGAGCTCCCGACGCTCTGCCCCGATCAGGCCCACGCGCATCGACGCCCGGTTGATGGTGTCCGCGAAGAGAATCTGCAGGTCACGCACCTGGACGACGCGTGGGTCCTGCCGGACGGTGCGGGCCACCTCGACGCCGGAGATCAGCGCGTTCGTGCGCGTTCCCTCGATCCCGATCGCCAGCAGCTGCTCCATCCCATACTCGGCGTGCAGCAGGAGCTCGCCCCGGAGCGTGGCGATGCGATGTCGGAGCGCCTGGATGATGTTGTCGCGCCCCTCGACCGTGCCGAGCTGGCCGTTGCCGTCGAGCACGAGCACGCCATCGGCGAGCTGCAAGTCGCGGCCGTAGAGCTCGACGTCACGATCCGTGAAAGCCCCGCCGCTCGCCGGCAGCCGCGCGTCGGGCGGCAGCCAGATGACCTCGCCGGTGACGAGCACGCCCGGCGCCACGCCGGTCCGATCCGGCGTCGGGTAGGTGAGGTAGTCGCCCGGCGCGAAGTCGCCCCACTCGTACTCGGGCGGCGTGAACGTCCGCTCCGTCTGCAGGAACGGGTAGCGCAGCGCGTTCAGCTCGAGGATTTCCCAGCTGCGCTCGATCGCCCCCAGATAGTCGCGCGCCATCCGCTCGATCGAGTCGCCCTGGCGGAGGCGGTACGGGATCAGCGGGCCGGTGCTCGCCGGCGAGCCGTCGCGCACGCCGGCCGTGGCGCTCTGCTGGCCGGCGAACCGCCGCCGCAGCGTCTGCAGGCTCGTGAGGGCGATGCTCGCCGTGCGCAACGTGCTGAACAGGTCCGGCGGGTAGTCGAGGTCGCCGAAGTACTCCTCGATGAAGGCGTCGATCAGCCCTACGGTCCCGAGCAGCTCGGCGAACGGCACGGCGACGACCGACGCCGCACCGACTTCGACCGCCTCGAGCGCATCCGCCACGGCCCGGCCCCGCGCGATGATTGTCTCGAGCGCCTGTTGCGCGGCGAGCGCCTCGCGCTTTCCGCGGCGGCGGAGCTCGTTCAGGAGCGGGACGAAATCGGAGAGCGCCATCAGAAGATCGCCCGCAGTCCCGTGGCGTCGGCCGGTCCCGTCCGCTCGGGCAGCTGGGGGTCCGTCAGGCTGAGATAGTCCTGCAGCCGTCGGAACCGGAGGGTGTAGAAGTAGAGTAGCGGGTTGGCGTGGTCGATCTGCCACGAGAACTGGTCGATCACGATCCGCCAGAAGTAGAGCCGGCTCAGCCCGATGAACTCCTGCCGCGCCTTGGCCGTGGCCTTCGTCTCGCGCGACAGCGCGTTGTAACCCTCGAGGATTTTCTCGAAGACGAGCAGCGTCAGGGAGCCGAACCCCATGCGGTTGTAGCCGAAGGTCCCGCGCATCGTGACCGTCACCGGCATGGATCGGGGCCCGGAGAAGTCGTCGACGAAGTTGTCCTCGAGCGTCTGGTGCACAGCGACCCGCGGCGCCATCGTCGTCTCGACATGCTGCGGTGGCATCAGGAAGGGGAACGGCACCGGGATGCCGCCCCCGCGGTGGATGATGATGAACGGGCCCTTCAGGGAGAGGTCGAGATTCTCAGCCATCGACCCAGCCGAGACACTTTTGACTTGCACGGTAGCCCATCAGTGCGGTAGCTCCCCCGTCCATGCGACACCAAGCCAGCCGGATTACCCTCTGCCTTGCCATCCTCATAGCTCTCGCCGCTTGCCCGGCCTTCGCAAAGAAGAAGAGCGCCAAAGTGCGGCTTACAGAGCTCGAAGCGCGTGTGGCCGCCATCGAGGCTACGGGGGGACAGGTCGGGCCGCAGGGACCGCCAGGACCGGCCGGCACGCCAGGGGTCGCGCTGTTTGCTCGCGTCGACGAAACAGGCGCCGTTCTCAGCTCTTCGCCCGGCGTCACCGCCACGAAGCCGATTCCGGTGCTATCCGGCCTGTATCTCGTCACGTTCAGCGGTCGCGATCTCACAAACTGCGCCGCCGTCGCGAGCCCGGAGAGCGGGTACGCATCTGTCCTCGTCGCGTACACGAACAGCGCCAGCATCGACGTGACCATCTCGGATGGGGGCCTCACCACCTTCTCGCTCGTCGTCGCCTGTCCGTAGATCATGTCTCGGGATCGTCCTGCGGCGAAGGCGATGCCGCCGCGTCCTTGTCGAGCGTCACGACCTCACTCTTGAACGTCTCCTTCTGGCCAGCGAACGTCGACCCTTGCTTCTGCGTGGGCACGGACGGCGGACCCGGCACCGCCGTCGGGTGCGTGTGTTGGTCGTAGATGTCGACGAGCGCCTGCAGGCACTCGACGAGCTGCTCCCAGAGCACGGCGTGCAGCGCCGCTTCGCCACTCCCGAGCTTCACCGCGGCACTGTCGAGGACGACCTGCTCGGCCCCGTGGAGCTCGGCGCCGCCATCGATGAGCGCGAAGTAGTTGTCGTGGGCATCCTCGAGGTAGACACCCCCGTCGCCGGAGCCCTTCGTCGACAGGTAGTACCGCCCGACGGTGCTCCGCAGCCGCTGGATGAGGTTCCCGATGGACGACCGGGTCGAATCGCGGATGGTGCCATCGTCAGCGTCGATCGTGCGTCGTCCCTGCCGACCCTGGCTCGGCTCGTCAGGGAACCGCGGGTGCCGCCCGGAGGTGAAGACCTGATGGCCGACGCGGGCACCACGGGTGGAGACACCGTAGTTCCCTTCCGGCGCCGGCGAGGCCGGGATGCCGTTGTGTCCCGGGAACACCGGGTCTCGGTCGATCGACGTCTGCACGTAGCGGTTGCCCCGGTTGTCCACCTCCACGCGGACGCCATTGTAGACGTCTGCACTCCGCGGGTAGCTCGAGGTGACGTGGTCCGGGTCGCTGCGATCGATCGCCGAGTCGAGGGGATGCGTCTCCTCGTCGACGAGGCTTCCGTCGTCCTGGATGCGATCGACGACCTGGCGCTCGAGCGGGAACGCCCCGGCTCCTTGCTGGCCGTACTTCATGGTCGAGACGACCACCGGGTCGTGCAGACTGCCGCCCAGGAACTGCACCCAGACCATCGTGCCCGGGCGCAGATCACGCGCCGAGCCCTCCATCCGGTTGCGGGCCTTCGGCGCGAACGGCTGCCGGCGCGCAGTGTGCTCGAGCGCCTCCATGGTCTCCTGGTGGGCGTGCGGCAGGCAGATCGGCACACGGGGGAGCATCGGCATGTCGGTCAGAGGCTGCACGTCGACGAGCGTCTGCCCCAGCCGGTTTTCCGAGTGGCCAACCGGGTAGACATTGACGACCACGGCCTTCACCCCGTCCATCGTGCGTGGGCCAATGGGCAGCGCCTCCATGGCTGCGCCAAGGGCTGCCTGCACCAGCGTATCGGCGTCTAGTAGTGGCCGAATCTGCACTAGGCTGCCCATCTTTCTGTTGCTGGCGCGTCGCCGGGCGTGGTAGCGCTCGAACAGTCGCCATGTGGACCCGCGCACTTGCCCTGGGGCTCATTCTTCTTTCTGGCGTCGCCAGCGCACAGGATCAGGACCGCCAGTGCGAGGACGAGCTCGGCAACACATGGAATCTGCCGCTCGAGCAGTACCAGTCCGGCATGCGCCCGCAGGGTCCGTGCCTGCCGGTCGGCACCTGGGACAGCATTCGCGACCAGGCGAACCCTGGATGGCGGCAGCGCCGTGAGGATCAGATCGACCGCGATCTCGCCGCGACGGGACCCGAGTCGAAGCGTGTCATCGCCTGTAAGCGATGCGTGCAGTTCAAGGAATGCAACGACGTCGCCGCGCTCCATTGTGGCGACCTGCCCTTCGTCTCGGACCATTGCGACCGCTGTCAGCGAACTGGGGACTGCAAGCCCGATCGACGCCTGGGCTGCACTCAGCGTAGCACTGCCGCCCTCATTCGCGCGTACCGCGATTCCGTCATCGCCACCGTGAAGGCCCAGTGGCGCGCTGATCGCCGCCCCGGCGCGCGCGCAAAGGTGCAGTTTCGGATTGCACCCGATGGCGGCACGTCGGACATCCGGGTCATCGAGAGCTCCCGGGATGCGGTTTACGACGCGAGCGCCATCCAAGCCGTCACCGCGGCCGGCCGGCTTCCCCCACCCCCTCCAGGCGTGCTCGAGTTCGTGATCGATTTTCATACGGAATCCGACGACGGCCCGATGGGCTAAGGCGCGAGGAGCGGGTCCGGCTCTGGCGCGATGATGAAGCCACCCAAGGGCTGTCCGCGCGTGAGCGCCGCATGTGTGAAGTACTGCGAACCTGACTCGACGTAGTCCTGCACCACCCGTTCGCCGTAGTAGCAGCCCCGCAGATACTCGCCCGGCGTAAAGAACGCTGATGGCTCGCTCTGATTCGCATAGCGGTACCCGATGTGGGCGTCGGGATTGCCCGCGAAGACCCATACGCCCTTCCAGAGCTGGTCGTTGATTGCGTAACAATCCCAGAGCCGCCGCCCGCGGCGACGAATTGCGCTCGCGATCGCACCGCGCCCAGCCGCCATGTCGCCGTGGGCTACGGCATCCTGATGTCCGCCGTCGAGGTCGGAATACAGGGTCGCTGCCGTCAGGCCCTGCACTCCATGTCGATCGGCGGATTCTTTGCTGAAGTGCACCGTCTGATGAATGACGGCATCGTGTAGGTAGTCCGAGGCCGCCGCGTGCTTGCCCGATGTCGCGACGCGCACGAGGTTTATCCTCTCGTCGTCGCTGAGGCGCATGTCTTCGAGGCGCAGCTCATCGTCACGCACCACGATCGTCGGTAGCCGATCCCATCGCTCCTTCGTGAACGGCTGTGGGCGCACGATGACGTGATACCCCGGCCGACTCGCACCTTGCTTGATCTCGCCGCCCACCACGCCGGGGCTGGCGAACACCTCTCCTCCAGCGTTGATCGAGTCCGCTGAGTTCACGTAGTTCGGAAACTGGGCGGCGGGGTCCTCCAGATAGTCGCCGAAGGCCTCGTTCCACGGCGCGTCGATATAGTCGCGGAAGATGTTCCAGAACTTCCCGTTGCGCTCCCAGACGCTGCTCACGCCCACATAGGACTCGAGAGCATCCGCAGACCTACCGGGCGTTCCAGCGGGGCCAAGGTCCGGGTCCGTGAGAAGGCGAATGCCCTCGCGGAGCACGACCGGCGACGGGAGAAGGTCGATGAGGAGCTTTCGGAAGATGCCCTGCAGAATCTGCCCGACGCTGCCACCGAAGGTGACCCCGTCGGCGAGCCGCTTCGCAATCTCGCGGTCACCCATGACAAACGCCGTGAGGAGGTGCCCAGGCAATTCGTGACGGAGAAGGAACTTGCCGCTGTCCTGCCCCGTGACCACCACCTCGCGGTTCGGCCGGCCGTTCCCTCCGACGGTTGTCTTCTGGCGCACGCTGCTGATCCACCCGCGCATCACGGTCTTCAGCGTAGTCGACGGCAACCCCGCATCGAGCTTGATCTCGACGAGGTTGTCCGGGACGAGCACACGGTTGAGCGACGCAGCGTCGAGCTCGTCGAGCTCGCGAAACGTTAGGCCGAGCTCGAAGGTGCCCGCCGGTGACTGGATGAACTTCGCCGTGCGCGCGCGCTTCACGTGCGGCGTGATGTCGTGCGTCGTGCGGAAGAACCCACGAGCGGTGTCCTCTTCGCGACGGTTCGCGAGCGTGCCGTCCTGCGCCGTCCCACCGCCCACGAGGACCTGGATGCGCGGCCGTCGCTCGATCGACTCGCTCAATTGACCATCCTCGCCGTCACACCGGGCGGCGTCTGGATGCTCACGGTGCCGGGGAAGTTCGGATCGAGGTGGATGAAGACGTGCAGGCCATCGCCGGCGCCGCCCTCGGTGCCAACCGGGACGGCGAGCTCGGGCGCAGGCAGCTGCCCGCCGTCGCCAATCGCTCCGTCGGAGTACTTCGCCACCCGCGCCATCACCTCGCGCCCGTACGCGGCGTTCCGCTGCGGGTCGTCGCTGCCGAGGTGCGCGCCGAGCGCGCCGCCCCACGAACCGTACCTCGCGTAGTTGTTTCGCAGATTGCGCGCGGCGGCGTCGGTGGACGCGGCAGGATCACCGCGCATGTCGAAGCCGTCGCCCACGAGGCCCATCTCGCGCCCTGTGCTGTTGATGAACTGGAAGAGACCGAGCGCGGACGACTGGAGCGGGCGGCCCTCGGCGTCGTACTGCTGCGCGCCCCCGGCGCTCTTGCCGTATGGCCGCGCCATGATGCGACCACTGCTTTCCTGCTCCGCGAGCGCGCTCAGGATGCCGGGCGGCAACCCATACGCCTGTTCGGCCGTGCGAAAGCCGGGGCTGCGCAGATCCACGCGGCCGCCCGGCAGATGCGTGAACTGCAGGCTGCGAATAAGGTCCGACGTCTCGCCGCCGCGGCCGTCGCCGCTCAGGGACTGGTTGATGAGGTCGAGCCCACCGGCGACCCCCTTGCCGAGGCCGTAGCCGGTGAGCGCGCCGCCGGCGATCCCGAGTGGGCCAGCGGGAATGCCCGCGAGGCCACCGATCATGCCGCCGCTGAGACCCAGAATGAGATCGAGCGCGTTGGTGGGATCTTCGCCGGTGTTGACGTCGTAGAGGTCCTTCAGGAACGACAGGCCGCCGCCGGCGACGCCGAGCGAGCGCAGGAGGAACGGCAACGCCCCGCCGCCAGCAGCCGTCGCCCCCGCGGCGGTCGTCCCACCCGCGGCAGCCCCACCACGGGCCGCGGCGGCCGCGCCGCCGGCGCCGAACAGGCGACGGAGCAGCCGCCACCCGCCCAGCCCCCCGGCACCCATGGCGAGCCCACCGCCGAGGTCGGCGAGGATGCCAGCCCCGTAGTTGTCCGCCATCCAGCCGCGCACCCCCTGCTGCCCAGTGGCCATCCCCTCCTGGTTGCCGCGTGCGCGTTCGAGGTCGCGGCGCACCTGGAGCTCGCGCATACCCACCGTGCCGTCGAGGCCACGGTTGCCAGCACCGTAGTAGCCGCCCGCCTCGTCGTCGCTCACGAGACTCGCGATGACGTCGTCGGTGAGCGCCCCAGGCGTGTCCATGAGGTGCCGGAACGCTTTGATCGAGTGGCGGCCCTTCCCGGAGAGAAGATAGCCGCCCATCTTCGGCCCGAACTCTTCGCGGGCCATCTCCGCCTGTGCGCGCCACGCCGCCGGGCTCTGTGACCACTCTTCGAAGTCGATCCGCTCGTCCGGTGTGATCGGTGGCCGTCGCCCGGTCGCCCGCTGGTAGGCCTTGATGGCGATGCTGTTCTCGATGACACCGCCGCGGCCGAACTCCGAGAGCCCCTGCGCGATGGATTCGCCGCCCTGCCCCGCGCCGGCACCACCGGGGACCCGCGCGAGCATCATCTGCAGGTTGGCGAGCTCGACCATATCGGCCGGCGTGCGCGCGTAGGCGCCCTGCCGGCCGCCGAGCAGCTGCGAGAGGCCCTGGAACTGGCGGATGAGCTCCGCCCCGCTCACGCCCTGGCGCTCACCCTGCATCACCAGCGTGGCGAGGTAGCGTCCGATCTCGGGGGTGCGCAGCGCCGCGTAGGCCTGCTCGCCAAGCTGTCCGCCCGCTGGCGCCGAGCCGTACGCGCGGATGCCCGCCTCTCCCAACAGATAGCCCATGGTGGGGAGGCTCTCGGACGGGAGGCCATGCGCCGCCATCGGACGCATGATCCCGCTGACCTCGGACGGCAGCACCGACGTCGAGAAGCGCGGGTTCAGCATGCCGGTGTGCAGCGCCCGGTAGTCTCCGGGTCCGCCGCCGGCGGCCATCGTTGCCAGTGCGGCCTGCATCGCGAGCTCTTCGGTCGTGCTGATGCCGCGCGACACCTCGCCGAACGCCGCGCCGACACCGAGGCTGAGTCCCATCGTGCCGGCCGCACCGACGAAGAGGCTCTGCAGCATCCGCTGCGTGTCGTACGGCAGCGCACGTGGGGACGACGGAGTGGGAGGATTCGGATTGGGCGGCGTCGACGTTCCGGGCGTCGCGCCAGGGACACCGCCCCCACCGCCGCCATCGCCACCCGGTGGCATCACGAGCGGCGCCGGCGAGGCGGCCGGTCGTGCCACCAGCGCGTCGATCACCCCCTGGAGCGTGCGCAACGACGTCGTGACGCCGCGGAGGCCACCCTCGAGGGCCTGGAGCTCGCGGAGCACGCCAGCCGAAGACTGCTGACTCGGATTGGCCGCGGCGCTCGGGCCACCGCCGGGCGCACCACCAGCGGCCGCCCGCTGCGAATCCTCGCGGAGCCCCTGCAGGGCGGCGCGCGCGGCGGCGAGCTCGCTGACGTCAGCCTTGATCGGGACGACGACCGGGTCCATCCGTCTCCTGCGCTACCTTGTCGCCGTAGAGCGCGCGCTCGTATTCGGCCCACGGGATCGTTTCGCCAGCGGCCTCGCGCTCCATGAGCTTTCCCACCGCCGACTGCGCCACCGGTCCCTTGAGACACACGGGGCAGAAGGGTCGATACGTCCACGCCTCACAGGGCGTGCACTCC
Source organism: uncultured Binatia bacterium (SeqCode) (assembly GCA_964404165.1). GTDB lineage: Bacteria > Desulfobacterota > Binatia > DP-6 > DP-6 > DASYLJ01. Next base: position 98,011 of record CAYOIZ010000004.1, on the reverse strand, counting down.
CACGGCTCGTCGCCCCGCACGTGGTGATCGAGCTCGAGGTCGAGCTGGATTTCCTCGAGCGTGGCCGCGTGCAACCGCGGGTCGGTCGCCGGCATCCGGTACTTGAGGCGGTAGAGGAGGACATCGCCCTGGGGAAACGCTAGCTCGGCTGCAATGTGCTCGCGCCATCGGCGCCGGACGTTTTTTTTTCCTCGGCCGTCAGCTCCTGCGCCCGCACGAGCGCACGCATCATCGCCCGCCGGAACTTGGGCGTATCCTTGGTCGACTCCGACACCCACGCAGGCTTCTGCGTGGCGAGGACATCGAAGAAGAAGATCGCGTAGATGAGCTGGCTGACTGTGATCCCCACCCCACTGGGATCGCTCACGCCCTGCGCCTGCCAGTACGCCGTGTAGCGTCCGTTGATGAGGCCCGTGTCGGCGAGCGTGGGCCACTTGAGGACGAACCCACCCCCGAACTCGGGCGCGAACTTCTCGGCGGGGAGCTTCACGCCATCCTCCGTGCGCTCGGGCAGGTAGACGTCGTCGGCGATGGAAAACGCGATCGTGGGCAGGTCCATGGGGAAATGCTCCTGAGGCTGGCGGTGGGAGCGTCCGCGCGGGCGGGACGCGATGGATCGAGCGATGACGGACCCGGGTCAGGTGGGCGTTGCACCCGGCCTCCCGGTGGAGCGGGGCGCCGCCGGACGCGATGCCGGCGACGCCAAGACGATGCGTGCTACCGGATACGCATGGCGAGGAAGGTCGCGCCCTCGGACACCAGGTTGTTCGCCGACACGCTCAGCGATCCGCTCGCCAGATGGCACTCTTCGGCCGTCTGGATGGGCTCGCCGCTGAAGCGGTCGATCTCGTCGATATCGATCGTCTCCGCGTTGATTCGATCGACGGCCTCGCGTGTCCGCAGCCGGATGCGCTGCAGCGACACCGTGTAGCTGTGGCGCGTGTCGACGGCATCGATGGGGTCGGCATCGCCGACGCCGTAGACGTGCTGCACGCCGGTCGCGATCTGCATGTCGACGCTCTGTGCGTCGGCCATGCGTCCGACCTCGGCCGTGCCGAGGAGCTGGCGCACCCCCGGCCCGCGCGTGAAGATCAGGACATGGTTTCCCGTGGTGAATCGCTCGTTGGCGAGATTGCCCATGAGTCCTCCGCGTTACGCCGCGAGCGGCACGTCGAAGCTGACATCGAGCTCGAGGCGCTCGAGGGCGATGTTCACGTCGATGAAGTTGATGGGCGGGATCGGCGTCATCTTGAAGTAGAGACGCAGCACCGTATCCGACGTGAATTCCGACCGGATGCTCTCACGGCGGTAGCTGGCGATCCGGATGGCCGACGTCGGTCGCGTGCACTGGTTCAGAATCTGGTCGGCGGTGCTATTGACGCGCCGGAGCGCACCAACGGTCCCTTCCCTGCCGAGGAACTGCCGCAGCTGATCCTCCACCAGGAACTGCACCGCATCGACCGCTGCGAGCACGGACTGCTCCCGATGGTAGAGATTGTTGTCCGTGATGAAGGTCGACAGGCCGCGCGACACCAGGAACGTACCCGGTGCCGAGGGGTCCTGTACCGGCGGCGCCAGCCCGGCCAGCAGCGCCCCGTCGATGCCGCCGACCTCGGTGTCGATGTCGAGCAGCGTCTCCAGGCTCTGGAAGTCGAGGTGCTTGAACGTCATCGGCACGCTCGGCTCGAGCGTACCCGCCAGGGCGGCATACCGCGCCGCCGTGAGGTTGGACGGCAGGCCATCGGCGCCAATCATCTTGTGCATCATCCGGAACGCATTCAGCCCGGCGGCTTCGCCCTTGAGCGTCGCGAGCGACGCTTGCCGGTTCGCGATGCCATTCCAGTTGTGCAGATCGCTACCGACCACGCCGCGGCAGCGTCGCAGCGTGCAGTGCGACGAGAGCATCGCCCAGACCGCCGAGCTGGGGGACGTCACGTGGATGATGTTGACGCGGAGGTTGGTCAATGCGGCGAGCGCATCGGTCCAATCCTGGTTGGTGACGGCCGGCTCCGTCGCGCCGGTGAGCGCGGTGGCCGCATGGTTCACTGGCGTGCCTTCGGCAAGGAATGTCGCACGGCCGACCACGCCCCGGGCGTTGATGTCGGCCACGAGCCCCGCGATCGTCGTGAACGGAAAAACCTCTGTCACCGTGCCCGCGTTCGTCGGGAGCGCGATGGTGAACTTGTTCGTCTCCATCTTGCGCGTGATGTCGAGCCCACGCAGGCCCCAGACGTTCGCGGTGTAGGTGAACAGCGCGGTCGGCGTCACGCTCGACTCGGTGCCCGTGGCCGGCGTCGCCGGCGTCACCGGCACCACGAAGACCTGGTTCAGCCCGCGGTCGAGCTCGGGGAACGGCCGCACGGCGTACTGGGACGCCGTCAGCAGATCCGACGGTGTGATGAACCGGTTCGGGGGCGTCGCGAGTGGCAGCGCCGACGCCTTCTTCGGCTCGAAAAAGCCCGCCCCAGGCCCGACGATCGCCACGACGCCGGTCGGGCCCTGGTTCCGCATGTCCAGGTCGTCGATGTTGATGTTGGAGAAGATCGACGGGAATGCCGTCCACGCTCCCCGCGAATTGAAGCCGATGCCGAAGCCACCCATGACCCCTCCCGTCCCCTACTGCGCCGGCGCGTCGAGGAATTTCGTGAAGTCCGCCTGCCAGTCGGCGCGCGGGCGAACGGCGCGCAGCTGGTCCGCCTGGCGGACGGTGTGCCGGAAGCCTGCGAGGGCGACCCGCCAGACCGCGGGAACGCCCGCGGACCACTCGTCGAAGTCGATTGGAAACTCGACGGGCATCGCCTCGTCGACGGCGGTCTCGACGGCCGCGCCCTCGGTGACCGCGGCCACGCCGCGCGGCCGGTCAGAGCTCTGGTCGCGTGATCCCATCGACCCCCTCCAGTGTGATGTCGTGATCGACCCGGGTGATGACCGGGAGCGTTTCGGGCAGCGAGACTTCGGTGCGCACCTGCAGCATCAGCGTCCGGCTGCAGAGATCCAGCGGCCAGGTCTGCGGCCGCGGGGCGAGATCGGTTTCCTCGATCCCGTGCAGCGTCATGCCCTGGGCTTCGAAGGCGTCGCGGGCGAGCACCAGGTCAGCCGCGAGCATGCCGGCGAGCATGATGCTGAGCCGGCTGTCGCTCGACATGACGTCGACGCGAACGTTGGACAGCGCCGACCAGCCGACCCGCTGCGAGATACCGTGGAACACGGCGATCTCGGTGGCGAGATGCGCCACGGCCTCGCTCTCGAGGATGCCGCGGGCGCGCAGCACGACATCGTTTCCGACCACTTCGTACGTCGCGAACTCGTCGCCGATCCGCACGCGGCCGCGTGCGGGCAGCCCCGGTGGCGCACCGCCCCCCAGCGGGAGCGTCACATCGGGCGCGCTGCTGATCGTCGCCTCGAGGGCGGCGGTCGCGATCGGCTCCTCGACGGGCCCCGACACCGTATCGCCGATCGTGCGGCCGCCGCGGTCCGGCCCCTTGTGCTGCAGAGCGATCGTGATCTGCCAGTCCTCGATGCTCTCGAGGTTGAGGCCGAGGCGAACCTTGCCTTCGCGCACCTGCAGCGCCGTTCGCACCGTGTCGCGCTCGCGCGACGGCCGCCCCGCCAGCAAGAGGTCCAGCTTCACTGGGCTGGCGAGCAGCAGATCGAGCGCCACTTTAACGACGTCGGCGACGACGAGCTCCGGGAAGGCCAGGCCATCGTAGGGAACGCTCACGCCGCCTCCCCGCTCATGACCTGGCGCACGAGCTCGACGACGTCGGCCCGCGCGGCATCCTCGAGCAGCTCACGCGCCATCGGACGCACGAGCTCGACGGTCCGGGCGGCGAAGTGGAACCCCGGCGCCGGCGGCACGTACCACCCCAGCGAATCCTCGGTGAGCGTGCGCAGCGTGGAGTAGACGCTACTCGTGGCGCCCGTCTCGGGGTTCACCTGCTCTTTGCGTCGCAGTCCCTCGTAGGTCCGGGTGCGCCAGCTGTAGCCCGGCTGGTTGTCCCGCCCCTCCGCCTTGCGCGCCATGTCGAAGTACGACGGGCCGCGACCGCCGGCGCCGGGATACATCCGGTCGAGCACGTCGTAGGGACGTGAGAGCTGGGTGCCCGCCTCGCGAATCCGTCGCGCCGCATCGCGAGCTTCCTCACGCGCGCGATCGCCGCGGAACGCGATGAGGGCGTCCTGGTAGACCTGCTGCGGCATCATGGCCCGCGCCCGCGCGGAGCTGATACCGCCCGATGCGCTGCCCGGGGTGAAGTGGCGGAACGGGATGGTCATGTAGCGACGGCCGTCCTTCATCCGCTTCGCCGTGCCACGGCCCTCGGCCGCCCCCCAGTCGATGACGCTCGGGAGGTGGAAGCCGGCGTGCCCGTCCTCGAGCACCTGGGCGTACGGCGCGACGTTCTGCACCGCCACCATCGTGGGGTCGCTGCCGCCGTACGGCACCATACGCTCGAAGGTGAGCTCGCTGGCGTAGCGGCCCGAGGCGCTGTGCTCCGCCGCGAGCTCCTGCCACTGCGCGATCACCAGGTCGAGAACGTCGCCGGCGAGCGTGGCCTGGATGTGCGTGAACTCCATCAGAAGCTCACGGCCTTCTGGCCCCGCGGATGGAGCAGGTAATCGAGCCGGCGGCACAGGTACCGGTACGGCAGCGGCTTGCCGTCCTCGTTGCGGTCCTGGGGCTCGAAGACGAGGTACTCGACGCGGGCGCGGAGGCGCACTGTGTAGACGGTGCCGTCGGGGAGGCCCGGGTTCAGCCAGGTGACCTCGCGGCCGTTGATGACGATGTCGGTCCCGATGACGAGCGGCACGACGTCGACGGTGTAGGGATGCCCGCTGGGCGGCACGCGCCGGCTGCAGAGCGCCTTCTCGACGCTCACGACATCGGCGTACCGGATCACATCCTCGCGCCCCTTCACGAGCACGTCGTCGACGGTGATCTCCGACAGCGGAAGGAGGAACCGACTGCCCGGCGTCGGCATGACATTCGTCTTGAATGTGAAGAACGCATCGCCGACGGAGTACTCGCCGGCGGCATCCGGCCGCCGCATCGGCTTGCGGTTCGGCCCGAAGCACTTCGTCTCGATGGGCTCGTCCCAGAGAACGCCGTAGGGGTAGCAGTTCGTACACGCCGGATCCGGCCGCCCCGTGTCGAGATCGCGACACGGGCATCGCGTCGCGAAGCGCAGCAGCACCGGCGAGCCGTTCTGATCGAGCAGTGCATCGAAGTTCGGCGAGCCGAGATGGAACTCGTCAAGCGCCACGCCCGCCGCGGTGTCATCCATGACCGCCATCAGCAGACCGTCATCACCACGCCGCGTTCGTGCGTCTTCCACGCCTCGCGCGTCGCCTCTTCCTGCTCCATCGCGAGGGTGATGTAGCCGCTGTAGGCGCCGTACTTGCCGCCGGCGAAGCCCTGCGACCGCGAGAGACCATCCCCGGAGATCGACTGGCTACCCGCGCCGCCGGTGCGCACGTTCGTCAGGATGCCGAAGGCGCTGAGGGCCGTGCGGAGGCGGATCCCCTCGAGCAGGTCGTTGTGGTCCGCGGCGAGCTCCTGGCAGGAGAGTCCCGCCACGTAGTCGACGAAGATCGACGACGGCACGCCCCGCGACGTGTGGAAGAAGTTCTGCGTGATCGTCCCGAACACGAGACGCGTGATGCCTGACTTCCGATCCTGGATGCGGACGAAGCGCGGCTCCACCTCGAACCCCGGCTGAAACCCAAGACCCGGGTACGAGAAGTAGTACCGGTCGATCTGCTTCACGGGACGCGCGCGGAGCTGCAGCAGGCCCCAGCGCATGTCCTCGTGGAAGTCGGGAGGGTAGTCGTAGGCCTGCTCGGCGACGTCGTAGGCGTCGGAGGCTAGGCCACGGTTCTCCGGCTCACACGCGATGCGCTGCTCGCCGAAGCGGACGGCCAGCGTGCGCTCGTAGAAGTCCTCCGCCGCGCGGAGCTTCTCGTACAGATGCTTGGGACTGTAGGGCGCGGCTTCGCCACGCGCCTTCAGGAGGATGCCGTACAGCTCCCCCTGAAGGATGTCGTCGACCAGAATCCCGGTCTTGCCGGTGGCGTCCCCCATCCCACGGGCCTGCGCCGCCTAGTCGTCCAGCGTCGGCACGGTGGCCGCGCTGTTGGCCGACCGGAACGTGGTGACGCCGACGCCGGCGTCGCCGTCGAGCTTGGCCAGCAGCGCCGCGTATTGGGCCGGCAGCTGATCGTCCGCACCCGCCTGGCACTTCGCGACGTAGTCGTCCCCGGTGACGAGCAGATCGTTCTGGAGCTTGGTGAGGAGCGCGTTGAACTTGGTGCGCGTGTCGAGGACGTTCACCGGCGTGAGCGTCGCCGCGTAGTTCGTATCGGTCGCACCCGACGTGTCGAGCTTCGCCAGGACCGCCGCGAACTCCCGGTGGATGGCCAGGACGTTGACCGCAACCAGGGCGACCTGGATACGACCGAAGGGGTTCCCGGCCTTGCGGCCGGCCGAGGACGTGGCGTCCAAGAGCTGCGAGCGAGTCTGTCCCACGGCGATCTCCCTTCGGTCGGCTACTTGCCGCCCTTGCCGCCGCGCTTGGGGGCGGGGCCGGCTTCCTCGAGCGCCTTGCCGAGCTGCTCGTTGGTCGTGCGCAGGAGCGCGACCTCGTCCTCGAGGCGCTTTCGCTCGGCGCCGGCCGTGGTCAGGTCGCCCGTCAGACGCTCCACCTCGGCCGCATGCGCCGCGGTGAGCTCGGCGCGCACCTCGCCCCGCACGCGCTCGAGCACGTCCGGCGGCACCGGTCGCGCATGCATCTCGGCCACCTGGGCGTTGAGCCGATCGACCTCCGCCGCGTGGCTGCGGCTGAGCCTCAGGGAGAGCTCGGCGTTCTCGACCTGCAGACGGTCGAGCTCGGCGGCCTGGGCCTGGTTCGCCCGGGTGAGCTCCTCGGCGAGGCGCGCCTGCTCGGCGGAGGCCGCACCGGCCGCAGTGTCCACGACGGCCTCCGTGGCGCTGGCCTCGATCGCCGCGTCCACACTCTCGAGCTGCCCATCGTCGAATGACTCGATCGTGAAGTCGGGGTTCCGACAGAACCCGCCCGCCACGTCGTCCGCCACGGGCTCGGAGACCATGACCGGCGTCTCACCCTCGGCGACGAGGAGCGCGCCGAAGCGCACCCCGTTGATGAGGTTGCTCGCGGCGGCGTTGCGACAGGCGACGCGCACGCCGCCCACAGTCCGTTCCGACATGCGGCCCCCTTAGAACGGCCGCCAGCGGGCGCCCGCCGGAAGGTAGTTGTCGACGAAGGCGTGCTGCCGCGGCTTCGCGACGCGGAGGTACAGGGCCGCGATCTGCGCCCACACGTGCACCGCCTGATCGGTCGGGTACAGCGGGAAGAGCGTGAGCGGCATCAGGCGACGGAAGTCGACCGCCTTGCGGCCAGCCTCGATGCTCGCCAGCGTGATCTGGCTCGTGCCGGGGATGCGCTGGTTCTCGTCGACGTAGACGGTCGTGGCGCCCGCGGCGCGCGGCACAGCGACCATCTCGCGGAAGTCGGCCGTGACGCTCGTCCCGTTCCGCTTCGAGCGGTGGATCATGAACCCGGTGATGGTCGAGTCCACGGGGTGCGTGATCGTGAGCGTGCACTTGTCACCGGCGCCGATCGACACCTGCGCGCTCTTCGCGACGACCGAGCGGCCGTCCTTACAGATCGCTTCGACCGCGTAGTAGTAGAAGCCGCCGTGCTTGGCGTAGAACTTGTTCGATGCCGTGCCGGCGGCGACGACGCCCGCCACGCTGGTCGGCGCCAGGCACTTGCCGGCCGCGTCCGGCCACGCCGTCTCGAACGGCGGCTGCCCTTCGATGATGTGCTGGTTCGAGCGCATCTTGAGCTCGCCGCGGCTGGTGCTGATCGCCTTGACCGGCGTGCCGACGACCGTCGACGCCGAGCCGTTCGCGTTCACGCGCCAGGCGGGATCGAGGTTGCGGTCGATGTCGGCCTGGCCGTCGAGGGAGCAGAAGACGTCGGTCGCCTTTCCCCACCGATCCTTCATGCCGATCTTCGTGGCGAGGTCGATGATCTCGCCGGCGATGAAGGTCAGCCCCTCGCCCCCCGCGTCGACGATGAGATCGCTGTCGCCCGTGGCGCGGATCTTCGTCGGCAGGGAGTCGAAGCCGAGCGGCCAGACGGCCTTGTCGCCGTACCACGAGTACCACTCGAACGAGGTCTTCAGCTCGAGGATGCCGTCCATCTTCTGGTCGGCGATCGGGTCGATGATGTTCTGCTGCGCCGCGCCGATCGCGAAGACCTTCCGGCGCGTCATGAACATCTTCACGTAGTCGACTTCACGCTCGTACTGCCCCTGCGCCTCGGGGATGACGCCGGTCTCCGTGTTCGTGGCGCTACCCGGGAAGCCACCGATGCGCGGCTTCGTGGTGTACTCGTCCACCATCGACGTCGCCTTGGTCTGGCTCAGCAGGTTGAAGAGGATGAACGAGTCGTCCGTCTGCGTGGTCCGGATCAGGTCCGGCTCGAGCGACTGCATCCGCAGCGCGGCACCGCCGCTCAGCGTGGCGACGTCGGTCGCGTAGCTGACGCCCTCGACGGCCTTCCGGAACTCGTCGAGTGACTTGAAGTGCGGGACGCCGGGTCCCCGCAGCCCGAGGATGCTCTCTGGACTGCCCTGGGCAATCATCGCGCCGTGCATGTGCATTCCCCTCCGCCCCGGCCCCGCCGGTTACTGGGCGGCCCGCTGTGCAGCGAGCCGATCCGCCATCGCGACCGCACCGAGGATGTTCGGCGCGAGCGCTTCATCGAGCTGGCACATGGCCTTGAGCGTGAGGCCCATGCCGTTGGCCATCGTGGTCACCTTCGCGAAATCGTGCGTCGACAGGATCGAGTCGTCGTGCTGCGTGGCCATCAGACACTTCGCGATCACGTCGGACGGCATCAGCTCGCCCTCTTCGAGCTGCAGCTCGTCACCGCCCGCCGGCGTTGCGTCCTTGCCCGTACCCGCGGCACTCGCCGGCCCGCCCTTCGCAATGGCCAGCACCTGCGCACCCTTGCGACCGCGCGGCTCCGCGAGCTTCTCGTCGACCTTCGCCGTGAGCGCGGCGACCTGTTCGCTGAGCTCGCGGTTCATGCCGGCGAGCGCCACGAACGCCTTCATCAGCACCGAGTTGCCCTCGGCGACGTGCGCGAGACCGGTCTGGTGATGGCCCGCGTAGGTGTCGAGCTTCGCCGCCAGCAGATTGTGCGACTTGAGTATCTCGGTGATGGCCGCCTCGGCGTCCACGCCCGTCTGGTCGCCCTTGGCGTTGGTGCGTTCGACCGCCGCCTTCAGGATGACGTCGACGTCCTTCTGCTCCACCGCCTTGGCATCGACGGCCGGGAGCGTCGCCATGTCCTTCGCGATCGCGATGTGCGCCTTGGCGAACGCCGTGAGGCCGTCGAGCGCGACGGTGAGGTCGGCATCCGCGTTGACGGCGCCCGCCTTCTCACCACAGCCCGGGCAGAAGTTGTGCGCCTTGAGGATCGACCCCTCGCACTTGCCGCACTTGCCCTCGGCCTCGGCCTTCGGTCCCTGACCGCACTCGCCGCAGAACTTCTGGCCCTTCGCGATTTCGTGGTCGTTCGTGCACTTCAGGAACATCCGCCCCTCCTCGCTCAGGCCGCGGCCTTGAGCCGTGTGCTGGCGCGCTCGAGGAACCGCCGCGCCTGCTGGCGCGCGTCCGCGGGCGGCATGTGCTCGCAGTCGACGAAGTGGTCGACGATCTTCTGGTGGGTGATCGGCGGCTCGGCGTGCGCGCAGCTCTGGGTCTCGAGCGCCTTCAGGTACCGTGCCGCCGCGCCGCTGCCGCCGTGGGAGACATCGTGGAGCTCGCGATCGAGCGACTGGCCGCGCAGGGCCGCGCCGCCGCTGAGCGCCGTGCTGTCGGTCGCGTAGCTGGCGCCCTCGACGGCCTTCTTGATGCAGTCGCAGTGGTCACCGATGCAGACGGGCGCCTCGAGCGCGGCGATCGCGGCCTTCGCGAACGCCCCGAAGGGCTGCACCGACACGCCCGGCACGCTGAGGTTCTGCGGCGTCTTCGCGAACGCGAGGCCCTTCCAGAGCGCCTTGGTGATGACCGTGCGGTGCGACTGCGACGACGGATCGAAGACATCCCGCTTGCCGTCGGGCGCCGCGTGTCCGTACACGGACGGGAACCAGCGCATCGGCGGCTCCTGCTTGGTAACGGAGTGCCACCACTCGTCGGCGCGCGCGTTGCCACGGTAGATCTCGCCCTTGACGAAGACGCCCGACGGCCCTTCCCGGACCTCGAGCGGCAGCCCGATCTCGTAGCTGTGCGGGTTCGGGATCTTGAGGGCGTACCCGAGCACCGTCATGTGATCGATGTCGATGTTGCCCTGGCGCAGGAAGAGCTCCCTGGACCCGAGGAGCGCGCTCTTCATGATGCGCTCGTTCTGCTGGTCCCAGCTCTCGTTGCCGGCTTCGCAGTAGACGTAGCGGCGGCCGCCTTCCTCGACGGGACGGGCCTTCATGAAGTCGAGGGAGAGGATGACCCCGCCCTCGACTCCACCCGCCCCACCCGTCGCCGCATCCACCACTGCCGCCACCCGCCTCCGCCGCTCGTGCCCCTGAAACGCGAAACGGGGTGCCGCGCCGTCCTTGGCGCGACACCCCGTCAGCCCGTAGCCTCTTGGGAACCTTCGTCCGGCGACGCGTTCGCGTCTGGTCCGGATCAACAGCGCCGCGGTACCATGCGTTTCGACGACGGCGCAAAGTTCCGGGGTCGGAACACCAGCAACTTGCCGTCCCGCACGTGGAGCTCGGCCGGGCAATGCGGGCAGCCGATCAGGGTACCCCCGTTGGGCTCGAGCACGAGGAATCGGTTCTTCACGATGAGCCGCCCCGCTTCGCGCGCCGGCTTCACGACCACCTTCTTGCACTCGGGGCAGGTGCCCGGCACCGCGGCGGCGACCGTCACGCCGGGCCCCGCGCGAGCTCGCGCGCGCGGTGGCGCCCCAGCAGTGCATGCCGGCGCTGCGCCGCCGCCTCCTCGTCGCCGGCGAGTACCGCGTCGCGCGTGCCCTCGCCGAACGTGGTGGCACGATCGGCCATCTGGCCCGCGGCGCTCCGCAGCTCTGCGCCCTGCGCTGTGTTGCGCTGGTGCAGCTGCTCGAGACGCGCCGCGGCCGCCACCAGGCGCTTCCGGGTGTCGGTCATGCGACGTCGCGCTCCGCGCCCTGCGCCGCACGACGTCGGGCCGTGGAGAACACCCCGGCGAGGCCTTCGTCGTCGATCGACGCGGCCGGGTCCGTGAGGATGTTGCGGAGCTCGTACTTTTCGGCGACCCGGCGCGCGGCACGCGCCTCGTAGGGCGTGTCGGTCGTGAGGTCGATCAGGTCGATTTCTGGGTGATGCTGGCCGAGACGATCAATGCGGCCGTTGCGCTGCGCATGCCCCATGGCCGTCATCGGGCGATCGTACTGGATGAGCGTTTGCCCGCGCTGCAGGTTGAGCCCGGCCTGACCGGCGTCGCTCAGTACGAAGACGTCCGCCTCGGGCTTCCCAGTCTCGGGCTGGAATCTCTGCCGCTTCCGATCGCGCTCCGCTGCACTGTCCGCGCCGGTCAGGGACTCGACCCGGTGCCCGGCCTCGGCGAGCGCCTCGGTGATCTCACGGACCGCATCTCGTCGATGCGCGAAGATCACCACCGGCTTGTCGCCGACGGGATGGTCCTTGAGCGTCGCCACCAGGTGCTGAATCTTCGCGTTCGTCGCGCGGGGCGCGCCGTCGATGATCCGCGCAAGGGCCGCCTCCTTCGCCGCCCCGGGGTTGCGGCCGATCTCGCGCGCCACGGCCTCGTGGTCCGCCCCGTCGCCGAAGCGCTCCGGTGCGAGCACCTTCGCCGCCTCGACGTCGACCCCGCCGCGGCCACGCGCCGCCCGCAGGCGATCGACGGCGTCCATCACGCCGGCGTACCGCTGCGCCTGCTCGGGATGGAGCGGCACGCGCGCCGTGCGCCGGTTCACCTGGATGCCGCTCGGGATGTGCGCCGCGTAGACCCACGGCGCGACCTCGCGCTTGAGCGCCTCCGCCGCGGCGGTCGTGTTCACGCCGTACCGCTTCTTCCACGCGGCTGCATCGGCATACCGACCGTCGGGGTGGAGCTTGTCGAGGAGCGACCGGAGCTCGGAGACGTCGTTCTTCACCGGATCGGCCGAGCTGCTCATGTAGTAAGGCGCGACGTCGGTGGTCGCCTGCACGATGCGCGAGAGCACCGAGTCCGGCTTGCCGTCGCGATCGAGGAGCCCGTGCCCCTCGTCGACCGAGATCATCTGGTAGTCGATCCCCGCCTTCTTCCACGCGTCGCGCATCAGCGTGGCGGCCTCGGCACGCGGCAGGCCCATCAGGTGCTTCGTCGCGGCCGCATCGTCGACGCCGAGGTGGTCGGCGAGCACGTGCACCATGTCGTCGCGGAAGGCCTGGTGCGTGTGCACGACCGCGTGCGTGTCCGCGTCACGATGCTCGCCGAGCCGCTGGCCCTGGTCGCCACCGGGGTTGGCCGCCCACCGCATCGTCTTCGGATCCACGAAGCGCGCGAACTCGCCACCGAACTGGCCCTGCACCGCCGACGGGACCAGGAAGAGGCCCCGCTTCACGCCCGTCGCCGGCGTCGCGCGCGCGTGCGCCAGGGCGCCGATCATCATCGACGTCTTGCCACTGCCGGTCCCTGTCGCGTTCGCAAGGCGCTTCGTGCGGAGGAAGTGCTTGATGACGCGCTGCTGATGGATGAACCGGCCGTCGAAGCGCTTGTCGGCCATGAGCTGCACCGGGGCGCCCGGCCGGAAGTGCTGGGCGACGTTCGGCATCAGGTGCCGCAGCTGCTCCTCGAGGCGGACGCCGAGCGTGTGGCGCTGGCCTTTCCCCACCGCCTTCGCGGCCGCCGCCGACGTCGCGCCCAGAAGCGAGCCCTGCGCCTGGCGCTCGGCCTCCTCCATGTTGGCCATGCGCTCGAGCTTCTCGGCCACCGAGCCGACCGCGTAGCGGCGCCCCGCGGTGCGATTCCGGGCGGCGTCGATCCGGGAACGGTGCTCCGCCATGTGCCGTGCGCGCGCCGCCGGATCGAGGTAGCCTGTGTGGAGCTCGGCGTGCGCGATGTCCTGCGTGCCGATGCGCAGCGGCTGGCCGGTCAGCGTGGTGTAGTGGCGGTGGAACTCGCGGACGAACCGGCCCTTGAGCTGGTCCTGCAGCGCCGCGTAGGCGTTGGCCGTGCCGCCGAGCATCGTGACGTAGGCCGGCCAGTCGGGCGTCGTCGGCTCGGCGCCGGCGAAGTGATGCTGCTCGACGAGTGCGTTCTTTCGGTGCGACCAGTCGAGCCAGGCGGCCGACGTCGTCTCGCCGCCGAAGAGCCCACCCGTCTCCGTGCGCGGCGGCTCGGGCCCGAGCTCGGCGAGCCGGGCCCTCAGCGCCTCCGCGGCCGCGCGACCGCCCTGCGGCGCCTGCGTCGCCACCTCGCTCGCGAAGAACTGCCGGAGCGTGCGCTGGTGCTGCGACGTGAGGGTGCCTGGCGGTGCGAACGCCACCATGGCCCGCGGATCGTTGGCCAGCGCACGGAACACGGCCTCGTGCGTGTCGGGGTGGTCCAGGTCGATCGACTGCGTGTTGAGCGGCGCGTGGCTCGGCGCCCCGACCCGCGCGAAGTGCTTCTCGACCAGGGCGTTGACCGCGTCTGCATGCGCCGAGGCCTTCACGGCATGGTACGCCTGCGTCTGCAGCGGCGCGCCGTCTGGCCCCCGCTTCGGTTTGCCGTCGCGATCGAGGACGTCGATCATGACCGGCTTGCCCTTCTCCATGGTGGGCACGCGCGCCGGCAGGATCGCGTTGACGGCCTCACCGAACGCCTGCCGGTGGCGCTCGGGTACGCTCATCACCTGGGACGCCAGGTCCGCCGCGATGTCGTTCAGGTCATCCCCGCTCGCCGCGCGCCGGGCGATGTGCTCCTCGACGTCGCCTCGCACGTCCCCGGTGGACCCGACGTCGCTCAGCGGCCGCAGCCGCGCCGTCAGGCTTTCCGGCTCGAGGCCTTGCGCGGCGTTGAGCGTCGTCGCCGTGCGCACCGTCGTGCCCTTCGGCTGCCAGCCGGCCTCGTCCTGCTCGCCCCGCTTGATGGCCAGGACGTCGTTCGTGAGCTGCAGGTGCTCCGCGTCCGGTGGCGTGACGAGCTTGTCGAACCCGCTCGCGCGCACCGTCGCGAAGTGGTTCGTGCCATCGCTGGTGATGGCGTAGTCCTCGCGCGCCAGTCCCAACGCCCGTATCTGCCGAATGGCCGTCTCGCTGTCGATCGGGCCGAGCGTGCAGTGGATCTCGGTCGGCGCCTTCTCGGTGAGCGCGTGTGCCAGGGCGGCGGTTGCCTCGTACTCGCCGAGCGCCTGCCCAATAGTCCGCCGCGCCGTCTCGAGCTGTGCCTGCCGCTGCTCGTTCGCCGCCACGGCCACGCCGATGTCTGTCGGATTCGTCAGGTGCTGCAGCGCCGCGTCGGCCGCGTCGAGCGCTGTCGTCATCTCGGCGATGCGCCCCTCCGCCTGCTCGACGTGCTCGGACAGGTGGTAGTCCGCGAGCCCGGCTGCCATTGCCCGCAGGCTTTTCGGGTCCTCGTGCTGGCGGAGCGTATGGGCCAGGAGCTGCGCCGCGCCGCCGGCGCCAAGGACGTCGACGACCTCGCGACGCAGGACCGGCGTCTTCACCGCAGCCAGCGCGGCATTGTTCAGCGCGTTGTACGCGCCCGCGGACAGGTGACGCTCGAGCGCGCGGTGAAGCGTCGGCTGGTCGTAGTCCTCGGTGAACTGCCCGCCGTGGCCCACCAGGAGCGCGGGATCCTCCGCCGCCTCGAGGAACGCCCGGGTCGCGCGCTCGTGCACGTCGCCCACGAGGGCACGTTCGGCCTCGGCACGCATCGCCGGCGTCACGTCACCGGTCTCGGTAAAGTAGCCCTTCCCGAAGATGCGGGCGTCCAGGTCCTCGCCCCCGTCGGCCGCGGCGAGGTCCCGCTCCATGGCGCGGATCGCCTTCTCGTGGGCGAGGAGCGTCAACACCTTCTCGGGATCGAGGACCGGCTGCACCGGCAGATCGACATCGGTGCCCTTCGCCGCACGGCGCCGCACCGCCTGCCGAGCGCGCCCCGCCGCGGCACGCTCGAGCGCCAGCCGGTAGCGCGCCACGCCCTCGGAGCCCTGCTGCGCCGCGATCTCCGTCTCCCGGTCGGCCTGCTCGCGCGCGCGCATCGCCGCCTGCTCGCCTTCGATCGCCGGCCCGGCGCCCTCACCGGCGAGCACGGCCAGGTCGATCGTCTGCTGATGCAGGTAGGCCCGCTGCTGGGCGAGGACATGCGCCTGCTGCTCGAGCGCCGTGAGCGCGTCGGGTACCGGCATCTCGGGGTCGGCCACGCTTGCCGCCCGGTACGCATCGCGCTGGGCGTCGAGCTGACGCACGACGTCGGCCTCGGTGGTGTCGAGCCGGGCGAGGTCCTCGCGCACGAGTCCGCGGCGCGTGGCGAGATGCTCGGGCGTGATGGTCTCCGCCTCACGCAGGAGCTCGGCCATGTGCAGCTGGGCCCGGGCATCGGCGACGCGGCCGTGGAGCTCGGGGGCGCTGGGATCGTCGGCCGTCGTCACGGCGTGCTCGGCGGCCGCGAGCTCGACGCGTAGCGCCCCCACGTCCGCCGCGGCCGCGGCGCGCCGCAGCGCCTGATCCGACGTCGCCTGCGTGTCGTTCCGGAATCCCTTGCCGCGCGGTGCCGCTGGCGGATCGAGCACGTCGGTGAGGCCCAGCGTTTCCGGGTCGTCGCTCACGAGCGGCAGGTCGCCGAGTGCCCCGCGGGCCCGGGCCCGATCGCGGAGCAGCTGTTGCCGACTCGCCGCCAGGACCTCGCGCGCACGCTGATACCGTCGACGACTCGACCGCGCTGCCGTGTCGCCGCGCTTCTCACCGCCATCGGTGGCCTCTGCCTCCGGCGTCCAGCCCAGCGATTCGGACACGAGCGACACGAAGTGCTGGCGACGGTCCTCGAGCACCTTGGTGGCCTTCGCGTGTTCGGCCTTCTTGGCAGCGACCTCCGCATCCTCGGCGGCGCGCTCGGTATCGGACAGCCGGGCGCGACGCACTTCCTCCTTGGCCGCGTCCTCGGCCGCCTTCGTCCGGCGCACGGCATCGCGCTCTTTCGCCTGCGCCTTGTGCTCTTCCGGGCTCTTCACGCCGGTGAGCTTCAGGTAGTTCAGCTTGCCACCGGCGCCGGCGATGACGTGGAAGACGCCCTTCTGCGTCGTCGACTCGCGGATCTTGACCGGCGTTCCCCTCGTGCCCGGGCCATTCGGATGCACCGTGATCCAGTGCTCGCCCTGCCCGTCGTGAAAGCCCGCACCTCCGTCGGCCTTGAAGAAGTCCGACGGCACGCGCA
Organism: uncultured Binatia bacterium (SeqCode); assembly: GCA_964404165.1. Taxonomy (GTDB): domain Bacteria; phylum Desulfobacterota; class Binatia; order DP-6; family DP-6; genus DASYLJ01. The sequence goes on along the minus strand of CAYOIZ010000004.1, from coordinate 81,579 downwards.
GCACGACCGCCTGCAGCAGCCGCGCACGCGTCCCGGCCTCTTCGACGAGCGCGAGCGCCGGCACGTGCAGCATGCGCGTGCGGCGGAGGATGAGGGGCGCACCCATCCGGTCAGCTCGGCGTCGCCCCGCTGTATGTGGCCCCGAACAGACCGCTGGTGAGCGCCTTGAGGTTGAACTGCACGAACTTCGCCCCCTGATTCAGCACGACCACCTTGTTGGCGGCCACGTTCGTGGCGATGACCTCCGCATAGCCCACGGTGGGGACGTTCGTGATCTCGACGTCGACCTGTAGGCCAACGAGGCTCGTCCCGTAGAGATGGAGCGAGCCCATGGGGAACCGCGCGATGTCGAGGAAGTCACTGCGAAACGGGAGCGTCCCGTACACCGCGGCCGCCACCAGCTTCGCGAGCTCGTACTGCACCACCTTCGGCCCCGGGGCCAGGCTGATGACTCCCATCGCGTGTCTCCTTCCCGGACGCTGTGCCGCTGAAGCGCGGATAGGCCCGTGCGAACGTCTCGACGTCGGCCGCCATGCCGATCGCCACTTCGTATTGCGGCGGGGCGAACCGCCGACGGAGGGCCGCGAGCACCTCGGCGAGGTCCTCGTCGGGTCCGAGCTCGCGCGCTGGCTGCACGAGCGCGCCGCGGTCCTGGTCGCGCACCACGACGAACTGCTTCATGCGTCGGTCTCCAACGCGCCCACCTGCTGCCGCACGATCGGCGGCACCTCCGGCGGCGTCCCGGCATCGCCGGCCGATTCGTCCCCGTCCTGCGCCGCGTAGTAGTCGGCCATGGCGCGGAGATAGGCGCGCGCTTCGGGCGGTGGCTCGGCACCGGCGTTGCGCCGATGCGTCAGGTCGTGAACGAAGTCGGCCCAGCGCGTCTGCCGCTCGGTGCGCAGCTGAATCTCCACCGCCTGCCCCTGCACGGCGACGACCAGGTGGTATCCGCGGTAGTGGAGCCCCTCCCGCGGGCGCGTGAGGAAGTCCTGCTCGGAGCGCACCTGGAAGAGGCGCTTCACGCGACCCACGGCGGCCTGCTCGTCAGGAATCGACGGGAGCGTCAGCCGCGCCGACGCGAGGTCCTCGACACCGTCGTCGCCGCCCCCGGCGCGCTTCGCCACGCTGGCGGTCTCCCGCAGTCGCCCGGCGACCGGCACGCCCGGGAACGCCTTCGTCAGCGTCTCGAGCACCGAGGCCAACGCCGGCGCCGCGGCGGCCATCGCGCCCCCCAGCTCGCCGTGCGTGATCTCCGTGGCCTTGGGTGGCGGTGCCTCACGTCGTGCGGCCGCAGCGCCACCACCGAAGCGCAGCGTCGCCCCCGAACCCCGGGCCGACGTCGCGGGCGGCATCGGGCCCTTCAGGAGCATGGGCAGGAAGCGCCGCGACGGCGGTGCCGTTGCCTTCGCGTACGCAACGACGTCGCCGCGCACGGCATGCGCCCCATGCTTCGTCGCCCGGACATGCGCCTTGAACTCGTCCCAGGGCAGCGCATCCATCTGGCCGAAGAACTTCGGATTGTCGTAGTGCGCCTGGAAGCACGCGCGTGCCGCGGCCGCACTCTCGAAGCCGATCATGCACTTCTGTTCGTCGCCTTCGCGGAAGTCGGGCGCCTTCCGGATGTGGATGACGTAGACCGTGGTACCCCGGATCGTCTCCGACGTGGCGAGCGGGCCCAGGAACACGTCAACCTGGTCGCCATCGAGCCCGATGGTGCCGCGGACGTACCCATACGGCTGCTGCATCCGCGTCTCGCCCGCCGTGTCGTTGTGCGGGTTGTACCAGTGCCGCACGGAGCCGACGCGGTTCTCGATCGAGATGTGCAGGCCATCGACCCAGCGCCGCCCATGCAGCGGCCGCGACTTGAGCAGCGCGTCCTCGAGTGCGAGCAGCTCGCCGATCATCGCGGCCCGTGCCTTCACGATCGCCGGTCGACGCGGGTCGGTGACCGCCAGCGTTGGGAGGTCGTCCTCCTCGAGGTGGATGAGGTCCTTCTCGATGGCGGCCCGACGCGTGGCGAGCGACGCGACGACGTCGTCGCCGTCAGGCCCGTCAGGCGGCTCGTCGGCCGCGGCGCGCTCGAGCGCCGCCTTCACGATGGCCAGGGGATCGACCGGTGCGTCGGCGCCGAGCCACAGACGCTTCCGAGCCCGTGCGAAGAGGAGCCTCACGCGGCACGCTCGCGAAGGGCCACCCCAGGGCGCGCGCTTTCGGCGAGGCGATGCTGGACCCGCACCTTCACCTGCCGATCGAGCACGACCCTCCGGATGCGCTCGGGCTCGAGCGAGAACGCCTCACAGAGCCGCAGATACGCGAACACGTGGGACACACAATTCGAGCGCATCCACTTCCGCGCGCTCGGCGCGCCCCGGCTCGCCTTCTTCACGCCGTCCACGAAGGCCGCGAACAACAGGCGGCGCTCCGGCGTCCACGGCACGCCGGCCGGCCTGAACCACTGCGCCGGCAAGATGGTCTCCGGCTCGAAGAGATCGCTCTCCAGGCGGTCGCCCTGCTCGTCAGGCATCGCCGTTCCCGACGGTCGGCCGCTGGAAGCGCAGGACCTTCTTGCTCGACGGAGGCGCCGGTGGCGTGTGCGGCTGGTTCGCACCGCACCCCGAGCACCGCTTCGTTTCGAAGTCGGGAGGCACGAGCTCCATCGGCTTCCCGCAGCGCTCGCAGTCGCCGAGGTCGGCGGATGGCGGCGCTTTGGCCTTGGCGATCGGTGCCGCCGCCGGCGCCGGGACGGGGAACTTGGCGTAGGCCGCCTTGTCTGCCTCGGTCACGCCGCCCGGGTGATCGTGATGCGTGCGTGCCGCGAGCGTCTTTTTCGCCTGCGATCGCGAGCGGCCGCCGTGCGGCTTCACGGCGCCGAGGGTCGCCGCGCCATCCTTCACGTCGAGCCCGGCCTCTCCACCATGACCGCCGGCGACCAGATGCGTCCGCACCGTGCGGAAGTGATGCGTCGCCAGGGCCTCGTGCCGGTCGGCAGCCTTCTCGTGCTCCTCGGCGCGCCGCCAGTCGTCGTCTTTCGCTGCGACCTTGCGATGGGCCGCAGCCAGCTGCTCGTGGTGGGCCGTTGCTGCCGCGTGGAGATGGGCCGCGTCCTGGTGATCGTCGTCGCTGTAGCCGTCGGACTCGGCGCCGCTGGCGAACACCGGGCGGCCTGCGCGTGTCTTACCGAGCGGCACCTTGCCCGCGGGTTCGGCAGGCGTCCCCAGTCGCGCCTTCAGGAGCATCGGCCGAAAGTGGCGGTCTGCGGCGCGCCGCAACAAGCCACCCGCCTTCCAGAGCAGGGGTTGGTCCTGGACCTGCAGCGCCTCGAATACCCGGGAGTCGCGCAGTGACGTATGCCCTCGCTCGCCGACAACCAAGAAGTCGACCGTGGGAATACGCAACGACTTCGCCGCACGGCCGAGTTGGTCGAGCCACGGCTCGAGAAGGCCGCTCCTCCCATCGTGCCCGGACCATTCCTCGCCATTGCGGCCCGCGACGATGGCCACGCTGCGCGCGGAATTGAGGAGGAGCGAGCGAAGGAAGCCGGTGACAACAGGCGTCGACGGCGCGCCCATGCCGATGCCGAGGCCCTGCGCACTCACGACCCGCAACCGGTTGTCGAGCCCGACGGCCAGGATCGTGCGCTCGTTCGGGCTGTAGAGCCCGCGCATCATCGTGAGGAGGGCGTCCGGCGAATCCAACGCGTCACCGACACCGATGGAGGTGTTGCGCATCGCGCCCACCTCGAGCGGCGCGAAATGCCCGCCCGACTCGTGGAATGGTGCCGTGGGCTCGGTGCTACCGTGCGTGACGCGGCCGATCTCAGACCAGCCGCGGCGTCCGACCACGAGACCGCGGACATCGATGCCGAGGTGGTGCCCCGCGATCCGCACGCGGTCGATCGCGTGCCGGTCCTCCATGCTCGGCGTGGGGTCGCCGGCGGGATGGTTGTGCACCACGAACACCGTGGCCGCGCCCAGGGCGGCCGGCCCCTTGATGATCTCGCGTGTGTCGGCGAGGGCGTAGTCCAGGCCACCGATCGACACGCATTCGATGGCGATCACCCGCTGCTGCGGATCGACGGCGACTGACCAGAGCCGTTCACGGTCGAGATCGGTCATCGCCTTGAAGGCCGACGCGACATCGGCGGCGCCCTCGACCCGCTGACCACGGAATCGGAGCTCCTTCTGCTGGCGGAGCTGGACCGCCAGGCGACTATCCGCGGGGTGCACATCGGGAACGGCGCGATCGCCGTACCGCCATTCCCCCTTGCCGTCGTAGTACCCGCGCCCTCCGCGGCTCCCCGGCTTCAGGACCTTCTTCGCCTTCAGGAAGCCGAGCCGCATTCCCCACCCCCGTTGACACCCGTGCACGTATGACGTACCCACGTCATACCCTCGTGGCGAGAGAAGGAGGTCCCATGTCGGAGTCCCGTCTCCCCTACTACCCCGTGAGCCTTCGGCCCGGTGCCGACCTCGACGAGCAGCTCGCCACCCGCGGCGACTCGGCTGGCCGAACGATGAAGCGCGATCTGCTCCGGTACTACCGTCTGTGCACGAGCGAGCTCGAGCGCATGAACTTCACCGAGCGCGAGGTCGGCGTTCTGTACGAGCTCATGTCGACCACCAATGCCCACGACGCCTCGGAGCTGCTCTCCGGACCCCTCTGGGCACGAGTCTCCGACGCGATGGACCACAACCGCGTTCGGTCGCACCATCACCTCGCCGACCCCAACCAGCTCATCGAGAAGCTCCGGCGCCTCACCCCTGGCGGCGTCTTCGCTGTCGTCGACGCCCTCGAGCGGTCCCTGCTCTGCCGCATCCGAACCCAGAGCCGCGAGTCGATGGGAAAGGCCTGGCGCGATCTCGGTCTCGTCCGGGACGATAGCGACAACCTGGAGACCGAGGAGCCCCAGAAGGCACGGCGCGAGGGCGCGTAGCCGCATCAGGCGTCCATCTTCCGCCGCGCCCACGTTGCCGCCCACTCGGGCGCCTTCGCCGCGAACACCCGCGCGAGCGCCGGCTTCCACGTGAGCCACGGACTGTCTCGACAGTTCGGGTGCGTGATCCCGACGCGGGCGTGCCAGGTGCGCCACGGCCCCTGATTCATCCCGAACGAGTCGGCCGCTTCGACCTCGGCGACGGTGTACACGCGCGGCAGCCCGCCGGCGGTCCGATAGAGGCGCAGACACCCGTTGCACGGCGTCGCGCCGAGCGTGCGGTAGATCTCCGTCTCCGCCGTCCACCCCCGGGTCCGGCGCTCTGCGGCGAACGCCCCGAGGCAGCGCGCCTCACCGATCTCCGTGCGCGCAACCCGTTCCCAGTCCCGGAAGATGCCCTCCTCGTTGAACCGCTTGTAGAGCTGGCGCGCGAACGCCCGCGGATGCATCTCCTGCCCTACGGCCTCGGCCGCCATCGTGCGGAGCAGCTGCTGCTCGCGCTCCATGGCGGCGACGTGCAGCGCTTGCACCGGCCGCGTCACCACCGGGGAGAGGTACGTGCCCGCGCGCTGGCGCAGGTACGAGATCGCCAGCTCGTCGGACGGCATCACGGGCGCCTTTGCCGCCATGGCGAGCGCCTCCGGCCAGCTGAACTTCGCACCCGGCTTCGCGAGCTCGTCGGAGAGCATGCCCAGGCGGTACGCGACACCGGGGAAGTCGAGCACGTGCCTATCTTCGAAGCCGAGCTCGCGCAGCACGGCCTCGACCCCCGGCGTTACCGGCTGGGCCACCGCCCACCGCATCCCCTGGCGCAGATCGAAGAGGAGCCGCTCGAAGCGTTGCAGGACGGTCGGATCGGCGAGCGAACCCCCATGCTCCTGGATGAACAGCTCGACAGCCCGCCGCACGACGGCCCGCAGGTCGACGAACTGCTCGCGCGAGGCCGCCACGAGCCGCTCGAGCCACCACTCTTCGAAGCGCTTGCCATGGACGACCACGCCCCGGGTGGTGATGGCCTTCACCAGGTAATCGCCGTCGACCGGGAAGAGCGCCTGCCATAGGGTGAGTGGGTCGGCTGCCCGCGACGGCGCATCGGAGAAGGACACCTCGCGGCGCCGGCCTCCGCCACGCAGGTGGTACGTCCCGGCCACTGGGAACGCGCGTGCAAGCGCCTCGATCGCCTCGGCCGGCGTCGCCGACGTCGCATGCTGGATCGCGAGGACCTGCATCAGGTGAGCGCCTCGTTCGCCAGGCCCATGCCTCGCAGACGCTCATCGACGATCCGCATCCCCACGAGCTCTTCGGCGACGACGCGAATGGCGGACTCCACCAGCCGCTCACCGACGACGCGCACGTCGATGGCGCCGGCGTCGTCTTCGTCGCTCGCCAGGGTGGTCAGGAGCGGCACGCTACTGGTACTCCGTGACGACGACGGTGACGTTGTCGAGCGTGTGCCCTTGCGTGCCACCGGTCCGCGACCCGACGAGACAGTAGTTGTTCGTCCCCGACACGGTCGCCGTGTCGATGAACTCCAGCGACGAGGCCACATTCACATTCGCCGCGCTGCCCGAGGCCTCGACGACATAGACCCCGTCGAGCAACGTCCCAGTCGGCACCGTCGTGGTCCCCACCGTCGGGCATGACGTCGTCGCGCGGTACGCTGTCCAGGTCATCTGCTCGACGCCACCGCCGGTGTCGGTGTCCATGATGTTGAACCGCACGGTCGCCGTTTTGCTTCCCGTCAGCGTCGTGGCGGCGAAGTTGTAGACCGTGTACGCCGTCGCGGTCGTGGCGTGCGCGGTGCCCGGCGTCGCTGTGGCCGTGCGCAGGATCGGCGCCGCCCCGAGCGACGTGCCCGACGACGGCGAGAACGTCACCCGCGCGGTCTGATACGAGCCCTGGTCGGTCGACACCTCTTGCGCGATCGCCGTCGAGTAGTCGGACGACGCGGCCGCCTCGAAGTACCCGGCCGTCGAGGACACGCGCATGCGGCCCCCGCGGGTCGTCGCCACGTCCGTGAAGCGGCAGGTCTGCGTGCCGCCGATCGCCACCACAACCGGCGTCCCGTTGCTGGCCGACGCGACGACACACCCGATGGGCACCTTGCTGCCGGCGGTCGCCTTCTTCACCGCGTTCGCCGTCGCGGTGGATAGCTCCACCACCTCGCCGGCGTTGAGGGTCGAGCCGTCGTCGTTCGTGTAGGTGACGAACGACGCCTGGTCGTCGTCGGCATCGAGCGGCCCGACGTTGCGGAACCCCGCCATGAAGGGGCCGCAGCCCGAGAGCTTGTCGGCGACCCCGCTGCCGAACAGCAGATCACGCACCTGGAGGTTCACGAGGCTGGACGCGCTCGACGGACACACCATGCCGACCGACGACGCGCCGGACAGCGCGAGCTCCGCGCCGTTGATGGAGCAGTTCACACACGTCTGGTCGGCGCTCAAGTTGCTGAAGTCGAAGCCCTTCGTCCCTGTCTGGTTGTTCAGGAGCTGCACGTCGCTGATGCGCAGGTCGCTGTGCGACTGCGCCGAGCACACGCCGCCAGTCGACGAGACCACCATGCCCGGCCCGAGCGTGACGGTCGGCCCGCCACAGGCCGTGCCGGCAACGCAGGTCCCGGGTCCCGGTACCGACGAGCACGTCGAGCCTGGGCAGTCGTCGTTGCTGTCACAGGTGCACGTCGTCGACGCCGAGCACTGTGTGCCGGCGTTGAGCGCCGTGCCGCCGCACATATGCGGGCAGTCGGTCGTGTTCGATGTCGTGCACGCCTCGTAGTATTTGCTCCCGCCGGTGCAGGTCTTTCGCGTCGGCCCGAACGCGAACAGCGACGAGAGCGTCGAATCCGAGTGGAGCAGCAGGTTCCGGAACTCGGCATGCGCGGTGGGGAGCGTCTTGTCTTTCCAGCTCCCCGCCATCAGGGCGGGGAACGGAGTGCAGGTGGAGGACGGGCAATCACACGCGAGGCCGTTGCGGCTGCCGCCGCTGCACGTCCCGCTCGAGCAGGAGCCGGACGGACAATCGTCGGCGACGTCGCACACGGTGCGTACCGCCGAGCCGCCGGCACAGTAGCCGCACGCCGATGCGGCCGGCTGGCCCCAGGCGTCGTAGAGGTGGTTCAGCCGTACGCCGAAGGACTGCGCGACGACCTTCGGGCCACACCCGAAGCCGAGGCGCCCCACGTCGATGTTGATGTTGCCGCCGAAGACGCCCACGTAGGCTGGCACGAATACCGGGCAGTTGCCGCCCCACCAGTTGTACTGGCCACCGGCCTGCACCTCGACACCGAGCGTCCCCTTGGGGTCCGATCCGGAGCAGATCAGGTCCGCGACGTTGGCGTTGCCGCCGGCAAGCTGCACGTTGACGGCGTTCGCAGACGTCGTCACGCCCATGACGCGCTGGCCCCCGCCCGCGGACCGCACGGCGATGCCACCGGACTGGTTCGCCGTGGCCGTGCCGCCGACCATCTTCGCCCCCGAGCCCTCGAGCAGGACGGCGTAGGTCGTGCCCCGCACCGCGCTCTCCGTCAGGCGCCCGGTGTTGATGATCCGCACGCCCGCCTCGAGCGCGTAGGTCACGGTGCCGAACGCAGCGAGCCCGCCGAGCGGGAACGCGAACACGACTGACGTGTTGTCGAAGTTCTCGGCGGCACCGTTCTTCAGGACTAGCGAGCGGCCGCGCTTGTGATCGATGACTTCGTTGTCGCGCACCAGCACGGTCGTCACCGTCGAGAAGTCGATGGCGTCGATGATGCCGGGCCCGCTCGGGCTCCCCGACTCCCCGGTGCAGTCGCCTGGCGTAGGACTCGCCGTCTCACAGTCGGTCAGGTTCGAGCACGTCCCGAAGCCGGTGCAGTCGCCATTGGTGTCGCACGCGGCACCCGGGAACCCGGTGCACTCGTGTTTGCAGGCGCGGCCCGCGTTCGTGCCGGCGCTGCACGTATAGGCGCCGTTCGGGTCAAGCTGATTCGTCCAGAGCTTGCAGCCGATCAGCGTGACGCGCTTCGTGTTCGACGCGGCGCCGACCATGACGTACCGCGTGCCCCCGCTCGGCGCGAACTGCACGCCGGTGCAGGTGCCGCCACCGAGGCAGTCCGCCGACGTCGTGCAGGCCGAGCCGTTGTACCGACTGTCGCCCTGGCACGACTTGCCGAGCGCGAGGAAGCCGGCGTTCTCGCCGCACGTGATTTCCGCGCCCTCCGGGGCCGTGAAGCCCGACGCGCCGAGGCCGATGACCTTCCCCGGCGGGATGACCATCGACGCCGGCAGCAGCGCGGCACGCGTCGTGGCCGCGCTGCCCTCGTCGGTCGTCCCATCGCACGCGAGCGTGGCGCACAGGTCGCGCGGATCGCGGAGCTGGCCGTTGACCATCTCCACGAGCGCCGAGTTCTTGACCGCCCACGCCGGCACGGCCAAGAGCACGACCAGTGCGCACGCTCGGATCACGCCGTCTGATCCCAGCAGGCGGTGACGACGCCGGTGGCCGCCGTCGACGACGAGACGATCTTGACGCGGTAGCACTCCTGGTCGGTGACGGTCTCCGCCGCGCCGGCCTCGATGCCCGTGCGACCCGTGCCCGAGACGGTGGCGATCTGCCCGGTAGAGTCGGTGAGGGCGCCGGTGCAGGCCCCATCACCCATGGTGCAGGTGTAGGACTGCGACGCGCCCGGCGCGACGCTGCCGTAGCAGGTCAGGTTGTCGAACGTCAGCGCACTTGAGGCGACCGACGCCGCCCGCGCCTCGGACGCATCGCCGCCGGTGCCGAAGCCCACGTAGACCGTCGTGCCCTGCGTGATGTCGCCCATGGTGCTCGCGCAGACGGTCCGTGCCGCGGTGCCTGCGGAGATCGTGTTGCAGCCCCACGCATTGGTGGCCGTGTCGTAGGTGACCGCCTCGCTGACGGCGTTACAGTCGGTCATCGGCTTCGCGACCCAGGCAGAGCCCGACGACACCATCACCGTATCGTCGGCGGCCGAGGAGAGGCCGGTGCCACCATTGGCGAACCCCAGAATGGTCGCCCCAACGGCATCGGCGTCCGCCAGGTCGATGTTGGTGAACGTCGGGTTCGCCGCCGCGCCCGCCGACACGAGGAGCCCGCCGGCGTTCCCCGGCGAGGCGAAGTTCACGGCCGCAGTGCCGCGGCCGATGATGACCGCGCGATCGGTCAGCGAAGCTACGCCGGTCCCACCGTTGGCTACCGGGATCTGTCCGGTGATCGAAATCACTTCGTTCTGGAACAGGATGTTCGTCGAGCCCTGGATGGCGCCGGCCTCGCGCACGGCGAACAACGCGAGCGCGACCGCCATGGCGGCGCGCAGCATGGTGCACTTCATCGTCTCTTCCTCCTTGTTGCTGCGGGCGCCGCGCGCCGCTTGCAGGTGGCGACGGTCAGGCCGCCGCGCGTGATGACGGTTCCGGTGGTGCTCGAGGCGAGCGCGTAGGGCTCTCGAAATGCTGCGCGCGCGCACGAGCATCCCGGCGGCGGTGGCAGGTCGATCGAGCGCCCCGCGCGGAGCGAGCCTTCGATCACCGCGCTGATGAGTCGGCCGCACTCAGCGGCCTTCGCCGCGGCTGCGACAGCGCGTGTGCAGGTCGCCGTGAGCTGCCCGTTCCTGAATCGCAGGGTAGCGCCGCGTGGCGTGCGCCCCTGCGCCTCCGCCATCCACTCGGCCGACCGCAGTTCGATCCGCTCGCGCGAGCATGCGATCGCGACCGTGCCGTTCGCCACCGTCACGCCCCTCGCCCCGGTGAAGGCCTCCGCCGGCGACGCGAGCCACAGCAGCACCGCCCACAGCACCACGGCTACAGCGACCGCGAGAAGCACGCGCAGCGCGGACACACTGGACCGGACACGCGCCTGCCGCGCGTCCCGACACCGCCAGCAGAAGGTGACAGACCGGCCCATCTCGCGATCCAGCGAGTCGCCGCCGGTTCGGACCCCGTGCACACACGTCGTGATCCGAGTCCGAATCATCCGACGATCTCCACCAGGCAGGTCCAGACGCCCGGCGTCGGGACGAGGCCCGTGCCGGACGCCCGAAGCGAGACGCACTGCCCGGCGACGATCGAGGCGGTGGCCGCACCGTCACACCCGGGCGCACCGCCACCGGCGGTCGTGCAGGTGACCGTCGAGCTCGAGAGGGACCCCCCGCACGTCCCGCTGCGCAGCGCGCCCGTCAGCAGCTGCGCGCCGGTCGCACCGCCGAAGAAGCACGCGATGCTGCCGAACGTCGCCGCGTTCTTGAACGGTGTCTGCGCGTTCGCCTCGGCGGGATCGCCGCAGCCACCCGGCTTCAGGAAGAGCGGCGTCGTGCCGTCCCAGACCCCGCACGTCGAGAAGACGAGCGGCGGCGGTGCGCCACCACCACCGGGCCCACCGATCGCCGAAAGCGTGCAGCGTTGGCCCGAGCTGGTGATCGACAACCCGGTGGTGACATTGACCTCCGGGCAGAGGCCGATGCCCGTGCCGTTGCTGAAGGCCTCGAAGCCGGGATGCTCGCCGAACCCATCCGGGAGGAGACCCTGCGCCCGCACCAGGGCGGCAACGCCGACGAGCAGCATGACCGCTAGACCGCGCATGCTTCCGGGTAGAAGCCGCCGCTCGTCGGCGGCTGCACGAGGAACGCCATGCCGATGCCCCCACGCGTCGGCACCGTACGCGCGGCCGCGGCGTGCCATCCGGCATTGCTCGCGGGCTCGACGACCAATCCGAGGTTGGCCATGGAGACGGCCACGCCGTCGGGATTCGGCTTCGACGGCGCGAGCGGTGCACCGAGGCCCGTCTCGCCCTGCGCATTCGGCCTACCGGGATAGCTGAACGCGATGCTCCGAACGGCGGCGAGACCGGTCGCGCCCGGGCTGTACTCGCCGCGCAGCATGAGCTCGGCGCGGAGCCAGGTGGGGATGAGCAGCCGGACGTGCGTGGTGCTCTCGGGGGCGATCGCCCACTCGCGATTCGGCACGAGACGCCGCTCGGCGTGATCGTAGTCGATGACGCGGCGCCACTGCCCCGCGCCCGGCCCCTTGATGAGGGTGACGATCAGACCGTCGATCGGCACGTCTGGCATGTCGGCGGGCAGGATGAGGTCGCCGAGACTGCCCCCTTGCGCGACCCCGCTCCCGACAAACGGCAGCCACACCGGCGATCCGCCGCTCACGCCGCCGAGGGCGCAGAGCGGCAGATAGACCGCCGGGTGGCCGAGCGTGCCGACCCGATCGATCCGCACCTCCTTGCCCATGGCGTCGTCCCAGACGCGCATGACGCCGATGCCCTCGGCCCCCGGCGCGGTGGGGCCGATGTTCTTCCGGTGCGTGACGGCGTCGGCCACTACGGCACCAGCCTCAGGTTCTCGACGCGCAGCGCGACCTGGTGATGCCCCTGCCGCGGTGGCCCACCGAGGCCGTCGTCGAAGGTCCACGAGAAGCGCGCGACGTGCGTCTCGTACCCGCGACTCGTGACGAGCATCGCCGTGTCCGCTGGCTGCACCTCCCACCGCAGCAGACCGCTGTCCGCGTCCACGGTGACGTTGTTCGCGTTGCGGACGTTTTGGACGTTGCGGCTGTTGACGATCGTCGGCGACGGACCACACGCCTCGCTCACGAAGAGCGTGAGCGTCAGCGCGGTGAGCTGCGCCAGCGGGATCGGCGCGCCCTGCGGGTCCTGCAGCGTCGCCTCGTAGGTGCGCGACGTCGCCTCGAGGACGTCAAAGGTGGTCATGCACGTCCTCGTCGGGGAGCTCGCGAATCTCGACGATCAGCCGCGGCGCTTCCGGCCCACCCTTCGCGAACGCCGGCCGCGCCGCCGGCGACGAACGCTGCGCCGGCTTCGGCGAGCTCGCGCGGGTCGCCTGGCCCGGGCGCGCGTACCGCGGCGGCGCCTCGCTGTCGGGCAGCGCGTTGTCGAAGTCCGCGCCGCCGTCGTCGTCCTGGTCGTCGCCATCGCCCGCGCCGTCGTCCTGACCCTGCGCACCCACCGGGGCGATCTGGTTGACCGCCATGTAGAGGGCCATCAGCGCGGGGTTGGCCGGCGCCTCGCCGATCTGCGGGTTCGGGTGCGGCTCACCGGCGTCGATCGCGCGGACCTCGTTGATGGTGAGGGCGAGCTTCTGGCGCTCGTGCTTCCGCGCCTCGTCCTCGGGATAGAGGCCCATCCACGTGAGGCCGTACTTCTTGGTCACCCGGCGGAGCAGGCCGTTGGTGGTCGCCTCGACGAATCCCATGAGCGGGATCAGGCCGCGGTCGTGGCTCGACTTGAGCTTCTCGCTGGTGTCGTCGCCCGACAGCGTCGAGGCCTTCGCCGTGAACGAGTCGAGGTTGATCTCGTCGGGCGTCATGCCATGCAGCGCCGTGGCCATGGACCCGATGAAGGTCAACCACTTCACCATGAACATCTCGGCGTTGGCGGTATCGACGGGCGTGTACTGCGCGCCGCCCTCGCCTTTCCGCTTCGACGTGAGCACCGGCAGGCCGAAGCGCTTGGCCGCACCGCGCATCAGTGCGTTCCAATTCGCCTTGAACGCGTCGAGCTCGGTCTGATTGTAGTCGCCGAAGAGCGTCAGGAAGCCGCGCGGGATGCTGTTCCGGTCGAGCGCCGCGGCGTTGTAGGTGCAGGTGTTGAGGTACGAGGTGATCGCGCGGACCAGGCACTCGTTCTCCGACTGCCCGTAGCCGCCGGAGACGAGGCTCGTGCGCGGGTTGCGCACCTCGAAGACGATCTCGTCGGCCTCGTAGCCGATGACGGCGGCGAGCTCCTCGGGCGCGACCTGGACCGCGACGATCGCGTCGTTGCCCTGGTACCCCTGCTCGAAGGCCAGGCGCACCGTGTCGTACGGGAGCCCGTACCAGCCGGCGAGCTCTCCCCCGCGCGTGAGCTCGGTCTCGATCGGGCACGCGTCGGCGGAAAGCGTGTCGTAGACGAACGCCTGGACGAACTCGGAGAACGTGCGCCGGTGGTACTTCCAGCGGCGCAACCGGGGATCGAACTCGGTGCCGCTGTTCTGCAGCACCTGGTCGAGCCAGAGGAGTTCCTTCTGGTCGTCCTTGGTGAGCTTCTCGCCGTCGAGCCGGTAGTACCGGTAGCCGAGCGGGTTGCCGTCGTGCTCGTTGTAGAGCCGGCAGAAGGCCGCCACCTGCCGCTGTCGCGTGATGATGATCGCCTGCAGCAGGTCGACGTTCTCGACGAAGTAGCGGAGGAACTCGAAGCCGCTGTGGAGCGCCGGCTTCTCCGCCCAGCCCTGGCCGCCAGCCGGGCCCATCACCACCAGGTCGTTGACGGTGAGGATCGACTTGTGACCCTCGCGCCGGTCCGGGTACGGATGCGCCATCCGGTACGTCGTCGGGTTGAGGACGACGGCCTTCGCGATCTCGTTGTCCTGCCGGTTGACGTGATCCACCCACGCCTTCACGCCGTCCGCCGGCGCGAGATCGCGCGCCGTGATCGACTTGAGGAAGGTGCCGAGGATCAGCTGGTTGACGTCACGACGCTCTCCGTCCGGCAGATCCGGCCGGCCCTGCGTCGTCAGCAGCGTCTCCCAGTAGCTCACCCCGCCTCCGCTCCCCGCCTCGCCTCTGGCCCCAGAAACGCAAAAACGGCGCGGCACCCCGGGGCTGGGGATGCCGCGCCGTCCGTTTAGGGATAGGCGCTGTGCTCTTGCGGCGCGGAGGTTAGATCGTCACGCGGGCCGTGCGCAACGTTCGGGGTTGGGACGCTTCATACATGCCGCTTCGAGCCGAGCATAAGTCGATCATGTAGCGGGTTGTAGAGGTCGTCGAACCACCGGTAGCTCATCCTGACCAACGGCTGGATAGTCCCTCGCGGGATCACGATCTCACCGTCGGGTTTGCGCCCTTTCTTGCCGCCCGACACGCGAAACCCCAGTCGACGCGCAGCCTGGCGTGTGGGCTCCCGCTTCTTCTGGTCTAGATCACGGACGACGCCACCAGCATGGGCCACGCAATTGCGGACGATTCTTGCCGCCTCGAGTGCCTGCTGAACGTGGCGCGAGGGACTTGGCGGGGGATCTACCACAGAGCACAAGTACTCCAGGCCACTAGTCGGAAAGTCGCGGCCAACGTTCTCCGGCTTCCTGTACGGCGGAATCCGCTCCGACACGACCTGGCACAGTAGCGTGATGTTCGCCTGATTCAGCGCCCACAGGGCGAGCAGATGTGAATACCCGGACCATCGCGGCACGACCTCGTTGTGAACAGCGTCGTAGAGATACTCCCGGTATTCCTGCCGGTCAGGGTCTTTCGACTTCCTCAGCTGCAGGCGTCGACGGCTTCGCACGCGCCAGCGAGCCGTCGCGCTCTCCGACGACCGGACATAGCGTTCGAGGCCGTCATACTGCTCGAGCGCGACGAACCAGAAAAGCGGGATGTATGCCACGTCACAGTTCTCCCCAGCGCCTCGCTTCGTTGAGCACTCGAGGCCGCCAAGCCGCGATGGCGAAGAAGTAGCCGCAGCGCCCTCACCTGGTCAGTAGCTTCTTCACTTCCGTGAAGAGGGTCAGGCTTTTAAGCAGTGTCGGCCACGTCCTGCTTTCGCTGCCCTTGAGGCTTGCGCGGGCCGCGATGATCACCCCGATTTCGTGATTGAGAATATCGAAGTCGCCAGATTCGAGAATCCTCGCCAACTCCTCGGCCGGGCGGTCCTTCAAGCGCACCCAATCTTCAAATACGACCGCGCTCAGGAAGAATGTGCCGGGCGGAATGACTTCGTCGACAATGGCTCCGTGGATGTCGACGAGATACTTCCCGAGTAGAGCAATGTATTGGTCTCGCCAGTCTTTCGCGCCGCGCTCCTTCCGCCCCTTCAGCCGCCTAAACTCATTCACGTACCTGCCGACCGCAGACCAAATGCGGTGCGCGAGCACCACTTTTTCCGCGGTCAGATAGGCCGAGAACACCTCTTCAAAACGGCCATCGTCCTCCTTGCCGACGAAAATCTGCTTGGTATACCGCTTCGCCAGCTCAGGGTCGGCCATGTACGTTGCAGCGTAGGCCTGCATCCCCGTCTTCAGCCCGATCGTATGTTCTTTGAGCGGACTGCCGAACGTTGCCTCAAGAACTCCACGATCGGCGTCGTTCAGGAGACGCACCTCGTCTTCGCGCCGTTCGAGATACCAGCCGAGCGTTCGCAGTGCTGACGCCAGCTGCACGACTTGCACGTCGTTCGACCGCAGGAAGCTGGCTTCCATCGGGTTCTGGTTGTTCAGGTTCACCGTTACGTTGTTCGCGAACTCCTTGTCGTGCGCAGTGGTGATAACTCGCACGGGCACTATCACCTCGCCCCTCAACGTTCCTTCTTGGGCCGCCGCATGAAGCTGGCGAATTGTCTGCCCGCCGTTCACCACTTGAAACCGGTTGAGCCACAGCTTGTGCGCGAACGCATCGCAACGGGCCTCTTCTGCCAAGAACACGATCCCATTGTTGTAGTGCAGGAAGTTCTCGGCATCGTGGCTGACCGCCGTCCCGCGAATGCGTGCGTTGGTCGCCCTGTCTCCCTGGCTGACGCGAATGTTCTGCTGCAAGAGCGCTTCCCCGAACTTCCCGAACATCCCCGCCAGTAAATCGCCCCTGGTGGCGAACATGTACGATTCATGGCTTCCGGATCGGATGGCGTAGGGAAGCTGCGTGAACTCGAATGCCCACTCCTCCTCAACCGTTGGCCTCGTTTTGGTATAGAATTGTGTATGGAGGGTCGGGAGATCCTCGATCTCCCACCGGCAGAACTCATCGGACGGGGGCTTCAGTTGCTCGACGAACGTCCCCAGCTTCACGTCGGCATCACCGGCTACGCCCTGCCCGGATGTGACGAGATGAATCCGGTAGGCCTTCCGAACAGCTTGCCGTATTTCTTCGGCCTTCTCCAAAAGCGAGGGATTCGCGTGGGCGGCAGTCAGCTTGCTCTGAATGAGCAGACCCAGCCCGGTGATGAGCTTATCGATGTCCCCACCAGGGAAAGCCTTCTCCATGCCGTTGGGGTTCTTGAAACTGTAGAAGTGAACGATGTTCGTGTCGTCGATGTATACGGCGTCAATCCCAAAATCGTTGGATCCATCGCAGTATAGGTCGTCGATTTCATCGAGGCTCAGTCCCACGAGCTTGTGGAAGTACCACCAGATGAGCAGATCGCCGCGCTTCACTCTCCCCGCGGCGTCCGCGATGGCTCGCGACTCGTTCTCAACCTGTTCCTTGAACAGCTCCAGCAACGCCATGTGCAGTCCTCCCGCGGGCTGACTCATGGTGCCACCCGCAGAATGACTTTCGCGCATTCAGGGGATGCGCAGCAACCGTAACGAGCTAGGCTGCGTGCCTGCCTATTTGGCCCTGATCTAGTAACTCCGCAATTCCGCACCGTCCACAGCCGCGTTGCAACAACCCGCCTCCATCGCTGGGGCACACAGGAGCGTCTTGTGGATGCGGACGCACGTGTAGTGGTCTTGTGCAGACCCAGCTGTCCCCCCGCTTCATCGACGTCTGGAGGATTAGGTCGCCGCCTATCCGTTCTCCTTGATTAGGCTAGCGCCCGACGCAACGTCGTCACCAACCGTGCCGTCACCTGCCCACCCGGGCTCCCGAAGTGGAGCTCGACCGACCCGGCCGGCGCGCGGTTGATCTCCTCCTGGTGCTCGGCGAGCAGCTCGAGCAGCGCCGCGGCCCGGCCTGTGACGGTCACGGTGCGCGCGCCGAGGACGATCGTCGTCGAGGTCGACGCCATCAGTTCCGCTCGAACGCCGCCTGCAGCGTGATCGGCCGGCGGAGATACGCGTGCTCGGTGCACCCACCATGGGCCACGCAAATCGGCTCTCGATCGACCGGCACCGCGTAGACGCAGGCACAGCGGAACCAGATGTCGAATCCGACCGGGAACAAGCGCACCATGACTACGTCGCCGCAGAGCTCGAAGAGCCACGCCAGCATCAGACCGTGCCCCCCGGCAGCGGGATCGGCGGCGGCAGCTCGAGGTCGACCTCCTTGCGCTCGAAGTGCTCGAGTTCGACGTTGCCGTTCTTGATGATGATCGTGCAGCGGGCCTCGTCGGCGCCGCTGTTGTCGACGATCCAGCGCTCTACGGTGTCGGCGAGCTCGCGGGGCGTCATGGCGTCTCGCCCTCCGTCGATGCGCCGTCGCGCCGCACCCAGCGATATCCAAACGGGAGAGCGCCGACGCCGCGGTACGGCTGGATGTACCGTCGCACGTAACGCTGCCGTCGTTGGATGACCTCCCAGACGGGTTCCGCCCACGGACGGACGATCGAGAAGCCGGTGTAGTCGATCACCGGCCAGACTCCAGTCATAGGCACCCCAGCGCCGCGGCGATGAGCCGCACCGCCTCCTGCTCGTCAGCGATCGCCTGGCGCTTCCGCTCGAGCTGACAGGTCGCCATGCACGGCGGCCGGTACTCCGTCGTCATCGTTCCCGACGGCGGTTCGTCCGGGTCGTGCACGTACCGCTGCGCCGCCTCGAGCGCCGCCCGGATCGTTGGTCGGCAATCGATCGGCGTCGCGTCACCGGGCCCGCCGACAGTGATCCGCGTGCACGTGCGCTTCTCGTCGCACCAGTAGACGTCAGGTTGGAAGCCCGTCGCGACCAACGTCTGTGACACCACCGACTCCACCAGCCCACCATCCTCCGCCGCCAAGACCTTCCCGCCGACTTTCCAGGTGCCGCCCATGCACAGCTTCGGGTACGTGCACCAGCCCGGGTCGCCCGTCTCCCCCGCACTCGTCGCCGGCCGGAAAGTCAGCCAGATGATCGCCACGACGGCGACGAGCACCAGGAGCTCGAGCACCAACGGACGACGCGGACGCTCCTTCACTGGAGCGGGCTCATCGCTGTAGACGTGGAAGAGCTCCCGCGGCGACAGCTCGCGCCCGCACGAGCCGCAGTACCGCCACCCTGCCTCGATCGGCGACGCACAGACACCACAACGCTGTCCCATCCTACGCCTCCTCTTCATCGACCATCACGGATACGGCTCCTCGCCCGGAATCGGCGCGATGTTCTCGCACGCGCGCATCGTCGCCGGGACGTTGAAGCCGAACTGCTCGCACTTGCGGCCCTTCAGGTGGACGCAGTCCCCACACGTCAGGTTGACCGGCGCGCCGCCTTTCAGGTGCTCACCGAGCGCTTCGTGCAGCTGCTCGTCCTCGGACCCCGAGCGGACGCGCTTGTCCATCGGCTCCTCCGCCCCGAACGAGATGCGATCCCAGCCGAACTGCCGCACCCAGGCCACGCACATCAGCATGTTCGCGTAGGCGAAGTGGGGATCGATGCCGATCTTCTCGACGCGGCGACGGAACTTGCGCTCTCGCTCGCGGCCTTTCGCCTGATCGGTGACCAGCGCCACACGCTGGAGGTGCAGCCAGAACATCCGGCACACCTCGATGGTCTCGCGGCCCTTCTCGGTGATGGTCTCCTGCCGGAGCTTGCGCACGTCCGGCGTCTCGACTTCGCCGTGCGACCACCGGGCCAACGCCCACGACATCATCCGGAACTGATCGACGCGGCACCACCACGGCGTGCGCGCTTCGTCGTCGGTGCGGACCACGTTGTCCGCGTCCTTCAACCGGTCGCTCCACTGCACGAGCTCCTCGGCCAGGTCGACGTAGTTCACCAGGAAGACGCGGCCCGGGAACTCGAGCGAGAACCGGTGCGCCTCGTTGAAGTTCGGCAACGCCTCGACGGCACACTGCGTGACGCGGTACTCCCGCATGATCTGGGCGCAGCGCTGCCAGGGATCGCCGGCGCGGATGATCTCCATCCAGAGGTACTGCATCCGCCCGCCGACCTTCGCGCTCACGACGGCCCGGTTGTCATGGCCCATCTGGTCGATCCCGAGGAAGACGCCGTCGACGTCCTTCTGCTTGCGCGGGCCCCAGTTGAGGTATTCCCGCTGCGCGGCGACGCAGTGTGCCTCGGTGACGGGCTGCGTCTTCGGGTCGGTGTAGGTGCGGCCGACGACACGGTTGAAGTAGTCCTTCGTGTCGACGCGCTGGTCCCACTTCGCGAGGATGTCGCGGGCCGAGAGGCGCGGCGACAGCATCTGGCCCCAGTGCAGGCCGATCGCCGGCCCACCGTAGACGCCGAGCGCGCCGGGGTTGTGCGCAAGGAAGTCGCCCTCCTGCACGCGCATGCCGTCGAGGCCGTCCTCGCGATCGGGACCGCCGCCGGGCCCGAGTATCGTCTTGCACGTCGGACAGAAGTAGAACGGCTCCGTCGGCACGTTCTTGTTCGCACCGCTGCCGCGATCGATGCAGAGCGGGCCCTCGTCGGGGTCGAAGCACGCGGTGAGGCTGACACCCTCCGGACACGCGCACCGCGTGTGAAACTCGCGCTGGTCGCTCCGCTTGTAGAAATAGTTGATGTCGCCGTCTTCGAAGTTGGCCGTCGACAGGCGCGCGATCAGCCGCAGCATGGATGACGCGACGCGCTCTTGCGTCTTCTGGATGTCCTTCGGGAGCATCTTCTGCACTTCGTCGAAGATCAGGGCGTCGAGGGGCTTGGCCTCCGTGCTCACCACGCCGCCAAGGGTCGTGAAGTGGATGATCGACCAGAGGATGCGGCGGACGGATGCGCTGCCCTCGTCGGTGACACGGCGGAGGTGCGGCGTCCCGGGATCACCCATCAGCGCGTGGATGCCGCGGTTCTCGCGAACCATGCGGATGAACCGGTCCTGCGAGAAGAACGCCGACGTCGGGGCGTCCGGCAGGTAGTACGCGGCCTGGTAGCGGCCGCGGAGCGCGATCCAGATCATGAGCAGGATGGCCCAAATGCTCGCGCCGCCCTGTGCTGGCTTCTGGATCGTGATGTCGAGGTTCTTCGGGTTGTCCGGGACGGCCTTGTAGACCTTCGCGATGTACCGCCAGACGTTGAAGTCGACGGGCTCGCGGTCGGCGACGAACCCGCCCGTGCGTGCCCAGTCGTAGTACGAGGTCGCCTTCGCCTCGTCGGCGGGGCCGAGGCGCTTCTCGCGCGCCTGGCGCTCGCTGCGCACGAGGCGGCCGAGCAGCGCGAGCGGGTCGGTGGCGGGCGCGTGGTGCATCAGGGAACTCTTGCGCCGCATGGCGCAGCCTGACAGGCATCGGGACCTTGACTACGTCGCCGCCCACCCGAGAGAGAGTCCCTACGCGCTTTCGCGCTTGGATCCGGCGGAGCCGTCTCCCTTGGAAGCAACTTAGCAGCGCCGAGCGCATCGGCGCCCGGTTCAATCTGCTGTTGCTGGCAGTCGGCATCGCCGCTGCCCTCGCGGCGTATCAACAATGGAAGGCTGCGGAAGCAACCCTGCAAGCGTCCGAACGAGCTTGGATGCTCGTCTCGACGTTCAGTCTCGGGACGGTGGAGTTGGGGGGAGACACCTGGCACGAAGCCGCCTGTCAATGGAACAACTACGGCAAAGGGCCGGCGTTCAGTTTCACCTGCGGGACGGAGCCCGTACCTCTCGCCCCCGGTGCTCCCCTTCAAACGAAAGCTGACATCGGCCTTTTGACCCGCAATCCGCAAGATTTTGGGTTGACCATCCCCCCGGGGGAAGGGCACCGATGCACCGCCAAGTTTCCCAACTGGTTCATCCTGCGGGAACCGTTCGGATCCCCTGACGAGAGAGTCGACATACAGTGGTTCTGCGAGGCGACCTACCTTGATCAATTCGGGCAGCGTCATGAAACGGTCGAGTGTCGGCACGTAACGGGCGCTAACGAACAGACCGTTCAAATCGACATTTGCTTGACAGGGAATCGCGCCGACTAGTCGCCAACGCGTCAACGACTTACTCATGCGAGCCCGTGTCTTGCGTCAGGGAAAGCGCCTCGAGCCGCCCTAACGCCTTCGGCACGAGCTCGCTCGGCACGAACTCGTGCACCAGGTCGACGACCTGCCGCACCCACAGCTGCGCCACCTGGATCGTGATGTTCACGCCGCCCGCGGCCTGGATGCGCCCCTCGATCCGCGCCACGCGCTCGAGCGCCGACGCGATCCCGTTCAGCACGGGCAGCATCGCCGGCGGCGCCTCCCCATAGTCGCCAACGATCGTCTCCGGCAGATGCCGCGCCACCACGTCGTGCATCGCCCAGAGCGACGCGAGCAGCTCGCGCAGGTCGCGGGCCTTCGTCTCGCCCTCTTTGCTGAGATAGTGCTCGCGAAGCCCCCGCATCTCCGGGTGCATCTGTTGCAGCTCGGCGAAGGTCTCCGCCGTGGTGTACTGGCCGGTGGTGATGGCCGCCGTCTTCGGGTTCTTCCGCGTGCCCGCCTGCTCGCGCTTCCGGGTGCCGGCCCCATGGCTCGAGCACACCCGGAAGCCCTTCCGCGCCGCCACCTGACACTGCCGCTGCGTCCGCTTGCTGTGCGCCTGACACCGCGGTGCCTTGCCGAACGGCGTCTTGATGAAGGCTTCGAATCCGGGGGGCGACGCCTTCGCCTTGGCCTTCTTGGCGCCCCCCCGACGCGCCTGAGTCATGTGGGCTCACGGGCCTCACCCTGAGCGGAGGGGGACGCGGCGGCCCCTACCCCGTCGGCAGCGTCGTTGGCGTGGTCGTCGTGGTCGGCACCTCGCTCTGCGTGGTCGTCGGCGGCGACACGTCGCCCTGCGCGTTCGCCCTGCCCGCCATCACCGCCGTGAATACCAGCGCCAGCATCCATCCGTTCCTCAACATCGAAAGACTCCCTCTTGAGCACCGCTCCACCAGAAGCGGGTTGATCGTCGACCGATGCCGACGTGATCTCCTTGACCTCGCGCTTCCGCCGGCGGCCACCTTCGATCGGCACGAACCCGGCGAGCGCCGGCAACACGTCCTCGACGAAGTCGAGCACCGCGTACCCGAGGTTCACGGCTTCATCGCCCGTGCGACCAACGCCCTTGCACCGATGCCCGTGTGCACCCGCCCGCCCGTCGCTCCAGGCGCACTCGGTGTACGGGCAGGGCTCTCCATACGGGAAGTCGCGACACATCTGCGGCCGCGTCGCGTAGATCGAGCAGTCCCCGCTCGGCGACAGATTCGAGCAGCTGTAGACGTACTGGGTCTGGCATCCCGCCGGGAGAGCCTTTCCCATCGGCAGAAGCTCACCCGGCTCCACCGCACGAACGAACCGCACCATCCGAGCGATGATGCCGATGTCCTCGCTCCCAGGCTTCGAGGGTCCGTCGGCCCACTGCTTCAGCTGCTCCGGCGAGTACGGCAGGTTGAACGCTCGGCAGCACGCGCCGGTGCAGCGCGCGCCTGACCGCGGTTCCTGTTTCTCGACCACGCCCGTGGTCGCACAAGGCGAACTATCGACCACGCGGCACCTCGAAGCGACGGCGCAGCATGTCGTAGAGCCGGCGCGCAGGTTCGTCGGCGAGCGCGTACAGGTCGTCGCCCGGCTGCAGGACGATCAGCGTGCCCTTGAACCCCCGATCGCGCAGGAAGCCTTCGGTGAAGTGGATTGCCGGTCCGCCGATCGGACGCGCCGACTTGTAGACCAGGAAGTCGGCCGGGCCGCAGATTTTCGCGACCTCGTCGACCATGTCGGGCACGTCGCTCATCGGCCTCTCCTCGCGCGAATGCGTGCGATCGCGTCCACGACAACGCCGCCAACGGGCGGCACGAAGCCCAGCGGCGCACCGATCCACGCCACTCGGACGAGTGCTCGGAGGGAATCGCTGTCCGTCGCGTGGCCGAAGACGTGGCCGGTCTCCCCATCGAGGAGCGTCACTGGGTAGTGGCCACCCAGCGCGTGGGGTCGCGCCTCCAGGATCATGCTCTGCCTGGCAGCTTCCGTACCGGCCACGCTTCCATGGCGTCGGCTTGGTCGAGCGCTTCGGAGAGTTTCGCGCGGAGCTTGCCTTCCTCGAGGTCCATGACCGCTGCCCGGATCGTCTCAACCATCTCGACGCTACGAGCCTGCTCCGCGCTGCCCCATCCACCGCGCGAGGCACCGCTCGGCATGCGTCCGTGCGCGTGAAGCATCCGCACCACCCAGTCGCGCACGACGTCCGGTGCCAATTCGTCCGTAGGCAGAACGGTGAAGAGCGGCATGATCGCCGTCGCCTTCGCGATGCAGTCGTCGAGCCCAGGGCCGCCGACGAAGACCATCTGGCTGCCAATCTCCGGCATGGCCTCGTCGGTGGGCACATGCCATCGTAGGTTGTCGCCCTCGCTGGTATCGCCCGTCAGCAACGCGTGCGGAGAGATGCCATCGCCACGCGACCGCAGGACCGCGTAGCGCGCGATGTGGTGCTCCGAACGCTTCTCCGCGTGCGTCGAGATCACCTCGAATACGAGCCGTTGCCCGATCTTCCCCATCTCAGACCTCCGTATCGGCGCAGCCGTCGACCGCGATGCCCAACGACCGCAGTCCGGTGTCGGCATCGAACCGCTCGATGACGAGATTGCTGCCGTCGCAGTAGGACCGTTCCCAGCTCTCGAGATGGGGCGCGAAGGCGAGGACGCCGAGCACGAACGCCCCGACCGCCCACGGTCCCCAGAAGAACACGAACGTCGCGGCCTTCATCCGTTGCCTCCCCCCAGGCGCGCGCACACCGCGCGCACCTCGTCTGCAGTCCGCTGCAACACGGACGTTCGCCTGATCTGCAGCGCCGGCGTCTTCGCCCCCGAGCCCATGGCGCGCGCGATCGCTGTCCGCGTCACACCCCGCGCGAGGAGCCGGTTGATGCGCTCCCACGTCGGCTCGGCCGGCACGCGGGCCCCGGCCGCCGGCGTCACGAGCATCTGCACGGCGAGAATCCGTTCGGCGGTCTCCTGGCGCAGCCGCCGGCGCTGCGGGCGGTCACGGCTGTACGAGCGCTGCAGCTTGATCTCGAGCAGCCGCGTCCGGCTCAGCCCCGTGACCGCCGCCACGCGGTTCATGCTGACGCCCTTCGCCGCCAGCTTCGCCAGGTGCCGACGCACAGCCGTCACGGTGCCCGGCGAGGCCCAGAGTGGATCGTGCACCACCGTCGCTTTCCACGCGGCGTTGAGCTCGGCGCACCGCGCCACCGCGGCCGCACGATCGAGTGTGCGCAGGTCGATCACGCGATCTTCCGACCGCTGCACGAGCCAGAGCCGGCCAGTGCCGACGCAGCGGATGCGCCACGGCACCTGTGTCCGGGCGTAGCGCAGCGTCTGGTACCGCGTGTTCGCGAGTCGGCACGGCATGCAGCGGCACTTCTCGAAGACGTACTTCGCCCGCGCGCCGTGCGCCCGCCCGGTCGGCATCGCGATCGCCGGCGCCGTCACGCGGAGGCCTCTTTCTGCCAGCGCGCCGGGACGGCGGTGCGTGCCGCTGCCTTCTCGGCCTTCGCCTGCTGCGCGAGATAGACCTCCGCCAGGCGCCGTACGTGCCCGGGATCGATCTGCAGGTCCTCGAGCAGCTCGGCGTCCGGATCAACGATCCCCTCGGCCTGCTGCCGCTTCAGACCGAGCACGTCCGCGATCACCGGGTCGGCGCCGACGTCGGCGAGCATGAAGTACCCGACGACCGGATGCGCCTGACCGTCGCGCGCCACCCGGCCCAGGCACTGCTCGTGGACGCCCGGCGACCAGTCGAGCTCGCCGAAGACGACGGTTCGGCAGACCTGCTGCAGGCCGTCGAGCCCGGCGCCGGCGCGCAGCGACATGACGAGCAGCTTCGTCTCGCCCTCGACGAACCGCCGGCGGGCCTCGACCTTCTGCGCGACGCTCTCGTGCCCGGTGAAGAAGGCCGGCTGCAGGTCTCCGAGCTCGCGGCGCCAGCGGTCGTAGACGGCGTGGTGCCAGCCGTAGAGCACGACCGCTTCGCCCGTCTCGATCAGCAGGCGCACGAACGCGGCCACGTGCGGCGCCTTGGCCTTCCCCGTGGCCTCGCGCAGCTTGTAGCTGAGGTCGCTGGCCGCGTGCAGCTTCTGACCGCGGTGCTCTTCCTTCTCGGCGACGATGATCCGCGCGAGCTCGAGTGCAGACGTCTGCACCGCCTCGAGGGCGTCAAGGTCGGCGTCGACGTGGTGCGGCACCCGCGAGATGGGCGGCAGCTCGCGGCCGACGTCGGCGCGCGTGCGCCGGAGCATGAGCCCCTCCTCGCGCACGAAGTGTCCGAAGGCCTTCGGATCGCTGATGCACGAGCCGTCGCCGAACTCGCCGCCCGTGCACCACTCCCGGCCGAACTCCCACCGGGTGCCAAGCAGCGTCGGCGACAGGCAGTCGAGGACGTGGAAGATCTCGGAGCCGTAGTTGTAGATTGGCGTGGCCGAGAGCCCCATCTTGAACGCGGCGTGCTCGGCCAGGTGGCGCGCGGCGTCGTACTTGTTGCTGCGGCCGCACCGCAGCTCCTGGCACTCGTCGAAGATCACCGTCCGGACGAGCGGCGCCAGGGTGTCGGCCCACCCGTGCAACTTCGCGTAGTTGGTGATGATGACGTCGGGGAACTCGACCGGCTTGCCCCGCCACTTCGTCAGGTCGTAGGGCTGCCCGCTCCGCAGGATGCGCACGCGCAGGCTCGGCGCGAACTTCTGGAGCTCGGCCACCCACTGCGGCGGCAGATGCGTCAGGGTGACCACCAGCGCCGGCCGCGTGCGCGGATCGGTCAGCACGCAGATGCCAGAGGCCGTCTTCCCGAGCCCGACGTCGTCGGCGAGCAGCAGCGCGCCCGAGCGCAGCACGAGCTCGGCGGCGATCGTCTGGTACGGCCGGGCCGGCACGGCGAGCTCGAAGGCCCGCGGGGCCGTCGTCCCCTCGAGGATGCCGGAGAGCAGCTCCTGGCGGTGCTCGTGCTCGGCGGCGCGCGCCTCGAGGTGGGCCCGGTCCGCGGCCGTCATGTCCATCGGGAAGCGATCGAGGAACCACCGGAGCTCGAGCGCGTTGCGCGGCGTGTCGCTCAGGCCGATCCACGCGTGGTCGGACTTCTTCACCTGTTCGAACACGCGCTTCGCCCGGATCCGCACGTGCGGCTCGCACGCGATCTTCCACTCGCCCCCACCCCGCTCGACGGTGCCGTAGGTCTTCACCGGAGGCCTCCGAGCAGCGAGACGACGACGAGGGTCGTCCCATGCAGCGTATCCGGCAGCCCCTGCGTCAGCTGGTGCCGGTCGGTCACGAGCATCAGCGTGTGGATGCGGGGCTGCCGCGCGTACCGCACGATCTGGCGGTGCACGTCCCCGAGCCGGCCCTTGCACTTCACCTCGAGGCCGATGTCCGGCGCGATCATGAAGTCGATGCGATCCTTGGCGTCGAGCCGGACCTCGCGCTCGAAGACGAGGCCGTTTCGCGTCAGGAGCGCCGCCAAGCCGTCCTGGAGCTCGATCTCGTTTCCGTACCGGAACCGGTGCTTCATGATCTCGGCCGCCAGGAGCACGGCGATCAGATCTGACGTCGCGCTCACGGCGCACCGTCATGGAGCTCGGGCAGCTCGAGCCGATGCGTCGAGTGCCATTTCCCGTTGGCCTTCGGGACGCACTCACGCAGCAGCCATGGGACGACACGGACAGACCACTCCTGCAGCGACACCCACCCGCCGACGCAGAGGCAGTTGATGTCGAAGATGGCGACCTCGCCGTCGACGCTGGCCGCGGCGACCCAGTGCGTCTGCCGGTAGCGCACGCGGATCGGCACGCCGGCCGCCGTCCACGGGCCTTCCCACTGGATGCGCACGAGCCCGCGCCGCGGCCATGGATCGGTCGTGAGACGCCAGGCGACACCGAGGCGCCGCAGCGAGTCGAGCATCAGCGTCGGGTTCGTGTAGCGCTTCGTCTCGAAGTCGCCGAGGAACGGCCGCACCTCGTCGAGCGTCTTGTCGAGCGCCGCCGCCAGCGCGCCCGGGCCGCAGTTGGCCCCCCAGTCGTCGGCGGCACGCTGGCCGTCATCGAGCGTGAAGCGCACCGCCGCGTTGAGCGTCTCCAGAAGCGCGCTCACGGCTGCAGCCCCGCCCGCGCGGCGAGCTTCTCGCGGATCGCCGCCACCGCCGCGTCCTGCACGCAGCTGGCCGAGCGCATCGCGTCGAGCACCACGAATCGGCTAGGCTCGAACGCCGCTTGGTTGAGAAACCCCTGCCGCACGCGCGCGAAGTACTCGACGCCGGACCGCTCGAGCCGATCGGCACGCCCACCGCGACCGCGCAGCCGCGATTGCCCAGCGAACGCGGGGCAGTCGAGTAGAACGGTTAGGTCTGGCCGCAGACCCTGACTCCCCAGGACGCGATCCCAGGCGGCGATGTTCGAGGGTGCAGCAACCTGGCGCCCATGGCCCTGGTACGCGATCGTCGAGTCGTGGAAGCGATCCGTGACGACCAGGTCGTTGCACGCGAGCGCCGGCTTGAGCACCGTGTCCACCTGCTGCGCGCGATCGGCCAGGTACAGGAGGAGCTCGGCCATCGGTACCGGCGGAAAGCACCACGTGTCGAGCAGAATGGCGCGAATCGCCTTGCCGACCTCGGTGCCACCCGGCTCGCGGGTAGTGCACACCAGCAGCCCCTCGCGCTTGAAGGTCTCGCCGATCGCCGCGACGAGCGTGGACTTCCCCGAGCCGTCGATCCCTTCCACGGAGACGAACAACCCTGGCTGCTTCATGCCGCCACCTCACCACCACTCGACGTGCCGTGCCGCAGCCGCCGCGCCAGATGGACCATCGGGCTGGTCCCGGCGTCGGTCCCCTCCTGCTGCGCCACCGCCCAGATCGCCGCGGCCTGCGTGCAGATGTACGTCCGGCCAGGGTTCTCGACGCGCAACCGACGAGCGTTCAGGTCGTCGTGCCGCTCGCGGATGGCGTCCGGGACCATTCCCCAGTGGCGCGCGCACATCCACACGCGGGTCGGCACCTCGACCGTGCACCCGACGGCGCAGCAGCGAC
Source organism: uncultured Binatia bacterium (SeqCode) (assembly GCA_964404165.1). Taxonomy (GTDB): domain Bacteria; phylum Desulfobacterota; class Binatia; order DP-6; family DP-6; genus DASYLJ01. Next base: position 52,856 of record CAYOIZ010000004.1, on the reverse strand, counting down.
GCGGCTCGCGCATCACAGGTCCCGCACGACGATCTCCATGGGACCGTCGTGTCCGTGCAGCGCGCAGACCGCCTGGATGTCCGTGTAGACGCCGATGCCGACCGCCGACGTCGACGGGATCGCCGGCGTCCAGCAGAGCGCGACCGAGCCGTTGGCGAACTCGACGCCCTCGGCGACGCGCTGCTTCCGCGGGCCGCTGAAGACCGTGAAGAGCCGCAGCCGTCCCACGGCGGCGAACTCGGTATGCGTCGCGTACGTGACGACCGGCACGTCCGAGAGGGGCGCCGTCGGTGGCGACGCCGCGAACGCCAGCAGCCGCTCGCGGTAGCGGGGATACGGCACGGTGCGTCCGAATTCCCAGTGCTCGATGCTCGCGACGCTCGCGTGCATCAGCTTCGCGAACACTGGCCGCGACAGGCCGCCACGCGCCTGGCGCGTGATCGCCGCCCAGTCCTGCGCGTCGTCCTCCACGCGTCTCGCCGCTGCCCGCCGCCCCATCAGGCCATCCCCACCGGGCGCCACTCGTGGTAGCCGTCGACGAGCTGCACCGTGACCGGCACGACGATCTGCTCGAGCTCGTGGGCGGCGCCGACGTACCAGCTGAGCGCGTAGTGCAGCGCATCGACGCCCCAGCCGGCGCCGGCGCAGTAGCCCGCGCTCGCCAGGTACCGCAGCCAGTCGATCTGGTCCGGGTCGAGCGTGCCGTCGAGGCGCTTCACCTCGAGCCACAACCCGTGGAACCCGCGACACGCCAGGGGCAGCACCAGGTCCGGCACGCCGGCTCGCACACCCTCCGCGCGGAGCTTCCCCGCCGTCGCCTTCGCGCGCAGCCCGCCGTTCGGCACGGCCAGCAGCCGACCCAGCGCGGGCACGTTGGTGCGCCCGCGCCACATCGCCCAGGTGAACACCGCCGCCTGCACCTGGTGCTCGTCGACGCGGTACGCGCTGGCGAGGAGCGCCGCGCGCCCCGTGCGCACACCGGTGCCACGGCCCGAGCGGGGCCGTCGACGGCGCGTCTGGTGCACACGGCGGACGCGCACCATCAGCCGCCCTCCATGGCGCGCAGCCGCCGCCCCTGCTGCGCGAGCTCGGCCTTGCGCACCGCTTCGGGATCGTCGAGCGGCCGTCCGACGCCGTTGAGCAGCTCGTGCACGGCCCGCGGACCGCGCCGCCGGGGCCGATCGGATGCCTCGCCCTTGTCAGTGATGCCCCGGAGCCAGGCATCGGCGAGCACCGACCAGTTCGCATCGAGCCCGGGCGGATGATTCCGGTACCACGTCGTGAACGCCCCCCACTCGGTCGAGGGGTCCGCCAGGAAGGCGTCGACGAAGCGCTGCTGCAGCTCCGCCTCGAGGTCGGGCGTCAGGTCCCTGTCCCACCCTGGTGGTGAATCAGAACGTCCGACGTCCTGGTCCTCCTCCGCGCGCGCGACAGTCTCGGACTCGGACGTCACAGATTCGGTGCCCGGGAATACGGGAACGGGAACGGGGTTCGCGTTTGCTTCGTTGGTTGGCGGCAAACCCGAAGCAATTTGCTTCGGGGGTGCTTCCGCTTTGGTTTGACGCCGGCTCTCTCCTGATCGCAGCCCGCCACGACGTCCAGCCTCAGCGCGCTTCTCACGGAGAGCCGCCTTCGCTTCGGCGGTGGGTTGGTAGACGTGGTAGTCGTGGACCTGGAATCCGCCTTCGACTGTCTCCCAGAGCCCTACCTCGACGAGCTTCCGCGCCACCTTCATCGGCTGCGGCATCGGGTACAGGACCGGAACGACCTCCGCGGGGATGAAGCCGTCATGCGCGGCCTGGCGGTTGCAGTAGTCGAGCCCGCAGACCCACAGGCACACACCGGCCGGTGTGGCGCGGAGCACTTTGCGATGCTCTCGAAACCCGTTGTCGAGCTTCACCCAAGTCATCCCACCCCGCCCCCCAGTGCCCGCCTAGAGTCCGCTGCCGCCGAAGCCGCGTGTCACCAGCCGCGGCTCGCGTGGACGCCCACCCGAGCGCCGACGTGGCGGCCGACATGGGTTGATCCGCTCGCGCACGCGCACGATGTGGCGCCGCGGCTGTTTCGCGAGGAGCCCGCTCTCGGCCGCCGCCACGGCAACGCGATCGGCACTGTGTTGCGCGATCTCCCGAAGCCGGCGACGGATGGCCGCGGCGTTGAACTCGAGCGCCTGGCATATCCGCTCGAAGTCGAACGGCCAGGAGTCTGCGGCAGACGCGAACCACTCCCACTCGCGCCCGACCAGGGCTGGCACCCGCAGCCACGTGAGAAACGCATCCTCGAGCACCGCCACCATGAGCTTGCGCTCCGGCGTCGTGCTCACGGTGCCCATGTGCTTCCGGAAGTCGGCGCCGGCGAGGATGTCCGGCTCGGTCGCCGACGTCGTCGTGAGCAACTGCGTCCGCGTCGTCTGCCGCGCGACCACGCGACCATCACGTGCGTAGCTCACGCGTCGACTCCACCGACGACGTAGACGCCGGCCATGAGCAGCACGACCGCGATCGCCAGCGGCAGCAACACGACGCCGGCGATCAGGCACACGACCCAACCAATGGGAGTCAGCATGGTTCCCTCCGTCTTGTGGAGCTCGCGCTCCGTGCTGGTGCGGCCGGCCGCCCCCACGGTGACGTTGAACCGGCCGAGACCCACCCCGCGCCGTCCACCGTCCGCACCAGCACGCAACGCGTCTCTGCGGTCGGCCGCGGCGTCGTTGCCCTGCACGACGCCGCGCGCCTTTCTCGCGTATGGCGGCCACTCCCGGACCGCGCGCAACACTGCCCCCGTGGCCCGTGCAGGGCCGATGCCACGGCTCGGGTCGCTGGCCTCGCGCGGAAGAACCAGCAACGTGATGCCTCTCCGGACTACGAGCGGCCTGGTGGATGCACGCTCCGCGATGGCCTGCGAGGTCCTGGCGACGACTCCAGGATGGGACGGCATGGTGCACGACGCTCGTGCTGCAACCACACCGCGCAGACCATCGCGCAACGCGCTCAACATGGTGAACCCACCAATCGACGGAGCATCTCTTCCTCGCCCGATACCGGGCGCGGTGCCGGCCACGAGGCTGCCACCGCGAGAATGACCACGAGCACGAGCAGCCACAGCCAGCGCTCGGCCCAGCTCACGACAAACTCTCCCGCGCGAACAGTCCCACCCGCGCCGGGGCGATCTTCAGCAGCGTGCGCCTCACGAGGCGCGCCCCTTCCGATTCGCCAGCCGCCAGGTGTGGCCACCCGGACGCGTCTGCTCGATGTCACCACGGGCGCGAAGCCGCAGCAGTGCGTCGCGCACACCGAAGCGATGCGCGTGAACGCGGGTCACGATGCCGGCGAGCCTAGCCGGCCCATCGGCGAGGGCGTCGAGGACGCGCTGCTCGAGCGCCGTCACGCTCTCGCCTCCGCGCGTTGCACCTTACGCGCGCGTGCGAACGCGACGTCGCTGCAGCGGGCGCACAGCCAATGGACGCGCGCTAGGAATCCCGGCCAGCCCGACGACGGAACCCGCATGACGGTCGAGCCCGCGCGACGCATCGGCGTCGCATCGATCCCACACGCGGTCTTGGGTCTCTCCTGCAGATGGACCGACACGGTAGGACCCGGCACGCGGACCACCAGCGACGCCGTGAGGTCGCCAGCACGAGTAACCAACGCGTACTCGACCTCGTGGAACGTCCCCACGACGATGCCGCGCTTCTTCATTGGCTCAGCGCCGTCGCCGTCAGGTAGCGCCACAGGCTGGTGCGCACCTGCCAGCGCCCGTTGGTTTTCTTTCCGACGGCGATCACGCGCCGGCGCGGCGGCGGCGACGTCACGGAGACCGCGACGTGCTCCGCGATGTCGTGGTGATGTCCGTCCCGCGGCTGGGGAGCCGCCTCCGCGGGCACCACGACATCGCGCAACGCGTCGTGCAAAAGGGGCTTGGCAGTGTCGCGTCGCATGCTACCGATGCCCCATCCCGCCCGTGGCGGCGACGACGTGCTGCAGTCGTCGTCGCCGCCCATCCACTCCGCTCCGTCCACAACCCCGCCCCATCCGCATCGTTCAGCTCCTACGGCTGCGCGCAGATCGACCGTGCGCCTGGTGCGCCGCAGCGCCCGAGTCGATCGTCGCGGTGGTCCATGCCCCTACGCCCTCGATGACCGCCGGTTCAGCCGGTGCGCCGCATGCGGCCCGTCGACGCCGACCACTCCGCGAGACCGTACCGGCCGTAGTCGACGCGCTCGATCAGCGCGCTGCGCGTGAGCGTGATCTGGACGACGAGTAGCCGGCCGTGCCGGCCCTTGCCGCCGACGACGACCCCCGTCGCCTCGAGCGCGTCGAGGAGCTCGCGCGGCGCCATCGGCTTGCCACGCTCCCGCAGGAACGCCACCATGCGCTGCGCGAGCGTCGGGCCGCGCATGTCCCGTCCGAGGACGGCGCCCCCCGACGCGATGAAGCGGCTCAGGGTGCGGATGCGCCGGACGGTGGGTTCGATCTCAGCGCGGAGGCGCTCACGCTCCGCGCAGGCGCTCTCGATCGCCGCAACCGTCGTCTTCCCCGCTGCTCTCGGCATCGATCCCCCTTCCGGAGTCTCGAGCCCTGTGCAGCACCTGTGCACGAGACCCCCGGATTGATCCCAACTGCCAGGGAAAACCGAGGGTGCCGTCTAGGGACGGGTTGGCGCCTGTCGCGTTTCGTTGGGGAGAATCTGTCGGCCCGTGGCCTTCGTAGCCAGACGCTCTATCCAACTGAGCTATGGGCGCGCAGCAGGAAGGCCGGCTACTTACCAGCCACCTCCGGGCCCCGCAAGTCGATCGCGATGGCCAGCGCGGTATCCCGCCACTCCGCCGGATCGTCCTCTCGGCGGTGCTTTTCGGAGACGAGCCGGTGCGCCCTTCCGCCCTCGGGAGTCCGCGCGCAGCACCGCGTCCATACCGTCCGACGGAGCGCGCCCCGCGTTCCCTGGCGACCGGCCGGCAAAACCGATACGCCCCCCGCATGCTGCGCGCACGCCCCATCCCGCTCGCGATCCTCGGCGCGCTCACCGGCCTCGTGCTCGCCTTCATCGAGCTCGACGTCATCGAGTACGCCTACGAGAAGGCCGGCATCCCGCATCGGTTCGTGTTCGCGTTCCTCGTGGCGTCGCTGATCGGCAGCAGCATCAACATCCCGGTGTCGCGCTTCCGGAACGCCGACGGCTCGCCGGGCACGGTCCTCGCCGTCAACATCGGCGGCGCGCTCATCCCGACCGGCCTCTCGCTCTACTTCCTGTCGACGACCGGCATGTGGGGCCTCGGCGCCATCGCCACCGTCCTGATGGCCGCCATCGTGCACGCCATCGCGCGTCCGGTGCCCAAGCTCGGCATCGCCATGCCGGCATTCCTGCCGGGCCCGATCGCCGCCGGCATCGCCATCGTGCTCTCGCCCGACCACGCGCCCGCGCTGGCCTACGCCGCCGGCAGCCTCGGCACGCTCATCGGCGCCGACCTGACGAACCTCTACCGCATCGGCAGCATGGGCGCGCCGGTGGCGTCGATCGGCGGCGCCGGCACGTTCGACGGCATCTTCCTCGTCGGTCTGATCGCGGTGCTACTGGCCTAGCAGCGCCCGCGTCTCCGGCGCCTGCGGGCGCGACAGCACGTCGTCGGGCGCGCCCTGCTCCACCACCCGACCGTCGGCCAGCACCACCACGCGATGCGCGACCCGTCGCGCGAAGCCCATCTCGTGCGTGACGACGACCATCGTCTGGCCCGCCGCGGCGAGATCGGTGATCACCGCCAGCACCTCGCCCACGAGGCGCGGATCGAGCGCCGACGTCGGCTCGTCGAGCAGCAGCGCCGCCGGCTCCATCGCCAGCGCCCGTGCGATGGCGACGCGCTGCTGCTGGCCGCCCGAGAGACGGTGCGGATACGCGTCGCCATGCGACGCGAGTCCGACCCGCGCCAGCAACGCCTGCGCCCGCTCGCGCGCGGCGTCGGCCCCGAGCCCCAGCACGTGACGTGGCGCCTCCATGACGTTCGCCAGCGCGGTCAGGTGCGGGAACAGGTTGAAGCTCTGGAACACCATGCCCGCCTGCGTGCGCACCGCCCGCAGCGCTGCCGCATCGGTGCGTTCCGACATCCCGGGACGGAGCCGGTGGCCCGCGACCTCGACCTCGCCGTCCTGGAACGGCGTCAGATAGTTGAGCGCCCGCAGCAGCGTCGTCTTGCCGCTGCCCGAGCCCCCGAGCACCGCCACCACTTCGCCGCGCCCGACCTCGAGGTCGATGCCGCGCAGCACCTCGGTCGCGCCGAAGCGGGTGTGGAGCCCGCGCACCGTGATGACCGCGGTCATGCCGGCGCCAACCGGCGCTCGAGCCGCGCCGCGAGCCGCGACAGCGGGATGCTCAGCATGAGATAGAGGGCCGCGCACAAGAGCCCCGGCACCAGCCAGCTCTGCAGGTACACCGCGGTGATCGTCATCTGCTTCGTCAGCTCGACGACCGTGATCACCGACACCAGCGACGTGTCCTTCAGGAGCGCGATGAAATCGTTCGCCACCCCCGGCAGCGCGATCCGTGTCGCCTGCGGCAGGACGATGCGGCGCAGCGCCTGGCCGCGCGACATGCCGAGCGACAGCGCCGCCTCCGTCTGTCCCGGCGGCACCGCCTCGAGCCCGGCGCGGTACAGCTCCGACTCGTACGCCGCGTAGTTGAGCCCGAGCCCGATCACGGCGGCGACGAACGGGTCGAGCGCCACGATCGGCGCCAGCCCGAAGTAGAGCACGTAGAGCTGCAGCAGCACCGGCGTGCCGCGGAACAGCTCGACGTAGCCGACGGCGAGCGTGCGCAGGACGCCGCCGCCGTAGCGGCGCGCCAGACTCAGCAGCAGCCCGCCCGTCACCGCCAGGATCATCGCCAGCACCGAGATGACGACGGTGTTCCACGTCGCGCGCAGGAACAGCAGGAGCTGCGTACGCGACATGGTCGGACGCGGCGGCGCCGGCACGGCGGCGGTGACGTTCGCCTCGAGCCGCTCCTGCAGGTCGTTCCAGAGCTTCCACTGCTCGAGGATGCGGCGCAGCTCGCCGTCGCGCATCATGTCGGCGAGGGCCTGGTCGAGCGCGGCCCGCAGCGACTCCTCGCCGGGCAGGACGGCCATCGCGTAGGTGCCCTCGCCCACCACGCCGGCGCCGCGCAACGTCGGCCGCACCAGCCCGAAGCGTTCCGCGATGATGTCGTCGAGGACGACACCGTCGAGCCGTCCCTGCTCGAGGTCGAGGTACGGCTCCTCCGTCCCCTCGTAGAGGACCACCTCGACCGCCGGATCCGCCGCGACGAAGTCGTGCGACAGCGATCCACCGAGCGTGCCAACGCGCCGGCCGTGCAGGTCGGCGAGCGACGTCGCGCGATCGTCCCTCCGCACCACCAGCGTCGCCGCGAAGGCGAAGTACGGCCGCGTGTACAGCACGCGCCCCCGGCGCCCCTCCGTCACCTCGAGGCCGTTCAGGATGACGTCGAAGTCACCGCGCTCGAGCGAGGGTACGAGGAGCCCCCAGTCGTTCTGCACGAACTCGGCCCGCAGCCCCATCCGGCGCGCGAGCGCGTCGGCGATGTCGACCTCGAAGCCGGCGATCTTCGTCTCGTCGTCGGGGTCCTGGAACACGTAGGGCTCGCCGCCCTGCAGATCGCCCCCCCAGCGCAGGGTCCCCCGCTCGCGGACGGCAGCGAGACCGTCGGCCCGGGCGGCGCCGGGCGCACACAGGACGAGGAGCAGAAGGACGAGGACTCGCAGAGGCGCCGGTGTAGCGAAGCCCCCCGTCCCGGGCAAGAAACGCCGCTTGCCCAGGCATCCGCATGTGGTATGCGACCCGAGCCATGCGTCTGCGCTTGATGCTCGTCGCGGCCGCCCTGGCGGCGCTCTGCCTGCCGCCTCCCGCCCGAGCCGGGGATGCCACCGGGGCCTTCGCCCCCTACGAGGACCTGCTCGAGGTCATAGCCACCCTCTCCTGGCACCTGAACGACGACGTCTACCGCTTCCCGCCGCCGCGCGATCCCACCGGCCACGACCTCTACCGGCTGACGCTCACCCGCCTCGAGGCCTGGGAGAAACGCTTCCCCGGCAAGCTGCGCGACGTCACCACCTACAGCCGCGCCCGCGTCCTCGAACGGCTGCGCGAGTTCCAGAGAGCGGCCGACGCGTATGCACAGGTCGCGGCCATGAGCGGCTCACCGCTCGTCGCACCGGCCAAGGACGGTGCCGAGCGTGCCGCCGCCTTCGCCAAGGTCGCGGCCATGCCCGAGGACGGCGCCGACATCAACGCGCAGCTCGCCATCATCCGTCAGAAGCTCGACGCCTGGGGCGTGCTGGTCGACCGCTACAAGGAGACGCCGTACGCGACGCTCGCCGAGGTCGAGGAGGAGCGGCTCGAGCGCGCCACCGTCCGCCTCGTCGTCGAGCACCGCAACGTCCTCGAGAGCGGCGACGCCACCGCCGAGCGCGCCGTCCGCTTCCTGGTCGAGAAGCACGCCGACTCGAAGAACCTGCCCGCGCACATCCTCGGACTCGGCGACCTCTACTCCCAGATCGCGCACCAGTACGTCGACGAGCACGAGCGCCCGCTGGCCTTCGACGAGGACGAGTTCCTCACGCGCGTCGACCGCGCGCTCGACGCCTACCGCAAGGTCGCCACCTGGGACGGCGCCCGCGAGAAGCCGGAAGGTCAGGCGCGCTTCACGGCCACCGAAGCGTGGAAGACGGCCGTCCTGCAACGCTATCGCTGATGCGTCGCGTGCTCGCAGCGGTCCTCGTGTTGTGCGCCGTCTCGGCGCGCGCCGGGACCTCGTCGCTCCTCGACGAGGCGTCGCGCAACGACGCCGCCATCGAGGCCCGCGTCCACGAGGCCATGACCGACGTGCTCCGCGGTGACGGGGCCGCCGCCAACGCCTCGGTGGTCGAGTTCGAGCGGCTCGATCAGCAGCGCGTCGACGCCGGGCTGCGCAAGACCGGACTCACCGACGGCGTGCGCCTGCTCGCCGCCAGCCTCGTCAGCACGCGCGACGCGCGGCGCGCCGCGTTGGAGGACGTCCTCGACGCCAACCCCGATCCCGTCATCCAGAAGCTCGCGACCCACGCGCTCGAGAACGAGGACGCCGCCGCCGCCGAGCGGCTCATCGACAACGACACGCACAATCGTCGCGCCAGCCTGCTGAACGATGCCGTGCGGCCGTTCGGTGTCTTCACGGGCGCCGCCTTCCTGGCCGCGATCAATCCGTTCCTCATCGCCGGCAGCGCGGTCGACGCCGTCGCCACCACGGCGGTGAACCTGTGGAGCTACAACCGCCTGTCACCGCCGGAGCGCGAGGCGCTGGCGCGCTACCGCACGCTGCTGCGTCGCGACCCGCTCACGAACGACGCGCCAGACATCGTCGCCGCGGTGCGACGCCTGGGCGAGAAGCGCGCCGAGGCCCTCTGCACCGAGACGATCGATCTCGGCACCGGCGCGCTCGACGACGGCGACCTCGATCGCGCCCGCTTCTACCTGACCAGCGCGCAGCGTCTCGACGGCTGCGCCGACGAGGCCGAGGACCCGCTCGACGACCTGGCCACGGCGATGGCCCGCCGCGGCACCGCGGAGGAAGCCGGGCGGTGGCCGTCCGACGAGCCCCTGCTCCCGGCGCCCGGCCCCGAGACCGACGACTACCACGCCCTCGCGGTCGCGGCGGCGCTCGGCGACCCACAGGCCATGATGGCCACGTCACAGCGGTTCCTCAACGCGCACCCCGACAGCGACCTCGCCCCCGGCGCGCGCCTCGTCGCCGTCGTCGCACGCGATCAGTCCGGGCATCGGGTCGAGGCACGCGACGCGCTCGCCGATCTCGCCGACGACGACTCCGGCGTCGGACGCCAGGCCGCAGCACTCCTCGCGAGCCCCGAGTACAATCGTCTCGATGCGCTCGACGCGGCGGAGAGCCATCACACCCAGGAGGTCGCGAAGTACGTGCTCCTCGGTGGCACCGACGGACGCAGCGCGCTCTACGGCGCCATGCAGCTCGGCAGCCAGGGCGCGCAGGCCGCGCAGTCGCTCGGCGTCCTCAATCTGATCGGCGTCGCCACCCGTGCCTGGAAGGCCTGGCGCAACGATCCGGCGTCGAACGACGAGATCATCCAGCGTGGCGAAGAGCTGCTCGCGCGCGAGCCGAATTCGCCCGACGCCCCCGAGGTGCACGCGCGGCTCGCCACCGCGTACGAGCGTGCCGGCAACTACGAGCGCGCGCTCATGCACTACCAGACCGCCCCCGACCCGGACCCCGATCACGTCAAGACGCTGCAGGACAAGCTCGCCGACACGATGCTCGAGAAGATCAAGGGCTCACCCGCGGAGCATCTCCTGCTGGCGTCGATCGCCGAGCACTTTCCCGACTCCGATGCCGCCGAGACCGCGCGCGAGCGCCTGAAGGATCGTCCCGGTCCCGGCGCGCTCCCGCTCGATCGCGAGCTGCTGAGCGACAATCCGAGCCTGCTCGGGCCCGCCGGCCTCGACCTCGATCCCGGCCTGCTCGACGGCGATCGCAGCAACGGCGAGCTCGCCGACAAGGGCGTCAGCCTCGAGCGCGGGCAGCTCACGCTGACACTGGTCGACGACGGTGACAGCGGTGAGCGGACCGACACCCGCACCATGAGCACCGACCAGTACGCACGCGCCCGCGCCGCCGCCGAAGAGGTGCTGTACAACAAGGTGCTCACCACCGGCGACGCCGATCCCGAGGTCGGACGCTGGGAGAAGTACGTACCCGTCTACATCCAGGGATCGCTCGGCGAGGACGGCGTCGCCGTCGCCCCGGGCATCAAGATGCGGCGGTACAAGTCCGAGGACAAAGCCCTCTACGAGTGATCGGACCGGACATGGGCGGGTGCTACCGCTGCGTCCGTATCTCGATCTGACTCGTCCGGTACCCCACATGCAGTCGGGCAATGGCGCTGCAGTGTGGCGTTGGCCGTGCCGTCACGCCATGCCGCGCATGTTTGCAGGGTTTTGGGTCGCGCCGACCACGCAGTTGCGTGGGATCGAGCGGCACACTACCTGCTATGAGTATCGGCATGGCACGCTCGAGAGCCCTGATGGCGAAGACGGTTCCTGCAGCTGAATCCGTCCGTGATGCGAAGGTCCGGATCGGCGAAGAGTGTCTCGAGCTGGATCCTGCCACGCCGGACGAGCTCACCGTCCTCCGCCGCTGGGTCGGGCGCGTGAACGGTCCCACCTATCCGCAGCCGTACCTCGTCGAGGGTCCGCCCGGACGGTTCCGCCTGTACGTGGGCGAGGCCGCCGAGCGCGTGCGCACCGCGCGCGGCATCCAGTAGCACCGGCCGCCCGGCGCCTCGGGCGCCCTGGCGACCGGCGGTCACTGGGAGCGGAGAGGGAGGGATTCGAACCCTCGGTAGAGTTTTAAAGCCCTACACACGCTTAGCAGGCGTGCACCTTCGACCACTCGGTCACCTCTCCCGTAGTCGAGTGCGGGCATGTAGCACGTCACATCCCGCCTCGCTACCCGCACCGGCCGCATCGCGAGTGCTTGCCCCGGAGCGAGTCGCGCGCCAGAGTCCGCGGCGATGCGATCGCTCGTCCGGGTCCTCGGCGCCGCCCTCGTCCTCGTCTCCATCGCAGCCCTGGCGACGGAGCTCCCCTCGCCAAAGCTCGGCCCCGCGCTGCTGCTGCGGCTCGACGGCGTCCTCACCACCGATCGCGCCGTCGCGAACACGGCCGGTTTCACGGTTGCGTCGTTCGCCTTCCTCGGCCACGGCAAGGACGCAGATCGGCTGATCGGAGTCACCGAGGCGCGGACGGTGGGCGGCGACGTCCCCGCGGACGGCGTCGACGTGCTCGACGCCGTGGCGCCCTTCGATCCCAACTTCCTGGCGAGCGGAGCCCCGGCGCTGGTGACGGACCTGCTCGCCGTGCCGTCGGGCACGGCGATCCGCATCGAGGGCCTCGTCGACCGCGGCTCGCGCACCTTCTTGATCCGCTCGTTCGAGCGCCGGGAACCGTAGTCTCCGCCATGCGTTGCGCGCTTGACGGCGCGACCCCGGACGCGAGACACCTCCCTCGCGCCAACGACGCCTCGTGCAGGGCGTCCGACGGCAGCAGGACGGAGGGGCCTCCGTGTCCGGAACCGAAGAGCGCGGCCTGGCTGCGCTCGTACTACTCAATCTGATGTTTCAGGTCTTCGACGGCGTCGCGACGTACGTCGGCGTGAGCCACGTCGGCTTCGGCGAGGGCAACCCCGTCGTCGCCTGGGCGATGCAGCACCTCGGCACCGGTCCCGCGCTCTGGGCGTTCAAGCTCCAGGCCTGCGCGTGCGTCCTGCTCGTGTGGCAGCTCGGCACGCGCAGCCGGCTCGCCCGCCCCGCGCTGGCGCTGACGGCCTTCGTCTACGCGCTGTGGTCGATCGGGCCGTGGAGTGCGGCCCTGCTCCCCGTCTATCTGTCGTAGGCGCTGTGGTACATGTAGTTGCCGTCGGAGCTGTTCGCCATCGTCGACGGCGTATCGGCGTAGTCGTCACCCCAGAACTGGATCGGCTCGGAGCCGTCCATGTGATCGGTGGTGAGGAAGAAATCGCCGCCCGACGTGGGCACCCAGATGGCGTAGGCCGACCGCTCCTCGCCGCCGGACACCCATCCCGCGAAGGCGCCGACGGGTAGGCCGACGACGGCCACGATCGTCTTCGCCGGCGTGTAGAAGAGGTTCGCCGCCGCCGCCAGCAACGAGAAGCCGGCTTCCTCCCCCTGCGTCAGGGCCCGAGCCGGGCTCGCTGCACCGATGGTCAGTGCCGCACCCAGCAGACCCGCGATCACCATCCGCTTGAGACGCATCCGCATCCTCCTCCCGTCGCGACCGGAGCGGTGCGACGATGGTTTCACCGATGCCATGCTCCCTGGCGAGTCGCAACCCGAGCGAGCCCACGGGTCGAGAGGGGCCATCGCGCTCGACCCACGTGGGAAGGACACGGCCGGCCCTCAGAGGCCTGCCAGGGCGGCTTCGTAGACGGCCAGGTCGCCGCCGCCGAACAGGACGAACCGAACCAGATCGAGACTGCCCGGGTGCTCGCGGCAGATCGCCGCGACGCTCCCGAGCGCAATCGGGGCTGCCGCCGTGATCGGATAGCCGTAGGCCCCCGTCGAGATGGACGGGAACGCCACCGAACGGAGGGCATGCTCCCGGGCCAGCGCCAGACTGTTGCGATAGGCCGCGGCGAGCAGCCCCGCGTCCTCCGGACCGCCATCGCGGAAGACCGGTCCGACGGTGTGGATGACGTACCTGGCCGGCAGGCGCCCTGCCCCCGTGATCCGTGCCTCGCCGGTCGGGCACCCGCCGAGGCGGCGGCACTCCTCGAGGATGCTGGGACCGCCCGCGGCGTGGATGGCCCCGTCGACACCACCGCCACCGAGCAGTGAACGATTGGCGGCGTTGACGATCGCATCCAGGCTCTCGTGCGTGATGTTCCCGAGACGGAGGTCGATCGTCGTCCCCGCGATCTCGCGGCTCGCCATGGGCCCGCTTGTTGCACACATGCCCTTCGAGCGGTACACACCCGATGGGAGGGCGGGCGATGTGGAACGCGGTGGCGGAGGATCCTCAGGCCGTGGTGTTCGTCAGCGATCGCAACGGCGCCGCGCTCCGACGGCGGGAACGTTGCCTCAAGCTCGCCGCCATTCCCCACACGGTGGAAGCCGAGCGTCGACCGTCCGGCACCTACTACAAGCTCTGCGTGCGTGAGGGCGACGCCGTCGCCGCGCACCTCGCCCTGCAGATGGGCGGCTGTGGGCGCTCACTCCGCCTGCAGGAGACACGCACGCAGTGGAGCCTCGGTTCCACCATCCGTGACATCGCGCGCACCATGTGGGACGAGGCCGTACTCCTCGTCGGCAAGCTCGCGGACGTCCTGCGCGGGCTCGCCCCGCAGCTGCTCACCGGTCCTCGTCCCCAGCCGCCCACCGAGAACTGACCCGCGCGGGTTGACCGCGCCCCCGCTCATGCGCAGGTTCGCGACCCATGGTGGACGTGAACCGGATGACGCACAAGGTGCAGGAGGCGCTGCAGCAGGCGGGCGGCATCGCTTCGCGGCGCAATCATCAGGGCATCGACGTCGAGCATCTGCTGCTCGCGATGCTCGATCAGGAGGACGGCCTCGCCGGGAACCTCCTCGAAGTGGCGGGGGTCGCCCCGCGGGCGGTCCGCGATGCGCTCGAGCGCGAGCTCAATCGCCGCCCGCAGGTGAAGAGTGCCTCGGGTGGGCCGTCGCAGGCGTATCTCACCCAGCGCCTCTCGAACCTCCTCGGCAAAGCCGAGGACGAGATGAAGGCGCTCAAGGACGAGTACCTGAGCGTCGAGCACGTCCTGCTCGCGGTCGTCGACGAGAACGGCACGGTCGCGCGGGAGCTCGGACTCACCCGCGACAAGCTGATGGGCAGCCTGCAGAAGGTCCGCGGCAACCAGCGCGTCACCTCCCCCGAGCCCGAGGCCACCTACGAGGCGCTGGCCAAGTACGGCCGCGACCTCACCGACGCCGCCCGCAAGGGCAAGCTCGATCCGGTGATCGGTCGCGACGAGGAGATCCGTCGCGTCGTCCAGGTGCTGTCGCGTCGCACCAAGAACAACCCGGTGCTGATCGGCGAGCCTGGGGTCGGCAAGACGGCCATCGTCGAGGGTCTCGCCCAGCGCATCGTGCAGGGCGACGTGCCGGAGGGCCTGAAGGACAAGAAGCTCATCACCCTCGACCTGGGCGCGCTCGTCGCCGGCGCCAAGTTCCGGGGCGAGTTCGAGGAGCGGCTCAAGGCCGTCCTGAAGGAGGTCCAGTCGTCCGACGGCCAGATCATCCTCTTCATCGACGAGCTCCACACCGTCGTCGGCGCCGGTGCCGCCGAAGGCTCGATGGACGCGTCGAACCTGCTGAAGCCCATGCTCGCCCGCGGCGAGCTGCACTGCATCGGCGCCACGACGCTGAACGAGTACCGCAAGTACATCGAGAAGGACGCCGCCCTCGAGCGACGCTTCCAGCCGGTCATGGTGCCGCAGCCGTCGGTGGAGGACACCATCTCCATCCTGCGCGGTCTGCGCGAGCGCTACGAGGTGCACCACGGCGTGCGCATCAAGGACAGCGCGATCGTCGCCGCCGCCGTCCTCTCCGACCGCTACATCACCGACCGCTTCCTGCCCGACAAGGCGATCGACCTCGTCGACGAGGCGGCGGCGCGGCTGCGGACGGAGATCGACTCGAAGCCCGAGGAGCTCGACGAGGTCGATCGCAAGCTGATGCAGCTCGAGATCGAGCGCGAGGCCCTCAAGAAGGAGACCGACACCGCGTCGCGGGATCGGCTGGTGAAGCTCGAGGCCGAGATGGCCGAGCTGCGCTCGTCGTCGGAGGCGCTGCGCGCGCAGTGGGAGGCCGAGAAGGGCAAGATCGGCAACCTGCGCGAGATCAAGCAGCAGATCGAGGAGACCCGCCTCGCCATCGAGCAGGCGGAGCGCGCCTACGACCTCAACAAGGTCGCCGAGCTCAAGTACGGCAGGCTCGCCGCGCTGGAGCGCCAGCTGCACGACGACGAAGCCTCGCTCGACGACCAGGCCGGCGGCAAGCGGCTGCTCAAGGAAGAGGTCGACGAGGAGGACGTCGCCGAAGTGGTGTCGCGCTGGACGGGCGTGCCGGTGGCAAAGCTGGTCGAGGGCGAGCGCGAGAAGCTCGTGCGCCTCGCCGATCACCTCCACCAGCGCGTCATCGGCCAGAACGAGGCCGTCAGCGCCGTCGCCGACGCCGTCATCCGTGCCCGCGCGGGCATCAAGGATCCGAACCGGCCGATCGGCTCGTTCATCTTCCTGGGCCCCACCGGCGTCGGCAAGACCGAGCTCGCGCGCGCGCTCGCCGAGTTCCTGTTCGACAGCGAGCAGGCGATGATCCGCATCGACATGTCCGAGTACATGGAGAAGCACACCGTGGCGCGGCTCATCGGCGCCCCGCCCGGATACGTCGGCTACGAAGAGGGCGGGCAGCTCACCGAGGCGGTGCGACGCCGCCCCTACTCCGTCCTGCTCTTCGACGAGATCGAGAAGGCGCATCACGACGTCTTCAACGTTCTGCTGCAGCTGCTCGACGACGGACGGCTCACCGACGGCCAGGGCCGCACGGTCAACTTCCAGAACACCGTCGTCATCATGACGTCCAACCTGGGCAGCCAGGCCATCATCGGGGCGCGCGGCTCCTATGACACCATCCGCGAAGAGGTCCTGCAGGCGCTGCGCCAGCACTTCCGGCCGGAGTTCCTGAACCGCGTCGACGACATCGTCGTGTTCCACGCTCTCGAGCGCGAGGACGTGCGCAAGATCGTCGACATCCAGCTGCGACGGCTCGAGCGACGCCTCACCGATCGCCACATGACCCTGGAGTTCACCGATGCCGCCCGCGACTGGCTGGCGAATCGCGGCTACGATCCGGTGTACGGCGCCCGACCGCTGAAGCGCGCCATCCAGACCGAAGTCGAGACGCCGCTCGCGCGGCAGCTCATCGCCGGCAACATCACCGATGGCGCCACCTTCCGCATCGACGTGGAGCCGGGCGGCGCCAAGCTCCATTTCGAGGTGATCCTCGTCGGCGAGGTGGCGTGATCAGAGGCGCGTGAGGGCGTTGGACGCGGCCTTCGCCAGGGCCGCGTCCGTGCTGGTCGCGGCCCGCGCCAGCGCGTCGCGTACGGACGCATCGGCGGCACCGAGCCGTCCGAGCGTCGCCGCCGTCGCCCGACGGACGCCGAGGTCGGCGTCCTCGAGGAGCGGCACGAGCACGCGCGAGACGACGGCCCGATCGCGCCCGAGCCGGGCCAGGGCCGCCATCGCGGCCAGGCGCACGACGGACGCCTCGTCGCCGAGCGCCGCTCGCAGCTCGTCCTCGAGGCCGACCGGCGGCGGCTGCACGTCGCGCAGACAGTAGAGCGCCATCTTCCGCTGCGCCACGTTGCCGGTCCGGACGAGCGCCCGCAGCGGCTGCAGCAGCACACCGGTGCCGAAGGGGAGCAGCAGCGTCGCCGCGGCCCAGCGCAGATCGCCGTCGTCCGCCCCCAGCGTCTCGAGCAGCACCGGGACGCACCCCGGCGGTGACGGCCCGAGCAGCGACAGCGCGTAGGCGGCGCCGAAGCGGGTGCGCAGGGCGGGAGCGGCCAGTACCGGCGCGATGGCCGCATGGACGGCGATCCCGGCGGTGGACAGCGCACCCAGCGCCTCGGCCGCGCGACGCTGTACCGCCTTCGTCGGCGCCCCGAGGCACTCGACCAGAAAGGCGACGTCGGCCGGCGTTCCCTCGGCACGCTCGCGAACGCGCGCGATGGCGGCGAGCGGGTCGTCGGCGGTCACGGGCGGGACACTACGTGGCGCGCGGGATGGCGTCGAGCAGGGCCCGCGTGGCCGATTCCGCGTCGCGGAGGCGGCGGCCGATGGCCGCGCCGCACGTCGGCTCGACGCGGCGTCTGGCGCTCACCTGGGCCGCACGCGCGAACAGGCCGGCCGCCCGCTGCAGCAGCCGGCGCTCGCGCCGCCCACCCGCAGATCGCTCGACGAGGCCGCAGGCGCGTTCCTGCCGCCGCGTGATCGGACGCGGCAGCACGACGTCGGCGCACTCCGGCACGGTCGCGGCACAGTGGCACGCGATCGCCTCGCGCCCCGTCGCCCCGGCACAGCCGCTGCCGCCGCCGGGCAGCGTCGTCGTGGTGGTCGGACTGCAACCGGGCACCGCCGTATGCGCGCAGCCGCTCGCCGTCGGCGCACACACGTCGGTCGTGCAGGCGTCTCCGTCGTCGCACTGCGCGTCGACGAGACAGCCGTCCGTACATGCCGCCGGCGCGATCGGCGCGATGCGCACGATGCGATCGGGCAGCACGGCGACGTAGAGCGCACCGTCGTTGCCGGTGCGGATGGCGACGGGCGCTCCATCGATGCTGGCGAAGTCCTCACGGCCACCGACGATGCCATCGCGCGCCGCCGTCGGCGTCAGCGTCCAGAGCCGGCCCGTGGCACTGTCCCCGAAGACGTAGCGGCCCCGGAACGACGCCGGCCACGTGCACGTGTCGACGATCTGGCCAGCCGTGATGGCACCACACTCGGGATCGACGCTCTGATCGGCCTCCGGGTTGTTGTGCCGGCAGAAGTACACCGGATCGACGCAGTCCTGGTCGGCGATGGGATCGCCACCGGGCGTCGTCCCGACGCGGACGTCGCGACAGCGCGTCACCGGATGGCCCTTGGCCCCCTCGCGCCACGGCCAGCCGTGGTGACGACCCGCCTGCACGATCGTCACCTCCTCGTAGGTGATCTCCCCGACGTCGCCCGCCCACAGCCGGCCGGTGTGTTGATCGATCCAGAAGCGGAACGGATTGCGGAAGCCCCAGGCGAAGACGTCGGTACGCGGCGCACCGAGGAGACCCGGGTCGATCGGCGTGCCGCAGCTCCCGCCGCACGCGCTCACGAGCCCGGCATCCACGAGCGGATTCGTCGGCGGGATGCTGCCGTCGAGCCCGACGCGCAGGATCTTGCCGTTGCCACCGCCGTTGTTCGACGCATCGTCGGCGAGACACGTGCCGTAGTAGTTGGTCGGCGTGTAGGGCGGCTCCGTCGAGGTGTTCGAGTTGCAGCCACTGTCGCCGACGCCGACGTAGAGCAGGCCGTCGGGCCCGACCTCGAGGGCGCCACCGTCGTGGTTCGCCGGCCCACGCAGGCCGCTCAGGATCGGCGTCTCCGCGGCCGCGAGGTGATCGTCGCTGCCGAGCGTGCGGATGACGACACGGTGGCGATCGGCATTCGTCCCCTCGTCGGCCGAGTAGTAGAAGAACAGCTGGCCGGTGGTGGCGAAGTCGGGATGCACGGCGACGCCGAGCAACCCCTTCTCGCTGGAGAAGTCCACGTCGAACGACCCGGCGAACACCAGGGCGCCGCCAGCCGAAGGACGCACGAAGGCGTTGCCCTGCTGGTTGATGATGATCATGCGGCCGTCCGGCAGAAAGCGGAAATCGGTCGTCAGGCCGGTGCCGGTGACGAACGTCTCGTCGAGCGTGAAGGTGTCGGCCGGGCTCGGCGCGCCGGCGGACGACAGGGCGTCGGCGTACGCGCACGCCGCAGCGAGCACGACGATCGGCACCAGCAGCACCTGCCACCACATCCGCATCATCCGACGACCACGATAGCCGCGGCCGACGGGGGTTACGAGCCTGCAGCGCGCAGGATCGCGTCCGTCAACGTGTGCAGCGGGCCGATGCCGAGCACGAACGCCCCCGGTGCCGCGAACGTCGCCTCGACGACCGCGGCGACCGGCTCGCGCGTGGGCAGGCATCCGCGCAGCGCCAGCTCCAGCCGCGTCACCGCCCACGACGGCGCCAGCAGATCGCCGCAGATTGCGGCGGCGGCGATGCTACCGTCGCCGGCGAGCGCCAACTGCACCTCCAGGACGCCGAGCATCGTACCGACGCGCGCGATGCGCTGGCCGGTCACCACTGGCGGCGGCGACACGGGCGCCGCATCGGTGGCCGGCACGATCCCCTCGCCGCCGACCCGTACGCCGAGACGCTTCGCAAAACCCTCCGCGAGCCACGCCGCCACCTCGGCGACCGAAGGCACGCGACCCGTCAACGCCCGTACCGAGGTGACGTCGTCGGGCAAGGTCATGGTGACGGGGACGACGCCGGCGGGGTCCGCTCGATCGAGCAGATGCGGCAGCACCGACTGGTCGCGCCCGACCGATACGACGGCCTCGAACAGGGTCGCGCCCCGCGCGTCGACCTCGAGACCGAGCCCGGCGATCGGCCGCCGTGCCACCGTGACGAGATCGCGGCCCGGATAGAGCGCCGGCACGCCGTTCGCCTCCAGGGCGCCGAGCAGCCCGCGCACGCAGCGGTTCATCACCTGCTCCGGCGTGAGCGCGTCCGGAGTCTCACCCGCAAGCGCCGAGCGGTGCGGCAACACGAGCGTCACGCCCACGA
The DNA here is from genome assembly GCA_964404165.1 of uncultured Binatia bacterium (SeqCode). Taxonomy (GTDB): domain Bacteria; phylum Desulfobacterota; class Binatia; order DP-6; family DP-6; genus DASYLJ01. The sequence continues at coordinate 32,890 of CAYOIZ010000004.1, read as the reverse complement.
AGCCGTCGCCCGCGGCCCACGCCCGCCCGCCCGTCAGGCGCCGGTACGTACCGACGCCGGGCGTCCCGTCCGGCTCGCGATGGAACCGTCCGAGCGCCACGACGTCACCCGCGAGCGCGAACACGCGCAGCGCGCCGCGACCGGTCTCGCCAGCCCGCGCGAGCAGCGCGCGATCCGTCGCGATGCCCACCGCAGGCGTGACGACCGGCTGGACGACGAGGTCGAACGACGGCATGCGCCGGCGACTGTAGGGGACGGCGTACCAGCGTGACAACCACGGAGTCGCGTGCTTTGTAGCGCCCGTGATCCTGCTCACCGGTGGCACCGGCATCGTCGGCAATTCGATCGCCCACGAGCTGCTCCGACGCGGACGCACCGTGCGCGCGCTCGTGCGTTCGATCGAGCGCGCCCAGGCGGCGCTTCCCGGCTGCGAGCTCGTGCTCGGCGACGTCACCGACGCCGCGTCCGTCGACCGTGCCATGGACGGCTGCGACGTCGTCTACCACGCCGCCGGCCTGCCCGAGCAGTGGACGAAGGATCCCGCGATCTTCGAGCGCGTCAACGTCGGCGGCACGCGCCACGTCGTCGACGCGGCGGCGCGCCGCGGCATCCGGCGTCTCGTCTACACCAGCACGATCGACGTCTTCGCGATGCCGCCCGGCGGCGGCACGTTCGACGAGCACGAGATCGCGACGGCGCCGAAGGCCACGCACTACCAGCGCTCGAAGCAGGAGGCCGACCGCATCGTGGTGGCGTCCGGGGTGCCGGCCGTCTTCCTCCATCCGTCGGCGGTGTACGGGCCCGCTCCGGCAGCGTCGCCGGGGCTGAACGACTTCATCGCCGACATCGTCGCCGGCAAGGTGCCGCTGCTGCTGCCGGGCGGCATGCCGCTGGTGTTCTCGTCCGACGTCGCCATCGGCCACGTCACCGCGGAGGAACAGGCCGCTCCGGGCAGCCGCTACATCCTGAGCGAGTCCTACTGGGAGCTCGCCGACCTCGCCCGCGCCGTACGCGACGCCGCCCAGACGGGCCGCGTCCCCCCCGTGATGCCGCGATGGGTGGCACACGTGATCGCCGCCGCCGGCGAGGCCATCGCGGCCATCGTCGGCTCCGCCCCGCTCATCCCCCGCGGCCAGCTCCACTTCCTCGAGTCGAACAGCCGGCCGAGCGCGCAGCGCGCGCGCACCGAGCTCGGCTGGCGGCCCCTCGGGCTGCGCGAGGCCCTCGTCCCGACGCTCGTCTACCTCGCGGGACGCTGAATCATCCGGTGGCGTCGAGCGGCGCGCCGGGGCCGACCCGGAGGGCGCCGTAGACCCGCCGCAGCTCGCGCCGCAGGCCGCGGACAGCGTCGGCCTGCCTCTCCCCGTCCGCCGCACGCAACCGCGCCAACGCCGTCGTGATGCGACGGGCGCCGATCAGGAGGCCCGCCTCCGCGATCGCGGCCAGCGTCTCCTGATCGAGCGTCCCTGTCGTACGGGCGATGAGCGCTGCGACGTTGGCCGCCAGTCGCCGGTAGGCGCGCTCGTCGATCGCGAGCCGGGCCTGCACCTCCACCGGCGACTCGAGGACGGGAACCTCCTCGGCGAGGACCGACGCCACGACGACGTGCAGGGCCTCGTCGTCGACGGACCGTGCGAGGACGTGGCGGACCTCGCGCACGTGATCGTCGCTACAGGCGACGATCGGCAGACTACGCAGCTCGGCATGTGCACGAATCGCCGCGATCACCGGGATCGCGTCGGTGACCACCAGCACCACGTCGGCGCGGGATTCGAGGATCGCCATCGCCGCCGGGTCGTCGCTGGCGGTCACCACGGGCCATCCCCGCGCCCGCAGGCGATCGGCCAGCATCGGGGGCGTGGCGGTTTCGACGACGAGGATGCTCATGCGCGTGCCCCTCCACGAAGCAAGGCGGAGGCCAGCCCGCACTACCACCGGCATCGAGCCCACAGCCGCCAGACGATCCTGAATGGCCGGTGATCGCCAGCGATCTTGACCGCTTGCATGGTCGCTGCCTGCAGACGTGATCGCATGATACTCGGCCCTCACGTCTTGCCGGCGGCGCTTCTCGGCGTCGGCGCGTTGTCACCGCCGTCACTGGCACGTCGCGCCCCGGTCGGGCAGAAGACCGCCATGCCGTTCCTGCCGCTGCACGACGACAACCAGCTCCGGGTCATCCCGTTCCAGGCGGTGACGACGGCACTGATCGTCACCTGCGTCCTGGTGTTCGTCTGGCAGCTCTCCCTCAGCGAGGACGCCACCGGCGTGACGTTCCTCACGCTCGGCCTCGTCCCGAGCTCGCTGCTCGGCCTGCACCCGCTCCCGGTGCCGGACGCGGTGCCCGCCAGCGCGACGCTCCTCACCAACGTCTTCCTCCACGCCGGGTGGGCGCACCTGATCGGCAACATGCTCTACCTCTGGGTGTTCGGCGACAACGTCGAGGACGCGATGGGCCACGTGCGCTTCCTCGTCTTCTTCCTGCTCTGCGGCATCGCCGCCGGCGTCGTCCACAGCATCGTCAACACCGACTCCGGCGTGCCGACCATCGGTGCGAGCGGCGCCGTCGCCGGCGTGCTCGGCGCGTACCTGATGCTGCACCCACAGGTCCGGATCCTGTGCGTCGCGCTGAAACGCATCCCGCTCCGGCTCCCGGCCCACCTGCTGCTCGGGGGATGGATCGCGATGCAGCTCTATGGCGCGACACAGGCCGGCGGCGGGTCACCCGGTGGCGTCGCGTTCTGGTCGCACATCGGCGGGTTCGTCGCCGGGGCGTTGCTCGTCGTGCCGTTCCGCCGTCGTGGGTTGCCACTGCTCGGAGGTCTCGTCGGCAGTCGCATCCGCGTCTAGGCCACGCGCTCTGCCGGGCGGAGGATTGCCGCCGCCGCTGCCTCGACGATCTGGAGGAAGGCGGGACGCTGCGCCGGGGGGATCCGCCGCACGATCTGCATCACGGTGTCGAGGACGGCGTCCTGGACCACCGCACCGCCGGTCGCGGGCCGGGACACGGTCAGGGCGTCGGGCTGCTCCTCGATGAAGCGACGCAGGTCGGGCGACAGGAGGGTCGGATCGACGCCGGCGAGCGCGGAGCGCAACGCGGCCTGCACGCGCACGACCGTGAGCAACGGGGTCGCCGCTGCGGCCAGGCGCTCGACCCGGCTGATCGAGCCCTGACTGACGCCGGCGAGCTGCGCCAACTGCTGCTGCGTCAACCCGAGGAAGAGTCGCACCCGCCTGACGGCCGACCCGAAGGCCGACAGCCATGCTTCCCATTCTCCCACGTCCTCGCCGCGCCCGATCGCCGCCACGCTCACCGTTTAGCGATGCGGGCGCGCACGCTGTCAAACGAATTCGCCGAAAACGATCGCGTTCCCCCACCGCCAGCCAGGCAGGTACCCGCTCCGCTTGCTATGTCGGTAGACCTTCTTTGGTATACGACGAATTCACGACCGACTTCGCTGCGATCATCCGTGCGAAGCGGCCGTTTCTCCGTTGCGGGACGAGCGAGCGGAGGGGGGGGGATTCGAACCCCCGAGAGTGTTGCCACCCTGGCGGTTTTCAAGACCGCTGCCTTAAACCAACTCGGCCACCCCTCCGGCCGCCCGGGCTACCACTCCGGTTCCCCGTTGCCAAATCAGACGGTCGCCCGCGACGGGACGACGATCGGGATCTCCGCCGACCCGCCGTTCCCGCGACGCCCGGCCGTGAGGCCGATCAGGTGATCGAGCGACAACGGCCCGGCCCCGTCCGTCGCCAGCCACAGCAGCAGCGCCGCGTACGAGAACTCGAGCAACCCGACCAGGCTGGCGACGCCCTCGACCTGGTCCCACAGGGCCGTGCGGATGGCGACGGCCATGACGACGATCAGCGGCACCGCGGCGAAGCGTGTCGCCAGACCGAGCAGCAGCAGGCCGCCGCAGACGAGCTCCGTCCCCGATGCGAGCGTCGCCTGGAATCCCGGCGCCGGCAGCCCGAGCTCGGTGAAGTACTTCGTGACGCTCTCGAGATCGTGCAGCTTCCCCCAGCCCGAGCGCAGGAAGACGGTGCCGACGGTGAGGCGGGCGATCGCCGGCGACAGCCAGCGCAACGCAGTGCCGACGCGCTCCGACAGCGCGACGACGGACGTGATCAGGGCGGCGAGACGATGCATGGGAGTCTCCTTCAGAGCGTTGGAATGGTGACGCGCCAGCGCGGAGCGAGCGGACCGCCGGTGACGCCGACGTCGTTGCGCGAACCGTCGGGGTTCGCGAACGCTGAGGCGGGGTCGCCGGCGCCGCGCGCACGGCTGCGCATGCCGAGGTCGAAGACGCCGAGGCGTGGATTCGCGAAGCGTGGCGCGCCGTCGACGTTGAAGGCGAGGCGCGGGTCGGCGATGGCGCGCTCGGCCTGGCGCACCCGCCGGTAGTCGTCGCCCGTGCCGCTCAGGAGCGCGGCGCGGCGGTTGCGATGGAACAGGTTGTACTGGATGACGGCGCCACTGCTGAAGTCGCAGATGCCGCGACCCCGGACGTCGCCGGCGACCCGCGCGCCGTTCGCCGCGAAGACGTTGTTACGCACCTCGACGGCGGCCCCCCCGCCGCGGATGAGGAGGCCGTTGCTGTCGCCGTAGGCGATCGTGTTGTTGACGAGCCGTACCGCCGCATCGAGCAGCTGGACGGTGTGCGGATCGCCGGCACGGGGATCGACCGCGTGGTTGTAGACGAAGAGATTGTTCGTGACTCGCGCCGCGCTGCGCTCGAGGTAGATGCCGCTGCCCTGTCGTCGCGCCGCATTGCCGGCGACGATCGTACGCTGCACCGTCGGGCTGGCGTCGACGACGAGGATGCCGCCCCCCTGGTCGGCGACGCCGCCGGTGATCGTCACACCGTCGAGCACGCTGTCGGCGCCCTCCCCACTCGTGAAGCGCACGACCGGCCCGGTACCGGTGCCGCGCACGACGGTCGTCGGACCGCTGCCGCGTACCGTGATCGCCTTGCCGGTGAAGTCGACGTCGCCGGTGAAGGTACCCGCCGCCACCTCGACGACGTCCCCGTCGCGGGCGACGTCGATCGCGGCCTGGATCGACGATCCGGGCGGCACCGGCAAGGTCCCGGCGTGGGCGGCGGTGAGGATCGCGCAGGAGAGGATGACGGTTCGCATACCGGGTTCGATGCGCGCGCCCCGATCGCGTTACGCCGTCAGCGCGGTCGACCGCGCGCCGCGAGGATGGCGCGCACGAGCGGATCCGGCACGTCCGCCGGCGCCTCGTCGGCGGGACGGCCGAGCGCACCCTTCGTCAGGTGGATCGTGCTCCGGTACGACGCCAGGTAGGCGACGCACTCGGGGCACACGGCGAGGTGCGCCTCGAACGCCACCCGCACGTCGGGCCGCAGATCGTCGGTGACGTATCCGGCGAGGAAGTCGGCGACGTCCCGGCAGGTGAGCTCCTCGGTCATGCCACCTCCCCGTGCACCCGTGCCGCCGGCGTCACGCAGGCGAAGTCCTTCGCGAAGCAGAGGTCGAGCGTCCAGTCGAGCGCCACCCGCACCTTCTTCTCGAGCCGCGGCAGCTTGGCGAGATAGATCGTGCGCCAGAGCCACCACGCGACGAAGCCGGAGAAGTTCACGCCGAGGACGTTCGCCACCCCGACCCGGTGCCCGATCGCAGCCAGCTGCCCCAGCGTCGCGAAGCGGAACGGACGCGGCGACGTGCCGCGGATCGCGGCCATCACGTTGCGCGCGACCGTCCTCCCCTCGCGCAGGGCATGCTGCGCCGTCGGCGGATGCATGCGCCCGGTCGAGCCGTCGGGCACGAGCGCGCAGTCGCCCACCGCCCACAGGCCCGGGAAGCCCGGAACGGCGAGGTGCCGGTCCACCGGGATGCGACCGCGCGCGTCGGCGGCGGGCAGCGACGCCAGCACCGGATTCGACGCCGATCCGGCGGTCCAGATGAGCGTATCCGTCGCGAGGAAACGGCCGTCGGTCAGCTCGACACCGGTGGCGTCGGCGCGACGCACCTTCACGCCGGTCTCGATCTGGACGCCGCGCGCCGCGAGCTTGCGCTGGGCGTAGCGACCGAGCGCCGGATCGAGCTCGGGGAGGATCACCGCGTCGGGCGCCACCAGCACCATCCGCACGTGCTCCGGGCGCAGGTTCGGGAAGAAGGGCAGCGCGTCGCGCACGAAATCGTTCATGGCCCCGATCGTCTCGACGCCGGCGAAGCCGCCGCCGGCGACCACGAACGTCAGCAGCGGCTGGCGCTCGCCCGCGGCACACTCCGAATTCGCCTCCTCGAGCCGCGTGATGAGACGGTCGCGGAGCGTGAGCGCGTCCTTCGGCGACTTGAGCGTCAGGGCCCGTGCCTCGACGCCCGGCAGCCCGAAGAAATTGGTGCGCGCCCCGAGTGCCAGGATCAGGTGGTCGAAGCCGAGGTCGTGGCCATGGCCGTCCTCGCCGTGCGTCACGCGCACGCGCTGCGCCGCCAGATCGATGGATTCGATCGTGCCGATGAACGTCCGCACGCGCCGGAGCAGCTTGCGGAAGGGGCTCACGATGGTGCTGAGCTCGAGGTCGCTCGCTGCGACCTCGTGCAGCATCGGCGTGAACAGGAAGAAGTTGTCGCGGGCCACCAGGGTGACGTCGAGGTCACCGTGGCGCCGCATCAGCCGTTCGAGCTCGAGGGCGGCGTAGACGCCGCCGAATCCCCCGCCGAGGATCAGTACCCGGCGGCCCGTCGTGGAAGGTGTCCTGGCCATCGACCCGTTCGATGCCGGGTCGGGCGAGGTATTTCAGGACGCCGCGGCGGGCGAGCGGGCGAGCTCCTCGTCGATGATTTCCTTGAACTTCTCGAACGGCTGCGCGCCCGACAGCATGCGACCGTTGATGAAGAAGGCGGGGGTCCCGTTGACGCCGACCGCCGCGGCGTCCTCGATGTCCTTGTCGATGACGGCCTTGAACTCCGCCTTCGCCAGGCAGTCGTCGAACTTCTTCTGGTCGAGCTTGAGCTCGCCGGCCATGGCCTTGAGCTTGTCGTTCGACAGGTCGGACGCGGCGAACAGCTTGTCGTGGTACTCCCAGAACTTGCCCTGCGCATTGGCGCAGGCCGCGGCCTCGGCGGCCGGTCGCGCGCTGGCGTGGAACGGCAGCGGGTAGTCGCGGAAGACCAGCTTAACCTTGTCGCCGTAGGTCTTGGTGACCTCGGCCACCACCACCTCGGCGCGCTTGCAGTACGGGCACTCGTAGTCGGAGAACATCACGATGGTGACCGGCGCCTTGGCGCCGCCCTTCTCGGGGCGACCACCGGTGCCGACCTCGACCACGGGCGGCTTCAGCGCGATGGTCGTCGGGTACTTCTTCTTGAGCTCCTCGACGTAGGCTTCGTGCCGCTCCTCGGCCTTCTGCTGCTTCAGGAACTCGACGATGCGGGGCTTCACCTGGTCGAGCGCCGCACCACCGAGCTGCTGCTTGTTCTCGTCGTAGACCTTCTGGATCTCGGCGTCGGTGGGCTCGGGCACCTTGGAGGTGATCTCCTGCGTGATCAGCACCTCGGTCGTGATGTTCTTCGACTTCGCTTCCTTCTCGAAGAGCGACACGGCGACGAGCTCGTCGAGCCCGCCACTCAGCGCCTCGAAGCGCTCGTTCTCGATCTCGATCAGCTGCGGGCGCACGTGCTTCTCGAGGGCGCTGCGCGTGATCGGCGTTCCCCCCACCGTGGCGACGGTGTCGTCCGCCGCACGGGCGGCGGGAGCGATGGCCAGGGCGAGAACGACGAGAGCAATCATCCGCATCGGACTCATGTATTGGTGGCCCTTTCGGTCGTCAACCCTGGGGTCCGCGCCGACGCTCCTTTGCAATTCAGCCAGACGCATGCTAGCCGGCCAGCCCGGTATGCGGCTTCGCGGCAGAGCACTCGTGACGGTGGCTTCGGTGATGGTGGCAGCGACGCTGTCCGCCTGTGGCGTCACCATCGGGGAGCTGAACCTGCGCCCCGAGCAGCACTACGAGGAGAAGGTCACCATCAAGGGCCGCATCGCCCGTCGCGAGGCCGTGGGCAGCGAGACGCTGCTCGAGATCGCCGACGAGCGCGAGAGCCGGATCCTGGTGCGGGTGAACGGCCCCGTCGACGAAGAGCTCGACACCTGGGTGAAGGTGAGCGGCGTGCTCGTCCCCGAGATGCGCGTCGGGAGCCAGGTGCTCTACGACGTGGTCGCGGCCGACGACGTCTCGAGCACCGGCGCGCCCTGGTTTCCTAACCTGCTGTAGGATCGAGCCTTCGGCTCGACCCTACAGCACGGGTATCTGGAGCCTGGGTGGTCCGCTCGACCTTCGTGTCGCGGCCGGCGAAGCCGGCGCGACATGCCGTTACGCACGGTCAGGAGATGACGTCGGCGCCGACGTAGGGGCGTAGGACTTCGGGGATCTCGATGGTGCCGTCGGCGCGTTGATACGTCTCCAGGATCGCGAGCAGGACGCGTGGGAGCGCGAGGCCCGAGCCGTTGAGGGTGTGCACCAGCTCCGGCTTCGTCTTCGCTCCGGGTGGACGGAATCGGATGGCGGCGCGCCGGGCCTGGAAGTCGCGGAAGTTGGAGCAGGAGCTGACCTCGAGCCACTCGGCACAGCCGGGGGACCAGATCTCGACGTCGTACTTCATGGCGGCGGTGAAGGAGAGATCGCCGGTGCACATCTGCAGCACGCGGTGCGGCAGGCCGAGGCGACGGCAGACGTCCTCCGCGTCGTTCAGGAGCGACAGCAGCTCGGCGTCGGAGGTGTCGGGGTGGACGAACTTCACCATCTCGACCTTGTCGAACTGGTGGCCCCGCTTGATGCCGCGCACGTCGCGCCCCGCCGACATCTTCTCGCGCCGGAAGCACGGCGAGTAGGCGACGTGCCGGATCGGCAGCGCCGCGCCGTCGAGGATCTCGTCGCGGTAGAGGTTCGTCACCGGGACCTCGGCGGTGGGCACCCACCAGAAGTCCTCCTCGATGTCGCGGTACAGGGTGTCGGCGAATTTCGGCAGGTTGCCGGTGCCGACGAGGCACTCGCCCTTCACCATGGCCGGCGGATACACCTCGCTGTAGCCGTGCTCGCGCGTGTGCAGGTCGAGCATCCACGTGATCAGCGCGCGCTGCAGCCGCGCGCCCATGCCGCGCAGCACGTAGAAGCGGCTGCCGGAGATCTTCACGCCGCGCTCGAAGTCGATGATGCCGAGGCGCGGGCCGAGCTCCCAGTGCGGCAACGGCGTGAAGTCGTAGGTGCGGGGCGTGCCCTCGGTGCGCAGGACGACGTTCGCGCTCTCGTCGGGCCCGACCGGAACGTCCGGGTGCGGGAAGTTCGGCAGCTCGAGCATCAGGCGCAGGAACGTGGCATCGGCCTCGGCCGCCGCGGCCTCGGCGGCGGCGATGCGCTCCCCCACCCCGCGCTGCGCCGCGATGGCCGCCTCGCGTGCGGCGGCGTCCTTCTGGTCGCGGATCCTGTTCGACGCCGCGGTGCGCTCGGCCCGCAGCGCCTCGATCGCCTGGATGGTCTCGCGGCGACGCGTGTCGGCCGCGAGGACCTCGTCGACCTGCGCCGGCTCGACGCCGACCGTCGCCAGCGCGGCCTTCGCCGCCGCCGTATCGGTGCGGAGGATCTTGATGTCGAGCATGCCCTACCCTGCCATCTCGAAGGCGCCCTGCACGTGCTCGACGGCAGGCGGCTCGTGGTCGAATCGCACCCCGATGACGTCGAAGCGGGCACACCGCTCGCTCCAGCCTCGCATCGCCAGGAACTGGCGTGCCACCCGCGCCACCTGTACCTGCTTGCGGCCGTCGACCGACTCGAGGGGCGTGCCCATCATGGTGCCCCGCCGGCTGCGTACCTCGACGAAGACCAGCGTGGTGCCGTCGAGGGCAACGAGGTCGATCTCTCCGGCACGGCAGCGGAAGTTGCGGGCCACGATGGTGTACCGACGATCGCGCAGGAAGTCCTCCGCCACCGCTTCACCACGCCGCCCGAGCTCGCCTCGACCGCCCATCGGCCCGCTCATCGGCGGGGGACATTACTCGCGGCCCCCCGGCGTCGCAAGGCGCGCGCGTTGCGGCCCGACGGGGCCTGCGGTAACAAAACCCGTGGCCATCACGCGCGAGCAGGTCCGACGGGTCGCCTCCCTGGCGCGGCTCCGGCTCGAGCCCGAGGAGGAGGAACGCCTCACCGCCGACCTCGATCACATCCTCGCGGCCTTCACGCGTCTCGAGGCCCTCGACACCGCCGGCGTCGAGCCGATGGCCCACGTGGAGGACGTCGCGGTTCCCATGCGCGACGACGCGGTCACCAACCCGCCGGCGTCCGACGGCCTCCTGGCCAACGCCCCCGCCCGGGACGGCCGCCTGTTCCGCGTGCCCAAGATCATCGAGTAGCCGTCGTCCCGTCTTCCCATGAGTTCCCCATGAGCGCCCTGCACGATCTGACCGCCCGTGACGCCGCCGCCCGCGTCCGCCGCCGCGAGGTCTCCGCCACCGAGCTCACCCGTGCCGCGCTCGCCCGCATCGCCGCCGTCGAGCCGACGGTGGGGGCCATGCTCACCGTCTGCGAGCAGGAGGCCCTCGCCACCGCCGCGACCATCGACCGGCGCGTCGCCGCGGGCGAGGATCCCGGCCTGCTGGCGGGCGTCCCGGTCGGCCTCAAGGACAACATCTGCACCGCCGGCATCCGCACCACCGCGAGCTCGCGAATCCTCGAGCGCTTCGTCCCGCCCTACGACGCCACCGTCGCCGCCCGCCTCCGGCAGGCCGGCGCCGTCCTCGTCGGCAAGCTCAACTGCGACGAGTTCGCCATGGGGTCGTCGACGGAGAACGCAGCGCTCGGCGTCACGCGCAACCCGTGGGATCCGGCGCGCGTCGCGGGCGGATCGTCGGGCGGATCGGCGGCGGCGGTGGCGGCGCGCGAGGTGCATGCCGCGCTCGGCAGCGACACTGGCGGCTCCATCCGCCTGCCCGCCTCGTTCTGCGGCGTCGTCGGCATGAAGCCCACGTACGGCCGCGTGTCGCGCTACGGCGTCATCGCGTTCGCATCGTCGCTCGATCAGGTGGGTCCGTTGGCGCGCGACGTCGGCGACGCCGCGCTGGTGCTGCAGGCCATCGCCGGCCACGATCCGGCCGACGGCACCGCGTCGCAACGGCCGGTCCCGTCGTACACCGAGGCCCTCGCCGGCGGCGTGCGCGGGCTCCGGCTCGGGCTGCCGCGGGAGTACTTCGTCGAGGGCATGCAGCCCGACGTCGAGGCGTCCGTGCGCGCCGCGGTGCGCGCGCTCGAGGCACAGGGCGCCACCGTCGAGCCGGTGTCGCTGCCGCACACCGAGTACGCCATCGCGACGTACTACCTCATCACCAGCGCGGAGGCGTCGTCGAACCTGGCGCGCTACGACGGGGTGCGCTACGGGCTCCGCGCCGCCGGCGGCGGCACCCTCGGCGAGATGTACGAGCGCTCGCGCGCCGCGGGCTTCGGTGCGGAGGTGAAGCGCCGGATCATGCTCGGCACCTACGCGCTGTCGGCCGGCTACTACGACGCCTACTACCTGAAGGCGCAGCAGGTCCGCACGCTCATCCGGCGCGACTTCGAGCAGGCGTTCGCGCGCGTCGATGCGCTCGTCGCCCCCGTCGCCCCGTCGACCGCGTTCCGCATCGGCGAGCGCGTCGACGATCCGCTCACCATGTACCTCTCCGACATCCTCACCATCTCGGTGAACCTCGCCGGGCTGCCCGGCGTCTCGCTGCCCTGCGGACTCGACGCGTCCGGCCTCCCCATCGGCCTGCAGCTCATCGGCAAGGCGTTCGACGAAGCCACGCTGCTGCGCATCGCCGCCGCCCACGAGGCCGCGTCCGACTGGACCGGACGGAGCCCCATCCCGTGAGCACGCCGTGGACGCTGGACGGCTTCGAGGCCGTCATCGGGCTCGAGGTGCATGCCGAGCTGCAGACGCGGTCGAAGATCTTCTGCGGCTGCTCGGCCGCGTTCGGCGCCGACCCCAACACCAACGTCTGCCCGGTCTGCCTCGGCATGCCCGGCGTGCTGCCGGTGCTGAACCGTCGCGTCGTCGAGTTCGCCATCCGCGCCGGCCTGGCCACCAACTGCCGCATCGCGCCGCGATCGCGGTTCGCGCGCAAGAACTACTTCTACCCGGACCTGCCGAAGGGCTACCAGATCAGCATGTACGAGGCGCCGATCTGCGTCGGGGGCTGGCTGGATCTCGTCGTCGAGGACACGCCACGCCGTATCGGCCTCACCCGCATCCACATGGAGGAGGACACCGGCAAGAACATCCACGACGCGCACGCGTCGGGGAGCCTGGTCGACTTCAACCGCTCCACGGTGCCGCTGCTCGAGATCGTCAGCGAGCCCGACATGCGCAGCCCGGCCGAGGCCGGCGCGTATCTGCGCACCCTGCGCTCCATCCTGCAGTACCTCGAGATCTGCGACGGCAACATGGAGGAGGGCAGTTTCCGCTGCGACGCGAACGTGTCGGTCCGGCCGGCGGGCGCCACCACGCTCGGCACCAAGGTCGAGATCAAGAACATGAACTCGTTCCGCAACGTCGAGCGCGCCATCGCCTACGAGCTCACCCGCCAGGTGCACGCCACCCAGACCCGCGAAGCCATCGTGCAGGAGACGCGGCTGTGGGACGTCGATCGCGAGGAGACGCGGTCGATGCGCAGCAAGGAGAGCGCGCACGACTACCGCTACTTCCCCGAGCCCGACCTGCAGCCGCTCGTCATCGACGCCACCTGGGTCGACGAGATCCGCGCCGCCATGCCGGAGCTGCCCGACGCGCGCTGCGCGCGCTTCGTGCGCGACCACGGGCTCTCCGTCTACGACGCCGACGTCCTCACGCAGCGCAAGGACGTCGCCGACTACTTCGAGGCCGGCATCGCCGCCGGGGCGTCGGCGAAGGAGCTGGCGAACTGGATCACCACCGAGCTGCTGCGCATCGTGCGCGAGCAGAAGCTCGACGAGCAGCTCGTGATCCGCGACTGGCCGCTCACGCCGGTGCAGCTGGCGCGGCTCAGCCGGCTCGTCGAGCAGGGCACCGTCAATCGCAACACCGCCAAGAAGCTCATCCCGCGCCTCCTCGGCACCGGCGTGGATCCCGAGACGCTGGTGGCGGCCGAGGGCCTCGGCCAGGTGAGCGACCGCGGCGCCCTCGAGCAGGCGGTTGCCGACGTGATCGCGCGCAACCCGGATCAGGTGGCGCAGTTCCGTGCCGGCAAGGACAAGGTGCTCGGGTTCCTCGTCGGCCAGATCATGAAGGCCACGGGCGGCAAGGCGAACCCACAACTGGTTCAGGAGCTGTTGCGCTCGGCGCTCGCAGGTTGACCCGTGCTGCGCTTCCGCCGCCTGCTCGTCCCTCACGATTTCTCGCGCGAGGCGACGCGTGCCCTCCGCATCGCCGCCGCGTTGGCGACCACGCCTGGCAGTCGTATCCGCGTACTGCACGCGATCACGCCCTACGAGAACGTCCCGGAGATCGCCACCGGCCAGCTCGGCGCATGGATGCCGCCGGCCGAGCTCATCGCGCACCAGCGGGAGCGACTCGAGGCGCTGGTGGCACGCGTGCTCCGCACCGCGGACGCCCCGCACGTCGAATGCCGTGTCGTGATCGGCAATCCCGCGCAGTGCATTCTCGACGCCGCTCGCGGCATGGACGCCATCGTCCTCGGCACCACGGGTCGCACCGGACTGGCCCATCTGCTCATCGGCAGCGTGGCCGAGAAGGTGCTCCGGCATGCGACCATTCCGGTCCTCACCATCCCCCGGGGCACCCGCGAACGCTGATTGGGGTAGTTTTTCGCGCTGCGTTGGTCTAGACAAGATGCGAGACCAGCCATGACGCGCCCGGCGACCGCACCCCACGCTTTCGCATCCGAGATGCTGCTCCAGCTCACGGAGCCACGCATCCCGGAAGATCGCCTGATGCTCGCCGTCCTCCTCGATGCCGTCGCCCTGCTGCGCGAGTACGCCTTCGGCACGCATCCGCACGGCCGTCGCACCGTCATGGACACGCTGGGCTGGTTCGCCTCCGACGACGCCAGCTGGCCGCTGTCGTTCCACAACGTCTGCATCGGCCTCGGTATCGACGTCGAGGCGTTCCGCGACGCGCTCGATCGCGAGCTCGCGTCGGCCGACGACTGGCAGCTGCGCGCACGCGGTGGCCGCGTCGTCGCGTTCGCGCCGGCCACCCCCGCCGATCCCGCGCGACCGAAGCTCTCGGTCGCGGCCTACCGCCGTCGGTCCTGACGACCGCTCAGGCGCCGAGCTCGGCGGCGCCGTCGGGCTCGTCGAGATGGTCGACGCGCGGCCCGTGCGCGAGCCACGTCGACGCCGCCCGCCGCCCCGCCTCGTACATCGACTGGATCACGCGGCGTTCGAAGTAGAGGTACGACCCGGCGCTGAAGCAGGCGTCACGCGCGGGACGCACCGCATCGTACAGCGTCACGGCGCGATACGGTCCGCCCTGCAGCCGGGCGACGCGATTGCGCTCGAGCAGCAGCTTGCGGTCGATGTTGTAGGCATTCTCGAGAAAGCTGTCGACGGAGCGCTCGACGGCGCGCCCGAAGTGCACGAGCCCGCCGCTCGCCGCCTCGGACGGCTCGGTCACGAGCACGGTGACGATCTCCTCCGCGCCGAGCGTGACGACGGGCGCCAGCGGCGTGTTCACGAGGAGCCCGCCGTCCCACAGGAGGTGCGGTCCGATGCGCACCGGCGGGAACAGGAGCGGGATGCTGGCGCTCGCCAGCACCATGTCGACCGTGATGGCGTCGACGACGACGTAGTCGGGCGAGCGCGTGATGGGCGCCGGCGCGGTGACGAAGCGCACGACGCGGCCGGTGTGCGCGTCGACCGTGTTGATGGCGAGCCGCATGCCGCGGTTCGGGATGCGCTCGCCGCCGAACACCTCCACCAGCCGCTCGCGCAGCGGCGCCGTGTCGGCGAGGAACGGCTCGCGAATGGTCTCGAGCAGCCGGCTCACGAGCTCGAAGCGCGACGTGAGCAGGTACTCGACCCACAGGGCCAGGACGTGCGCCGGTGACGGCGAGAGATGGTTCCGCAGGCGCTGCAGGAACGAGCGCAGCGGCACCAGGCTCTCCACCCAGTAGCGCGATTCCTCGAGGGTGAGCCGCAGCAGGCCGCGCAGCACGCCGTCGAAGAAGAGCGGGCTCGCCACGACGGGCGGGTCGTCGGCGATGCCGCGCCAGAAGGCCATCATCTCGCGCGGCGTCTTGCCGGCGGCGATCAGCGCCGCGTTGATGCCCCCCGCCGAGGTACCCGACAGGATCGCGGGGCCGCCCGCGAAGCGGTCGTCCTCGAGCAGGCGCTCGTAGACGCCGACCTGGAACGCCCCGCGTGCCCCACCGCCCGACAGCACCAGCCCCAGGTTTCGTGGTCCGCGCCGCCTGCCCGACGTCAGCGTCATGCCCCGCCCCTCCCCGCTCCGTTCTGCGGCTTCCTAGTCGATGATCGACGCGAGGGCAAAGCACGCCGTCCACGGGGTCGCGGGCACCCCGTGGACGGATGCGGAGGTCGCGCGCTCAGGGCGCCGCCGGACAGCTCGCGGGTGCAGGAGTCTTCGGCTGCGCCTGGAACTTGTCGACCTGGTCGGTGTTGCCGCCCGACTTGGCCGGCGCGTCCGCACACCAGATCGAGCCCGTGCCGAAGCGCAGGCGCACCGCCACGCGGCCCTGCGACGGCTCGTTCAGCGTGTAGCCCCAGTTGCTCTTGCCGCCACGCACCTTCACCTGGTCGGCCTTGAGCGTCACCCGGGTGATGGCCGCGCTCGAGTCGGCGCCCTTGTAGCGGTAGCCCTTGGGCGGGCTCGCACTGTCGTAGGCCGACCAGCCGCTGGCGGGGAGCGTCACCGTGAACGACTCGCCGCTGCCGTTGCTGTTGTAGACGGTGAGCGTGGCGCCGTGGACCGTCGGGTCGGCGATGCCGGAGCGTGCCGGCACCACGATGCGGTTCACGGCCGGATCCCGCTTCGTGTCGGACTTGAAGCTCACCTTGCGCGCGTTCGGGTTCGGCGGCGCCGTGGTGCGATCCTTCAGGCTGAGCTGGGTCGTCTGGATGCGCACGAACGGCGGGCCGGGAATCGTGGTGGTCGTCGTCGTGCTCGTCGACGACGTCGTGGTGATGGTGATGCTGTCGCTCGTCGTCGTCGTGCTGGTGGACGTGGTGGTGGTGGCGAGCGTGGTGCTCGTGGTCGTGGTGCTCGTGGTCGTCGTGCTCACCACCGTCGTCGAGGTGGACGTGCTGGTGGTCGTCGTCGTGCCGCCGCAACCACCGGTCAGCGTCGGCGGGAAGCTGGCGGTGTTCGCCGGATCGGTGCCGCAGTCGAGCTCGCGGCGATCGAACACGCCGTCCTCGTCGCGGTCGACGCCGACGCGCTCGCCGAGTCCGGGCGGCACGCAGGTGAACGTCAGCTCCTGCCCTGCCGTGGCGGCGAGGTTGCGGACCGCCGTCACCGACAAGAGCGCGTCGGCGTGGCGGTCGGTCTGGAAGTTGTTGCCGCCGACGTACACCGCGCCGCGGGCCTCGCCGCCGAAGTTGCCCTTGACCGTGAGATCGCAGGCGTCGGCATCGGCGCGCGCCACCAGCAGGTTGATGCGGTTCACGAACGCCGCGGTGTTGAACGTCGTGCCGTCGATCGACACCTGCTGGCCGACCGCGGGCTCGAGCCCGGTGTCGTGTGCCAGCAGGAACTGCTCGATCTGCCGCTCCTGGGTCAACGTCAGGTTCTGGAAGACGGCGCTGCCGACGAAGTTCTGGATCGTCGGCACGCTGCCGTCGTGCAGGAAGCCGAAGCCGCGCACCTGATCGCCGAGGTTGCCGGTGACACCGGCGAGACCGAACATGCCGATCTTCTGGTAGAGGTTGCGCTGGTGGGCGACCTTGAACTCCTGCGTCTCGCCCTCGATGGTCGAGAAGCCGTCGGTGCCGAAGGGGAGCCGGTGGCAAAACACGCAGGTGAGCGCCCCGGCATCCGTGACCTGGTTCTGGAAGAGATTCAGGCCGGCGGCCTGCGCGGCCGTCGCCACGTTGTCGAGCGACCGGATCGGGTTCGGCGGCAGGACGACGGTGAGGATGAAATCGGTGAACGCCTGCATCTCGCTCGGCGTGAGCTCGGTGGCGCGTCCGAGGAGCCCGACGAACGCCGGATTGAACGCCTTGAAGGCGAGGTCCTCGTCGAGCGGGTCACCGCCGGTGGCGCCGCCGGTGCGGTCACCGCGCCAGTGCATCGGCCCGGCGCCGGCCATGCCGCGCAGGGTCTGCGTCGTCATCGGGCCCTTCATGGGATGGAAGGGGCCGCCGCTGCCGACACGGAACGGGTTCGGGTTCGGCACGCTGGTGCCGAAGGGATCGCCGAGGTCCCAGGCGAGGCTGTCGAAGTCGCCGAAGATGTGGCAGCTGGCGCACGCCGAGTCGCCGTGCCCGGACGTGTTGCGGGCGTCGTACAGGAACTGCCGTCCGTCCTGCACGATGGCCGGCGACGGATCGTAGCGCAGCGGCACCACCGACGACTCGAACGCCGTCGCCGGATTGTTGGCGTTGCTGACGATCGAGATGTCGTGGTCGAACCGGTTCATGACGTAGAGCCGGTTCCGCACCTCGTCGAGCGCCAGGCCGGAGGGGCCGCCGCCGACGCCGACCAGCGTCTTGGTGCTGGCGTTGATGGTGCCGGCCTCGAGCCCGGCGGCGTCGAAGATGCCCACCTTGCCGGAGCCCAGTCCGGCGACGTAGACGCGCTGGCCGTTGCTCGAGAACACCATGTCGGTCGGGAACGCGAGCGAGTTGTCGCGCTCGGACTGCGGCGAGATGCAGCCCGGTGGCGTGCACAGGTAGTTGATGTGGGGGTTCAGGTGCCGCGCGGTCGGCGTGGTGCCGTTCACAATCGTGATGCGGCTCTCCGCGATGTGCCCCTGCACGCCACGGCCGAGCGGATCACCGACGATGCGCGGCTCGAAGCGGACGCTGTTCCGCGAGTCGAGGTTCGAGACGTAGAGCTGGCCCGACGCGTTCGGCCGCACCGCCATGTTGAACAGGATGGTACCGGCGCCGACCACGAAGTTGGTGCCGCCCGCGAGCACCGGCGGATTGCCGTTGGCGTTGATGATGAAGACGTCGCGGTCGGGCAGCGAGAGCGCGACGCCGGCGTTCCAGTTGCGGTTGAGCTCGTCGACCCAGTTCGTGCCGTTGAAGCGCACGATGAGCCCCGTCGGCGGCGCCCCCGGCGTGGATCCCGCCGGCGGCGGCGGGAGGCCGACGCCCGCGGTCACGATCTGCTCGTTGATGGCCGTCGTGCGGTTGCCGGAATGGAAGCCGGCCGCGTAGACGGTGGACCCGTCGGGCGTGCGCGCGAGACCGCGCGGCGTGTCGCTGAAGAGCAGGATGTTCGTCAGCGTGGTACCGCCGAGCGTCGATCCGAGGTTGGTGGCGTCGAACACCTGCACGACGGCGCGCTCGATGCCCTCGGTGATGAAGACGTTGCTGTCGGCGACGACGGTCGTCGGACAGTTCTGGCCGCGGCGCGCGGCGGTCACGAAGGCGCGGTTGCCGCCCGGTCCGGCGAAGACGATGTCGCGCGGCTCGTCGCAGGTGAGCAGCGTCCGGCTGACGCGCGACAGCGACGGCGTGGCGGCGTTCACCTGCACGATGCTGATGCTGTCGGACAGATGGTTGACGACCCACACCTCGGTGTTGGTGCGTGCGGCCACCGCCACCGGGTCGACGCCGACCGGAACCTCGCCCGCGAGCGTCAACCCGCCGGCCGTGACGTCGTAGATCGCCAGGCGTCCGTCGGGGGTGTTCACCGCGAACAGCCGGCTGCCGTCCGGCGAGAGTGCCAGCGGCCGAACGTGCCCGCTCTCGAAGTTGACGAACGCGCCCCCGGCCGACTGCGCGACGGCCCCGTCCCACCATCCGAGGAGGATGGTCAGGCCCGCGAGCACCCGCAGGCCGAGACACCGGATCCGGCTTCCCATTGGCGATCCCCCCTCTGTCCAACGAAACCGGGGCGGTTACACCACACTCGTACGCGGGTACTCAAGAAAAACGTGTGCCAGGCGTCGGTGCCCCTATTCCACCGGCCACCCGTCGATCGCCACCGGCACCATCGTGTCGGCCGGACGAAACTGCAGCACCTGGCCGTAGAACGACAGCTCGGCCTCCAATGCGCGTCGGATGGTGTCGGCGCGGCGGAAGCCATGCGACTCGCCGGGGAAGGCTATGTACGCGACCGGCAGGCCGCGGGCTCGCAGCGCCGCCACCATGGCCTCGGCCTGCCCAGGGGGCACGACGGGATCGTCGAGTCCCTGGAAGAAGATCACCGGGCAGGCGATGCGATCGGCGGCGTGCAGGGGCGAGCGGGCCCGATAGCGCTCCGCCATGGCCGGGTACGGGCCGACGAGCCGCTCCTCGTAGTGGGCCTCGAACTTGTGCGTGTCGTGCGCGAGCGCCTCGAGGTCGCCGATGCCGTACCAGCTCGCACCCGCCCGGAAGACGTCGTGGAACGCCAGCGCACAGAGGACGGTGAAGCCGCCGGCGCTCGACCCACGCACCGCGAGCCGCTCCTCGTCGGCCCATCCGCGCGTGACGGCCGTGCGCGCCGCCGCGACGCAGTCCTCGACGTCGACGACGCCCCAACCGCCGTCCAGGCGGCGGCGATACGCGCGGCCGTAGCCCGTACTGCCCGCATAGTCGACGTCGAGCACCGCGATGCCGCGTGTCGTCCAGTACTGCAGGCCGAGGTCGAGCGCCGCGTTCGCCGCCCCGGTCGGACCACCGTGGCAGCGCACCAGGAGCGGCGGACGCTCGCCTTCGGGGGCCACGTGCTCCGGGTTCACCGGGCGATACAGCAGCGCGTGCGAGGCGGCGCCGCCGGCACCGGCGAACCCGACGGCCTCGGGCATGGAGACCCACGCCGCATCGAGCCCGACGTCGGCCGATCGGCGCAGCACGCGCGGCGGGGCGTCCGGGGCCTCCAGCAGCACGACGGCGGGCGAGGTCGACGGCGAAGCCGCGCGCAGCGCGACGCGTCCACCGCTCGCTCGCACGCTCCCGATCTCCGTCCACGGGCGATCGAACGGCGTGAGCGCGCCGCTCGCGACGTCGAGGCGGCCCATCCGCCATCGTCCCCCCTCGGCCCAGGCGCACACCAGGATCGTCGGCGACAGGAACGCGTAGCTCGACGTCGCGAAGGCCCACGGCGGCACCGCGAACTCCGCCGCGCGCGGACAGAGCGGCTGCAGGTCGCCGACGCCGACGCGGTACAGATTCCACCACCCGCTGCGGTCCGACACGCAGTGGAGGACGCCGTCGGGCGACCACTCGGGCTGCAGGATCGACTCGTCGCGGCCCCCGGCGACGCGTCGCGGGTCGTGCAGGGCGCCGGCGGCATCGAGGCGCGCGGTCCACAGGGTCGTGCCGTCCCACGGCATGTCGGGGTGGTTCCACTCGATCCAGGCGAGCTGGCGGCCGTCCGGACGCAGGCGCGGCGCGGCGTAGAAGTCGGCACCGGAGGCCAGGACGTCGGGCGCGACGCGACCCGCGAGATCGATGCGCACCACCGCGTTCACGGGCTCGCCGCCCGCGGTGTGATCCTCGCGCACCGCGAGCAGGTGACCACGCGTGCGGTCGATCACGCCGTCGGCGTAGCGCCAGCGGCCCGGCGGCGTCAGCGCCGTGGGCACGCCGTCGTCGCCGAGGCGATACACGCGCTGGTCGGCGTCGTGCGAGAAGCAGACCACGCCGCCGCCGACGGCGAACGCGCCGCCGCCGTACTCGTGCACCCGGCTGCGCACGCCCCACGGCGCGGGGGTCAGGTCGACGGCGCCCTCGCTTTCGCGCCATCGCACCAGCACCGAGCGACCCGCCTCGGTGGGCCGCGTCTCGACCCAGTAGACGGCGTCGCCGTCGACGGCGACCTGCCCGAGCCCCACCGCCGCACCGGCGACCCGTTCGGCGGACAGCGGCGACCGCCATGCGCCGTACGGGGCGGTGCGCGTCACGCCGCGTCCGTGTCGACGCCTCGTCGCCGGCGGATGGCCTCGTTGGCGAGGGCGTCGCAGCGCTCGTTCTCGGGATGGCCGTCGTGTCCGCGCACCCAGTGCCAGCTGACGCTGTGCTCCTGTGCGAGCGTGTCGAGGGTGCGCCAGAGATCCTCGTTCTTGACCGGCTTGCGGTCGGCGGTGCGCCAGCCGTTCTTCTTCCAGCGCGCCAGCCACGACTGCATGCCGTTCTTCAGGTACTGCGAGTCGGTGTGCAGCGCGACGTGGGACGACGGCGGCACGGCGCGCAACGCCTCGACCGCGGCCATCATCTCCATGCGATTGTTGGTGGTGGCGGGCTCGTAGCCGCTCAGCTCGCGGCGGTGCTCGCCGGTGATGACGATGGCGCCCCATCCACCCGGACCCGGGTTTCCGGCACACGCACCGTCCGTGAAGATCGTGATCTCGCTCATACGGCGGGCGCGAGTGTAGGGACGACGTCGCTGCGCCGCAAACGTCGCAGCACCAGGGCGAGCACGACGGCGCTGACGGCGAGCGCGATCCATCCGCCGGCGCCGCCGACGACCGGCGGCCAGCCGGGGCCGATCAGCCACGCCGGCTTCCTCCGGATGTCGAAGAACAGGCGGCCGACCCGGAAGACCGCGACCCACGCCGCGTGGATGCCGATCGGCAGCCAGAGGCTCGCCCCACGCAGCCGCGCGTACGCGAGCAACGCGCCGAGCCCGGCGAGCCCCGCCACGCTGGCGATCGCCGCCGGCTCCGCCAGCGGCGCGAAGATGCCGATCGTGCGCTCGACGCCGGCCCACGCGTGCAGGCCCCGGCTGCCGCCGGGCCGGAGCGCATGCACGACGGCGTAGATCCCGGTGGTGACGACCACACCCCATCGCGCCCCGAAGTCGAGCATGAGGCGACGCAGGAGGATGCCGCGGAACAGCGCCTCCTCACCGAACCCGAGCGCCACGGCGGCACCCAGACCGAGCGCGGCCTTCCACACCGTCTTCGCCGGGTCGAAGCGCAGATCGGGCACCAGCGCTCCGCCGAGCCAGCAGGCGAGCAGGCCGACGCCGATGCCGGCGACGCCGACCAGGAGCCCGACGCCGAGGTCGCGCCGCCACATGGGGCTCACGATGCCGATGCCGTCGGCACCGGCGCCGAGCTCGAGCCGACGCCAGGTGGTGAGAAGCCCCACCCCCAGCAGCACCTGGAAGCAGCGGTTCCAGACGCGCGAGAACTTGAAATCGAAGCCCAGCTCCTGCGTCAGCCATGCGACGCCGGGGCTCAGGACCGAGGTCACCACCAGGATGCCGAGCACCAGGAGCAGCAGGCGCGCGGTGGGAGAGCGACCCGCGGATGCCACTACGTCGTGTACGCGGCGTTGAAGTGGACGTACTCGACGGTGAGGTCGGACGTCAGCATGCGGCCGCGGCCACGGCCCTGGCGCAGGTCGAGCACGATGGTGCACTCGCGCCTGGCCATCCGCTTCGCCGCCCGCGGCAGCATCGCCGGCAGCGGCTTGCCGCGGCGCGAGACCACCAGCCCGCCGATGTGGACGTCGATGCGGTCGGCGTCGAGGTCGACGCCGGCGGTGCCGGCGGCGCACACGAAGCGGCCCCAGTTGGGATCGCCGCCGGCGAAAGCGCACTTGCAGAGGGTCGACTGCGCCACCGCGCGGGCCACGCGCTGCGCGTCGGCGTCGGTGCGTGCGCCGCGGACCTCGACGGTGATGAGCTTGGTCGCGCCCTCCCCGTCGATCACCATCAGGCGGGCCAGCTCGTCGAGCACCTCGCCGACGGCACGCGTGAAACGCGCGTGGTCGCGCGAGCCGGGGGGGACCGCCGCGTTGCCCGCCGTGCCGTTGGCCAGCAGCAGCACGGTGTCGTTCGTGCTCATGTCGCCGTCGACCGTGATGACGTTGAACGAGCCGTTCACGGCGGCGGTGAGCGACTGCTGCGCGGCGCGCCGGCCGATGCGGGCATCGGTGCAGACGAAGACCAGCAGCGTCGCCATCTCGGGCGCGATCATGCCGGCGCCCTTCCCCATCGCCGCGACGGTGACCTCGCGCCCGCCGAGGCGGATGCGGCGCACGGCGGTCTTCGGGAAGACGTCGGTGGTCATGATGGCCGTGGCGGCGTCGGGGAACCCCGCCGGCGACAGCGCGCGGTGTGCGGCGTCGACGCCGGCGAACAGGACGTCGCGCGGCACCGGCATGCCGATGCGGCCGGTGGCACAGGCGAGGACCGCCGTCGCGTCGACGCCGAGGTGTGCCGCCGCGCGCGCCGTCGACAGCTCGACGGTGCGGATGCCGTCGCGTCCGGTGCAGGCGTTCGCATTGCCCGCGTGCGACAGCACCGCCGACGCGCGTCCGCCCTCGAGCCGGCGCCGTGTCACCTGCACCGGCGCCGCCGGCGCCCGGTTGCTGGTCAGCACGCCGACGGCGACGGCGGGCGGGTCGCTGACGATGAGCGCCACGTCGGGGCCCTTGGTCTTGAGACCCGCGCGCACGCCGGCGAAACGGAAGCCCGGCACGCGGACGCGATGCGCGCGGCGCGGCAGCTTCATGCGCTCACGCCTGCTGGCCGTGACACTTCTTGTACTTCTTGCCGCTGCCGCACGGGCACGGATCGTTGCGCCCGACCTTGTCGTCCACGCGTCGGACGGTCTCGACCCGCTGCGCTGCGGGCTGGCCACCGCCGCCCGACTGCTGCAGGCGCACGCGCAGCTGCTGGCGCTGCTGGCGCTCGAGCTCCTCGACCTGGCGGGGCATGACCGGCTCGATGTCTTCCGCCGGCGCGGCCGCCCCGCGCGACACGGCCACCGGCGCCTGCGCCGCGGCCGGCATGTCCTGCGCCTGGAGCTGGACGCTCATCAGCTTCTCGACGACGTCGATCTCCATGCGACGGACCATGTCCTCGAAGAGATCGTAGCCTTCCTTCTGGTACTCCTGCAGCGGGTTCTTCTGGCCGTAGCCGCGGAGCCCGATGCCCTCCTTCAGGTGATCCATGTTGAGGAGGTGGTCGCGCCAGAGCGTGTCGAGCGTCTGCAGCCAGAAGAGCCGCTCCAGGTGGCGCATGACGGGGGGCGTGAACTGCTCCTCACGCTCCTTCCAGTGCGCCTTCACGTGCTCGGCGACGATGCCCTCGACCTGGTCGGGGCGCTGGATCTCGGCGGCCATGGCCGCGAGGTCGATCCGCACGTTGAACTGTGCGAACAGCGCGTCCTCGAGCGTCTTCCAGTCCCAGTCCTCGGGGTGCGTCTCGGCGTCACAGTGCGCGCCGACGAGGTCTTCGACGAGCCCGTCGATCATCTCGAGGACGTCGGGGCTCAGGTCGTCGCGGGAGATGATGTCGCGGCGGCGCGTGTAGATGACCTCGCGCTGCTTGTTGAGCACGTCGTCGTACTCGAGGAGATGCTTGCGCATGTCGAAGTTGTGGCCTTCGACCTTCTCCTGCGCGTTGCGGATGGCGCGCGTGACGAACCGGTGCTCGATCGGGACGCCTTCCTCCATGCCGAGCTTGGACATGAGGTTCTGCATGCGGTCGGCGCCGAAGATGCGCAGCAGGTCGTCTTCGAGCGAGAGGTAGAACCGTGACGAGCCGGGATCCCCCTGACGACCAGCGCGGCCGCGGAGCTGGTTGTCGATGCGCCGCGCCTCGTGCCGCTCGGTGCCGATGATGTGCAGCCCGCCGGCGGCGTTCACCTGCTCGCGTTCGCCGGCGCAGATGCCCTGGTACTTCTCGAGGCTGGTCTTGAAGAGCGCCTCGTACTCCTGCGGCGCCTTCTGCAGCTGCTCGCGGATCTCCTCGACCGCGCCGACGTACTTCGCGCGCTCGTCCTCGTAGTGACGCTCGGCGGCCCGGAGCCCCTCTTCGTAGGGGGCCCGCTCCTCGGCGTCGCGGCGCTCGGCCTCGACATAGGACTGCTCGGCGTCGAGGAAGCTCTTCCGCCACTCCGCCAGCTCGCCGTTGCCTGCCACCGGGCCCTTCACCAGGAGCGCGATCTCGAGCTGCGCCAGGCCGCGCTCGTACTCCGAGCGACGGTCGTTCAGCTCGCGCGCGACGTCCTCGCCGCGATTTCCCGACTCCCAGACGGCCAGCGCCTCGTCGTAGCGCGTGCGGGTGGCGTCGAGCTGCGCGCGCTCCTCGGCCACGGCGTCGCCGCCGCCGTCGGCGAGCAGCGTCGCCTCCATCTCGGCCTTCACGCGCTGATAGCGTGGCGGCACCGGATCGCGGTCGCGGACGGCGGGAATCAGGTCGATGGAGCTGACCTCTTCGTAGCGCGCGAGAATGGCCCGGTACTGCGACAGCTCGCGCAGCTTGCGGTCGGACTCGGTGAGCTGGCGCAGGCTCTCGGCGCGGGTCGCCTCGAGCGCCGCGAGGGTGGTGCCGTGCTTCGCCTGCAGGCGCTGCAGCTCCTCGTCGTAGCGCTCGCGAAGCCCGCGGAGGGCATCCTCGTAGCGCTGCGCCCCGGTGTCGCCGGTGAGCTTCGACGAGCTGCGGATCCAGTCGTTCTCCATCTCGGAGCGCGCCAGGAACTCGGCATTGCCGCCGAGCAGGATGTCGGTGCCGCGACCCGCCATGTTGGTGGCGATGGTCACCTGCTGGAACCGACCGGCCTGGGCGATGATGTTCGCCTCGGCCTCGTGGTTGATGGCGTTCAGCACGTTGTGCTTGATGCCCGCCTTCTTGAGGAGCTTCGAGACGCGCTCGGACTTCTCGACCGACGTGGTGCCGACCAGGACCGGCTGGCCCTTCTTGTTGCACTCGGCGATCTCCTCGACCACCGCGTTGAACTTTTCGCGCTCGCTCTTGAAGACCACGTCGGCGGAGTCGACACGCCGCATGATCTTGTTCGGCGGCACCACGACGACCTCGAGCTTGTAGGTCTTCTGGAACTCGACGGCCTCGGTGTCGGCCGTGCCCGTCATGCCGCCGAGCTTTTTGTACATGCGGAAGTAGTTCTGGATGGTGATGGTGGCGAGCGTCTGGTTCTCGCTCTCGATGCGCACGCCTTCCTTCGCCTCGACCGACTGGTGCAGCCCGTCCGACCAGCGCCGGCCCGGCATGAGCCGGCCCGTGAACTCGTCGACGATGATGACCTCGCCGTCCTTCACCACGTAGTCGACGTCGCGCTTGAAGAGCGTGTGCGCCTTGAGCGCCTGCGTGACGTGGTGGAGCGTGTCGATCTGGCTCGGGTCGTACAGGTTGGCGACGCCGAGGAGCCGCTCGCACTTCGACACGCCCTCTTCCGTGAGCATGGCGTTGCGGTGCTTCTCGTCGATCGTGTAGTCGGTCTCGCGCGTGAGCCGGGGGATGATGCGGTTCACGCTGAAGTACTTCTCGCTCGACGCCTCGGCCGGCCCGGAGATGATGAGCGGCGTGCGCGCCTCGTCGACCAGGATGTTGTCGACCTCGTCGACGATGGCGAAGTTCAGCTCGCGCTGGGCGTACTCCTCGAGGCTGAACTTCATGTTGTCGCGGAGATAGTCGAAGCCGAACTCGTTGTTGGTGCCGTAGGTGATGTCGCAGCGGTAGGCGTCGCCGCGCTCGACCGGGCGGAGGTGCAGGAAGCGGTAGTCCTTCGGGATGTACGTCGGGTCGAACTGCAGGCTGGTGTCGTGGATGATCGAGCCGACGGTGAGGCCGAGGAAGTGGTAGATGGGCCCCATCCACTGCACGTCGCGGCGGGCGAGGTAGTCGTTCACCGTGACCAGGTGCGCGCCCTTGCCCGACAGCGCGTTCAGGTAGAGCGGCAGCGAGGCGACCAGCGTCTTGCCCTCGCCGGTCTTCATCTCGGCGATCTTCCCCTGGTGGAGGATCATGCCGCCGATGCACTGGACGTCGTAGTGGCGCAGACCGATGGTCCGCCGCGACGCCTCCCGCACCAGCGCGAACGCCTCCGGGAGGATGTCGTCGAGATCGACCTTCTCCTCGGCCAGCTGCGTCCGCCACTCGGCCGTCTTCTCGGGGAAGGCGGCGTCGGGCAGCGCCTCCATCTCCGGCTCGAGCCGGTTGATCTCCTCGATGAGCGGCTTGAGGCGCTTGATCGCGCGCTCGTTGGCGCTCCCGAACAGCTTCGTCAGGATGTTGGCCATGCGGAACTCGGCATTGTCGTCGCGGCTCGCGAGGACGTCAAGCTGGGTGGCTCATCGTTCGATGCGGACCGCCGACTCCACCCGCGCCCCCAGGAAGCGCTGCCCGATGCGGACGAAGCGGTCCGGCACGTCGGTGACGAAGAAGCTCGTCGTCCCCGGGCCGTCCGGCCGCAGGAGGTCGTCGGCCTCGAGGCGGGCCGTCACGGCCCGCGCCGTCTCGGCCGCCGAGTCGACGAGGCGGACGGCCGGCCCCATCACCTCGCCGATGACGGGCTTCAGCAGCGGATAGTGGGTGCAGCCGAGGATCAGGGTGTCGATGCCGCTGCGCGCGAGGCTCGCGAGATAGGTATCGACGATGCCACGCGCGATGTTGCCGTCGGTCCATCCCTCCTCGGCGAGCGGCACCAGCAGCGGGCACGCGCGCGTGTAGAGCTCGAGCGACGGCCGCAGCGCGCGCAGCGCCCGGGTGTAGGCCCCGGACGCGATCGTCGCCTCGGTGCCGATGACGCCCACCCGCCCGTTCCGGGTGCTCGCGATCGCGGCCTGCGCGCCCGGCTCGATGACGCCGATCACCGGCACCGGCGCCCGTTCGCGCAGCTGGTCGAGTGCCACCGCCGAGGCGCTGTTGCAGGCGATGACGAGCAGCTTGACGCCCCGCTCGAGCAGGAAGTCGACGTTCTCGAGGCTGTAGCGCGTCACGGTCTCGGCCGACTTGGTGCCGTAGGGAAACCGGCCGGTGTCGCCGAGGTAGACGAGGTGCTCGTGCGGCAGCGCGCCGAGGATGGCGTGCAGTACGGTGAGCCCTCCGACTCCGGAGTCGAAGATGCCGATGGCGCCGTCGCGATTCATGGCCTGCCGTGCGGGCGCCGCCCCTTATTCCGCACCGGAGGCGGGCTCACAAGCGCGCGGGGGTCCCGCGAGCCAGGCCCGGACGACGCGCCAGAGCGCGTCCCGCCCCTCCCCCGTCCGTGCCGAGAAGCCGATGACGGGCCGTCCCGCCGGACCCGCGGCCGCCAGCCGCGCGACGGCGTTGCGGGCGGCGCCCCGCCCCAGCTTGTCGAGCTTGGTCGCCACCATGACCGCCGGCAGCCCGACGTGCTCGAGATACCGCAGCAGCTCCTCCTCCTCCGCCTCGGGTCCGCGGCGGATGTCCACGATGAGCACCACCCCGCGCAACGTCGGCCGTGTGCGCAGGTAGTGCTCGATGAGCGGGCCCCACCCCACGCGCTCGCTCTGCGAGCCGACGGCGAAGCCGTAGCCCGGGAGGTCGACGAGCACGTCGCGCTCGTTCACCAGGAAGAAGTTGATCTGGCGCGTGCGTCCCGGCGTGGCGCTCGTGCGCGCGATGCCGCGGCGGCCGAGGAACGCGTTCAGGAGCGACGACTTGCCGACGTTCGAGCGTCCCGCGAACGCCACTTCGGGCCCCGATGGCGGCGGGCCACCGCCGGGGCTGGCCGCGGCGCCGATGAATCGGGCCGCGGTGATCTTCACGCGCTCAGCCCTGCGGCTTCGCCGCCGGCTCCGCGATGCCGAGCGCCTTGTTCGCGATCTTCACCTGCGTGACGTAGGTCTCGCGCAGCGCGCCCTTCTGCAGCGAGTCGACCAGCATCGGCGACTTGTCCTTGCTGGTCTGCACGAAGGTGAGCAGCGTGGCCTTGCCGCCGTCGGTGGGCTCGAACTTGTACTCCGACACCAGGTCGGCGAGCTTGAAGTCGACGCTCTTCTGCGTGAAGCGCTTCTCGGCCGGGAAGTAGACGTACTCGTTGCGGATGTTCTGCACCTTGAACCCCGGGGGCAGGACCTCGAGGCGGCCGACGATGTCGACGATCTTGGTGTTGCCGTCCTCCTTGACGAGTTCGGACTTGAGGACGTTGTCGGGCGCCAGGTCGTGCGCCTTCTCGGGCTTCGTGAACGCCTCCCACACCTTGTCGACCGGCGCGTCGATCTTGGAGGTGAAGTTGACGGTCCAGGTGTCGCCGTTCTTCACCATGCTCTCGGAGACGATCTCCCTGGTGGCAGGAGGGGCATCCCCGCCGCCACAGCCGGCGGCGAATCCGACGACCAGCAGGAAGAAGCCAATGTGCATCACCTTCATGCGCGGCTCCTTAGCCGATGCTCCACCCGGCGCACAAGGGGACCTGGCTCACGACGGGCTCTTCGGGACCGGGACCACCAGCCCGCGCGCCTCGACGCAGGTCTGGTTCACGATCCCGGTGAGGATCCAGGTGCTGGTGAGCCCGACGTTCACCAGCATGCCGCCCTCGGGCACGGTGGCGAGGGCTGCGCGGAGGGCGGCCTCGATGCTGGGCGGGCCGCCGCCCAGCCCGAACACCGAGTAGCTGCACGCCTCGCCCGTCGCGCGGGGGCCGATCACGTTGTAGGGAATCGGCATCGGCCGCACCGACGTGAGGGCGAGCGTGCCGAGGTTGGTCGTACAGGCCGACGCGAGCACTGCCGCGCCGAGGACGAGCACGCGACGCATCTCAGCCCCCCGTCCCGACGCGCACGGCGTCGCCGCGCACCACGAGGCACTCGCGCATCCACACCGGCGGCACGCCGCTGCGCTCGCTGGTGAGCTGCGCATTCGCCAGCGCGTCGGCACCGGGGGCCTGCGCCATGGCCTGCCGCATCGCCTTGTCGACGCTCGGAGCACCGCCCAACGCCGAGAACAGGACGCCGACGCAGTCGCGTCCCTCGACGCGGCCGACGGGATGCGTCGCCAGCGCCGGCGGCGTGAGGATCGCCGTCGCGAGCGTTCCCATCGATGCCGAGCAGCCGGCCAGCACGGCCGCCAGCGCTCCCAGCCAGAGTCCCCTCATGCCTCGTCTCCCTCTCTCATGCGCCGGCGCGCATCGCGCGCAGGACGGTGCGGATGATGCGCCAGGTGTCGACCCAGGGGCGGTAGTGGCTCACCCGCTCGGCCACCGGGGGGTAGTACACCGCCACCTCGACGCCGCGCACGTCCATGCCGCGACGGGCCGCGCGCAGCAGGACCTCGGTCTCGAAGTCGTAGCGCGTCCCCTGGGTGCCGAGCGCCAGCGTCGCCGCGACCGGATAGACGCGAAACCCCGACTGCGTGTCGGGCAGACTGCGTCCGGCGATGCGTCGCATGAAGAAGTCGGCGATGGCGTTGCCGATGAGATTGATGCGACGGATCTCCTGCCCCGCCTTGCGTCGTACGCCGACCACGATGGCCCCGGGTGCTTCGTCCGACGCCGCGAGCAGGACGGGGATCTGGTCGGGCAGATGCTGGCCGTCGGCGTCGAGCGTGAGCGCACGCGCGACGCCGGCGGCGGCGAGACGACGCAGGCCCGCCGTCAGCGCCGCGCCCTTGCCCTGGTTCACCGGCAATCGCACGACGTCGGCACCGGCGGCGCCGGCACGCGCCGCCGTATCGTCGGCGGAGCCGTCGTCCACGACCAGCACCCGCGGCAGCACCGCCTGCGTGGTGCGCACGACCTCGGCGATCGTGGCCGCCGCCTGGTACGCGGGCACGAGCGCGGCGATCGACTCGCTCACGAGGGCAGCGGCGATCCCGCCGGAGGCGCCGTCGGCGTCGTCAGCCAGTCGCGCACGCCGACGCGCACGTAGGTCGCGAAGCGTCGCAGGAAGCGCGGCTCGCCGACGAGCATGCGGGTCAGCGTCCAGAGGACGTCGGGTCGGGTGTAGAAGGCCTTGTAGGCGGCGCGGAAGTAGCGCTCGAGGACGTCGGGCGTGAGGCCGTTCGGCACGAACAGCCAGTTCATGGCGTTCATGCGCTCCCAGTCCTCGTCGAAGGAACCGTGCTCGCGGATGGTCGGGTACGCGGGCGTGCCGGGATACGGCGCGAACTTCGTGATCTGCGCCAGGTCCAGCGGCGCGGTGCGCAGGAAGTCGACGGTGGCGGCGAGGCTGTCCTCGCCTTCGGTGGGGTGCCCCATCATGAGGAGCCCCTTCACGCGGATGCCGGCGGCGCGCGTGAGCCGCAGCGTCTCGAGCATGCGCGGCAGCTTCACCTCGTGCTTCACGACGTCGAGCACGCGCTGCGAGCCCGACTCGATGCCGTACGCGATCTGCCAGCAGCCGGCGCGGCGCATGAGGCCGAGCGTCTCGGCGTCGAGCAGGTTCGGATGGCTGTTGCAGCTCCACGTGAAGCGGAAGCCCTCGCGCAGGAAGCGCTCGCACAGCGCCACGACGCGCGGGCGGTTCACCGTGAACAGGTCGTCGTAGAAGAGGATGTGCCGCACGCCCATGCCCTCGAGCTTGCCGCACATCGCCACCACCGACTCGACGCTGTGGAAGCGCCCGCGACGCCCCGACGTTGAGCGGTCGCAGAACGTGCACGAGAACGGGCAGCCGCGCGACGTGACCAGGCTCGCCACCGGCGTGTGCCGGTAGTTGAAGACGTTGGGCGCGAAGTGCAGGGGAAAGTCGGGGACGAGATCCCATGCCGGATCGGGGAGGCGATCGAGCTCCTCGCCGTCGAGCCAGGGTGGACGCGCGTTGGCACGCACGCCCTCGGCGGTGCGGTACACCAGACCCGGGACCTCGCGCGGGCTCTCGCCGGCGGCGAGGCGCGCGATCAGCTCCGGATACGAGCGCTCGCCCTCGCCCGCGATGCCGTAGTCGAACGCGGGGAACTCTTCGAGCGTGCGCTCGGGCACGGCGCTCACGTGCGGGCCACCCACCGTCACGACCGCGTGCGGCACCAGCCGCTTCACGTCGGCGGCGATGCGCCCCGCGTTGGTGATGGAGATCGTCGTGGCACTGATGCCGACGTGGTCCGGCGCGAGGTCGGCGATCCGTCGCGCCACCACGTCGACCGAGGTGCCGCTGCGCTTGCCGTCGACGACGTGCACGCGGTGGCCGAGCTGGCGCGCGACCGCCGCCAGGACCAGCGTGCCGATGCCGGGGATGTCCTCCTCCCCCTGACGGACGCGATCCATCCGCCGGTCCCAGCACACGTACGGTGGCTCGACGAAGACCACGGTGCGGGCGGACGCCATCGCCGCCGGTATAGCGGAGCCCCCCGCGGTGGCGCCAGCCGCGTTCACGGGCGTGCGACCACGCCGTCGAGCCCGGCCACGAGCCGCTCGACGTCGTCGCCGAGCGGACGGTCGTCGAGCAACGGCGGCACGACGGCACGCACCGCCGCGTGCGCCGCGCGCGTGCCGGCGCCGAGCCCGTCGGTACCGCCGAGGTCGATGGCCTCCGCCACCGCCACCAGCTCGATCGCCACCACGCGCTGTGCGTTCTCGAGCATCCGGCGCGCCTGCCGCACCGCCACCGAGCCCATACCGACGACGTCCTGGTTGTTGGCGTTCGTCGGCACGGAGCCGAGGGAGGCCGGGTGCGCCAGCACCGAGTTCTCGGCCACGGTCGAGCTGGCGCAGTACTGCAGGCCCATGAGACCGCTGCGCAGCCCGACGCGATCGCGGATCAGGAACGGCGGCAGGCCGCCGTTGGTCGCCGGATCGAGGAGTCGCGCCAGGCGCCGTTCCGAGAAGAGCGCGATCTCGGCGATGGCGACCTTCAGGTGATCGACCGCGATCGCCACCGGCTGGCCGTGGAAGTTGCCGGCGTGGAGGACGACGTCGTCCTCGGGGAAGAACGTGGGGTTGTCGGTGACGGCGTTCATCTCGACGGCGATCACCTCGCGCACGTGCGCCAGCGTGGCGCGCACGGCGCCGAGCACTTGCGGCACGCAGCGGAGCGTGTAGGCGTCCTGCACCGCGGGCGTGCGCTCGCCGGTGGGGCCGCCGCGCGCCGCGGCGTCGCGGAGCCGCGTGCTGCCGGCGAGCAGTGCGCGCAGA
>CAYOIZ010000003.1:48983-222059 GCA_964404165.1 uncultured Binatia bacterium (SeqCode) | reverse complement strand
GTGGTCGTGGGCGGCGGGCCCGGCGGCATGGAGACGGCCCGGGTCGCCGCGGGCCGCGGCCACCGGGTGACCCTGCTCGAGAAGGCGCCCCGGCTCGGCGGCACCGCCCGCTTCTCGGCGCTCACCACCCCGATGAACGGCGAGCTCGTGCGCTACCTGTCGGCGGCGGTCGCGGAAGCGGGCGTCGACGTGCGGACGGGCACGGAGGCCACGCCCGACACGATCGCCGCACTCGCACCGGATGTGGTCGTCGTGGCGACGGGCGCGAAGCGTGACCGTCCCGAGGTGCCCGGCGCCGACCAACCGCACGCGCTGTCGGGTGACGACCTGCGGGCACTGCTCACCGGCGACGACCCGTCGGCGGGGAAGCGGCTCGGCCTCGCCGAGCGCTTCGTCGTGTCGGCGGGTCGCCGGCTCGGCGTGACCGACGACATGGACAAGGTCCGCACGATGTCGAAGCGGTGGATGCCGGTCGGCAACACCGTCGTGGTGGTCGGCGGCGGCCTCGTGGGCATCGAGCTCGCCGAGTTCCTCGCGGAGCGGGGCCGCACGGTCACCGTCCTCGAAGCGGGCGACAAGCTCGGCGTGGAGATGGCGCACCCGCGGCGGGCCCGGGCCATCCACGAGGCCCGCAGCCACGGCGTCACCTTCGTCACCGGCGCCACCCTCACGGAGATCGGGGCGAAGACCGTCACCTACGCCGTGGGCGACGAGACCCGCACCACCGACGCGCAGCACGTGATCTTCGCCACGGGGGTCCACGGCGACCGCGCCCTCGCCGACGCGCTCGAGGCCCGAGGCATCGAGGTGCACGTGGTCGGCGACGCCGGCGAGGTCGGCTACATCCAGAACGCCGTTGCCACCGGCAACGCCGTCGCCCGCGTGCGCTGCGAGCGTCGCGGCAACCGTTCGAAGATCTCGGTGGACGCGAGCAACGTCGCCAGCGGGACCTACACCGCACGCGTGACGTCGGGCGCCAACACCGCCACCGCAGGCGCACAGGCCAGCATCGGCGACGAGGTCGAGTTCGACTTCGACAGCGACGGCGGGGACATCGCCGAGGGCGCCACCGCCATCGCGGGCGACTTCATCCAGGGATTGCAGGTGACGGGCCAGGTGCTCGACGGGTCGGGGGCGGCCGTCGCCTCGGCGACCGTGACCTGCGAGTCGCGCTGAGCGCGAGCAACACCGGCAGACGGGGGCGTGGCGAGCAGCCGCGCCCCCGTCGTCGTTTCAGAAGTACACGATCACCCGTCCGCGCACCGCGAACGGATCGCCCGGGGTGAAGTGGATGTCGGGCTGCTGGGGACACCGTCCCGCCTGGGCCTCCTTCTTCGTGCAGGAGGTGTCGGCGAACACCGCTTCCTGCCAGTCGACGTTGCCCATGTTGAGGAAGTCCAGACCCAGCTCGACGTTGCGCCAGCGGTACTTGGCGAAGAGGTCCATCAGGAGGTAGCCGCGCGCGGGAAGCGAGCGGTCTTCGGTGGCCGGACGGTCGTCGAGATACCGGACGCGGAACGCGGCGGAGAAGCCGTAGCCGAGGTCCGCGGTGAGCCCGCCGTTCATGAAGAGCGTGGGGGCGATGGGAATGGCCTCGCCGTTCCGATAGCGCGGGTCGGCGTAGGACAGGTCGTAGTCGGCGACGAGCCAGTCGGTGATGTCGTAGCGCGCCTCGAAGTCGACGCCCCAGCGCTGCGTCGGGCCGGTGGTGTCGAAGCTGCCGAAGTCGTTCTGCTCGATGGTGCCGCAGTCGCCGCAGAAGACCACCTCGCTCTCGAGGTCGATGAGCCAGATCGCGCTCGACACGTCGAGCTTGTCGAAGCGATGCGTGCGTGCGCCGAACTCGTAGCCGATGGCCTGCGCCAGCGGCGCGAACTTCGGGTCGTTCTTTCCCTGGATGACGCCGCGCGCGTCGTTCGAGTGAAAGCCGTTGCCGTAGTTGAGGTAGACCTCGGTGTCGGGCTCGGGCGTGATGATGAGGTTGGCCTTCGGGCTGACGATGGCGTCGTTCTCGTAGCCGTTGACCGGGAACGTTCCGAGATTGGTGTTGCCCTGCTTGCGACCGTACTGCGTCGCCGGCAGCCGGTTCTGGACGTCGAAGGTGAAGGCGTCGCCGCGCACGCCGCCCTCGAAGCGCAGCCAGTCGGTGAGGGTGATCTGCTGCGTGACGTAGCCGCTGTACGAGCTCTCGTTGATGTGGACCTTGCTCGCGGTGAAGTAGCGGTTGCGCTTCTGTTGATCGTAGACCGCGACGTCGATGCGATCGGTGCGCGTCTCGACCCCGACGCGGCTGAACATCGGGAAGCCCTGCAGATCGTAGCTGCGCGTGTAGCTGCCGCGGCCGCCCCACAGCCAGCGGCTGTCGTTCTGCTCGATGCCGTCGCCGCGCATGTCGAGCGAGTAGGGCGTGCTCGGGTCGTGGACGTTGACGATGTCGCCGTCCGGATCGGGATGGAGCGAGTTCTGGAAGAACGTGAAGTTCGACCACAGCCGCAGCTTGTAGCGGCTGGCGTACGCCTGGAGCGACCAGGCGTCGTCGCTGGTCGGCGTGGCGTCGTAGTGCAGGTCGATGTTCTCGCGGTCGGTGCGGCCGCCCTCCGAGGGGTCGAGCGACCCGAAGCGGTCCAGCGTGCCGTCGGAGACGAGGCGCTGCGGAATCTGGCCGGAGGCGTCCCAGTCGGCGGCGTAGAGCGTCGCCGAGGCCCATGCCTTCGAGGTGGGCGTGGGCTCGAACGTCGCCTTGCCGTAGAGGTTGTAGCGCGCGAAGTGCTCGGGGTACTCGAACGGGCCGTTCGAGTAGTAGGCCTGGCCGGCGAAGAGCGTCTGCACCTCGCCGAGCTTCGGTGAGAACCCGGCGACGTAGCGCATGCGGTCGTACGAGCCGCCCTCGGCGAGCGCGAAGTTCTCCTTGAACTTCTCCTTCGTCACCAGGTTGAGGGCGCCCGCGACGGCGAGATCGCCCAGCTCGGGGAAGTAGGTCCCCTTGCGGAGCTGGAGCGTCTCGACGGTCTCGGGAATGACGAAGTTGATGTCGGCGTAGCCCTGCCCGTGGCCGTGCGAGACCAGGTTCACGGGCAGCTGATCGACGGTGACCAGGAAGTCGGTGCCGTGGTCGGCGTTGAAGCCGCGGATCAGGTACTGCGTGGCCTTCCCGCCGCCCTGGTGCTGGCGGACGATGAGCCCGGGGACGTTGTTCAGGATCTCCTGCAGCGTGGTGTGCGGACGGAGCTCGAAGGTCTCGGCGGCGATGTCGTCGGACGACGCGGCCGAGACGGGCTTCGAGTCCTGCACGACGACTTCCGGGAGTGCTGTCGCGTTCGGGCTGGGCTCGAACGTCATCTCGTCGGGCTCCGGGACCACGCCCTCCTTGGGCGGCGGTGTGTCCACCTCTTGCGCTCCCACCGTGGTCGCCAGGCACAGCATGGCCACCACGAGGAAGACCGCGGGTCTCTTCCGTCGCATGTCGTATGGTTCCCCTCCCGGACGCACGACGACCGTCGTGTCCGGGGCTGAGCTCAGGGTTGGATTCGGGAGAGCTCAGACGCGGGGCGGGCCACGCGAGCGCTGCGCCGGACGTGCCGGCACGGCGGGTTCCCCGGCATGGATGGCCGGGAGCCAGGCGATGCGATCGATGCGGGCGACGACGACGGTGCGGGTGCGGTCGACGCGCAGGAACGGATGCTGCCAGTGCGCGTGGTCGGCGCCCCCGTCGGTGGCGTGGAGGCCGGGACCGTCGTCGTGGTCGTGATGATGGTCGTGATGGTGGTGCGGCTGCTCGTGGTGATGATGGTCGTCGTCGTGATCGTCGTCGTGGTCGTCCCGCTCGGGCCCGCCCTCGTGGACGTGGGCGTGCTCGCCGCCGGCGTGGTGGTGGCGCCAGTACGTCGCCCGGGGCACCGCCACGCCGGCGACGAAGCAGGCCGCCACCAGCGGCGCGAGGCGAACGAGGCGACGCATTCCGCTTCCGTCTACGAGGCGAGGCCCCCGGATGGATGCCGCGTCACCAGCCCAGCAGCCAGGCGAAGATCAGCGGGGCGACGATCGAGGCGTCCGACTCGATGATGTGCTTCGGCGTGTCGATGCCGAGCTTGCCCCAGGTGATCTTCTCGTTCGGCACCGCACCGGAGTACGACCCGTAGCTCGTCGTCGAATCGCTGATCTGGCAGAAGTAGCCCCAGAGCGGCACGTCGTCGCGCTTCAGGTCCTGGTGTAGCATCGGCACGACGCAGATCGGGAAGTCGCCGGCGATGCCGCCGCCGATCTGGAAGAAGCCGATCGATCCGCCGGCGCTCTCGCGCGTGTACCACTCGGCGAGCGACATCATGTACTCGATGCCCGTGCGGACCGTGTGCACCTTCTTCACCGTGCCCGCGATGCAGTGGGCGGCGAAGATGTTGCCGAGCGTGGAGTCCTCCCAGCCGGGCACGAACATCGGCAGGTTGCGTTCGGCGGCGGCGACGAGCCAGCTGTCCTTCGGGTCGATCTGGTAGCTCGGCGTCAGCACGCCGGTCGTGAGCAGCCGGTACAGGAACTCGTGCGGGAAGCGGCGCTCGCCGGCGGCGTCGGCCGCGGTCCACTCGGCGAGGACGGCGCGCTCGATGCGGCGCATCGCCTCCTCCTCGGGGATGCAGGTGTCGGTGACGCGGTTCAGGTGGCGGTCGAGGAGCGCCTGCTCGTCGGTCGGCGTCAGGTCGCGGTAGTGCGGCACGCGCACGTAGTGGTCGTGCGCCACCAGGTTGAAGACGTCCTCTTCCAGGTTGGCGCCGGTGCAGCAGATGCCGTGCACGAAGCCGCGACGGATCATCTCGGCCAGCGACAGCCCCAGCTCGGCGGTGCTCATGGCGCCGGCGAGCGTCACCAGCATGCGCCCGCCAGCGCCGAGGTGGCGCTCGTACGCCTCGGCTGCGTCTTTCAGCGCCGCGGCGTTGAAGTGACGGAAGTGACGGGCGATGAACTCGCGAACGGGCCCGGTGTTCACCATGGCCCCTTCTCTACGAAATAACCGCCCCGTCGCTCAAACGTCGTCAACCGGCCGAGCCGATCGCCGACGCCAGCGGATGCAGGCTGGCCGCGGCGCTCGGGCGGGCGGCCATGCGGTCGAACCAGGCCGTGAGGTTCCTGTTGGCGGGGTCGAGCGGCTGGCCGACGCCGCGGCCGAAGTCGAGGGCGCAGAAGAGGACGATGTCGGCGATGGTCATCCGGTCGCCGGCGATGAACTGCCGGCCGGCCATGAGCGGCTCGAGCCAGGCGAGGTTGTCGCGCGCCACGGCTTTGAGCCCCTCGGCGGCCTCCGGCAGGACGCGCATGCGCGGCCGGAACAGCTCGAGCCCCTCGGCGAAGCGGAACCCGTTGTAGAGGTGCTCGGTGATCTTGAGCTCGACGCGACGCTGCCAGCAGCGCGCCTCGGCCCGTTCCTCCGGGGTCGTGCCGACGAGCGGCGGCGTCGGGAACTTCTCGTCCAGGTACTCGAAGATGGCGACGGTCTCGCCGATGACGCGACCGTCGTCGAAGACCAGCGCCGGCACCTGTCCGCCCGGATTCTTCTCGAGGTAGGGGCCCTGGCGATTCTCGGCCGCCAGGAGATCGACGTCGATCTTCGGCAGCTCGATGCCCTTCTCCAGGAGGAACATGCGCAGCGCGCGCGGGTTCGGGCCGAACGAGTCGTAGACCTGCATGCGCGGCCTGTATCAGCCTTGCACGGGTCCGGCCAAGACGATGGGCCCCTGCGGGCTCTTCGACCCGCCGGCCGGCTCGATCGACACCGCGAACGCCGTGACCTCGGCCGGTCGGGCGACGCCCGTCACGCGCGCCACGACCAGGTCGGGCCCGACGATGTCGAGCAGGCCGGCCGGCTCGGGCGGCGCATCGCCGCGCAGCGCCCACAGCTCGTAGACCTTGCCGGCCGGCAGCGTCTCGACCCCGGCCAGGACGATGGCGCCGTCGCCGGTGGACGGGTCGACGTGGATCCGACCGGCACCGCCGCGACCCTCGGTGGGCGACAGCGCGGCCGAGACGGTGTGCGGGCTGCCCATGACCCGCAGCACCTGTGCCTGCGCCGCCAGCGCCTCGCGCAGGCCGACGAGCGTGTTGCCCTGCGTCTCGAGCCGGGCGGTCAGCTCCGCCGCCGTCGACTCGGCGGCACGCAGCGCGGCGAGACGCTCGGCCGCGGTCGATTCGGCGGCGCGCAGCGCGACCAGGCGTTCCCCGGCGACGCCGCGCTCGCGGGCGAGCAGGCCGCCGAGGGCCAGTGCGACCGTGGCGGCGAGCGCCCCGACGATGCGCCAGCGCGTCGTCGCCCGCCGCGAGGCCGTGACCGCCGTCTCCTCGCGCGCCGTGCCGAGGACGCGCTGGCGCAGCGCGGCCGGCGGCGGGGTGGCGTACGCCTCCGCCAGCGCCTCGAGCGCGAAGTCGTCGAGCTCTCGCTCCTCGACGCCGATCGGCCGCTCGTCAGACATGTGCTTCCTTCCGCCCGAAGTGGGCGCGGAGACGGACCACCCCGTCACGTATGCGCGTCTTCACGGTGCCGAGCGGGGTGTTCTCGCGCGCGGCGATCTCGCTGTGCGACAGGCCCTCGAAGTAGGCGATCTCGATGGCGCGGCGCTGATCCGGGGGGAGCGCTTCGAGCGCCGCCCGCACCGAGGCCGCCCGTTCGCGTCGTGCCGCGGCGTCGTCGGGGCGCTCGGGCGGTGCGACGTCCTCGCTCTGCGTGCCGCTGCGCAGCTCGGCGCGGTCGCGCGAGCCGCGCGCGCGCAGCTGATCGATGACGATGTTGCGGACCAGCCGGAGGAACCACGGTCGTGCCGCGCCGCGCGCGGGATCGTAGCGCTCGGCGCGACGCCAGACGCGCAGGAAGGCGTCCTGCACGGCGTCCTCCGCCAGGTCGGGACTGCCGGCGACGCGCAGTGCGAGACCGTAGGCCAGGGGCGACAGGCGGTCGTACAGCTCGGCGAGCGCCCGCTCGTCGCCGGCGGCGAGACGGGAGAGCAACGCCGATTCGATGTCGGGTGACCCGCTCATGTGGGCGTGACGAAGACCCCCGCATCGACGCCGATCTGCCAGGCCAAGACGACCCCGACCACCACGCTGCCGACGGCGGCGACGACGCGCAGCGTGGGCTCGGCGCGGGCGAATCGCGCCGCGGCGAGCGACATGGGCAGACCGAGCAGCGTGCTCATGACCACCATCCCACCGATCGAGCCTACTCCGAAGATGACCACGTATGCGAGCGCGAGCGCCGGATCGCTGATGGTGGCGACGACGGCGAGCATGAGCCCGGCGCTGCCCGCGAGCCCGTGCACCAGGCCCACCAGGAAGGGGCGCCGCGTGCTGGCGTGCGCGTGGACGTTCGCCTCGCCGGGACGATGGACGTGCGGATGGACGTGCTGGAGCCCGGCGTGGTCGTGCGTGTGCAGGTGGAGCGCGCCGCCCATCCACAGCGTGCGGAGCAGGTTCAGACCGAGGCCGATCAGCATCAGGGCCACCCCGAGCTCGAGCAGCTGCTCCACGTGCGGCGGAATCTCGGTGTGGAGCGCGATCACCGCGACGGCGACGGCCAGCAGCGCCGCGGTGTGGCCGAGCCCCCACACCGCGCCGACGAGTGACGACCGCCAGAGCCCGCGTTGCTGGCTCACGATGGTGGAGATGGCGGCCAGGTGATCGACGTCGAGCGCATGGCGCAGCCCGAGCAGGAAGCCGAAGCCCAGGACGGCGAGCGGCGTGGTGGGCGTCATGTCAGGAACCTTCCATGCGTGTCAGCGCCTCGGCGACGACGGCGAGACCGGCCAGCGAGATGACGAGCGCGCTCGCCACCGGGGCGAAGCGCGCGAACCGTCCGTCGAGCGGCAGTCGCTCGAAGAGGCCGCGCGCGTAGACGAGGACGAGCCCGATCGCCGTCAGCACTGCCGCCAGCCCCGCGCTGAAGGCGACGATGAGTGCCAGACCGAAGGCCGTGCGCCCGACGGCGATCGCCCCGAGCATCACGACCAGCGCGGACGGGCAGGGCAGCAGGCCGCCGGAGATGCCGAGCGCCAGCAGGCTGCCGAGCGTCACCGGCGTTCCGGCGGGCGGCAGGTGGGTGTGGCCGTCGGCGGCATGGTCGTGATCGTCGTGCTGGTGATGGTGATGATGGTGCTGCCCGTGCGCGTGCTCGTCGTCGTGCAGCGCCGTCGCGAGCCGGGTGACGACGAGCCGCGCGCCGACCGCCACCACGAGCAGGCCGGAGATCATGCTGATCCACGGGAAGAGACGCTCCGGCACGATCCAGGTCGAGGCCGCGAGGGTGGCCAGGCCGAGCGCGTAGACGCCGAGCGTGTGCGTGGCGGTGACGACGAGGCCGAGGAACACCGCGTGCCGCGCGGTGCCCTGCGACCCGACGAGGTAGGCGCCGACGACGGTCTTGCCGTGCCCCGGCGTCAGCGCGTGGAACGCGCCCAGCATCGCGGCGACGAGCAGCGCGGCCAGGACGGTCGACGGGCCGAGCGGCGCGGGATCGGTGACGAGCGCCGTGAAGCGATCGCCGAAGCGCTCGGCGCCGGTACGCGTCGATGCGGCGACCGGTGCTGCCGCGCTCGGGCCGCCCGTGCCCGCGGCCAGCGTGAAGCGCGCCTCGGACACCCGCAGCGGCGCCGCCAGCAGATCGCCGGGATACGACCGCAGCGCATCGCTCGCGTCGTCGGCGGGCACGGTGGCGTGCTGCAGCACCGCGCCAGACCGGGTGCGCGCGACGATCTCCTGCCACCCCGGACGTCCGGCGAAGGTGCCGTCGCGGAACACGACGTCGCCGCCGAGGTCGGGGAGCGACGCCCGGTAGGTCAGCTCGATGCGCAGCGTGGACATGCCGCCCGCGCCGGGTGTCACGATCACCGCGTGCGCGACCGGCACGAGGGCGAGCCGCAGGCCGTCGCGCTCGAGGACGAGCGCATCGGCCAGGGACGACGCGCGCTCGGCACCGTAGGCGTCGCGCTCGGCGTCGTCGACGGTGCCGTCGGCGTCGTGGTCGAGCGTCGCCAGCTCGCGCAACGCGGGCAGCTCGGCCATGTCGACGACGTAGCGCACGTCGACGGCGCCGGGCTCGACGGTGAGCGCGGTGTAGCGGTTGGTGGTGAAGTTGCCGAGCGGATGCGCCAGCACCAGCGCCGGCAGCAGCAGCACGAGCCCGAGGACGCGTCTCATCGTCGCACCATCCGATCGCCGTCGATCTCGGCCAGCGTCGCGCGCGCGACCGCCGCCTGGCGGACATCGAAGGCCGGGTTCAGGGCCAGCGCACGACGCAGGTGTCGCGCCGCCGGTCGCGGGTGACCGAGCGCCAGGGCGATGAGCCCGGCGTGGTGATGGAAGGCCGCGTCCTCCGTGCCGAGGCGCAGCGCGCGATGGGCCGCGCGCATGGCCTCGCGCGACCGGCCGGCCTTGTGCAGTGCCCACGCCAGCGCGTCGGCGGTGTAGACGTCGTCACGCCAGGCGGCCTCGGCGCGCGCCAGGCGCACGGCGCCGGCGGGGTCGCGATCGTGATCGGCCAGGAAGAGCGCCATCTCGCGGCCGTAGGTGCCCTGCTGCACGACGGCGAGATGCTGCATGGCGACGGCGAGGGCGTACTGCTGCTCGGCGCGTCGCGTGTCGCCGGTGGCGGCGTACAAGTCGCCGAGCGCCGCGGACGCCGTGATGGACGGTACCCGCTCGACGACGCGCTCGTAGAGCGCGATCGCCTCGTCGATGCGTCCCGACGCCGCGCGCGCCCGCGCCAGACCGGCGAGTGCGAGATGATAGTCGGGGAGGGTGACGAGTGCGTCGTCATAGGCTCGCGTGGCGGCGGCGACGTCGCCGAGCGCCAGATGCTCGTGGCCGAGATGGACGAGCACCCAGGCCGACGTCTCGGGATGCCGCGTGTCGGCCGCTGCCGACCGTTCGGCGATGGTGAGCGTCTCGATCGCCGCCCGACGGTCGCCGAACAGCGCCTGCAGGCCGGCGATGCGCGTGTACGCCACGACGCCGGGTCGCAGCGCCATCAGACGATCGGCGGCGTCCTCGGCGCACGCGTAGTCGCCGAGCTCGACGCACGCGTCGGTGAGGTTCGCCCAGTTCCAGAAGTCGTCCGGCGCGCGGTCGCGCGCCTGCTCGGCGGCGACACGCGCCGCCGCGAAGCGATGCTGCCCGAGCAATACCCAGGCCTGGGCGCGGCCGGCGGCATAGTGGGACGGCTCGAGGCGCAGCGCCTCGTCGACGGCGGCGCCGGCGCGGTCGTACCACGACGGATCGCCCGTCTCGCGCGCCTGCTGCATGCAGCCGGTGGCGCGCGCGACGAGCGTATCCGCCGGGGTCCGGGCGACGTCGGGAGCCGCCCCGACGCCGCCCGCCCCGAGCACGAGCGTCCAGAGGAGGAGGACGGACGCTCGCTGCGATGTGGACCGTGTGGTCAGGACGGCTCTCCCGGATCGACGTGACGGCGGTTGCGGCCGTCGAACGGGGTGGGAAGGAACGGGAAGGTGGGCGTGATGCCCTTTTCGTTGAGGCCGACTCCGTCGCCGACGTAGTTGTCGATGAAGGCCTGGCCGCCGGCGACGCGCACCAGGATGTCGGTGACGTCGTCGTTCGGGCGCCGGCCGTTCGGGAAGCCGGCGGGGTCGGGCGTGGCCATGCCGAGC
This sequence comes from uncultured Binatia bacterium (SeqCode), assembly GCA_964404165.1. Lineage (GTDB taxonomy): Bacteria > Desulfobacterota > Binatia > DP-6 > DP-6 > DASYLJ01. Next base: position 211,422 of record CAYOIZ010000003.1, on the reverse strand, counting down.
GCGTCGTGCGCCAGGATCGTCATGCGCTTGATCTGCGCGGGCGGCGTCGGCGGGACGGTCATGTCGAGCCGCAGCAGCTCTGCGAACGGACCGACGCTCGGGCTCGGATCCTGGCCCGGGTACTTGAGCAGGATGCCGACGACGTCCTCGCGCGGCGTGGGCGGGATGGGCACGCCGGAGACGGCGTTGAGCGCCGCGGCGACGTCGAGGTCGCGGTACGCGCCGAGGAACTGCGCTTCGTCCTCGGGGTTGGTGGCGTTCCAGAAGTCCTTGCGACCGATGCGGATGACGAGCTCGTTCACGAGCGGGTTCGCCATGCGCGACACCTGCCGGAAGTCGCGACGCCCGGTGAGGAGCGGCCGGCCCTCCTTCACGATGCCGGGCTCGCCCGAGCGCACGGTCAGCATCTGGCGCGACGTCGCGGCGTACATGCCGATGGTGCCGTTGTCGTCACCCGCCGGCTGGCCGTCACGCGTCAGGGCGCGGATCGGCACCTCGATGGCGATGGTGTTGACGTTGAAGCCGCTGAAGTTGTTGACCCCGAACGGGTCGACGGCGTCGTTGGCATCCTCGGCGGCGGTCTGGATCGGCAGCGGCGGGCGCGCCATCGGGATGACGGCGGCGTTCTCGACGCGCAGGTTCACGGTGTCGAACACCGCGCCCAGGTCGATGGCGAAGGTCTCCGCCCGCTGGCCGGCGAAGACGCGGATGCCGGTGCCGGGATCGGTGCGGACGCCCTGCTGCGCCAGTGCCTCGTAGGTCGGCATGGTGCGCGGTCCGATGTTCGACGGTACCGTCGGCTGCAGCTCGCCGCCGAAGAGGACGGTCTTCGACTCGCAGCGTGGTCCCTTCGACTTCACGCGGCAATCGCGCAGCTCGGTGACGGTGTAGCGCTGCACGCGCGACATGCCTTCGCTGCCGGGCCCGTCGATCGCACTGATGGGCGGCAGCGGACCGCCGCCGAGCGTCGCCAGGAACTGGCCGGGTGTGCGCACCTCGGTCTGGAAGCGGAACTGGTAGACGACGTCGTCCGCCACGCCGTCGCGGTCGTTGTCGACCTTGAGCTCGTAGAGGACGGTGTCGTCGAAGGAGAAGTAGTTCGGCCCCGATCCCGGCTCCTGGCCCGGGACGACGTTCATGATCAGGGTGACGCGACGGTCGCCCGGAGCACGATCGAGGTTGGCCTGGTCGTAGCTGACGAAGGCGTAGACGTCGCTGATGTCGGCCCCCGGATCGAGCGCCATGAGCGGCGCCTCCCGATGGCTGGCGGCCGACGACGGTCCGGCGCCGAGTACGAGGGCCAGCCCGGCTCCGACCAGGCCCCGGCCCCATCCGCTCGTTCGCATTGGATGATCCTCCACGTGGGTTGGCCTGCCGCGGCTGCGCGCAGGACGTTGCTCTCGTGGCCACTACGGATGGTTGCCGCCGGTTGGATGGCGCTCACCCATCTCGGCGTGCGAGATCCCCGGATGTCGTGAGATCCGTCCGCGTCCCGAGCCCCGTATCCACCGTCGATGCGAACACAGGGGTGCACCGACGATGCCGGGGTATGGCGATTGGGCGACCTCGTCGCGCGAACGGCGGCGGGCGATCGTGATGCGCTCGGCGCGCTGTACGACCGCACCGCGGCGTTGGTGCATGGCCTGGCCCTGCGCATTCTCGGCGATCCGGGGGCGGCCGAAGAGGTGACGATGGACGTCTACCTCCAGGTCTGGCGCCAGGCGGTGCGATGGGATGCGGCGCGCGGCGGCCCGACGGCATGGCTCCTCACCATCGCGCGCACCCGCGCGCTCGACCGTCGTCGCAGCGTGATGCTGCAGCGCCGCCACCAGGCGCCGTTGGCACCCGCGCGTGCGCTGCCGGCCGTGGATGGCGACCCCGAAGCGGCGGCACTCGTCGCCGAGCGCGGCCGCGTCGTGCGGGCGGCACTGCTCCGGCTGCCGGCGGAGCAACGGCGCGCCCTCGAGCTGGCGTATTTCGGCGGCCTGAGCCACGCCGAGATCGCGCGCACGCTGGCGGCGCCGCTCGGCACCGTGAAGACGCGCATCCGTTCGGCGATGCTGCGCCTGCGCGCGCTGCTCGCCGGGCTCGAGCAGGAGCCCGCATGACGTCGGACGACGTCGTCGACGCGCTGGCGTTCGGCGTGACGCCGGTGACGCCACGACCGGGGCTCCGCCGCCGCGTCCTGGCGGCCGCGCGCGCGTCGCGTCCGGCGCCCCATCTCCTGTTCGTGGCCCGCGACGCGACCCGCTGGACGCCGGTCGCGCCCGGCATGGATCGCAAGCCGCTCGCCGGCGGCCCCGGCGACCGCACCCGCACCTTCCTCCTGCGGCTCGCAGCGGGGGGACGACTGCCGGCGCACGTCCACGACACCGCCGAGCACCTGCTCGTCGTCTCCGGCACGTTCGTGCAGGACGGCCGCTCCGTCTCGACGGGCGACTACATGTATTCGCCGGTGGGGTCGTCGCACGCCGAGGCCGTCACCGCGGCGGGCTGCGTCGTCCTCGTGGTGCAGGTGGCGATGGATCCAAATGCGGAGGCCACCTCGTAGGCTCGTCGGAGGAATCGGGTGCCCGCGATGCAACGCCCGGCTGTGGCGGACGCGCACGACGACTGGGGAGTGCTCATCGAGCGCACGGCTCGAGGGGATGCGTCCGCCCTGACCGCGCTCTACGACGGCACCGCGTCGCTGGTGATGGGCCTGGCCGTCCGGATCCTCGGTGACCACGAGACGGCCGAGGAGGTGACGGGCGACGTCTACCTCCAGGTGTGGCATCAGGCGGCACGCTGGGACCCCGTCCGCGGCGCTCCCCTCACGTGGCTGCTGACCCTCACCCGCAGCCGGGCCATCGACCGCCTGCGGGTCGGCGTCGCCCAGCGCACCCACCGCGCACCGCTCGACGAGGCGGTCGACGTGGTCGAGGGCGGTCCGGGTCCCGATGCCGCCGCGGCGGCGTCGCACCAGCGGGCCCTCGTCCACGAAGCGCTCGGCCACCTGGCGAGCGAGCAGCGCCAGGTGATCGAGCTGGCGTACTTCGGCGGCCTGTCGCACGGCGAGATCGCGCTCCGCACCGGCGTTCCGCTCGGCACCGTCAAGACGCGCATCCGGCTCGGCATGGGGCGCCTGCGGGACGCGCTCGCCGACCTGCGACTGGAGCTGCCGTGACGCACGATCGTCTCGACGACGCGCTCCGCGAGCAGGCGGCGCTCTTCGCCCTGGGGGCGCTCGACGAGCCGGCGGCCGCCGACTACCGCCGTCACCTCGCCGACTGCGCCGCGTGCCGGGCCGACGTGGCGTCGCTGATGGAGTCGACGCAGTCCCTCGCGCTGGCGGCGGCGCCCGCGGCGCCGTCGCCGGCGATTCGCGATCGGGTGCTGGCCGAGGCCGGTGGCTACGTCTTCGTGCCGGCCACGGCGGGGGGATGGGTCGTGGTGGCGCCGGGCATCGAGCGCCGGGATCTCGCAGACGGCGCCAGCTCGCGGAGCTACCTGATTCGCATGGCCCCCGGCGCCGTCGGCGGACGGCACGAGCACACGCGGACCGAGCACTGTCTGGTCCTCGACGGCGATTTTCACGTCGCCGGCACCGCGCTCGGCGTCGGCGACTTCCACCTCGCCGCCATCGGCAGTGTCCACGAGGGCAACCGCACGCATGGCGGCTGCCTGCTGCTCATCGTCGAGGCGCCGTAGCGTCAGCGCGTCGCTCCCGCGCGCGCCGCCGCCGGGTTTCACTGGTCAGCCGTTCGGGGGTCGTAGTACGGTCCGGCCATGCTCGGCCGACCGACACTCCTGTTCCTCATCGCCTGCTGCTTCGTGTCCCCCGCCCACGGTGTCGTCACGCGCGACTGCGCCCTGCCGGCGAGCGACTGCACGATCCGCGACACCGCGCGTCAGGCGCACGTCCACGTCGGCGTCACCACGAACCGAGCGCATGGGCCGGCGGAGCGCGCGGTCATCGCGACCCACTTCAATGCCCTCACCGCCGAGAACGCGATGAAGTGGGGGGCCATCGCACCCACGGTCGGCAACTACGACTTCACCGACGCCGACGCGATCGCCGACTTCGCGGCCAGCGCGGGGCTGCGCCTGCGGGGGCACACGCTCGTCTGGGGCCGTCTGCAGCTGCCAACGGATTTGGCGGCGCAGGTCGGTGCGGCCGCCGACCCGGCGGCGCGGCTGCGCGCGCTGGTGGCCGAGCACATGGCGACCATGACCGGCCGGTACGGCGACCGGGTCGCGCTGTGGGACGTGGTCAACGAGCCGCTCGACGTCTTCACCGATGCGTTCGACCCGAACCTGTTCTTCCAGACGCTCGGTGACGGCTATCTCGCCGACGCCTTCACCCTCGCCCGCGCGCTCGACTCCGACGCGGAGCTCTTCGTCAACGAGTTCGCGCTCACGTATCCGAGCGCGAAGCTCGCCGGGCTGGCACGACGCGTCGCCGACCTCGTCGCCATGGGGGTGCCGATCGACGGCATCGGTGTGCAGGCGCACGTCTTCCCGCTGTTGCCGCTGCCGTCGCGCGAATCGTTCCGGGCGACGCTGCAGACGGTCGCCGACGTCGGGCTGCCGATCGAGCTCACCGAGCTGGACGTGTCGATATGGCACTTCCGCAACGAGCCCGATCCGCTCGCCGCCCAGGCGGCGTACTACGGCGACCTCGTCGGCGCGTGCATGGCGATCCCACAGTGTCGCGCCGTCACGGTGTGGGGCCTCGCCGACTCGGAGAGCTGGCTCGATCACATGGCGCCGTTCGATGCCGCCGCGCCGAACGCTCCGCTCCTGTTCGACGCGCACCTCGCCCCGAAGCCGGCGTACTTCGCGGTGCGTGACGCGATCCGCACGCGCGCCGTCCCGTTCCGGCAGCAGGCGGCGACACTGCGGCTCGACGTGCGTGCGGCGCGCCGCCGGGGTGCGATCCACGGTGATGCGGTGCGCATCGTCGGGCGGACGCTCGGGCGGGCGAAGCGGAGCCTCGGTCGTGGCGGCTTCGCCGACGCCTGCACGCACCTCGCCGGCGCCGCCGACGCACTGGCGCTCGCAACCGGCTCGGACGTTGCCCCGCTCGCAGCCCGCCTCGCCACGCTCCGCGCCGATCTCCGCTGCGACGAGCCCTGACGTTCAGCGGACGATGCCGAGGCCGTGCGCGACCCGCTCTATGCGGCGGCGCAGCCGGCGCGCGTCGATCCGCAGCGTCGCGCACACGCTCTCGAACGCGAGCGGGTCGCGGTGGCTCGTGCTGCGTACCCACGCCAGCGCCGCGCGCTGCTTCGCCGGACGCTCGTCGAACGACGGGTTGGTCCCGAGCAGGGTGCGGATACCGTCCTCGAGCGCCGCGAGTGCCAAGCGCCGGCGGCGCAGCGTGGGAATGGGATCCGGCGGTCGGACGCGGCGCCGGGCGGGCGGTGGTGCGACGAGACGGAGCCCGCGCAGGACGGGGGTTGGCGCGACGCGGGCGCCGGCGATCACGGTGAGCTGGGGACGGGACATGGCGAACACCTCCTGCCGCCCGTGGGCGGCGATGCTGGGGAGACGGAAACGAGTGAGGCCCGGAAGCGTGGGGCTTCCGGGCCTCGTCCGTTGCCGTGCGCGCCCGGAGGGTCAGGCGCGCAGGGGTTGGACGCTGCCGCGGAAGGGCCGCCGGGCCCCGGTACAGCGACAGCGGATCGTTGGTGAAAGGCCCCGGGTGTGGCCGCCCGCCATCACGCGCGGGCGCGCGTGGAGGGGGGAGGCGGGCAGCCGCACCCAAGTCGAGACGTCGATCATCAGTAGGCGATCTGGAAGCGCGTCAGGACCACGTCCTCGTGGTCGCGCAGGTCGTCGCCGAAGGCGAGGGTCTGCGCGAAGCTGGTGTGCTCCCAGTTCGTCTGCACCTTGAAGTTGTTGTTGAGGTACCAGTTGATGCCGATGCCCCAGTTGGTGGCTTCGGTGGTCGCGTTCGGCAGCTTGGCGAAGCCGCGGCGGAAGAGCTCGTTGTCCACGTCGACCTGGCTGCCGCGGAAGGCGATCTCGAAGGCGCCCCAGCGACCGTTGTAGGGGTCGAACGGGTTGACCGGCTTCACGCCCTTGAACGAGGCGTCCTCACCGGTGAGCACCCACGAGCCCTGTGCGAACCAGCCCGTGTTGGTGAAGGTGTCGTGGACGACGCGGCCGTTGTCCTCGTTCTCCTTGCGGAGACCCTGACGATCCCACACGTACTCCGCCATCATGCCGAACGGTCCCCAGTAGTAGTTCATCTGGGGCGTGAAGCGCGTGCGCTCGCCGTCGGCCTGGATCTCCACGTCGCTCGACGTGGCGTACTGGAAGAAGCGCGAGCGGCCGGGGGTGTTGTAGCGGACGGCCGCCTGCGACTCACCCTTCTTGTTGTCGCCGAACGTGCCGGCGATGCCGACGCCGAGACCCTTCAGGTAGTCCATGTCGGTCGTCTTGAAGGGGTTCGAGAAGATGCGTGCGGCGGCCTCCTTGTCGGAGTTGGTGTCCTTGTCGAGCGACGCGCCGTCGTTGGCGCCGTTGAAGTAGCCGACCTGGTAGCCGAGGCTGCCGTCGAAGAAGTCGCCCGCGAACTGGAAGCCGACGTCGCGGTTCTGCCCGAGGTTCTGCACCAGCGAGCGTTCGACGAAGAGCAGATCCTGGCCCGACTGCTGCCGCTCGAGGCTGAACGGCACCTTGAACTTACCGGCCCGGAGCGTCGTCCATGGCTTGAAGTAGGTCACGTCCATGTACGCGTCCTGCAGGACGGTGTTGCCGTCGCCGAAGTCCGGCATGATCTTGTAGTCGAAGTACTTGTAGACCGTACCTTCGATGGTGGGCCGCACGCGACGCAGGAAGATGCTGTCGGTGCCCGTGTCGCCCTGCTCCAACGGGAAGAAGCGGGCGTCGGTCTGGATGTAGCCCTTCAGCTTCAGCTTGAAGTCGCCGCTCGGCGACTCGAGGAAGAAGCCGTCCTTCCACCCCGCCAGCACCTTCTGCTGCTTGATCTTGGTGTCGACGATGGCCTCGACCTCCGACTTCTCGATCGGCGGCGCGGCCGCGACGGGCTTGTCGAGCCCGCGCTCTTCGATGATGCGCTCCAGTTTCCGGATGCGCTCTTCGAGCTGCTGTTCGCGCGCCGTCGGCGGCGCGGCTGCACTCACGGCCGGCAACGCTGCCAGGCCTCCGGCCAGCGCGAGGCTGGTCAGCCTTTTCCGCCTTCCCTTCCTGTACCAGGTGAACATGCCCATGCTCCTCCACTCGAGCATTTGCGTGCCTCCGGTACGTCCGGTCAGCGGTCGCTTCGAAATGTCAGTTCGTTGGCCTCCCGATTACGGGTTGGCCGGTAAATCCCTCCACCACCAGGCGATCTGGTTGTCCATCATGCTGCGTAGCAACAACCGGACCAGGGATCCCGGGCCGGACCGGACACCGGCCGCAGGGCCGGGGTCCCGGGCGTGGCCGCTCGCCGGGTCACGAGCGACAACACCAGGTCGACGAGCTGACCGCAGGTGCGCACGCCGTCGAGGCGCCGCTGGGGCACCGCGACGTCGAACGCGTCCTCGAGCGACAGCGCCACCTCGAGCAGCTCCATCGAGTCGACGGCGAGATCGTCGGCGAGCGACAGATCGGGCTCGAGGATCGATTCGTCGACGCCGAGCAGGTCGGCGAGCGTGCGGTGCACGCACGTCGTGACCTCGCGGCGGACGATGGCGGGAGACGTGGGGGTCGGCGACCGGCTCGTCATGTCATGGCTCTCCGTCAGCGATCCCGGACCGCGGGTGGCACGGCGTAGCTCATGACGAGCTGTGCCACGGTGTCCTCGGCGGTGGGATTCTCGTAGCTGTGGGATTGATCGGCCCGGAAGAAGAGCGCGTCGCCGGGGCCGAGGCGCGTCATGGCGTCCCCCACCCGGATGACGAGCGTACCGCGGAGTACGACGAGATGCTCGAACGTGTCGGGCGCATGCGCGGCCGCCTCTTCGAGGCACCCCGGCGCGAGCGTGAGCTCGTACACCTCCGGGGCATCGGGATGACCGGCGGGCGAGAGCGCCCGCGAGCGGAACTGGCCGGACGACGAGGTGATGACGCGACCGCGTCCGGCGTGCTGAACGTGGAAGTTGTTCGCGCCGGCGCCCGTGGGGGCGAGCAGCGCACCGAACGGGACGGACAGCGCCGAGGCCAGCGCCCACACCGCGCGCAGGCTCGGCACCGCCTGACCACCTTCGAGCAGGGCGAGCAGGTTCTCCTGGATGCCGCTGCGTTCGGCGAGCGCCGCGAGTCCGAGCCCCAGTCGGGCCCGGACCCGCGCCACGTTTGCCCCCACCGCCGCCCCCAGCTCTCGCCCCTCGGGGCTGTCGGGACCTCGCAGGCAGTCCCCCCGCTCGAGGCTCACGGCATCCCGTAGTGCGTCCTCGAGCGACTTGAGCCCCGGATCGGTGTGCTCCGTCATTCTTGTCGTCCTCGCTTTTCCAAGCGGAACTTTTCCGTCCGCTCGACCTGTACTACCACACCGTCCTGGACGACTGCCGTCACGGTGCCATAGCGCAGGCCGCGCAGGGCGGCGTGGATGCGGTCGAGCGCGTCGCGGATCCGGTCCAGCGCCGGCCCGACCTCCTCGTCCTCCTTCGGGAATCCGTTCGCCATCTCCGCCTCCTTCGGCCGACGCGAGCTCATATGCTGTATTCCTGCACGAAGAGCCGGACCTGCCGTGGGGACACCCAGACGGTGTCGCCGACGGCGAGCCGCAGTGTCGAGTACTGATCCCAGCTGACGTCGACCGTGAGGACGACGCCGAACTGCTCGGAGTAGACGCGGACCTTCACGACGGGCCGCGCCGGGTTGACGTGCGTGACCTTGGCCTCGAGGCTCGGGCGCCCGTTCTTCTGGCGCAGGATCTCGAGCTCGTGCGAGCGGATGAACGCCGTGGCGGCGCGCGACTCGGCGTGCGGGTAGGCCGGATACGCGACCTCCATGCTGCCGAGCAGCGCCCGCCCGTGCTGCACGCTGCCGTGGAACACGTTGACGTTGCCGAGGAAGTCCATGACGAACGGGTTCGCCGGGTGCTCGAAGATCTCGGCGGGCGTTCCCGTCTGCTCGATGCGACCCTGGTTCATGATGACGACGCGATCGGAGACCTCGAACGCCTCCTCCTGGTCGTGCGTCACGAACACGCTGGTGACGTGCAGCTCGTCGTGGAGCCGCCGCAGCCACTGTCGCAGCTCGGTGCGGACCTTGGCGTCGAGCGCGCCGAACGGCTCGTCGAGCAGCAGCACCTTCGGCTGCGCGGCGAGTGCGCGGGCCAGGGCCACGCGCTGGCGCTGGCCGCCGGAGAGCTGCTGCGGCAGCGAGCGCTCGAGCCCCTCGAGCTGCACCAGGCGGAGCAGCTCGTGGACGCGATCGCGGATGTCGCTCTTCGTCGCGTTCCGGACGCGCATGCCGAACGCGACGTTGTCGAATACCGTCATGTGACGGAACAGCGCATAGTGCTGGAAGACGAAGCCCACGTTGCGCTCCCTCACCGCAGCGTCGGTCACGTCCTCGTCGTGGTAGTGCACCGTCCCCGAGTCCGACGATTCGAGACCCGAGATGATGCGCAACAGCGTCGTCTTGCCGGACCCGGACGGACCGAGCAGGGCGAGCAGCTCGCCCGGCGGGACCTCCAGATTGACGTTGTCGAGCGCCAGGAAGTCGCCGAAGCGTTTCGTGACGTTCTTGACGGTGATGCTCATGCGTTTCCTCCTGCGACCTGCAGTCGCTTGGCTTCTTCGAGATCACGGCGGGTCTTCCACTCGAGCGACGTCTTCACGAGGAGCGTGACGAGCGCCAGCATGGCGAGCACCGACGCGACCGCGAACGAGCCGGGCATGTTGTATTCCTGGAACAGCTTCTCCACGCGCAGCGGCATGGTGTCGGTCTTGCCGGCGATGTGGCCCGACACGACGAACACCGCGCCGAACTCGCCCATCGCGCGGGCGTTGCAGAGGATCACGCCGTAGAGCAGGCCCCACTTGATGCTGGGCAGCGTGATCATCGAGAACAGTTGCCAGCCGCGGGCGCCGAGGCTCACGGCGGCCACCTCCTCCTCGGAACCGAGCGCTTCCATGAGCGGGATGAGCTCGCGCGCGATCACCGGGAAGGTGACGAAGCAGGTGGCGATGACGAGGCCGGGGTAGGCGAAGATGATCTTGATGTCGTGGTCGCGGAGCCAGTGGCCGAAGTAGCCCTGGAGTCCGAAGAGCAGGATCAGGAACAGACCGACGACGACCGGCGAGACCGTGAACGGCAGGTCGATCAGCGCCGTCAGCAACGTGCGACCGGGGAACTTGAAGCGGGCGATGGCCCAGGCGGCGGCGATACCGAAGATCAGGTTCAGGATGACGGCGACCGGCGCCACCATCAGCGTGAGCTTGATCGAGTGCAGCGTGTCGGGGTCGTCGACCAGGTTGTGCCAGTAGGCGGCGGCGCCGTCGGCGAACGCTTCCACGAAGACGTTCACGAGCGGCACGACCACGAGGCCGATCATGATGGCGAGTGCGAGTCCGATCAGCGTGCGACGAACCCACGGCGGGTCGTCGTGCGCGCGCTGGCGGTCGGGGGCCGGATGGTCAGACATGATGACGCGAGCTCCATCGTTCGAGGAGGTTGATGGCGAACAGGGTGACGAAGGAGATGCAGAGGAGGACGACGGCGATCGCCGTGGCCTCCGCGTAGGCGAACTCCTCCAGGCGGGCGACGATCAGCACCGGCGCGATCTCGGTCTTGAACGGCATGTTGCCGGAGATGAAGACGACCGAGCCGTACTCACCGAGCGAGCGCGCGAACGCGAGCGCGAAGCCGGTGATGGTCGCCGGCAGGATGGACGGGAAGATCACGCGCACCGCGGTCTGGAACCGATTGGCGCCGAGGCACGCCGCCGCCTCCTCGACGTCCTTCTCGAGACCCTCCAGCACGGGCTGGAGGGTCCGGACGACGAAGGGGAAGCCGATGAAGACCAGGACGATGACGATGCCCAGTCGCGAGTAGGCGCCCTGGATGCCGATCGGCACCAGGTACTGGCCGTACCAGCCGTTCTCGACGAGGAGATTCGAGAAGACCAGTCCGGCGACTGCCGTCGGCAGTGCGAAGGGGAAGTCGACCAGCGAGTCGAAGATGGCCTTCCCCGGGAACTCGTACCGGACCAACACCCACGCCACCAGCGCCCCCAACACCACGTTGATCACGGCCGAGACGAACGATGCCCCCACGGTGAGCGTGTAGGCCGCCACCGCCCGCTCGGAGGAGACCGCGGCCCAGAAGGCGTCGAACGAGAGGTCCGATGCCTTCAGGAAGCCGGCCCCGAGCGGGATGGCGACCAGGATGCTCATGTAGAGGAGCGTGTAGCCGAGGCTCAGACCGAACCCGGGCAGCACGCGGCGATTGACGTCGATCATGTGTCGGTTCTCCTGGTCCGATCCGTCGTCACTTCTTCGGCTTGTAGAAGGTGTCGAACAGACCACCGTCGCCGAAGTACTTGGCGTAGGCGTCGTCCCAGCTGTTGGCGACGGCCTTCACGCCGAACATCTTGATGTCGGGGAACGTCGCGCGGTGCTGCTCGAGGACCTGCGCATTCGTCGGCCGGTAGAAGTTCTTGGCGATGATCTCCTGGCCTGCGGGCGTGTAGAGGAACTCGAGGTAGGCCTTCGCGGCGTCGGTCGTGCCCTTGCGCTTGGCGTTCTCCGTGACGACCGCCACGTTCGGCTCGGCGAGGAAGCTGATCGGCGGGTAGACGAGCTCGACGGCGCCGTTCGCCTCCTCGACTTCGAGGTGCGCCTCGTTCTCCCAGGCGAGGTGGACGTCACCGATCTTCTTCTGGACGAAGGTCACGGTGGCGGCGCGGGCGCCGAGGTCGAGGACGGGGGTCTGCTCGTACATCTTCTGCACGAACTTGAGGGCGTCGGCGTCGGAGCCGCCGCGCTGGGTGACCGCGCCCCAGGCCGCGAGGAACGACAGCTTGCCGTTGCCCGAGGTCTTCGGGTTCGGAGTCACGATCTGGACGCCGTCCTTGATGATGTCCGGCCAGTCCTTGATGTTCTTCGGGTTGCCCTTGCGGACGACGAAGACGATCGTCGAGGTGTAGGGCAGCGAGTTGTTCGGCAGGTCCTTCTCCCAGGTGAGCGGGAGCAGGCCGGCCTTGGCGACCGCGTTCGTGTCGGGCCACATCGCCAGCGTCAGGACGTCGGCCTCGAGGCCGTCGACCACGGCGCGGGCCTGGGTGCCAGAGCCTCCGTGCGACTGCTTGATGACGAGCTCCGTGCCCGTCTTGGCCTTGTATTCGGGGATGAAGGCCGCGTTGATATCCCGGTAGAGCTCACGCGTCGGGTCGTACGACACGTTGAGCAGCTCGAGCTCCGTCGCGCGGACGGGAGCCGCCGCCAGCAGGGCGGCACCGAGAACCAGGGTGAGAATTCGAGAGCGCATGAAGGTCTCCTGTTGGTCCGGACGTCGTCGTCAGGACGCAGTTGTCCCGTTCGCCGATGCGAGCGCATCGGCGCGGGGGGCTACGAAATCGATGTGGGGGAACTCGAGGCGGCTAGGCAGCCAGCGAACGGACGGAGGAGCTACGACAAAGGGAATCCAGGGACGGGTCGAACGGGAAGAGGGCGGGGGCGGGAACGGACTGGGCGCGAGCGGCGTCCCGGAGGGCCCGGGTGCTGTCGTTGACGGAGCGCAGGTGCCGCTTCAGGCGGAGCCAGCGGAGCTGCAGGGTGTGCTTCTTGGCGGTGTCGGTGGTGTTCATCGTGCTTGTCCTCTGCGGTTGGTCGTCGTGAGTTGGTCGTCCTTCGCGGCTCCGGAAAAGAAAAAGGCCCGGGGGGCTGGAGCCTCCCGGGCCTTTGGAGCATGCGATTCGCTTAGGACTACTTACGACTGCAGAGCGACGAGCGCGATGCGACCAGCGGCGCGGAAAGCCCCCCGGGCCTCGCTACAACAACAGCACGTCGCTGCGGTCAGCATCGTCACGGATGTCTAGATGCCAGCGCGTCGCGTCACTGTCAAGAATTTTCGGGAGCGGTACGAGGTTTTTCGATTTTCCCCGCCCGAATCATCCGCATCGACATGGCGTCTGCGGGCGCGACTTGCCACCCCGCGCAGCTTGTGGCGAGCTGGGACGCCGTGGGTACCACCCGTCTGGTCGTGTCGCTCGTCTGCATCGCCCTGATCGCCGCCTGTGGCGATCGATCCAAGCCGGCACGCTCCGCGCCGCGCAGCGGGACCCCGGGTCCGCGCATGACGATGGACGCGCTGCACAAGCTCGGCGGAGTTCCGGCGGGTTGGAAGCTCACCCCGCCACCCGGCGACGTCGAGGCGGGACGACGCGACTTCGTCGAGCTCGGCTGCCACTCCTGCCACAAGGTCGACGGCGAGCCCTTCTCGGCCGAGGCAGGGACCGGTGGCGTAGGGCCCGATCTGACGGGCATGGGCGCGCATCACCCGCCCGGCTACTTCACCGAGGCCATCCTCAACCCCGACGCGGTCCTGGTGGAGGGCGAGGGCTGGATCGGCGCCGACGGCCGTTCCGTGATGCCCGTCTACCCGGATCTCACGCTGCAGCAGCTCGCCGATCTGGTCGCGTACCTCGGGTCGCTCACGACCGGCGGTGCGCACGCCGGTCACGACATGAGCAAGATGGGAGGCGGCATGCCGGTGCCGTCGAATCTCGCGCAGCGCCCGACGCCCCCCGACATGCCGGCAAAGAGCTTCTTCGTGCAGAGCTTCGACGTCCTGCCCGGCAAGCTCGCCGAGTTCGAGACCTGGTTCGAGACCGAGGGTCGCCGGAAGTTCCTGGCCGTCGACGGGCTGGTCAGCGTCGAGACCTTCGTCGACGCCACGCGCCCGGGTCCGGCGGTGTCGACGGTGTTCGGCTTCCGCGACGACGCCGCGCTGAACCGCTTCATGACGACGCACGATCCCGACGAGATGAACCTGGGCGCGCAGTTCGACGCTTTCATCGGCGACCATGGGCACACCGTCTTCCGCCTGCCGCCGGTGTATCGCGCGCCGCGCCTGTCGACGCCGCCGCAGTGAGCGCCGGGCGTGCGCGTTGACATTCGGGCGGCGACCCGGCTCCATGCGACGGCTGGAGGTACGTGCATGCGTCGTGTCCTGCCCGTGATCTGTCTCGCTCTCACGGCCTGCGGTGGAGGCTCCGAATCGACGAGCTCCGCGCCGGCTCCCGCTGCACCCGCAACCGCCAAGGCGCCGGTTCGTCAGCCGCTCGAGGGCGGCCCGTTTCCGGCGTTGCTCGTGGCGCAGGCGCAGTTCGTGCCGCAGCCCGGTGGTGGCGGCGCGGTGCCCGGCCCGGCGAAGCTGCTGATCGTGCGGCAGACGCCCGAGGGCTGGAAGACCGTGGTGCTGGAAGATCCGGACAGCAACGTCCTCCACAAGGCCATCCCGTGGGACGGCGGGCTCCTCACTATCGGCGGCAACCAGGCGCTGCTGCGCACGTGGAAGTTCGCCGACGGCCAGTGGAAGGCCGAGACGCACTGGAACCCGAAGTTCGGCGGCAAGTTCGATCGCCTGCGCGACATCGAGGTGGGCGACGTCGACGGCGACGGCAAGCAGGAGCTCGTCATCGCCACGCACGACCAGGGCGTCATCGTCGTGGTGCATCCCGACGAGAACTGGCGCGTCGAAGAGGTCGACAAGACGCCGAACACGTTCGTGCACGAGATCGAGCTCGGCGACGTCGACGGTGACGGGGTCGCCGAGTTCTTCGCCACGCCGAGCGCGCCCAACAAGCTCGACGTCGAGCAGCCCGGCGAGGTGCGCATGTACAAGCACACCAAGGACGGCTGGCAGAAGTCGATCGTCGACGCGCCCGGCGACACGCACGCGAAGGAGGTCCTCGCCGCCGACGTCGACAAGGACGGCATCGCCGAGGTCTACGTCGCGTGGGAAGGGGCCATCGGCCAGGGCGGCGCCGTCGTGCGTCCCGTGACCGTGAAGCAGTACCGCTGGAAGGACGGCAAGTTCGAGAGCAGCGTCGTCGCGACCGTGCCGGATCGGCAGATGCGCGCGATCACCGCCGGCGACGTCAACGGCGACGGCAAGATCGACATCGTCGCCGGCGCCATGGCGTCGGGCCTGTGGCTCTTCGAGCAGGACGGGGCCGGCTGGAAGAAGACCCTCATCGACGCCGGGTCGAGCGGCTTCGAGCAGCCCGTGCACCTCGCCGACCTCGACGGCGACGGCACCGTCGAGCTCTACGTCGGCTCGGAAGACCAGAACGAGCTGCGGCGCTACGTGTGGAAGAACGGCGCCTGGGAGAAGTCGGTGGTGAGCCCGCTCACGAAGGGCGACATCACCTGGAACATCGACCACGGCACGCTCTGATCACGCCGGCGGGAAGAAGCGGTGGAACGCGGGCGGCAGCGCGCGCGGGTCGGGCAGGGCGTCGAGCGCTGCGCCCGGGTCGACGCTGCTGAACGTGTTCCAGAAGAGCAGCGTGCGGTCGCGGTAGGCGGGCGTCGTGGCGAGGTGGAGCAGGGCGGCGAGACATTTCGCGGTGTACGTCGTCTCGAGCCCGATGCCTTCGTGCCGCGCGAGCAGGTCGCGCGCCGCCTCGGCGGCGGGCGTGGGCGAGCCGTAGCCCGGCCCCACCCAGTCGCGCACGACGTCGAAGTCGGCGGGCCCGATCGTGACGGCGGGCACGTCGGGAGCGAGCCGGCGCGCGCAGGCTCTCGCCAGCCGGGCGAGCCGCGCCGGCGAGGGCGGCAGGATGTCGGTGACGAGCACGCCGACGACACGCGTGCGCAGGCCGCCGAGCCGCAGGCCGAGGGCGAGCCCGGCCAACGTGCCGCCGCTGCCGAGCGGGACGAACACCGCGTCGGGCTCGGGCAGCTCCCCGGCGGCGACCTGCTCCGCCAGCTCGAGCGCGGCGTTGACGTAGCCGGCGCTGCCGACGGCCGACGTCCCACCGGTCGGGATGATGGCGGGGACGTCGCCGCGCAGCCGGCCGCGGGCGAGCAGCGCCAGACCGCGGCGCACCACGTCGGCCACGTTGCGCGCCAGGTGCAGCTCGGCCCCGTAGGCATGGTCGAGCAGCAGACAGCGCTGCACGTGCGGCGTGACCGGTTGCGGAATCAGCACGAGGACGGTGCGCATGCCGGCGCTGCGCGCGCAGATCGTGGTGGCGAGGCCGTGATGGGTGCCGATGCCGCCGAACGTCATCACGCGCCGGCGGCCCGCCGCCTGCGCCGCACCGAGCAGGAACTCCAGCTTGCGCGGCTTGTTGCCGCCGTAGCTCGGGGCGGTGAGATCGTCGCGCTTGATCCACAGGCGCGGGATGCCGCGCTCGCGTCCGAGGTGCTCGAGCGGTGCGACGGGCGTCGGCAGATCCGTCAGCGCCACGCGCGGCAGGCGTCCGGCGAGCCCCGGGAAGCGACGGAACAGTGGCAGTGACGAGCGCTCCACCGGCGTCGCATAGCATGACGGCGCGTGATCTCGCGCTGCTCGCCGTCGGACTGGCACTGCTGCTGGCGTGGCCACTCGTGTCGCCGTCGATCGTGACGCGCGGCGAGGCGCGCGAGGCGCTGGCGGTGCAGGACCTCGTCCAGGGCGGCGACTGGCTGCTGCCGCGTCGTCTCGGCGACCTCGCCTCGAAGCCACCGCTCTTCCACTGGATCGGTGCGACGGGTGCGCGCGTGCTCGGGCTGTCCGACGCCACGGTGCGCCTGCCGTCGGCGTTGGCGGCGTGGGTGATGGCGGCGGCGACGCTGGTGCTCGGGTCGCGGATCGGCGGACGGTTCGTCGGGTGGCTCGCGGTCGGGGTGCTGCTCGGCATGGTGGGATTCTGGCGCTCGGCGCTCGAAGCGCGGGTCGACATGGTCTTCGCCGCGGCGGTGACCGTCTCGCTGGCCGCGTTCTGGGAGTGGCACGAGACGGAGGGACGCGGTGCGCGCGCCGTCTGCTGGCTCGCCGCCGGCGCCGCGGCGCTCGCGAAGGGGCCGGTGGGCCTCGTGCTGCCGGGGCTGGTGGTGGCGGCGACCCTGCTCGCGAACCGCGACGGCGTGCGTGCGCGGGCGCTGTGGTCGTGGTCGCTCGCCGCCGCCACGCTCGGACTGGTCGGGCTCTGGTACGCCGCGGCCGTCGCCCGCGGTGGGCAGGAGTTCATCGCGATCCAGCTCATGCGCGAGAACGTCGATCGGCTCGTCGGCCGTGGCGAGTTCGCCGAGCGCGGAACGCGCGGCCGCCTGGTGTGGGCCTTCGTGACGCGCCTCGCGCCGTGGTCGGCGATCGTGCCCGTCGCGGCCGTGCAGTGGTGGCGCGGACACCGCGAGGTGACGGCGGGCCGGTTCCTGCACGCCTGGTGGCTGGTGGTGCTCGGGCTGTTCACCCTCGCGGTGGGGCAGCGCATCGTCTACCTGCTGCCGCTCTATCCGGCGATCGCCGTCCTGGTCGCGCGCGCGCTGGCGCCGTGGTGCGCGTCGCGTGCCGCCGAGGGGATGCTCGCGCTCGCATTGGTCGACGTCGCGGTGCTCGGCGGCGTCCAGGTGGCGCGCCTGGTCGAGTGGCGTAGCAGCCCATGGCCGGCATTCGTCCGGACCGTCGAGCGCACCGTCCCCGCAGACGCCACGGTGTCTGCGACGCTCGGCGTGCCGGAGGACGCCCGCCTCGTGCTGGCCTGGCGTCTGCGCCGACGGCTGCCGCGGGCGTCATTCGATTGTCGCGGCTACTACCTTCGTCCCGTTCCGTCGCGCGCCGACGCACGATCGACGCAACTACTTGCAGCGACGCCGGGGGTAGTGCTCGTCAAGTGCGCGACCTCATAGCGGTTTCATAGCGTTCGGAGGCACATATTTCTTGACACTGCAGTGCGCCCTGACGTACCCCTGAGCGCCATGCGAATTCGCCCCGTGTTGGTGCTCGTGTGGCTTGGGCTCGTCCTTGGTGGCGTCGCTACACGGGATGCGGATGCCGCGTCACGGTTCCGGAAGGACTTGTTCGGGTGCGAGCCGCCGAGCGTGTTCTACTCGAGCCGCCACACCGCCGGACGTCCACCATGCTGTGCGACCGCGCCCGGCCGGTGCGAGGGCATGCTCACCTGTCCCGAGACGGGCATCTGTCCGAGCGGCAAGGCCTGCGTGCCCGAGAAGGGCCCGACGCGGCCCAACATCCTCCTCTTCATCGCCGATGATCAGGGCTATTGTCACTACGGCTTCGAGGGAGAGTGTCGCAGCGCGGAGAGCGGAACGCCGATTCCCGCGCCCGTCACGCCGAACCTCGACGCGCTCGCCAGCAACGGCACCGTGTTCCCGATCGCGCACAACACCGCGGCGTGGTGTTTCCCGTCGCTCAACACGCTGCTGACCGGCCGCTTCCAGAAGAGCTTCGACGGCCAGGGCTCGGGGCTCGGCGAGAAGTTCGAGACCGTGCCGCGCCTGCTGCGCTCGCTCGGGGAGAGCGCCGACATTCCCGTCGATCCGTACGATCCCACCGCGCGCATCGGTGGCTACTGTACGTATCTCGGCGGCAAGTTCACGGGCGCTGCCGGAGAGCCTGGGTTCGATGCCGGTGGACGTGGGATCGCGCAGCGCCTCGGCCGGCTGTTCTGTTCGTCCCCGCCGAGCGCCACCGACGACCCGCGCTGCGGCACCGAGCGCAGCAACACCTACGACCCGCTGCAGGTCGTCAACATGCGCGAGGTGTTCCAGTTCGTCGACGCGATGATCCACCCGCTGCCCGATTCTCCGGGCGAGTACGGTGTGCAACCGTGGTTCGCGTGGTACGCGCCGCGCATACCGCACCAGCCGCTCCGGGCGCCGTTCGAGGTCGAGTCGTACCTGTTCGGTTCCGACCCGAGCCATCGCGGCGGAATCATGAACCTCGGCCAGTTCTGCTCCGGAGCGTCGTGCCCGCCGGTCGTCCGTGCGTTCGACGAAGTCAACTTCGGAACCGTGCGCGAGTTCTACGCCAGCATGTGGTGGATGGACGACAACCTTCGCGAGATTCGCAAGTTCCTCGAGAAGGCGAGCCAGCCGCACTGCATCGGTCGCAACGGCGAGGGCCGCTACGAGGTCGCGACGCCGGGCGCCTGCAACGGCACGTGGGCGACGAGCATCGCGCCGGACATGGCGCGCAACACCGTCATCATGCACATGGCCGACAACGGTTGGCATCTCCCGAACTCGAAGCACCACTTCTCGGAGAACGGCTACCGCACACAGCTGATCGTGTATGATCCGCGCACGCTGCCGGACGTGCCCTGGCGCGCGAGCGAGGTGCCGACGACGGAGCCGTACCGAAGCCCTGCCGTCGCGCACTCCACCGACATCCTCCCCACCGCGCTTGGTCTCGCGCTGGGCACCCAGGGACCCCAGGAGTGCCCCGTCTCCGACAACGGCACCCACTGCGACGGTCGCGACCTGCGGGCCCACCTCCGGGACGCGCCCGGCGGGCCTGCCCCGTCGGGTGATCTGCGCCACTCGCTCTGTGGTCACTACACGCAGCGTGCCACGAACGCGTCGCGCCAGCGCTATCTGCTCACACGTCCCGAGAGCGTGGGCCGCTGCGTGCCGCAGGCCGCCCCGGTCTGCGAGACGAGCGCCGAGTGCGAGCAGGGAAGCGCGTGTCTCGGCGGACACTGTCTCGTCACCGCGAGCGCCAGCTGTACGACGACCGCGCAGTGTCAGGCGGGTGCGGTGTGCCTCGCCGGGACCTGTCGCGTGGCGCCGACGTGCGTCGACGACTCCACCTGCGGTGACGTTCTCCCCGGCCAGGATGCGGTGTGCACGTCGAAGGGACAGGGGTGGTGTCGGAACGCGCCCGATCAGGCCTGCGGGAGCAGGAATGACTGCCCCGTCTGTCCGATGGTGAACGGCGTCGAAGTGCCGTGTGGTCGCGTGTGCGCGCCACGCCTCCTGAAGCTCTATCTCTCGGTCGGCGGTGCGCCCGAGCTCGTCGACCTCGGCGTCGACCACGACGAGAAGGCGCGCTACACCGGCCCGAACGACCCGGCGAAGATCACCATGCAGCAGATGTCCGCGGTCAACGGCCCGTACGGGAACACGGTGCGGAACATGAACTGCTGCATCGACGAGTGGTGGCCCGAGGGCGGGCGCAGTGGCTCGCTGTGCACGGGTGCGGCAGCCTGTCCGGCCGATCTCGTCTGCAACGAGTAGGGGCCTACCAGCCGCGCAGATCGACCGGCCATCGCTCGAGCACCTGCTCGCCGTCCACGACGTGCAGGTGCTCGTGACAGGCCACGGTGGGGTCGATGTGCGCCGGCCACACCCGCACGCGGTCGCCCACGCGGACCGGGCGCTCCGGTGCGAAGGTGACGTGCTCGTCGGAGCAGAACCACACCGCCGCGCCGTCGATGGTGGGATCCCCGTGGTCCATGCCGAGGGCCTTGAGCCCGCAGTCCGCGACGGCATGCGTCGCAGCGACGGAGATCACCGTCGCCAGCACCGCCACCGCGGGACGGAACGGCAGGCCGAGCCTGGCATAGGCGGTGTCCATCATCACGTACGACCCGGCCTGGATCTCGGTGGCCGCGACGTTCAGGTCGAACGTGCCGGTGCCGCCCGCGGACACGACGTCGCCGCCCACCGCCGCGTGTGCCGCGGTGAGGAGCCGCATCGCCTCGGTGCAGAGCTCGGTCCGTCGCGCGCGATCGGGGAGCAGCATGCAGTGGCCCTCGTAGCCCATGACGCCGCGCACCCCGAGGCCGCGTGCCCGCGCCAGCTCGGCGAGGCGCCCGGCGTCGTCGGGCATGCAGCCGCAGCGCGGCAGGCCGACGGCGACGTCGATCACGACCTCGCGCACGCCGCCGCGGCAGGCGGCGTCGATGGTGGCCTCGGAGTCGACCGCGACCGTGACGCGCGCCGGAAGACCGCCGAGCCGCGCGGTGTCGAGCACCTCGTTCGCGAGCAGGATGTCCTCGCCGAGACCGGCCGCCGCGAGGCCCTCGACCTCGCGGACGGTGGCGCAGGTGAACCCCCTACTGCCGAGGGCGGCCTGGCGCCGTGCGAGCGCGGTGCACTTGTGGGCCTTCACGTGCGGCCGGAGCCGCGATCCGGGCAGGGCCGTCGCCATGGTGCGCAGGTTCGCGTCGAGCGTCGCCGCGTCGACGACGAGCGCCGGGGTCCGCAGCTCGTGGACGGTCACCCGAGCGCCCGTCCCAGCCAGAGTCCGAGCGCCACCGCGCCGAGGCCGACCAGCACGCTGCCGAGCACGTAGACCACGGCGAGGAGCAGATGGCCCTCCTCCAGCAGGACGAGGGTCTCGAAACCGAACGCCGAGAAGGTCGTGTAGCCGCCGAGGAAGCCCATCACGAGCGCGGGACGCAGCCCCGCCGGCAGCACCTGGACCTGGATGCCGCCGAGGATCACGCCGATCAGGAGACATCCCGTGACGTTGACGACGAAGGTGCCGTACGGCAGCAGCATGCCGAGGCGCTCGGTGATCGCCGTCCCGACGAGGACGCGCGTGACGGCGCCGAACGCGCCGCCGAACGCCACCCAGAGGAGCTCGCGCGTCATGGTCGACACGCGTTGCGGTCGGCGCCGGGCCACGATAGCTTCCCGGCCGTGTCCAAGCGGACCCCGCCTCCCGCGATGCTCGAGCAGCTCCGCGGCCGCATCCGCGGAGCCGGCCTCCGCAGCACGGCGCCGCGCATGACGGTGCTGCGCAAGCTCGAAGCCGCGAGCACGCCGGTGACGCACGCCGAGCTGGTCGCCGACCTCGTCCCGCAGGGGTTCGATCGTGCCACCATCTATCGCAACCTCATCGATCTCACCGACGCCGGGCTGGTGTCGCGCACCGACCTCGGCGACCACGTCTGGCGATTCGAGCTGCGTCGCCCCGAGAGCAAGGCCCGGGACGGCGAGCATCCGCACTTCATGTGCACCGACTGTGGCACCGTCGCGTGTCTGCCCGGAGTGAGCGTGCGGATCAAGTCGCCCGGCACGTTGCCGCGTTCGCTCCGGGCGCGCGCCGTCGACATCCAGCTGAAGGGCCGCTGCGACCGCTGCGCGTGAGACGATGGCGAACGCGTTCGTGACCCTGGTGTCCGGCCTGCCGCGGTCGGGCACGTCCATGATGATGAAGATGCTCGAGGCGGGCGGCCTGCCGGCGCTCACCGACAACGTGCGGACCGCCGACGAGGACAATCCGAAGGGCTACTACGAGTTCGAGCGCGTGAAGCAGATCGAGCACGACCAGGCCTGGTTGCCCGAGGCGCAGGGCAAGGTCGTCAAGATGATCTCGGCGCTGCTGAAGCATCTCCCCGACGGTTACGACTACCGCGTCGTCTTCATGCGGCGTCGGCTCGAGGAGGTGCTGGCGTCGCAGCGCCAGATGCTGATCCGTCGCGGTAAACCGGCCGACGCGAGCGGCGACGAGAAGATGGCGACCTACTTCGCGCGCCACCTGGCCCAGGTGGACGCGTGGCTCGCGGAGCGCCCGAACTTCGCGGTGCTGAACGTCAGCTACAACGACATGGTCGCCGACCCCGCCGTGCACGCGGCGCGCATCGCCGAGTTCCTCGGCGGCGGCCTCGACATCGAGGCCATGACCGGCGTCGTCGCGGCGCAGCTCTATCGCCAGCGGCGCTAGGAGCGTCCGGCCATGAGGGCCGCCGCGGCGGCCTCGTCGAGACGCTCGGCCTCGTCGATCAGCATGATCGGGATGTCGTCGACGATCTTGTACTTGAGGCGCGACGCCGGGCAGAAGAGGAAGTTCTCCTGCTCGAAGTAGACGAGCGGCTGCTTCGACTCGGGGCACGCCAGGATGTCGAGCAGCTCCTTGTGCAGCGCCATGCGATCAGTCCGACGAGGGAAGCGGCTTCGCTTCCTTCAGCTCCATGGGCTGGCCGTCGCAGCGCAGGTCGCAGGTGCCGGCCTTGTTGACGAGCACCTCGACGGAGCCGTCGGCCGACTTGTAGCGTTTGCCGAGCTGGAGGGCTGTGGTGCCGGGCGTGGTGCCGTCGGGGAACGGGCCCGAGTTCTTGATGACCAGGGGCACGTCGCCGTCGCTGAGCGTGCCGGGACCGCCCTTGGTGACGATCATCTCGGCGCCGCCGGGCGTGACGTAGATTTTTCCGATCTGTGCAGGCATCGCGGGGTTCCCTAGCAGAGGCCGGCTACGGGGGAAAGGTCGGCGTGGCGGGCCCCGGACGCCACGCGCCGACGAGCTCCGCGGCGACGGCGCGCGCCGCCATCGTCCAGGACTCGGCCACCGACGGGGCGCCGCGCGTCGGGACCATCCAGCCGCGACGTGACACCGTCCACGTCGGGCGCCCGGCGCCGGTGAGGGTGGCGTCGACGTCTGCGACGACGTACTCGAGCCCCGGCGGCTCGGCGTCGAAGCGGCGCAGCGTGATCTGCAGCACGGCGGCGCCGGGCGTCTCGGGTGTGACGACGGTGAAGCCGTGCTCGTCGAGGATACGGGCGGTCTCGGCTCCGAGGACGTCGAGCGCGGTGGCGCGTTTCGAGCCGAGCAGGCGCTCCAGGTACCAGTCGCCCGCGACCACGAGCTCGCTCCCGGTGCGGTTCTGCGGCGGGGCCACGGCGATCAGGCGCACGTGCTCCGGCGCTGCCGGCATGGCGTGCTGCCCGAGGCAGCCGGCCACGAGCGCGAATCCCAGGAGCCACGTGCGCGACCTCACGTCAGCCCCGTCGCAGTCCGCGCACCGGCGCCGTCAGCGCCAGCAGGAGGCAGAGCAGGGCCACCGTCATCTGCGCCGGTGGATAGTCCCAGTGATGCGCCACCACGAAGCCCGCGCCGGCGACGGCGACGCCGACCGCGGGCGCCACCAGGAACATCGGCCGCACCTCGCGGCAGACGTTGCGTGCCACCAGCGGCGGCAGCACGAGGCAGCCGAAGGTATAGAGCACGCCCGAGACCGAGATGGAGAGGCCCACGAGCAGGCCGAGCCAGAGCGACAGCGCACCGCTCCAGATACCCACCCGCATGCCGACCGCCGCCGCCATGGTCGGGTCCATCGCGAGCAGGAGCAGCCGGCGATGCGTCGCCGCGACGCCGATGGCGGTGACGACGGCCATGAGCGCGAACGTGGCGACGTCCGACGACGTGGCGCCGATCAGGCTCGACGACACCAGGCGATGCACCTCCTCGAGACCGTGGGGGCTGTGGGCGACGAGCAGGATCGAGAGGCTCGAGGCGAGCAGGTACACCCAGCCCGTCAGCGCCTCGTGCGTCGAGCCGCCGGCCTCGCCGCCACGCGTGGTGACGAGCGCGGCCAGCGCCGAGCCGACGACGGCCATGCTGGAGAGGAAGGGATCCGAGCGTGCCCAGCTGGCGTCGGTGGCGCCGAGGAGGTCGCCGAGCCGTAGTGCCGCCGCGATGCCGACGATCGACGCCTGCGACACGGCCGCGCCGATGAAGATCTGGTCGCGTGCGATGACCAGCACGCCCAGCACCGACAGCAGGGCCGCGAGCAGCCAGCCGGCGAGATAGGCGTCGTGGAAGAGCGCCCACGAGTCGACGAAGTCGGTGATCACTGCAGCGCCAGCTCCATCGTGCCGCCGAACGCGGTGCGGAGATGCTCCGGTCGGAGCACCTCGTCGCGCGGGCCAGCGCGCACGCCGCCGTGAGACACCAGCGCCACGTGGGTCGCGTGGCGCGCCGCCATGCGCAGGTCGTGGGTCACGACCAGCAGCGTCAGGCCCTCGTCGCGGTTGAGCTCGCCGAGGAGCGCCAGGAGCGCGTCCTCGGCACCGGGGTCGAGGTTGTTGGTGGGCTCGTCGAGGATCAGCAACCGCGGTCGGCGCACCAGCGCGCGCGCCACCAGGGCGCGCTGGCGCTCGCCGCCGCTGAGCGCCCAGTAGCTCCGGCGGGCCATGCCGCCCAGCCCGGCGCGGTCGAGCGCCCACGCGAGGCGCGCGGCTTCGTCGTGGCGGCTGGCGAGACCGACCGTCCCGAGCAGAACGAACTCGCGCACGGTGGTCGGCAGCGCCGGATTGAGATCGCAGCGTTGCGGGACGAAGCCGACGTGCTCGCGGCCGGCCAGCGTCGGATCGAGCAGCAGCGTGCCGGCGCGCGGCGCCAGCATGCCGACGATCGCGCGCAGCAGCGTGCTCTTGCCGGCGCCGTTCGGTCCGAGCAGAAACCAGAACTCGCCCGCGTGCACCGCGAGATCGACGTCGGCGAGCACGGGCCGGCCGTCGTACGCGAGCGCCAGGCCGCGCGCCTCGAGCACGAGCGACGTCATCTGGCACCCGCGAGCGCGGTCGTCACCTGCCGCACGTTGTAGTCGACCATGTCGAGGTAGGTGGACGTCCCCTCGCGCGCACCGACCTGGCTCGCCATCAAGGCGATGCGCGCCCCCGTCTGCTCGGCGAGGAAGCGCGCGTGCCGCGGATCGTAGTAGGCGGACGCCAGGATCAGCGTCACGTGCTGGTCCTTCATCAGGCCGACGAGCTCGCCGAGGTGGCGCGTCGTCGGCGGAATGCCGGGCTTCGGCTCCATGTCGCCGACGATGTCGATCGCGAAGCGACGCGCGAAGTACGGCCAGAGCGGATGGTCGTCGACGGCCTTGGCGCCGTGGTACGGCTGCATCGCGCCGAGCCATCCGCCGAGCGCCGGGGCGCCGGGCTGGCTCGCGAGGAAGCTGTCGAGCTTGCCGAGCTCGAACAACGTGGCGAGCTTCTCGAACTCGTACTTCGTGGCCAGCGGCACGCCGACGAGCCGTGCGCCGAGGCGGGCGCGGAAGTCGTCGTAGCGCGTGGCGAACGTGTCGCGGGCGTCGGGACGGAGTCCCGCGAGCGTGTCGCGCAGCAGCGCCGCGACGCGCAGCCCGTTCAGCGGATCGGTGAGGTAGTGCGGATTGCCGAACGGATGGATGTCGCCCATCGAGCGGTCGACGACGCCGGTGGGGACGGCCATCGGCGTGATGGCGGTGGCGGCGTCGAGGTAGCCGCTCCCGCCCGGCATGACGTCGGCGTTGCGGGCGCCCTTCAGGAGCGGTGGCAGGTAGCCGATCTCGAGGTCGAGCCCCGAGACGACGAGCAGCTGCGCGTCGGCGAGGCTCTTCACGAAGCTCGGCTTCGCCTCGACGAAGTGCGGATCCTCGGGGCCGCGCGCGAAGACGGTGACGGCGACCTCGTCGCCGCCGATCTCGCTCGTGAGGTTGCCGAGATCGGGCGTGGTGGCGCAGACGCGCAGGGGCTCGGCCGAGGCGACCGAGGCGAGGACGACCAGAAGCAGGATGGTTCGCAGCATGACGTCGTCTCCCGGGGCTCAGTAGTCGTGGGCCGGATGCTGGCCGTAGAGGACCTCGATGCCGAGCCACACGCTGCTCTGCCATTCGTCGTGCAGGAAGGCGGCGCGGTCGAGGTTGTACTGCAGGCGCAGGCGCGAGAACTCGGTCGGGCGCCAGGTGAGCAGCGGCGAGATGCGCTGGCGGTCGCCGCGCAGCGGATCGGCCTCGCGCCCGCCGACGCTCTGCCCGCTGCCCGAGTCGTACTCGTAGCGCAGCCCCGTCGACCAGCCGTAGCGGAAGCCGTAGAGCAGCTGCGTGTAGAGGCCCCAGTCGTACAGCATCGTGCCGGGCAGGTTGCCGACGTGGGGATCGTCGACGGCGTCGGCCTTGTAGTTGCGACCCATCACCTCCGTCTGCCAGGTCACGAACGGCCAGCCGCGGAAGTTGTCGGCGGGACGCCACTTGGCGACGATGTCGGTGCCGTAGATGTAGGTGCGGCCGTGCGGGCCGGACGAGTTCGGCCCGTACAGCGCCGACGCGCCGATCTTGGCGGACAGCGTGTCGGTGAAGGAGAAGCCGTTCTCCCAGCGCGTCAGGTAGAGCAGGTCGCCGAGGTTCTGGATGTCGCGCGGCACGACGGGACGGTCGCCGACGCCGGTCGGCTCGTCGCCGTCGTCGTCGCCGTGGGTGTGCCCGCCGCCATCGTCGCCGAGGAAACTGACGGTGTTGTCGCCGGTGGCGTTCTGCGCACCGAGATGCACCTGCGAGAACCACGGCAGCGGGGCGAGCCAGCCCAGACGGACGCCGGGATTGCGCAGCCCGTCGGGGCCGAACATGCGCGTGTTGACGACCGGTTGATCCATCCAGTCCCAGGCGTGCGGGTGGGTCGGGTTGATGCGACCGAAGTCGGTGAGGAACTGTCCCGCCTGCACCTGCAGGCCGTAGGGCAGCGCCTGGGTGGTGAGGAACGCCTCCTCGAGCTCCGTGTCCGAGTCGGTGAAGACGACGTGCATCTCGCCGGTGAAGTACGGGTCGACGGCGCCGGCGAACGACAGCTCGGACTGCTGCAGCGTGAAGCCGCGACGCTTCGGGTCGTGCCCGCCGCCCTCGAGCAGCTCGATCTGCGCGTCGGTGGCGGTGGACGTCCCCGCTGCCAGAAGCGTGTCGACGGAGACGTCGATGAGCCGCAGCGTGGCGGCGCCACCGCCGACCGAGCGTGATGCGAGCGACGGCTGTGGCACGACGGTCGCGCCGGGCGCCGCCGGCGTCCCCGCCTGCGCGGCGGCGACGGCCTTGTCGAGGTCGGACGCCGGTTGCGCGTCGGCGGTCGCCTTCGGGGCGGCGGCGCCGGCCTGCTTCGCCTCGAGCCGACGGATGACCTCGTCCTGTTTCTGCAGCATCTCCTGCATCTGCCCCATCTGTCGTTTCATGGCGTCCAGCTCGCGCCGCAGGGATTCCACGTCCTGCGCGCTGGCGCTGCACGGGACGCCCAGCGCCAGCAACGTCGTCAGGACGACGCGACGGACCGCGGACAGTCGGTGTCTCATCGAAGCTCCTCCAGAACCGGACGTACGAACCGAATGACGGCACGTCGTCGGCCGGAGGGACGACGGACGTGCTCAGGACGGGACGACGAGGCTCTGGGGCGGTCCGCGGCCTGTGGGGACGCGGCAGTCGATCTCGGCCGGACGCGCGGCGGGCCGCGGTGCGACGACGAGGGCCATGAGACGCGGCGGCGCGAGCACGGCGGGTGCCGCGGCGCTCATCGCGGTCTGGTGAGAAGTGGCGCAGGCGGCGCACGGTGCGGACGTGGTCGATCCGTGGCTGCCGTGGTCGTGGCCGTGGAGCAGGAGCGGCACCAGCAGCAGTGCGACGAGGGCCAGGACCCCCATCATGCGCCGGCGCTGTGATCCGCTTCGCATGGGAACGGCCGGCACATATCGACGGGTCCCTTGGGTGTCAAGGCAGCAGGGCCGCGCAGAGGCGACGCAGTTGCAACAACGGCCTCAGGAAAACAGTTGTTTCTCCTCCCATTGATCTGTTACCAGCCTGCGTCGTGCCCGACGCCCCCTGGCTGCTCCTGATCCACCAGCTTCCGCCGAAGCCGACCCAGCTCCGCGTCAAGGTCTGGCGGCGCTTGCAGGCGCTCGGGGCCGTCGCCGTCAAGAATTCGGTCTACGTGCTGCCCCGCAGCGACGAGTCGCGCGAGGACTTCGCGTGGCTGCTGCGCGAGATCCAGGGCGCCGGCGGGGAGGGATCGCTCTGCGAAGCCCGCTTCGTGGACGGGCTGCGCGACGAGCAGGTGGAGGCGCTCTTCAACGCCGCGCGCGAGATCGACTACCGGCACATCGCCGACGAGGCCCGCGCCGGTACCGCCGACGCCGTTCGACTGCGTCGCCGGCTCGACGAGGTCGCGGCGCGCGACTTCTTCGGTGCCGCCGGCCGTGAGGCTGCGACGGGACTCGTGGCGGCGCTCGAGGCGGAGGCGGGGACCGCGCGCGCAGCGGCCACGATGGATGCGGCGACGATGCGCGGCCGGACCTGGGTCACGCGCACCGGCGTGCACGTCGATCGCATCGCGACCGCGTGGCTCATCCGTCGCTTCGTCGACCCGCAGGCGCAGTTCAAGTTCGTGCCGGCGCGCGGCTACCGGCCGCAGCCCGACGAGGTGCGCTTCGACATGTTCGACGCCGAGCTGACGCACGAGGGCGACCGCTGCACGTTCGAGGTGGTGATCGCCCGCTTCGGCCTGCGCGATCGCGCGCTCACGGCACTCGCCGAGATCGTCCACGACATCGACCTGAAGGACGGCCGCTTCGGACGTCCCGAGACGGCGGGCTTCGAGGCGCTGATCGCGGGGCTGGCCCTCGCGCACCGCGACGACGCCGACCGCCTCGCACGCGGCGCCGCCGTCCTCGACGATCTCCACGCCTTCTTCCGACGCAAGGACCGACGATGAACGACACCGTGCCCTACACGCTGCGCGAGCTGTTGGCGTACTTCCTCCACCTCGGCACGTTCGGCTTCGGCGGGCCGATCGCACTCGTCGGCTACATGCAGCGCGACCTGGTGGAGCGCCGGCGCTGGATCACGAAGGCGGACTACACCGAGGGCCTGGCGCTGGCGCAGCTGGCGCCCGGTCCGCTGGCCGCCCAGCTCGCGATCTACATCGGCTGGCTGCGGGGTGGCACCTGGGGCGCCACGCTCGTGAGCCTCGCGTTCGTGCTGCCGTCGTTCGTCATGGTGCTGGTGCTGTCGGCGGTCTACCTGCGCTTCGGCGGCCTGCCCTGGATGCAGGGCGTGTTCTACGGCATCGGCGCCGCCGTCATCGCCATCATCGCGCGCAGTGCGTGGAAGCTCGTGCGGATGACGCTCGGCCGCGATCGCCTGCTGTGGGCCATCTTCGCGCTCTCCGCCGTCGTCACGGCGTGGACGGAGTCGGAGGTGGTGTGGGTGTTCCTGCTGAGCGGCGTCGTCGCCATGCTCGCCAAGGCGCCGCCGGCGCGCACCCGCGAGGTGGCGTCGGGGCTCGTGCTGCTGACGGGGCTGCACGGCGTGGCGACGTCGTCGACGCTCTGGAGCATCGGCTGGTACTTCGCCGAGGCCGGCGCCTTCGTCTTCGGTAGCGGGCTCGCCATCGTCCCGTTCCTCCACGCCGGCGTCGTGAACGAGTTCGGCTGGCTCACCGAGCGCCAGTTCCTCGACGCCGTCGCGGTGGCGATGATCACGCCGGGGCCGGTGGTGATCACGGTGGCCTTCATCGGCTACCTCGTCGCGGGGCCGCTCGGCGCCACGGTCGCCGCCATCGGCGTCTTCCTGCCCTGCTACCTGTTCGTGGTGATCCCGGCGACGTGGTTCCGGCGTTCCGTCGGCAACCCACGCGTGCGGGCGTTCGTCGACGGCGTGACCGCCGCGGCCACCGGCGCCATCGCGGGCTCGGCGGTGGTGCTGGGCCGGCGCGCCATCGTCGACCTGCCGACGGTGGCCATCTTCGCCTTGACGCTGCTCGTCCTCGTGCGGGTGAAGGGGGTGTCCGAGCCGCTCGTCATCCTGGCGTCCGGCCTGGTGGGGCTCGTGGTGTCGACGCTGCTCGGCCCCGGCTGACCGGGCCCCCTCAAGCCGAACGCCCGGCGTGCCGATGTTTTCCGGCGGTGAGGCTGCGGGTGCATGCTGCGCGGGATGTCAATCCGCTGACGGGGCTCCGATGAGCCTGCGCGACGTCGTGCAGGATCTCGTCGACGCGGGCATTCCCGCCGACGATCCGCGGCGCGCCGACGCGACGTACATGCGGCGGCTGCGGACCGTGAACGGGTCGATCCTGACCCTCACGGCGGCGAGCCCGTTCTCGTCGACGATCTACGTCATGGTCGGGGCGTGGCCGGTGGTGCTCGCGATCGTGGCCGCGTGTGCCGTCGCCGTCGGCGCAATGGCCTGGGTGCGGCGCGGGGGCAGCATCACCGTCGCCGCCTACGTCGGGGCGACCAACCTCTTCCTGCTCCTGGCCTTCATGCAGAGCGAGCTCGGCGGCCTGAACGCCATCGGGCAGGGCTGGATCGTCGTCCCCGTGCTGTACGCGGGCCTCATGCTCGGCCCGCGCGCCGCGGCGCTCTACGCGGCGCTGGCGGCACTGCAGATCGGCGTCTTCGCCGGCCTCGACGCCGCGGGGGTGACGCTGGCGACCGTGCTGCCGGCGTCGGTGCAGACGAGCTACTCGATCACGGTGCAGCTGCTGCTGCCCGCCACCGTGCTGGCCCTGGTGGTGGCGTTCACCTCGGCGCAGACCGCGGCCGAGGCCGAGCTGCTCGCAACCAACCGCGCGCTGGAGGCATCGCGCGACCAGGCCGAGCAGGCGGGTCGCGCCAAGAGCGAGTTCCTCGCCAACATGAGTCACGAGATCAGGACCCCCATGAACGGCATCATGGGCATGACGGACCTGGCGCTCGACACCGAGCTGCAGCCCGAGCAGCGCGAGTATCTCGAGATCGCGCGCACGTCCGCCGATTCGCTGCTCTCGCTCCTGAACGACATCCTCGACTTCTCGAAGATCGAGGCCGGCAAGCTCGACCTCGAGGCCATTCCGTTCGTGCTCCGCGACGGCCTCTCGGACACGCTCAAGATGCTGGCGCTGCGCGCCCACCAGAAGGGCCTCGAGCTGGCCTGCGACGTCGATTCGGAGGTGCCCGACCATCTCGTCGGCGACCCCGGCCGCGTGCGCCAGGTGCTGGTGAACCTCCTCGGGAACGCCGTCAAGTTCACCGAGCACGGCGAGGTCGTCGTGCAGGTGTGGGTCGACGAGACGACGGCCGATGACGTGCTGCTGCACTTCGCCGTCTGTGACACCGGCATCGGCATCGCGCCCGAGCACCGCGACAAGATCTTCGGCGCCTTCACGCAGGCCGACGGCTCCACCACCCGGCGCTACGGCGGCACGGGGCTCGGGCTCGCGATCTGCGTGCAGCTCGTCGAGCTGATGGGCGGGCGCATCTGGGTGGACAGCGAGCCCGGGGCCGGCAGCACGTTCCATTTCACGGGTCGCTTCCCCATAGACCGCGAGGGGACGGCGCGGTCGGCGCCGCCGCCGGTGGCGCTGCGCGATCGGCGGCTCCTGGTGGTCGACGACAACGCCACCAATCGCCGCATCCTGGAAGCCATGATGCGCGGCTGGAAGGCACGGCCGCTGGCGGTCGAAGGCGGGCTCGAGGCCCTGGCCGCGCTGCGCGAGGGCGTCGCCCACGGCGAGCCGGTCGCGCTCGCGGTCCTCGATCTGCAGATGCCGGAGATGGACGGCGTCACCCTCGTGCGCCACATCAAGGCCGACACGGCGCTGGCGAACATCCCGCTGGTCATCCTGAGCTCGTCGGCGCAGAGCGAGGACGCCCAGCAGTGCCGTGAGCTCGGCGTCACGACCTACCTCACCAAGCCGGTGCGCAGCGGCGAGCTGTTGCGCGCGCTCGAGGCGGCGCTCGGGGCGGCGACGGCACCGGCTGAGCCCCGCCCCGTCGCCGAGCGCCCGGTCCTGGCGGCGGGGGTGAGGGTCCTGCTGGCGGAGGACAATCCCGTCAACCGGCTCGTCGCCTGCCGGCTGCTGGAGCGGCAGGGCTTCGCCGTGGTCGCCGTCGAGGACGGTGCCCAGGCCGTCGAGGCGCATGCGCGTGACACCTTCGACGTCATCCTGATGGACGTCCAGATGCCGGTGATGGACGGCTTCGAGGCCACCGCCGCGATCCGGGCGCGCGAGCAGGGGCGGCGGACGCCGATCGTGGCGCTCACCGCACACGCCATGAAGGGTGACATGGAGCGCTGCCTCGCGGGTGGCATGGACGCCTACGTCGCGAAGCCGCTCCGGCCGGCGGATCTGCTGGCCGTGATGGCGCGGGTCATGGGCGCCGGATCGCCGTCGGACGGGGTGTCGCCAGGGCTCTGAGGGGTGGTCGTGCGGGGGCGCGCGATTCTTTGCATCCCAGGACGCCATCGCCTATAACCTGGCGCCTTTTTACCAACCCGCCCCTAGGAGGCTTGAGAACGGATGCCTTTCCTCATCATCTCGTCGGCCATGGCCGTCCTGGCAATGCTTGGCGTGGGCCCCGCCCAGGCCATCGCTGCCACCGAGCACAAGAGCGAGATCGATCTCGTTCTTCCCGATCTCTCGCAGGTGCCGTTCCTCGGCACCGACGGGCACACCCTGCTGCTGGGGGGTCTCCTCATCTGCGTGCTGGGGCTGGTGTTCGGTCTCATCACCTACCGCCAGCTCGAGAACATGCCCGTGCACGAGTCGATGCGGGAGATCTCGGAGCTGATCTACGAGACCTGCAAGACCTACCTGGTCACGCAGGGCAAGTTCATCCTGTTCCTCGAGCTCTTCATCGGCGCGATCATGGTCGTCTACTTCGGCGTCCTGTTGCAGATGCCGGTGATCAAGGTCGCGACCATCCTGGCCTTCAGCCTCATCGGCATCGGCGGCAGCTACCTGGTGGCGTGGTTCGGCATCCGCATCAACACCTTCGCCAACTCGCGCACTGCCTTCGCGGCCCTCCAGGGCAAGCCGTTCCCCTGCTACGCCATCCCGCTCAAGGCGGGCATGAGCATCGGCATGCTGCTCATCTCCATCGAGCTGTTCCTCATGCTCTGCGTGCTGCTGTTCATCCCGCGCGACTACGCCTACCCGTGCTTCATCGGCTTCGCGATCGGCGAGTCGCTGGGCGCGTCGGCGCTCCGCATCGCGGGCGGCATCTTCACGAAGATCGCCGACATCGGCTCCGACCTCATGAAGATCGTCTTCAACATCAAGGAAGACGACGCCCGGAACCCCGGCGTCATCGCCGACTGCACGGGTGACAACGCCGGCGACTCGGTCGGCCCCACGGCGGACGGTTTCGAGACCTACGGCGTCACCGGCGTGGCACTGATCTCGTTCATCCTGCTTGCGGTGCCGGATGCGACCACCCAGGTGCAGCTCATCGTCTGGCTCTTCGCGATGCGCATCATGATGGTCGTCGCCAGCGGGCTCTCGTACATGCTCAACGAGAGCATCGCCGTGGGTCGCTATGGCAACGCCCCGAAGATGGACTACGAGCAGCCGCTCACCCAGCTGGTATGGCTCACGTCGATCGTGTCGGTGGTCATCACCTACATCGTGTCGTACCTGCTCATTCCCACCCTCGGCGACGGCTCGATGTGGTGGAAGCTCTCCACCATCATCACCTGCGGCACCCTCGCGGGCGCCATCATCCCCGAGGTGATCAAGGTCTTCACCTCCACCAACTCGGCGCACGTACGCGAGTGCGTGCAGGCCTCGGAAGAGGGTGGCGCGTCGCTGAACGTGCTGGCGGGCCTCACCGCCGGCAACTTCAGCGCCTACTGGATGGGCTGCGTCATCACGGCGCTCATGGGCATCGCCTACCTGGTCAGCCTGAAGGGCCTCGGCGATCCGCTCCCCGGGACGACCGTCCCGATGATGCTGGCGCCGGCGGTGTTCGCCTTCGGTCTGGTGGCCTTCGGCTTCCTCGGCATGGGGCCGGTCACGATCGCCGTCGACTCGTACGGTCCCGTCACCGACAACGCCCAGTCGGTCTACGAGCTGTCGCTCATCGAGACGCAGCCGAACATCAAGGCCGAGGTGAAGAAGCTCTTCGGGTTCACGCCCGACTTCGAAAAGGCGAAGGACTTCCTCGAGGAGAACGACGGCGCCGGCAATACGTTCAAGGCGACGGCGAAGCCGGTGCTCATCGGCACCGCGGTCGTCGGTTCCACCACGATGATCTTCTCGATCATCATGGCGCTCACACACGGCCTCACCGAGAACCTCGGCAACCTGTCGATCCTGCACCCGCCGTTCCTGCTCGGCCTCATCATGGGCGGCGCGGTCATCTACTGGTTCACCGGCGCGTCGATCCAGGCGGTGGCCACCGGCGCCTACCGCGCGGTGGAGTTCATCAAGAAGAACATCAAGCTCACCGAGGGCGTCGAGAAGGCGTCCATCGAGGACTCGAAGAAGGTCGTCGAGATCTGCACGCAGTACGCGCAGAAGGGCATGTTCAACATCTTCCTCACGGTGTTCTTCTCGACCCTCGCGTTCGCGTGCCTCGAGCCGTACTTCTTCATCGGCTACCTGATCTCGATCGCGCTCTTCGGCCTCTTCCAGGCACTCTTCATGGCGAACGCCGGGGGCGCCTGGGACAACGCCAAGAAGGTCGTCGAGACCGAGCTCAAGATGAAGAACACCCCGCTCCACGAGGCCACGGTCGTGGGCGACACGGTGGGTGACCCCTTCAAAGACACCTCGTCGGTGGCCATGAACCCCATCATCAAGTTCACCACGCTCTTCGGGCTCCTGGCCGTCGAGCTGGCCATCACCCTGCCGCCCGCGGTGAGCCTGATGCTCGCCGCCGTCTTCTTCCTGATCTCGACGGTCTTTGTTTGGCGCTCGTTCTACGGTATGCGGATCAAGTCGTAGGACGACCGACCTCGCAATGCGCAAGCCCCTCCACCTCCTCATCGCACTCATCCTGCTGATGACGCAGGCGGGAGGGGCTGGCGCCTTCTGCATGAAGATCGAGAATCCGCTGCCGGGGGTGCATCCCACCCTCGGCATGCCGGATGTCCTGGGGGTCGCTGCCGAGCGACCCGACACCGGCCGGCACGATGCAACCCTGGTCGTCCGGTACGAAACCTCGCCCGGTACCATCCACGTCTCCCGCGTCGCCGAGGTCCGCTTCCGGACGGCGTGCATCGCGAGACGTCCCGCGTTTCACCCGCGACGACCTCCGCCGCGGGCGCTCGTGTCGGATTCCGCTCCATCTGCCTAGCGGCCCCTCCTCCCCAACGTCCCGGACGAGCACGCTCGTCCGGCGTTCGCACGGAAGGACGGAGGCCCAATGGCCGACGAAGAGTCCGGCGTGCCGCTCCCTGCGGTAGCGCCGAGCCAGCGGTCGTCGAAGGCGAACCTCATCCTGGTTCTGCTCGTCTTCATCGCCCCGCTGGCGCTGATCTTCCTCTACGAGCTGTCGCGCGCGCGGTGACGCGGGCGCGGAAAGGAATCGTGATGAGCACCTCCACTCGACGCCCCCGGGGACGTCCCTGGTGGGAAACCCGCAGCTGCAGCGTGTGCCGGCAGGTGATCGGTCGCCTGCGGTTCTGGCAGGAGAAGCCGCGCCTACTGGCCGGGACCGGCGATTCGCGCGACGTCCGCTACCTCAAGGTGACGGACGTGCAGCCCCTGCTGGCCGATCACTTGCTGGTGTGCGGCGAATGCTACTTCAATCGCTACGGCGATTCGCTCGCCGCTGCGCAGCGGCGGCGGACGATCACGCGGCGCCCGAGGCAGGTCTCGGCGTAGGCGACGAGGTGGGCCGGGACGGCGCCAACGCGCCGTTCCGGCCGCCAGGTCAGTCGGGGCTCTTCTCGGCCGGCGCGGCCGTGTCGGCGGTGCCGTCGCGGTCGGCCGCCGTGATCAGGACGGAGACGATCCGCCGGCGCAGCACCTTCTCCGCCCGGAAGACGATGTTCTCCCACCGCACTTCCTGGCCCTCGCGGGGGATCGCCCCCAGCAGACCCAGCATGAGCCCGCCGACGGTGTCCCACTCGGCGCTCGGCAGCTCGATGCCCAGCAGAACGTTCAGGTCGTGGATCGGCATGGCCCCGTCGACGCGGTAGACCCCGTCGGCCACCGGCACCAGCTCGGGCTCCTCGGTGTCGTACTCGTCCTCGATCTCACCCACCAGCTCTTCGAGGACGTCCTCGAGCGTGATGATCCCGGCCACCGAGCCGTACTCGTCGGTCACCATCGCCAGGTGGAACTTCTGGCGCTGCATCTCGCGCAGCAGCTCGGCGACCTTCTTCGAGTCGGGTACGAAGTGGGGGTGACGCATCACCTGGGCGATCGGCGTGTCGCCGCTCCCCTGGTGCAGCACCTTGAGGACGTCCTTCACGTAGACGACGCCCTCGATGCGGTCGAGCTCGCCGCGATAGACCGGGATGCGCGAGAAGCCGTGCTGCATCACCATTTCCTGCAGGGTGCGGAGCGACGACGTGATCTCGACCGCGACGATGTCGGGCCGCGGCACCATGACCTCGCGCACGACCGTGTCGCCAAACGTGAAGATCGAGTGGATCAGCTCCTTCTCGTGCTCCTCGATGCTGCCTTCCTCGTGGCCGACCTCTGCCATCGAGCGGATGTCCTCCTCGGAGACGAAGGGTCCCTGCTTGAGGCCCTTGCCGGGGAGCAGCACGTTGGCGATGCCGATCAGGCCGCGCGTCGGCAGGCTCAAGGCGCGGCCGAACACGTAGACGAGTGGCGCGAGCGCCAGCGCGACGCTGTCGCTGTGCAGGATGCCGAACGTCTTCGCCATGGCCTCCACCAGGACGAAGTATGCGAGGGTGAAGGCGAGCGAGACGAGCGTGATGCCGAGGCTGTCGAAGTAGTACTCGCTGATGATGGCCACCAGCACGGCGGAGCCGTTCTGGCACAGCATGACGAGCAGGTAGATGGCGTTCAGGTACCGCGGCGGGTCGGATTCCAGCCGTTCGAGCAGGGCCGCGTTGCGTCGCCCCTCGGCCTCGAGTGCTATGGCCCGTACCCGGGTCATGCGGCTGATCGAGGCCTCCGCCATCGCCAGCACGGCGGCGAACAGCACCAGGACGCCGACGACGACGATCAGCGCGCTCATCGACCCCGTCCCCAGGACGCGCTCGTGCGGGGGCCGCTCCCGCCCATCATCCGTTCGCCCCTGGTCTCAAACCGCGGGCCGCTCCGTGGCCCCCAGCCATACGCGCTTGCGTGCTTCCATTTCGCCGTGAGCGCGCACTCTAGCACGAGGTTCGGGGAGTCTTTAAAGCCTCGCCCGAATGGGTCCCGGGTTGACCCGCCGGGGGGGCACCGATAGGAGGGCCGATGTGCGGCGCCTCGAGCTCAAGCAGATCCGCGTATGCCAGCGCTGCGGTCGCGGTCGTGCCGAGCTCGAAGGCCCCGACGGTGCCCGCCTGAGCGTCCCGCTGGACGCCGTGCGCGCCCGCGAGCTGTCGGGTGACGGTGCGGCGGACGACGTGCGCTGGATGGCCGATTTCGTCCTCGGCGAGTTGGCGGCGCGCGGTGCCACGCCGGCCGAAGTCGTGCTCGATCAGGGCGCCGGCGGCCTGCGTGCGCTCCTGTCCTACCTGCATGGCGCGGAGCACGACGTCGTCGCCTGCACGGCGCAGGAGGGCATCGGGCTCGCCGTGCGTGGCAAGCTCGCGTTGTACGCCACCGACGAAGCGCTGGCGCCCGACGCACCCAAGCCCGGCGAGCGCGGCCCGCACCTGCACTGACTCAGGCCAGCCGCGGCTTGAGCCGCCACCGGATGGCGGCGAGCAGCACGGCGAAGATCACCAGCATGGCCACGAAGGGGACGACGACGTCCCCGAAGCCGGCGCCACGCGAAACGATCCGCCGCAGCGCCACCTGATACCAGCGCAGCGGCAGGAGGCCGCCGATCGCGCGGATCGGCCCCGGCATGAGCTGGTAGGGGAACATCACGCCCGAGAGCACGAACGACGGCATGATGAAGAAGACGGTGATGAACACCGCCTGTGCCGACGTCCGTGCCAGCGACGACACGAAGACGCCGATCGCGAGCGACGACAGCACGAAGGGCAGGGTGACGACGAACAGCGCCGGCCAGCTCCCCCGGGGCCACAGGTCGAAGAGCACACCCGAGCCCAGCAGCGAGAACAGCAGCACGGCGTAGCTCACGACCGCGAGCGGCACGAGCTTCCCCATGACGATCTCGATGGGCGTGATCGGCAGCGACAGTGTCTGCTCGAACGTCCCGCTCTCGCGCTCGCCGACGATGCCGAGCGACGAGATGCTGAGGCAGAGGTTGGTCAGCAGCATGCCGACGATGGTGGCGAGGAAGAACTCGCGATCGGCCAGCGTCGCGTTGAACCAGAAGCGTTGCCGCACGTCGAGCGGCGCCGGCGGACGTGTCATCGGCAACGCGTCGCCGCTGCGCGCCGGCACGACGCGGGGGTTGCCGAACGTGCTCGCGACGCGGCCGACGTAGCCGCCGATGCGTGCGCTCGTGAGCGGGTCGCTGCCGTCGAGGAGGAGCTGCACCTGCGGGCGACCCCGGGCGGCGTCGCGCTGGAAGTCGCGCGGAATCACCAGGACGGCGATGGCGCGCTGGCGTCCGAGCAGCGCCCGCGCCTCGTCGTAGCTGGCGATGTGCTGGACCGGCGCGAAGTAGCCGGTGTGCTGGATCTCCTCGACCAGGCGGCGCGCGGGGGTGGTCTGGCTGCGATCGAGCACCGCCCACGGCACGTTCGCCGGATCGTTCGACAGGCCGTAGCCGAAGAGCAGCAGCATGATGACGGGCTGCGCCAGCACCGTCGACAGGAAGCCCTTGTCGTGACGCAGCACGCCCGCCTCGCGCGAGGCGACGGCCATGACGTTCGAGACGAAGCGACGGAGGTTCATGCGCGCTGCTCGAGCGTGCGCAACGCCATGACCACCAGCGCCGCGGCGAAGAGGAAGAGCACGAGCAGCTCCGGTGCGAGATCGAGCGGCCCCTCGCCACGCAGGTAGATGGCGCGCGTGACGCGGATGTAGTGCGTAGCCGGGAACATCTCGGCGACCCACTGCAGACCCGTCGGCATGTTGCGGATCGGGAAGGCGAACCCGCTCAGCTGCACCAGCGGCACGCTGAACAGCACCGTCTTCTGCACCGCCTCGGCGGCGGTCTGCGACGTGGCGGAGAAGATCAGGCCGAGCGACAGCGACACCATGACGTAGAAGGCCGACACCACGAGGAAGAACACGACGCTGCCGTGCGGCCACACGCCGAGAACGGTGCCGGCGAGGACCACCATGAGCACGACGTCGATCGAGAACACGAAGCCCAGGGGCAGCAGCTTGCCGAGCAGGATCTCGAGCGACGTCGCCGGCGTCACCTGCAGCTGGTCGAACGTGCCGGCCTGCCGCTCGTTGACGATGGTGACCGCCGTGATGAGCGTGGTGAGGAAGGAGAGCACGAAGCCGAACGTGCCGCTCACCATGAACGGCGTGCCGTCGAGGCGGGGATTGAACAGGACCTGCGTCGCGACCGCCACGCCCCGCGGGGGCGGCGGTCCGCCGCCGCGGAGCCGCGCGCCGGTCGCGGCCAGGAGCCCGCCGAGCGCGCCTTCGGCGTTGCCTGCGAGCACCGCCTCGGCGCCGTCGTAGATGGCCTGCACCTCGGGCGCACGGCCCTCCTGCACGGCCCGACCGAATCCGGGCGGGATGATGAGCGCGGCGCCCACCTCGCCCGATCGCATGCCGTCGGCGATCTCCTCGCGCGAATCGACGGGTTGGGGAATGAACGACCCGCCCGCCGCGACGTCGGCGACCAGCTGGCGGCTCTCGGCCGAGCCGTCGCCGTCGAGGATCGCGAGCCGCAGGCCCATGACGTCGGTCGAGAGCACGAAGCTGAAGATCAGCATCGCGCCGAGCGGTGTCGCCACCAGGATCGACATGGTGAAGACGTCGCGGAAGGTGGCGCGGATCTCGCGCACGATGAGCGTGCGCAGCCGCCGGAGGCTCATGCCGCCACCGCCTGGCCGAGCAGCACGCGACGGAACACCTCGGTCATGGGGGCCTGCTCGACCCGCACCTCGACGTCCTTCGGGAGCCCGTCGAGGACGGCCAGCGCCGCTGGCTCGAGGCGCGGCAGTGTCAGGACGAGTCCCGCGGCCGAGGGCTGGGCGCTGTCGGCGAGGCCGCCCAGTCGCGCGCGCACGGCGTCGCGCCGTCCCGCGTCGACGGCGATCGTCACGCGATAGCCGTCGGAGTAGCGCGTGCGCAGCGCCTCGGGGGTGGCGTCGGCGACGATCTTCCCCGCCTCGATGAACGTCACCCAGTGGCAGTAGTCGACCTCTTCGAGGAAGTGCGTGGTGACGAACACGGTGACGCCGGCGGCGGCCGCGTCCTGGATGGCCTCCCAGAAGAGCGTGCGGCTGGCGACGTCGACGCCGGCGGTGGGCTCGTCGAGGAAGAGGACGCGCGGCGAATGCAGCATGCTGAGCGCCAGC
Source organism: uncultured Binatia bacterium (SeqCode) (assembly GCA_964404165.1). GTDB lineage: Bacteria > Desulfobacterota > Binatia > DP-6 > DP-6 > DASYLJ01. The sequence continues at coordinate 170,712 of CAYOIZ010000003.1, read as the reverse complement.
CCGGCGCGCTGGCGCACGCCGGCCGGTAGATTCTCGGGCCGCTCGGCCTCGGCCTCGCCGAGCGCGAAGCGCTCCCGCAGCTCGCTCCAGCGGTGCTCCAGCGCGTCGCCGCCCATGCCGAACAGCCCGGCGTAGAACTCGACGTTCTCGCGCAGCGACAGCCCCTGGTAGAGGCTCACCTTCTGGCCCATGTAGCCGATGTGGTCGCGCACGCGGCGCGGGAAGCGGATGACGTCGACGCCGTCGACGGTGATCTCGCCGTCGGTGGGCTGCAGCAGGCCGATCAGCATGCGGATCGTGGTGCTCTTGCCCGAGCCGTTGCCGCCGAGGAAGGCGAAGATGCTGCCCGGCTGGACGGTGATGTCGAGTTGATCGACCGCGGTGAAATCGCCGAAGCGCTTCGTGAGCCCGCGGGTGCGGATGATGGGCTCGCTCACGTGAGCCCCCCGGCGAGCGAGAGCAGTGTGGTCTCCATGTCGACGGGGACCCGCTCTGCGAGGTGGGCGCCGTCGGTCGAGAGCGCGCCGAGGTCGCGAAGCACCGACGAGGTCCCCGGCGAACGTGCCGAGGCCACCTCGATGCGGGCGTAGGTGCCGGTGGCGCGTGCCCCGGCGACGTAGGGCAGACGGCGCGCGGCCCCCGCGACCGCCCGGGCATCGGTGCCCCACACGCGGTACAGCTCGACGGGCACGGACGCGCGCAGCTCGTCGGGCGTGCCGGCGGCGACGACGCGACCATCGTCGAGGTACACGAGCAGGTCGCAGCGCTCCGCCTCGTCGAGGTAGCTCGTGCTCTGCACGACGAGCGCGTCGCGCTGCGCCTCGACCAGCAGGTCCCAAATCTCGCCGCGCGCCACCACGTCGACGCCGGCGGTCGGCTCGTCGAGCACGATCAGGTCGGGACGGGGGAGCAGCGCGTTGGCGATCGCGAGCTTCTGCTTCATGCCGCCGGACAGCGCGCCGGCGAGCCGATCGGCGAAGCGGTCCATGGCGATGCGACGCAGCAGCTCCTCGGCCCGGGCCCAGCCCTCGTCGGGCGGGATGCGATGCAGTCGGGCGGTGAAGCGCAGGTTCTCGCCGACGGTGAGGTCGCGATGCAGGCTGAAGACCTGCGGCACGTAGCCCATGCGGTCCTTGAGCGCCGTGACGTCGCGGGTGAGGTCGTGGCCGAGCACGCGGGCGGTGGTGGCCTCGACCTCGAGGAGCCCGGCGAGCGCGCGCAGCAGCGTGGTCTTGCCGGCGCCGTCGGGTCCGACCACGCCGACGATCTGGCGCTCGTCGATGGTGAGGTCGATGTCGGCGAGCGCCGTCGTGCGACCGAAGCGCTTGCGCAGGTCGCGCAGCTCGACGAGCGGCTGGCTCACCCCCGCGGCTCCTCCCCGACCAGGAACACGTTGCCCTCGGTGCCGGGCTGGAAGCGCGCGACGTCCTCCAGGATGCGCACCTTGGCGCGATAGACCTGGCCGAGACGATCGCTGCGCGTCTCGATCTTCTCGGGCGTGAAGTTCGCGCCGTTGGCGACGAAGCTCACCTCGCCCTTGAAGCGCCGGCCCGGCTCGCTGTCGAGCTCGATCTCCACCGGCCGCCCGAGGCTGAAGCGGCCGACGTCGGGCACCGGGACGTAGACCTGAACGTACTTGTCGGTGGGATCCAGTACCGACACGATCGGCGTGCCCGGCTGCGCCAGCTCGCCCGGCCAGATGAGCTGGCTCTGCACCACGGTGCCGACGGCGGGGGCCGTGATGGTGAACTTCCCCTGCGTCACCTGCAGCTCGGCGAGCTGCCCCGCGGCCATGGCGCGCTGCTGCACGAGCACTTCGCGCTGCTGGCGGGCAAGGGCGATGGAGCGCTCCTCGGCGTCGGCGCGGCCGAGCAGCTCGCGGGCACGCTGCAGGTCGCTCTGCGACTGGTCGCGGAGCGCGCGCTGGTCGTCGAGGGTCTGTGCGGTGCTGGCACCGGAGCGCACCAGCTCCTGCTCGCGGGCGAGCGTGCGTTCGGCGAGGGCGGCGGTGGCCTCGGTCCGTCGCAGCTCGGCGGCGCGCGCGCTGCGATCGCGCGCCCAGGTGGCCTCGGTGAGGGCGATCTGCTCGTCCTGGCGCGTGATCTGGGCGTCGATCATCGCCACCTCGGCCTGCTTCGAGGCCACCTTGGCGGCGACGTCGGCGTCGTCGAGACGGGCGAGGACGGCGCCCGCGGGCACCGCGTCGCCTTCGTGGAAGGGCACGTCGAGCACGCGGCCGGTGACCTCGCTGCGCACCACCCGCTCCTCGCCCTCGACGAAGCCGGTGAAGTGCGACGGTCCGGTGTCGCGCCGGCTCCACCACAGCGCGCCCACGAGGACGGCCAGCACGACGACGACGATCACGATCCGCTTCGGCATTCCGTTCACCTCGTGGCGGCGGCCAGGCCGTCGAGCGGCAGGCCCATCAGCTGTTGCAACTCGGCGCGGCGGGTGTGCGCCTGGTAGAGGGCGGTGGCGAGGTCGGCGCGTTGCCGCGTCAGCAGCGCCTCGGCGTCGAGCACGTCCTCGCTGGTGGCACGTCCGGCGTCGAACTGCTGCTGGCGGATGCGGAGGTTCTCCTCGGCCTGCGACACCGCCTCGCCCGCCGACTCGAGCGCCGCCAGGCGCTCCTCGGTGGCCTGCTGGGTGGCGCGCACGCCGCCTTCGAGGCTGCGCAGCTCGCGCTCGACGGCGATCCGATTGCGGTCGGCGGCGATGCGCGCCTCGGCGATGCGGGCCTCGCGCTGGCCGTCGGTGCCGATGTCCCAGGTGAAGCCCACGAACCCCGCACCCACACGCTGCGGCGTGATGATCTTCTCCGACGTCCAGTCGATGGCCCCGCCGGCGTTGAAGCGCGGCAGGCGCCCGCGCTCGAGCGAGGTCGCGGTGTCGTCGAGCCGCTGCTGCTCCTCGGCGAGCGAGAGCAGGAGCGGATTGTTGGCGAAGGCGTCGCGAAGGGCGTCGTCGGTGCTGGGCACCACCGGCGGCGTGGCGACGTCGACGACCTCGGTGGGGGCGTCGACGGGACGGCCGACGAGCTGGTTCAGCGTCCAGCGCGCCTCGGCGATGGCGAGATCGCGACGGCGGAGCCCCTGCTCGCTGTCGCGCAGCGCCACCTGTACGACCAGCAGCTCGTTCTTGGTGAGCCGGCCGGCGTCGAAGCGATTCTGCGCGTTGGTGAGCTGGGTGCGCTGCACGGCGATGCGCTCGGTGGTGACGACGCGCAGCCGCTGCGCCTCGAGGAGCTCGAAGTAGGCGCGGATCACGGCGACCTGCTCGGCGAGCGTCGTCGCCCACACCCGGGCGCGCTCGCCGCGGTACCCTGCCTGGGCGGCGGTGAGGCCATTCCACAGCTCGCCGGTGACGTCGAGCGGCACCCGGACGGTGCCATTCACCCGTCCCGACTCCGCCTCGCGGATGATGACGATGGGGGGCTGGATGCCGGCGGGCAGGACGCCCGGCGGGAAGTCGACCTGGTTCGAGAGCGGATCGGTGTACCAGGTGTAGCGGCCCTCACCGGTGACGTTCGGCAGCAGGCGGCCGCGCGACAGGCGCACACGCGCGCCGGCCTCGCCGAGCATGCGCTCGGCCTCGGCGATGCGCCGGTTACCGCCCGCGGCGAGGGCGATGGCCTCCGACAGCGACAGCGGACGATCGGCCGGCAGCGCGGGCGCCGTGGCGGCGAGATCGACGCCCGCCGCCGCGGCGCGCTTGCCGAGCTCTTCGCGTCGTTGGTCCGCCGTCCAGCCGCCGTTGCCCTCGGGCCGCGTCATCACGGCCATCGGTCCGCAGGCGGCGAGCAGCGGCAGCAGCAGGAGCCAGCGATCAGCGCGCACGCGACACCCTCCGCGGGCCTTGAGCCACCTCGGCGAGCCCGCCGACGGAGAAGGTGGCGATGTGTGCGGCGAGGTCGTCGAGCACGTCGGCCGGGTACTGGCGGCGCTTCCAGATGCGCAGCACGATCGGCATCGCGGCACGGTAGAACATCACCTGGCCGACGATGCTCATGGCGCACCGCTCGAGCGTGGCGTCATCGAGCCCGGGTTGCAGGCGCGCGACGATGGCCTTCAGCTCCTCCGTCCACGGCTTGATGAACTCGTCGACGATGGTGGGGAGCGCCTCGCTGGGGTCGGTCATCTCGCGCTGCATCAGTCGGCCGTGCAACCCGGGCGGAGCGACCAGCGTCTCCAGCATGACCCGCGCGCGGGCGACGAGGAGGCCGACGACCGCGTCGCGGTCGAGGCCGGCGAGCTCGGCGGCGGACGGCGAGGCGCCGCTGGCGGCGAGTGCCGCCTTCGCCCGATCGAACTCGCCGCGCAGGACCTCGAGATAGAGGTCCTTCTTGGAGCCGAAGTGGTAGTTGCCGGCGGCGACGTTCACTCCTGCGCGCTCGGCGATCTCGCGGATGGTGGTGCCGTGGAACCCGTGATCGGCGAAGCAGCGCGCGGCGGCGGTGAGGAGACGCCGGCGCGTGGCGGCCGGGTCGCGGGTGGTGGTCGACGTCACGAACGGACGTTTAAAACAGATGTTTCACTCGGGTCAAGCAGCGGCGGCGGGCGGAGGCGGGGCGCGGCTGCGGTCCCCTCCGTCGAGAGGGGTTAGCTGAACATCAGTGTGACGTCCGGACCCGCGCGGAGCGTGTGGCCGCCGTCGACCGACAGGACCTGGCCGGTCACCCAGCCGGCGTCGTCGCTCACCAGGAACAGGGCGGCGGCGGCGATGTCTTCGACCGTGCCGAGGCGCTGGATCGGCATCAGCGACTTGTAGTTCTCGACGACCTTCGGGCTGCTCGTGAGCGGCGTTGCGAGATCCGTCGGGACCAACCCCGGGCGGATCGCGTTGACGCGCACGCGGTGCTCGCCGAGCTCGTCGGCGGCGCACTTGGTGAGCATCTCGAGGCCGGCCTTGGAGACGCAGTAGGCGCTCATCAGGCGGTGCGTGAGGATGCCGGCGATCGAGGAGATGTTGACGATGGCGCCGCCGTGGCCGGCGGCGATCATGGCGGCGGCCTGGTGCTTCACCGAGAAGAAGGCGCCGTCGAGGTTGATGCGCATGACGCGTGTCCACTCCTCGGCGCTGTGCTCGTGGACGGGGGCCAGCGAGCCGGTGCCGGCCGCGTTGACGCCGATGTCGAGACGGCCGAGTCGCTCGACGGTATGGCCGACCGCGTGCGCGACGTCGTCCTCGATGGCGACGTCGCCGGGGACGGCGATGGCGCGCTCGGCGCCGAGCAGCGTGACCGCATGCTCGAGCCGCTGCGGGTCGCGGCCCATGAGGGCGACGCGGGCGCCCGCGTCGGCCATCGCGCGCGCGCAGCCGAAGCCGATGCCGCTGCCGCCACCGGTCACCAGGGCCACACGGCCCGTCAGATCAGCCATTGGTGCTCCTCTCGGGCGTGAACTCCACGGGCATCGACGACCAGCCGCGGATGAACGTGGACGGGTAGCGACGGACCTCGCCGCCGGGGGCGAGTCGCATGTCGGGGAAGCGGCGCAGCAGCTCCTCGAACATGACGCGGATCTCGAGGCGGGCCAGGTTGGCGCCGAGGCAGAAGTGCGTGCCGACGCCGAACGCGAGGTGCGGGTTCGGGTCGCGGCCGACGTCGAACCGGTCGGCGTCGGCGAACACGGCCTCGTCACGGTTGGCCGAGCCGTGGATCATCACCACCTGGTCGCCCTCGTGGATGGCGGTGCCGCGCAGCTCGAGGTCGCGCGTCGCCGTGCGGCGGAAGTTCATGATGGGCGTCACCCAGCGCAGGAACTCCTCGATGGCCACCGGCAGACCGTCCGGGTCGGCGACCAGGCGGTCGCGCTGCTCGGGGTGCTGCATCAGCGCCAGCATCGCGCCGGCGACGGTGTTGCGCGTCGTCTCGTTGCCGCCGACGAGCAGCAGCAGCGCCGTGCGCAGCACGTCGTCGGCGTCGAGCTTCTCGCCCGCCATCTCGCCATGGATCAGCTTCGAGAGCAGGTCGTCGCCGGGCCGCTCGGCCTTCGCCGCCGCGATCGGCTCGTGGTAGGCGCAGAACGCCTGGTACGCCTCGATCACCTTGTCGAGCGGGTGGCTGGCGTCGCCGATGTTCATCTCGTCGGACCAGTGCTGCAGGCGCTGCCAGTCCTCCTGCGGGTAGCCCAGCAGCTCGGCGATGACGAGCATCGGCAGCGGCATGGCGATGTCTTCCACGAAGTCGCAGGCGCCCTGCGGGCCGACGCCGTCGAGCGTGCGGCGTACGATGTCGCGCACGTGCGGCTCGAGCTGCGACACCATGCGCGGCGTGAACCCCTTGTTGATGAGGCGACGCAGCGCCGTGTGGCGCGGGGGGTCGAGCGAGATCAGCGACGGGTCGGGACCGACGTTCGGCCGGTAGCCCTGGCTCGAGCAGAACAGGTCGGAGTGGGTCGAGATGAAGGCGACGTCCTCGTGGCGCGTCACCACCCAGAAGCCGTTGGCCGGGTCCCACCACACCGGGGCGTGGTGCCGGAGCCAGGCGTACGCGTCGTACGGGTCGGAGATGTAGAAGTCGACGTCGAGAAAGTTCATGGGCGGCGGGGCGTCGGCCATCGCCCGTGGCCATAGGGTGCGCCGCTTCGGGCTGTCAAGCCGACGCGCTCGGCTTGACGGGCGGCCGTCGCTCGCTGCAGATGAGGCCATGCGAGTCGTCGTCGATACCGCTCTCTGCGAAGGCAACGCCGTGTGCATGAACGTCGCCCCCGAGGTGTTCGTCGTCGGGGACGACGACCTCGCGCGCGTGCTGGTCGAGTCCATCGACGACGCGCAGCGCCCGAAGGTGGAGCTGGCGGTGCGCCGCTGCCCCCGTCAGGCCCTGTCGCTGCGCGACTGAACGATTTGGACGCCGTCGTCATCTGGGTTAGAAAGCCGGATGGCGGACACACGGACGTACCCGATCGCGCGTGAGGATGCGGCCAGCAGCATCCCCACGGACATCATCCTGTCGATCGTCACCTGCGGCATCTACAACCTCTTCTGGCAGGCGCGGCAGTTCCGGGCGCTCAACGCCTTCATCGGCAAGGAGGAGTTCCGCTTCTGGACGTGGTTCCTCCTGACGCTGATCACGTGCGGCATCTACCACGTGTACACGCAGTACCGGATGGGCCTCGTCATCACCGAGGTGAACACGCGCGTCGGGCGGCCGCCGAACGAGAACCTGGCGCTGATCAGCCTCCTGCTCTCGGTGTTCGGCCTCGTGCTCGTTGCCGACGCCATCCAGCAGAGCGAGATCAATGCCTGGTTCGACGCGTAGCCTGCTCCGCGCCGGCGTGGCCGTCTTCGGCGTCGCCGCCGCCGGCCACGCGCTCGGGGCGTGGGACGTCGCCGCCGTGCTGCCGCGGCTGCCCGCGCTCTGTCCCGTGCATGCGCTCACCGGCCACGACTGCCCCGGCTGCGGCATGACGCGATCGCTGGCCCTGCTGGCGGAGGGCCACGTCGGCGCGTCGCTGCGCCAGCATCCCTTCGGTCTGCCGGTGGCGCTGTGGGCGGTGGGCGCGGCGTTCCTGCCCGCCGCTGTCCGGCCGGTACGTTCCGACACCGTCCGCATCGGTGCCGTGGTGGCGCTGCTCGGATGGTGGGCTCTGCGCACCTTCGTCTGACCGCATCAAGGTCGGCGCCGGGTCGACCGATACATGCTCCGGGATGCCTACCACCCGGAGTGTCGGAATCCTGACCTGGCTGCTGCTCGTGAGTGCGCCGGTGGTCGGGGCGAACGCCTACGACTGCGCCACGCCGCTCGCGCCCTCGACCGAGGCCCTGCGGCCGTTCCTCGAGAGCCGCTGCTACGAGGAAGCGGGCTGGATGGCCGATCTGCGCGTCCGCGCCACCGGCCCCATCGTCGACGGCACGTACTTCTCGGTGCACGGCGACGTCCGCGTGCACTATCCGCCCGACGTCTTCCAGTGGCTGATGGACGGGCGCCCGCCCGGCCAGTCGTTCCCCGACGGCACCGTCGTCGTGAAGGAGCAGTACGACGGTCCCGGCTCCACCGATCCGACCGCGCTCGGAGGCTGGACGATCATGCTCCGCGACGGCAGCGCGTCGCGCGACGGCTGGTACTGGGCCTACGTGGACGCGCACGATCCGTCCTACGACTCGGGTGAGACGTTCCTGCCGTACTGCGTGGCGTGCCACGCCGCCGCCGACAACGAGCACCTCCTGTTCGCGAGCATCTCGAACGTCACGGGCCCGATCGTCACGTACGGCGACATCGACACCGGCCCGAACGGCGCCATGCCGCCGCCGGGACCGCACGTGCCGCCCTACGTCCCGGTGAACCTGCCGGATCCGCTGCCGGTGCCCGATCCGTCGTTCGTGGCGCTCTTCTCCGAGATCGTGCCGCCGGCGACGGCGCTGCCGCTGCCGTCCCAGAGCAACGATCACGTCGTGCCGGTGCCGGGTGCGGAGCGGAAGCCGTTCGTCACCTCCGACGTCTGCGGCGGCTGCCACGACGCCGACTCGCTGCTGCACGGCCTCTACCCGAACATGATGCACCAGGTGGACGGCCAGAACCTGAACCTGTCGCCCTACGGCGAGTGGAGCGCGTCGCTCATGGGGCTCGCCGGACGCGACCCGGTGTTCCGCGCCCAGCTCGAATCGGAGCGCGCGCTGCACCCCGAGCTCGGCGACTCGATCGACAACTTCTGCATGACCTGCCACGGCGTCATGGGGAAGCGGCAGCTGGCGCTCGACACCGGCGGCACCGGTCTGATGTCGCTCGCCGCCACCTACGCCACCGGCGACGATCCCATGGCGCCCTATGCCGCGCTCGCGCGCGACGGCGTGTCGTGCGCGTCGTGCCATCACGTCGCCGCCGAGGGGCTCGGCGATCCGTCGACGTTCACCGGCCAGTTCCTCCTCGGTCCGGCCGACGAGCTCTACGGCCAGTACGACGACCCGCTGCCGTACGCGATGCAGCAGGCGGTGGGTGTGACCCCGACGCTCGGCACCCAGATGGGCGACTCGGCGCTGTGCGGCTCGTGTCACACCGTGTTCACGCCGATCCTCGACGTCGGCCAGCCCTACACGCCGGCGCAGATGGCGTCGGCGCCGACGGCGCACGAGCAGACCACCTACCTCGAGTGGGTGAACAGCGTCTTCTCCGAGCCCGGCACCTTCAAGAGTTGCCAGGACTGCCACATGCCCGGGCACTTCGACGACCCCGCGCAGCCGCTCGCGTTTCGCATCGCGAACATCCAGGACGACCGCTACCCGTACTTCGAGCACGCCGCGCCCGACGCCGAGGTCACGCTGCCGGTGCGTGACGGCTACGCGCGCCACCTGCTGGTGGGCATCAACCTCTTCGTCATGGAGATGTTCCAGCAGTTCTCGGACCTGCTCGGCGTGACGCCGGTCGACGGCAACATCGCCACCAGCGAGAACCCCGCGATGAGCCTGCTGCTGGCGCAGGATCAGGCCGCGCGCATCGCCACGCAGGAGACCGCGACGGTGGAGCTGCGCTCGCTCCGTCGCGTGCGCCGCAGCGGCAGGACGCCCGCGCACCTCGAGGTGGCGGTCCGGGTGACGAACAAGGCCGGGCATCGCTTCCCGTCGGGCGTCGGCTTCCGGCGCGCCTTCGTCGAGGTGGTGGTGGAGGATCGTCGCGGCCGCGTGCTGTGGGGCTCGGGGCGGACGAATCCGCTCGGCGTCATCGTCGACCGCGACGGCAATCCGCTCCCGACCGAGTTCAGCCGCACCGAGTGGGAGCCGCATCACGACGTCATCACCGACGAGAACCAGGTGCAGATCTTCGAGGATCGTCACCTCGACGACCAGGGCAATCTCACCACCAGCTTCCTCGCCCTGAAGCAGCAGGTGAAGGACAACCGTCTCGAACCGATGGGCTGGTCCGTGACGAAGCAGTTCGCCGAGGAGACCAAGCCGGTCGGCACCAGCGACCCGTCGTTTTTCGACGGCAGCGGCACCGACGACGTGCTCTACCAGATCCCGCTGCGCTTCGTCCGTCGTGCCGCGCGCGTCCGCGCGGTCGTCCACTACCAGGCCATCCCGCCGTACTACCTGCGCGACCGCTTCGTCACGGCGCAGGGGCCGGAGACGCAGCGCCTCTTCTACATCGCGAGCCGCCTCGATCTCGACGGCGAACCGACCGAGGGTTGGACGCTCCGGGTCGCCAGCGATGCGCGCGAGCGCCGCGGCCGCGGCCGCAACCGGTGGAATCGATGGGACCTGCCGTCGGACTGATCCTGCTCGTGAACATGCTGACGACGCTGAACATCGCGGCCGTCGGCGTGACCCTGCCGGCCATCGGCGTGGCGCTCGGCGTGTCGCCGGCGGAAGTGATGTGGCTCGCGGACGCGTACCTGATCGCGACCGTGTGCACGACGCCGCTGACGGCGTTCCTGATGGAGCGCTTCGGGCCGCGACGGCTGCTGGTCGCCTGCATCGCCGGCACGATCGTGGCCTCGGGCCTGGCGGCGATGGCGCGCGGGCTGCTGCCGCTCGTCGGGCTGCTCTTCGTGCTGGGCCTGTTCGCGGCGCCCCTCCTGCCGGCGACGCAGACGCTCGTCGTCGCGCGCTTCACGGGGTCGCGACGTGGAACGGGCATGGCGATCTGGGGTGCGGGCGGCACCGCGGGCGCGTTGATCGGCGCGCTGCTCGGCGGCTGGCTCTGCACGCGCTTCTCCTGGCCGTGGATCTTCGCGCCGGCCATCGTGATCGGCATCGTGACGCTGCCGCTCGTGCGCCGCGAAGCACCGGTGGGCTCGCCGCGCGCCGTCGCCGTCGACTGGTGGGGGCTCGCGACGTTCGGCACCGGCATCCTGGCGCTCGGCGTGTTCCTCAACATCGGAGACAACGTCGACTGGCACAAGACGCCGAGCGTGTTCGTGCTGCCGGTGGTCGCCCTCATCGGCCTCTGCGTCTTCGCGCGGCACGCGCGGCGGACGCCGCGGCCCATCGTCGACCTGCGTCCGTTCGCGAGTCGCGATCTCGCCACGGTGGCCGTCCTGTGTTTCGGCATCGGGGCGTTCTCGACCGCGTTCTTCCAGCCGGCGATGCTGGGCAGCGTCCTCGGCTTCGACGCCACCTTCCTCGGCGTGCGTGGTGCGTTCGGAAGCGTCGGGCTGATGGCCGGCCTGATGATCGCCGGCCCCGCGCTCGGCCGGACGCGACCGTTCGTGGTCTTCGCCACCGGTCTGCTCCTGCTCGGCGTGGGCAAGCTCGGCTTCACCCTCTACACGCCGGGGCTGACCCCGCTCGGGGCCATCTGGCCGGCGGTGGTGAGCAGCGTCGGCTTCGGCATCCTGACGGCCGTGCTCGCGACGATGGCGTTCCGGTCGCTCGCGCCGGAGCAGGTGGGGGCGGCGTCGGGCCTGTTCGTGCTGAGCCAGCAGCTCGGCTACGCGCTCGGCGTGGCGGGACTCGACGCGTATCTGCAGGTGCGCACCGAACGTCTCCTCGCCACGGGGACGCCGGCGGCGTCCGCCAACGAGCTGGCGTTCCTCGAGCTGTTCTGGCTCGAGCTCACCGCCGCCATCCTGATTCCGGTGCTCGTGCTGATGCGACGGCGGCCCGTGCTGGCACCGCTCGCCGCACCGCAGCCCGCCCCGCAGGGCGGCTGAGCTACTGGTTGCAGGTCAGGTCGGCCGGGCAGGCGTAGCCGGCCGTGCAGGCCGTGCCGAGGTTGCCGGCCTCCGGCCACCAGTCGTCCATGCAGCAGTTGGCGCGTCGCATCGCCGAGCCATACGGGCCCGTGAGGCGCGACAGCTCGTACGTCAGCGAGCGCCGATCGCCCTTGTGCAGCCCGTTCTCGTCGGGGTCGAGGAAGAGGTCGGTCATCTGGAGGTCCCTGGCGCCCGCGATGACGTAGAACTTCAGCTGGCGTGCTTCGCAGAGCCGCGAGCACGCGGGCTCGCCCGGTGCACAGGGGGGACAGTCGGCGTGCGCCGAGCACGCCGTCCCCGGCGAATTGCGGCACCACTTCCGATCCTTCGCCACGCAGGCCGTGTTGCGTCCCGGGAAGAGCGACGCGCAATCGCCATCCTCGAGGCAGGCGGGCGCCGCGCGGCACTGGCCAGCCAGACAGACGGCGCCGGACGGGCAGGTGCTGCTCGTCGTGCAGGCCGGCTCCGCGCGCGGTGCGCAGTGGCCGCCCAGACAGAAGCCGTTGGCGCCACAGGTGGCGTCGGCGGTACACGCTGCGGCGCCGAGATCGGTGCAGCGTCCGACGCTGCCGGGGCGGGTGATGAGGTAGCGGTTCTTCGTCGGCGACGTCGTGCGTTGGGTCTGATGCCCGCACATCGCGTGGCGCAGCGTCTCGGGTGCGGCCGGGCCTCCGGGCGCGGTGACGAGATGGGCGCGGAGGTCGCGTCCGTCACACCGGCCGCTCCCGTCCGCGGCCTGCGGACAGGGCTCGGGCCCGGGCGAGTCGAGTGCGAAGCCGACGGTGGTCGCGAAGATGTCCACCGAATGCGCCAGTGCCGGGCTCTCCTGTGGCGGCGGCGTGACCTCGGCCTGGGGGTTCCACGACGGCACTCGTGGCAACGTCCGTGGATCGAACACGATCATGCGCGTGCGCGTCCCGTTCTCGGTGAAGGAGTGCTTCGAGTCGGGGAGGTGCCAGCCGTTGTCCGAGAGGAACATGAAGATGGTGTTGCGCGACAGGTCGGGCGTGACGGTCTCCGCCCAGGTTCCGTTGCAGGCCTCGGGTGTCGCCACGTCGAAGCGGCTCTTGCCGCCGTTCGTGATGCAGTGCGGGGCGGACTGCATCGCGAGGTACTTGCGGATCTCGCGCACGCTGTCGTCCATCCACCAGAGGTTGCCATCGAGCTCGTGCACGTCGCCGAACGAGGCTTCGTCGAAGGCGCGCACGCCGGCCGGGCAGCTGGCCCCACTGCAGAAGGCGCCGAGATCGAACAGGCCGCCGAGTGGATACGTCGGACCACCGCCGAAAAGGTACTGTCGGATGACGTTCGGGGAGCGCAGCGGCTGGTGCGGGATGCGCGGCGCGTACCAGACGAAGAACGGCAGCGAGGTGAACGTCGCCGGTTCGACCTCGGGAACGCGGTAGAGGAGGGTGTCGAGGAACTCGAAGATGTCGCTACCGCGGAAGATCTTCGTCGGCTCGTAGGTGCTCTGGGCTTCGCTGCCGCAGCGGGGTGGCTGTCCGGGGTCGCCCGCGATGCACTGCGTGCGGCCGATGGCCCGGTTGCCGGTGCGCGCATAGGCGTGGAACTCGGGATCGCCGAGCCGATCGGTGAGCTTGCCGCTCAGGAAGGTGCAGTAGCCACCGACGCCGTTACGCGCGTCATACGGGTCCGTGGGGGTGCCGTCCAGGCGGCGCAGCGTGCGGGCGATGGAGCCGAAGGTGTCGGCGGGTTTGGCGACGCCCTCCATGCTGCGCTGGTAGCGGCCGGTGACGATGCTGAAGAGGGACGGAAAGCACCACGACGACGTGTTGTGCGCCACGGGAAACACGGTGCCGTAGCCGGCGAGCAGATCGAGGTTGGGCGTCGACGGCGCGGGAATCGCGGTGCCCGACACGGCGCTCCGACATTCCTGTGCGCTGCCGAACTGGCACGCGCCCTGGTCGTCCGAGATCATGAGCACCATGTTCGGGCGCGTTGCGGGCGCGCCCGGCGTGCAGGCCCCGCCGCCGGCGCACACGCCGCTCGGTGGACAGGTGACGCCGCCGGCACAGACGCCCGCGACCGACGGACAGCACGGGCGCGTTCCGGGGACGTGGCGGCTCGAGTAGAAGACCGCCGGGGGCTCGCAGCCGAGCAGGGCGCGATCCCACTGGATGCGGGCACTGGACTCGCCCGGGCCGAGGAGGATGCCGGCAAGCAGGGAAAGTATGGTGACGGAAAGCTCGAAGAGACGCGCGGCCCTCGGCATGGCCGGCGAAACTACGGCCTAAGCACGCTTGGCGTCAACAGAATTCGCAAAAATCAGGCGTGTGCCGGTGCGCAGGCCTGCAACTTCCGTCGTAACGGATGCGTGCGTCCTTGCACGACTCCGTTGCAGGCCGCACGTCACATGCGCTCGACGCCCGGCGGCAGCGGCGTGTCGTCGCGCTCGGGATGGATCAGGCGCGCCAGTATCTCGAGGCTGTCGACCAGCCGCGGCCCCGGACGGCTGAAGAACGCCGAGCCGTCCACCAGCCAGACCTCGTCGTTGCGGACGGCCGGGAGCGTGTCGAAACCGGGATAGGCACGCAGCGCGGGCAGGTCGCGTCGCGTCCGAGCGACGTCGAAGCCACAGCACGCGACGACCAGCACCTCGGGCGCGGCGTCGCGGATCGCCTCCCACGGCACCGCGGCGGCGTCCTCGCCCGCTCGACCGACGGGATCGTGACCGCCGGCGATCTCCACCAGCTCGGGGTCCCAGTGCCCGCTGCGATACGGCGGCGTGATCCACTCGAGCAGCACGCAGCGGCGACGGGGCGCCCCGGCGACCCGTGCGCGCACGGCGTCGATGCGCGCCTCGAGCGCCGCCACCACCGCCTCGGCACGCGCGGCAACGCCGAGCGCCGTACCGACGCGACGGACGTCGCCGAACACCTCGGCCAGCGTCTGCGGCTCGAGGTTCACGACGACGGGCGGGCCGGGCAGGGTGGCGGCGAACGCGTTCACCGTCTCCCAGCCGACGGCGCACACGTCGCACAGGCGCTGCGTGACGATGACGTCGGGCGCGAGCCGGCGCAGCATCGGCTCGTCCATGGTGTAGAGCGTGCCGGCGCCGGCGAGCTGGCTCGTCACCCAGGCGTCGATCTCGTCGCTCGGGAGCGCATTGCCGTGGATCTCGCACTGCGTGATGCGCGGCTTGCCCTGTACCTCGGGCGGAAAGTCGCACTCGTGGCTGACGCCGACGAGCGCGTCGACCATGCCGAGCGCGGCGATGATCTCCGTGGCCGCGGGCAGCATCGACACCACGCGGGGCGGTTTCCAAGGCTCGGGCACGGCGGGTGTGTACCACACTCTTGCCCTCCGTCGTCGATCCGGCGTAGCCCACGGACGTGGCCGTCTACTACGAGCGCCTGTCGGCACAGGATCGGGTGTTCCTGCACTTCGAGGACGGGCCGGCGCACATGCACCTCGGCGGCCTCACGCTGTTCGAGCCCGGATCGCTGGCGACGCCCGACGGCGGCATCGACGTCGGCCGCATCCGTGCCCACATCGCGTCGCGGCTGCACCTGGTGCCGCGCTACCGGCAGCGGCTGGCCTGGATCCCGGTCCGCAACCGGCCGGTGTGGGTCGACGACGACCACTTCGATCTGAGCTACCACGTGCGCCACACCGCGGTGCCGCGGCCCGGCGACGACGCGCAGCTGAAGCTGCTCGCCGGCCGCATCTTCTCGCAGCAGCTCGATCGCGGGAAGCCGCTCTGGGAGATCTGGGTCATCGAGGGGCTGCGCGACGGGCGCTTCGCGCTGCTGATGAAGACGCATCACGCCCTCGCCGACGGCATCTCCGCGTTCGACCTGTTCGCCGCCCTGCTGACGCCGGAGCCGCAGGAGCACCTCGACCCGCCGCAGCCGTGGCGGGCGCGGCCGGCGCCGAGCGGGATCGAGATGCTGCGCGACGAGCTGCTCGAGCAGGCCCGCGTGCCGCTCTCGCTGGCGACGTCGATCGCCGACGGCCTGCGCGATCCGTCGGCGCTGCGCGACGACCTGCTGGCGCCGTTGCGGGCGCTCTGGGCGCTGGTCGCGACCGGCGCACGGCGCCTCGGTGCGAACCCGCTCAACCGTCCGATCGGCCCGCACCGCCGCTTCGACTGGTGGGTGCAGGACATGGACACCGTGCGCGCCATCCGATCGTCGCTCGGGGGGACGGTCAACGACGTCGCGCTGGCGATCGTCGCGGGGGCGATGCGCGACATCCTGACCACGCGTGGGGCGGCGCCCGACCGCATCGACTTCCGGGTCGTCGTGCCGGTGAGCGTGCGCTCGGCCGACCAGCAGGGCGTGGTGAACAACCGCGTCTCGGGGTGGTTGGTGCCGCTCCCGGTCGGCGAGCCGGATGCGCGGCGACGTCATGCCGCCGTGCGCGAGACCACGGCACGTCTCAAGGCCGTCAAGATGGAGCTCGGCGCGGAGCTGCTCGGGCGCGCGGCGGAGCACGCCGCGCCCGGCGTGCTGCTGCTCGGGGCACGGCTGACCGCCCGCCTGAGCCCGTACAACCTCATCGTGACCAACGTGCCGGGGCCGCCGCTGCCGCTGTGGCTGCTCGGTGCACGCCTGCGCGCCGGGTTCCCGCTGGTGCCGCTGTTCGAGCACCAGTCGCTCGGGATCGCGCTCTTCAGCTACGACGGCCAGCTGTGCTGGGGCGTCAACGCCGACTGGGACGGCGTGTCCGATCCGCGCACGGTCGTCGACGCGCTCCGCCGGTCGGCCGCGGCGCTGTGCGCGGCGGCCGGCATCGATCGCCCCGACGTCGTCGAGCGCGTGGCGGGGTATCAGGGCGGGCAGCTCGCCTCGGACGGACAGAGCGCGCTCTGCACGACGCCATAGCGCACCTTCGGCACGCCGTTCACGTCGAGCAGGCCGAGCAGGCAGTCGAGCTCGCACGTGGGCCGCACGCGATCGTGCAGCGTGAAGAGGAAGGCGCGCGTGAAGCGCGGCGTGTCGGCGCCACCGACGAGCGCCAGCACGTCGCCGATCTGACCGCCGCAGGCGCTCTCGCTCGGGCAGTGCGGGCACGAGCTCGGCGTGCCCTCGCCGGTGAGGCTCCAGCCGAACTCCGTCATCCACACCTCGGGGATGGCGTGCGCGGTGGCGAACGCGTGCGGCGTCGCGATGGCGCGACGGATGTTCTTCACGCTGTTGCTGTAGGCGTGGAACGTGAGGACGTCGATCGGGCGCGCCAGCTGATCGCCCTGCAACAGATAGTCGCCGAAGGCGCCGCTCTTCTCCGGCGAATAGAAGTTGCCCTGCATCAGCGTCGGACCGGCCACCCGTGCGGTCGGGGCGGCGCTCTTGATGCCGTCGTAGCCCGGCACGAGGATCGTGTCGCGATACGTCTCGGGCGACGCCGTCCAGTGGGCGTCGAAGTTGGGCTCGTTCCACAGCTCCCACACCGCCACCTGATCGCCGAACTCGGCGGCGGCCGCGGCGGCGAACGCCTGGAACGCGGCGGCCGTCGGCGCCTTGTTGACGCACGTGCCGGTGCCGCCGGCGGGGGTCGCCCAGCACGGCGTGCTGAACAGGTTGGCGACGACGGAGTAGCCGGCGGCGCGCGCGTCGGCGATGACCTGCCGCGCCGACTCGAGCGGCCAGTTGCCGCACGGCGAGCCGAGGACGGGCGCGTCCCAGTCGGGTGGCGCCGGCGTCGGCTGCACGGCACTCCACAGGAGGAACACGCGCAGCCAGCCGAAGCCGGCCTGCCGGCCCGCCGCGAGCGCGTTCGGCAGCCCGCGTGCGCTGCCGTTGACGCCGTGTGGACTCGGCGACGGCTCGCCCGCGAGCACCGGCGTCGCCAGCAGGACGCTCAGCACGAGCAGTCGCAGTGCCCTCACAGCGCACCCAGCGGTTGGCGGTAGCCCTTCACGTACAGCGAGATCGTCGCCAGGCCGAGCGTCGGGCAGGAGATCTGGCCGTGCAGCGCGCCGCGCGCCACCTGGCGGTCGCGTGCCCGCACGCCCCAGACGTCGCCGGCGAAGGTGCACGCGGTGCCGTCGGCGAGGGTGACCGTGCCGTGCAGGGCGTCGACCTCCTCGCGCATCGACGGGTCGTGCGTCGTCGCCCGCAGCGTCAGCCGGGCACCGGCGAGCGGACAGGGCTCGTCGCCGTCGCAGCCGACGATGCGTCCGCGCAGGTCGGCGCCGCGCGACGCGATCCGCCCCGTCAGTACGACGCCCTGGCCCGGTGCCGACTGCAGCGTGGAGAATCCGCGCCACGGCGCCGCCTGCGCGACGGTCGCCATCGCGAGCACGGCCACACCCCCCATCACCCACCACATGACTCGGTGGTGCCACGCGACCATGGCGAGAGCAAACCACGCCGGCATCTTCCCCGGCGCCGTCGCGTGCGCGATAACGACGCGATGGCGCGGCGGGGACGACGGGAGGCCGGGACGCGACGGCTGCTGCTCGCGGCCGGCGCCGCCACGCGGCTCGAGGCCGCGTCACGCTGGCTCGCGGCGCGCCCGCCGCAGGCAGAGGTGCTGGTCGTGGCGCCGACGTGGGAGGCGTGCGACGAGCTGGTGCGCGCCGAGCTCGGTGGCGCCGGTGCGCGCTTCGGCATCGTCCGCATGACGCTCGAGCGGCTCGCCGCGCGGCTCGCGACGCCGGCGCTGGTCCGTGCGGGTCGTGTTCCCGCCACCGCCCTGTCGCAGGCGGCCGTGGCCGCCCATGCCGTCCACCGCCTCCAGGGCGAGGGCGTCTTCCACTATTTCCGCCCCGTGGCCGACCGCCCCGGCTTCCCGCCGGCGGTGGCGCGCACGCTCGAGGAGCTGCGCATGCACGGCGTCACGCCCGACGACCTGCGCGCGCTGCCGCGCGGCGGCGTCGACCTGGCGCTCCTGGCCGTGGCGGTCGGCGACGAGCTCGCCGGTGCTGCGCTCGTCGATCGCGCCGCGGTGTTCGACGCCGCGATCGCGGCCGTCGACGCCGGGACGCCGCTCGCGGGCCTGCCGCTGCTGCTGCTCGATCTGCCGGTGGCGACCGCGCTCGAGGAGCGACTGGTCGCAGCACTCGCGTCGCGGGCACCCGACGTGCTGGCGACGGTGCCGGCGGGCGACGCGGTCGCGCGCATGTTTCTCGAGCGTGCGCTCGACTGCCGTGCCGAGGACGTCACCGCGCCGGGCGACGGATCGCTGGCGTCGCTGCAGCGGCATCTCTTCGGCGATCCGCCCGCGAACCCCGCACCGCTCGACGCCAGCGTGCGACTGTCGGCGTGGCCCGGCGAGGCGCGCGAATGCGTCGAGATCGCGCGCGCCGTGCAGGCCGAGGCGGCACGCGGAGTGCCGTTCGATCGCATGGCGGTGCTCCTCCATGCGCCCGGCGAGTACGTCGCCCATCTCGAGGAGGCCTTCGGGCGTGCCGAGATCCCGTCGTTCTTTGCGCGTGGTACGCGACGACCACATACGGGCGGGCGCGCGCTGCTGACGCTGCTGGCCTGCAGGGCCGAGGGGCTCTCGGCCCGACGGTTCGCGGAGTATCTGTCGCTGTCGCAGCTGCCCGACGCCGCCGCGCCGCGTCCCGAGTGGGCGGCGCCGGTGAACGATCTGCTGCCGCAGCCGCCCGTCGACGACGTGCCGCCACCGGTCGATCCCGTCGTCCCCGATCCCGACACCGCGCCCGTGGTGGCGGGCACGCTGCGTGCGCCGCGCTACTGGGAGCAGCTCCTCGTGGACGCGTCGGTCATCGGCGGCGGCAGCGAGCGCTGGAAGGCGCGTCTCGACGGCCTCGAGCAGGAGCTGCGTCGCAAGCGCGAGGCCATCGGCGATGAGGACGACGCGCGCGTCGCCTACGTCGATCGCCAGCTGCAGGACCTCGAGCACCTGCGACGGTTCGCGTTGCCGTTGATCGAGCTGCTCGCGAACCTGCCCGCCGAGGCCACCTGGGGCGTGTGGCTCGAGCGCCTCGACGCGCTCGCGCTCGCGGCGCTGCGCGATCCGGTCGCGGTGCGTGCCACGCTCGGCGAGCTGGCGCCCATGGCCCCCGTCGGCCCGATCGACCTCGACGAGCTGCGCCTCGTCCTGGCACCCCGGCTGCGCGACGTGACGGCGCCGCCGCCGCGCCGTCGCTACGGTGCCGTCTTCGTCGCACCCACGTCCGCGGTGCGCGGGCTGGCGTTCGACGTCGTCTTCGTGCCCGGCCTCGCCGAGAACCTCTTCCCGGGCAAGATCGTCGAGGATCCGGTGCTGCTCGACGTCCAGCGCCGCGCCCTCGCCGCCGCGCTGCCCGTCGATGCGGAGCGCGTCGCGGGCGAGCGCCTGGCGCTGCGGCTCGCCGCCGGCGCCGCCACGCAGCGCGTGTTCCTCTCCTACCCGCGCGTCGACGTCGAGCGTGCGCGCCCGCGCGTGCCGTCGTTCTACGCGCTGGAGGCGTTGCAGGCGACGGAAGGCCGGCTGCCCGGCTTCGACGAGCTGACGGCGCGCGCCGTCAAGGAGACGCCCGCTCGCCTCGGCTGGCCGGCGCCCGAGCGTGCCACCGAGGCCATCGACGAGGCCGAGTACGATCTGGCGCTGCTGGCGCCGCTCCTCGACGCGGACGAGGCCACGACCCTCGGCACGGCGCACTATCTCCTCGGCGCGAATCCGCACCTGGCGCGTGCGCTGCGCGCACGGGGGCGGCGCTGGATCCGTCGCTGGACGCCGTCGGACGGGCTCGTCGACCCCGAGCCGCTCGCGCGCGAGGCGATGGCGAAACACCAGCTCGCGACGCGCACGTTTTCGCCGACGGCGCTGCAGCACTTCGCGGCGTGCCCGTATCGCTTCTTCCTGCAGGCCGTCCATCGGCTGGCGCCGCGCGAGGAGCCGGTGGCGATCGAGGTGATGGATCCGCTCACGCGGGGCGGGCTGTTCCACGACGTGCAGTTCGGCGTCCTGATGCAGCTCCGTCGCGAGCGCCGCCTGCCGCTCACGCCCGACGGGCTGGCGGCGGCGAACGCGATCCTCGACGGCGTGCTCCACCGCGAGGCGGAGGCGGTGCGGGAGAAGCTCAAGCCCGCGATCCCGCGCGTCTGGCAGGACGGCATCGACGTGCTGCGCGCCGATCTGCGCGAATGGCTCCGGCGCCAGACCGAGGACGAGGAGGGCTGGGTGCCCCAGCGCTTCGAGCTGGCCTTCGGCCTGCCGAAGGGCGATCGCGAGTACGCCGATCCCGACAGCCACGACGATCCGGTGCAGGTCACCCCGACGCTGCGCATGCGCGGCTCCATCGACCTCGTCGAGCGCCACCCACGCGGCGGGCTGCGCGCCACCGACCACAAGACCGGCAAGGTGTGGGCGAAGGACGGCGTCGTCGTCGGCGGCGGCAAGGTGCTGCAGCCCGTGCTCTACGCGCTCGCCTGCGAGCAGATGCTGCGCGAGCCGGTGGAGTCGGGTCGGCTCTACTACTGCACGTCGACGGGTGGCTACACCGAGCGGGTGGTGCCGCTCGACTCGCGCGCGCGGGCCAGCATCGACGAGGTGGTGCGCACCGTCGGCGAGGCGCTCGAGCAGGGATTCCTCCCGGCGGCGCCCGAGCCGGGCGCGTGCACGTACTGCGACTATCGTCCGGTGTGCGGGCCGTACGAGGAGGTCCGCACGGCGCGCAAACCGGCGGAGCGTCTCGCCGCGCTCCAGCGCCTGCGCGCGCTCCCCTGACGTAACCTCGTTCGCGCGGCGCTGTTCCAGGGCCGCGTCAAGGAGGACGTCATGAGGAGGATGGCTCTGGTCGCAACCGTCGTTGCGACGCTGGCACTCGCCGCGCCCGCCGCGGCGGAGACGTCGGTGTTCGTAGGTGGTCCGCCGCTCCCGCCCCCGCCGTTCACGCTGCACCACGCGCCGCCCCGTCCGCCGGGATGGGCCGCGCGTCCACCCCGCTGTCGCGTCGAGTACCGACGGCACCACCGGCGTCACCGGCACGATCGTCGGTGGCATCACTACCATCATCGGTACGAGCACGACTGACGTTCCCGCGACGGGTCTTGCGCCGCGCCCGAGGCGCTCGTAGACCCGTCGGATGCCCGCGCCGCTCGCCGACCGGGTCGCACGCGAGCGCATCCGTGACGACCTCGACAGCACGCTCGTCGTCGAGGCGGCGGCCGGCACCGGCAAGACGACGGCGCTGGTCGGTCGCATGGTGTCGGCGCTCATGACGGGGCGCGCGCGGCTCGACCGCATGGTGGCCGTCACCTTCACCGAGGCGGCGGCCGGCGAGCTCAAGCTGCGGCTCCGCACCGAGATCGAGCGCGTGCGCCAGGACCCGACGTGCGATCCCGCCGCGCGTGCCCACCTGACGGCTGCGCTGCCGCAGCTCGAAGCCGCGCGCATCGGCACCATCCACGCCTTCTGCGCCGACCTGCTGCGCGAGCGGCCGGTGGAGGCGGCGGTGGATCCGCAGTTCCAGGTGGCGCCCGACGAGGTCGCGGGCCCGCTCTTCGATCGGGTCTTCGATCGTTGGTTCGAGAACCAGCTCGAGCGCCCCACCGAGGGCGTGCGTCGTGTGCTGCGCCAGCGCACCCGCAACGACGACGGACCGCGCGAGAAGCTGCGCGGTGCCGCCTGGGAGCTCGCCGCCTGGCGCGACTTCCCGACGTCCTGGCAGCGTCCCGCCTTCGCACGCGACGCCGAGATCGACGCCATCACGGCCGAGCTGGCGATCCTCGCCGCGGCCGCCGACGGCGGCGATGCGAACGACTGGTTCGTCAAGTCGCTGCGCGAGATCCGCCGCTTCATCCAGGAGGTGACCCGTCGCGAGGCGTCGGGCGCGCGCGATCACGACGGGCTCGAGGCCGAGCTGACCGCGCTCGCGCGCGAGAAGCACTGGCGCTGGCGCGGCTGGCGGCCGCGGCAGGGCGACACCGCGAAGGTCGAGCTCGCCGCCCGGCGCGACGGCGTGAAGCAGCGCCTGGACCAGTTCGTGCGCGCCGCCGGCGCCGACCTCGCCCCCCTCCTGCGCGACGAGCTGTGGCCCGTGGTCGAGGGCTACGAGCGGCTCAAGCGCCGCGCGGGCTGCCTCGACTTTCTCGACCTCCTGCTGCGCGCGCGCGATCTCGTCCGCGAGGACGCCGCCACGCGCGCCGAGCTGCAGGAGCGCTTCGCGCATCTCTTCGTCGACGAGTTCCAGGACACCGATCCGCTGCAGGCCGAGCTCGTCCTGTTGCTGTCGGCCGACGACCCTGCCGAGCGCGACTGGCGTCGCGTGCGGCCGGTGCCGGGGAAGCTCTTCGTCGTCGGCGATCCGAAGCAGTCGATCTATCGCTTCCGTCGCGCCGACGTCGGACTGTACGAGACGGTGAAGCGGCAGCTGGTGGCCTCGGGTGCCGAGGTGGTGCACCTGACGGTGAGCTTCCGCGCCGTGCCGGCGATCCAGCAGGCGGTGAACGCGGCGTTCGCGCCCGCCATGGCCGAGGGCACGCGCACGCAGGCGGCCTACGTGCCGCTGTCCCCGGCGCGCGACCCCCATCCCGAGCAGCCGGCGGTGGTGGTGCTGCCGGTGCCGCGCCCGTACGGAGACTACGGCACGGTGGTGAACTGGCGCATCGAATCGTCGCTGCCCGACGCGGTGGGCGCATTCGCCGACTGGCTCGTGCGCCGCAGCGGCTGGACCGTCAGCGAGCGCGAGCGGCCGGGCGAGGCGGTGCCGATCCAGCCGCGGCACATCTGCATCCTGTTCCGCCGCATGCGCTCGTGGGGGCGCGACGTCACGCGCGACTACGTGCGTGCGCTGGAGGCCCGGCACCTGCGTCACGTGCTGGTCGGCGGCAGCTCGTTCCACGTCCGTGAGGAGGTGGGGGCGCTGCGCAACGCGCTCGCCGCCATCGAGCGTCCCGACGACGAGCTGGCGCTGTTCGCGACGCTGCGCGGCCCGCTGTTCGCGCTCGGCGACGGCGCGCTGCTGGCGTGGCGCGATCGCTTCAGGTCGCTGCATCCGTTCCGCCCGATGCCGCCCGACCTGCCGCCGCTGCTGCGCGAGGTGTCCGAGGCGCTCGCGGTGCTGCGCGAGCTGCACCGGCACCGCAACCGCCGCCCCATCGCCGACACCATCGGCCGGCTGCTCGCCGCCGTGCGCGCGCACGCCGGGCTCGCCATCTGGCCGACGGGCGAGCAGGCGCTGGCGAACGTCACCCGCCTGATGGACCTGGCGCGACGGTCGGAGCGGCACGGCGTGACGTCGTTCCGCGCCTTCGTCGAGCGGCTCGATCGCGAGGCCGAGTCGGGCGAGGCGGGCGAGGCGCCGATCCTGGAGGACGGCGCCGAGGGCGTGCGCATCATGACGGTGCACCGTGCGAAGGGCCTCGAGTTCCCGGTCGTGATCCTCGCCGACATGACGGCGAACGCCGTGCCGATGGAACCGAGCCGGCACGTCGACCCGTCGCGCGGCCTCGTCGCCATGCGCCTCGCGGGCGCGATGCCGTCCGAGCTGGCCGATCGGCGCGAGGAGGAGCTCGAGCGCGAGCGCGAGGAGTCGGTGCGGCTGCTCTACGTCGCCGCGACGCGCGCCCGCGACCTGCTGGTGGTGCCGGCGGTGGCCGACCAGGCGCAGGAGGGATGGCTGGAGACGCTCACGCCGGCCATCTATCCGCACCCGCTGCATGGTCGCCTCCCCGAGACGACGTGTCCTCCGGCGTGTCCCGAGCTCACCGGGGACGGCGTCGTCGATCGGCCGGAGAACGTGCTGCGGCCAGACGCCTCGGTGTCGCCGGGCCGTCATCGCCCACAGCAGGGCGAGCACACGGTGGTGTGGTGGGCGCCGGAGGTGCTCGAGCTGCTGGTCGAGGAGAACGTCGGGCTGAAGCAGCAGAAGCTGCTCGCGGCCGACGACGACGGCGCGCGCTCCGACGACGGCATTCGCGCCCACGATGCCTGGCAGGCGGAGCGCCAGCGCGTGCGGGCGACCGGCGGTACGCCGAGCCTGCGTGTCGTCACGGCCACCGAGCAGGCGACGGCGACGGACACGGTGCCGGCGATCGAGGTGCAACGCGTCGGCACGCCCGGCGCGCGCCCGCACGGCAAGCGGTTCGGGACGCTCGTGCACGCCGTGCTGGCGACGGTGCCGCTCACGGCCGACGCCACCGCGGTGCAGGCGGCGGCGGACATCGAAGGTCGCGTGCTCGATGCGCCGGCGGAGGAGGTGGCGGCGGCGGTCGACGTCGTCATGCGGGCGCTCGATCATCCGCTGCTGCGGCGTGCGGCCGCGGCGCAGGAGTGCCGTCGCGAGACGCCCGTGCTGCTGCGTCTCGACGACGGTACCCTCGTCGAGGGCGTCATCGACGCCGCCTTCCGCGACGACGACGGCTGGACGGTCGTCGACTGGAAGACCGACCTCGGCCTCGGTGGACGCGAGGAGCAGTACCTGCGCCAGGTGGCGCTCTACGTCGACGCCGTCCGTCGCGCCACGGGTCAGGCCGCGCAGGGCGTCGTGTTGCGGGTGTGACCCAACGACAAAGGAGAGACCGACGATGATCACGCTCTACGGTGTGCCCGGCTCGCGCGCGATGCGCTCCCTCTGGATGCTCGAGGAGATCGGCGTTCCCTACGAGAACGTCCCGACGCACTTCGCCACCGGCGACTGCAAGAAGCCCGACTTCCTGAAGATCAATCCCAACGGCCACATCCCGGCGCTGGTCGACGGCGACGTCACGCTCTTCGAGTCGCTGGCGATCAACCTCTACCTCGCCCGCAAGTACGGGAAGGAGCTCTGGCCGACGTCCGTCGCCGACGAGGGTCGCACGTTCCAGTGGAGCATCTGGGCCATGACCGAAGCCGAGGAGCCGGTGCTGACGGCGCTGATGCACCGCATGTTCCTCCCGACCGATCAGCGCGATCCGGCGAAGGCCGCGGACGCGGGCAAGCGCTTCCAGAAGCCGCTCGCCGTCCTCGAGGGCGCGCTCCAGGATCGCGAGTACCTGCTGGGCTCGACGTTCACCGTGGCGGATCTCAACGTCGCGGCGGTGATCGGCTGGGCGCCGATGGGCGGCATCGACCTGTCGAGCGCGCCGAAGGCCGGGGCGTGGCTCGCCCGCTGCAGCGGCCGTCCCGCGATGCAGCGCGTCCAGGCGAAGATGTGACGGCGCGGCTCCTCTGCGCGCTGCTGCTGCTCGTCGCTGCCTGCACGCGGCCGCCGCTGCGGGTGGCGTCGAGCGGCGACTACCCGCCGTTCTCGCTCCACGCCGCCGACGGCACGTGGAGCGGGTTCGACGTCGAGGTGGCGCGGGCCTACGCCGAGCAGGCCGGCCGTCCGCTCGAGCTGGTGCCGTTCGACTGGCCCGAGCTGGCGACGATGGTCGGGCGGGGCGACGTGGACGTCGCGATGAGCGGCGTCACCGTGCGGCCCGAGCGGCTTCTCGTCGGCACGATGACGGGTATCGTGGCGCGGGCACAGGCGATCCTGCTCGTGCCGGCGGATGCACCGACGCCGCCCCGCACCGTCGCCGTCAATCGCGGCGGGCATCTCGAGCGCGTTGCGCGTTCCCGCTTGCCCGACGTCGAGCTGCGGCTGGTCGAGGACAATCGCGAGCTGCTGGCGTTGCTGCGCGAGCGGAGGGTCGACGGCATCGTCACCGACACCATCGAGGCGGCGCCGCTGCTGGCCGATCCCGCGTACCGCACGGCGGCGGTCCTGTCGGACGATCGCAAGGCCTACTGGGTGGCGCCGGCAAGCGCGACGCTGGCGCGGCCGCTCGACGACTGGCTCATCGCCCGTGAGACCGACGGTATGCTCCCCGCGCTGCGGGCGCGGTGGCTCGGATCGACGGCGGGTCCGACCCTGGCACCCGCGGTGGAACGCGTCGTCGACCTGATGGCGCGGCGCTTGATGCTGATGCCGATGGTCGCCGCGGCGAAGCACGCTGCGGGGAAGCCGATCGAGGACCTGGCCCGCGAGGCGGACGTCGAGCGCCGTGCGGCGGTGCTGGCGCGCGAGGCGGGGCTGCAGGTCGACACGTACGTCGCGCTGGCGCGGGCGCAGATCGCCGCTGCGAAGGCGGTCCAGGCGGCGACGCCGCCCGGCGTCGCGCCGACGGCGACGTTGGACCAGCTGCGCGTCGCGATCGGTGCCATCGACGACGCGCTGCCGTGGGCGCTGCGTCGCTCGGGTGTGGTCACCGCACCGCCGCCCGCGTTGAAGACGGCACTGGGGCGGGATGCGGCGCTGCCGGGGGTGGACGAGGCGGTGGTCGCGTCGTTGGTGCGGGCGTTGGTGGCGGTGCGGTAGGGCGGGATCAGGTCACGCCGGTGAGGCGACACCCCGACCGATCCACCGCCGCACCGTTCGATAGTGGAACGCCGTGGCGAACAGGGTGAGAAGTCCCGCCTGCAAGATCCACGTGGGGATCATGCGCCAGGCGGGCATCGCGCCGCTGGCGACCGCCGCGACCTCCGTGAGGACGAGACCGTAGATCACGAGGACGGTCAGCGCAGCCACGAAGCGACGTTCGACGGGACGCCGGTACGCCCAGAGCAGGAGTCCCGTCCACCCCAACATCAGTGAGGCGCCGTAGCCCATGGCGAAACGATAGCTGCCGCTGGAGTCGTCGAAGCCCCAGAGCAGCGACGCCATGGCCGGGACGAGCATGGGGACGAGCGCCAGCGCGTCCGTGATCGCACCGACCAGAAACGCGCTGCGCAGGAGCCGTGTCTCGCGTTCGTCCATCAGGTTCTCCTACACGACCGGCGGCGCGGCAGGCCAGAGGCGGTTCGCGGTCGCTCCCAATCGGGCATCAGCGACCACACGACCATCGTGGTCGACGGGCCGCCTGTCCTTGCTCGGGAGGGTTCATGGTGGTGCCGACCGCCGAGCGCGGCGTGACTCCCCTACGAGCAGTCGCCGACGGGGGCCTTCTTCGCGGAGAACGCCTTGGCGGGAACGAACTTCGTCGTGCCGCCAAAGACCATGCACGCGCTGCTCGCGCCGACGCGCACCGTGACCGTCACCGGGCGCGGATCGGTCGCCAGCGTGTGCGTCAGTCCGGCACCCTTGCCGCTCACCTTCGCGAGCTTGCCTGCCTTGATGGCCGCCGTCTTGATCGGGCCATGGAGCAGTGCCGCGTCCCTGTACTTGTAGCCGCCGTTGGCTCCCGGGGCGCCGACGTAGCGCCAGCCCGCGGCCGGCAGCTCGTAGGTCGCATCGCACGGTCCGCCGCAGCCGTCCGTCGTGACGACTCGCAGGCTGGCGCCGTGCAGGACCGGGTCGTCGGCGCCGCCGTTGCCGGCGCCGAGTGTCAGCGTGGGGTCCTTCGTCTGCAGGACGAGCGCGCGCTTCGCCGCCACCGAGCTGGCCTTCAAGGTGAGCTTGTCGCCGGTGAGCGCCTGCGCGAGCCGGACGCCCAGCGTCCACGTGCTGGCGCTCGCGGTGAGCACCGTCAGGCGGACGTCGCCGTCCACGAGCCGCTCGCGCGCCGTCACGCAGGGACCGGCGGGCAGGGCCGTGGCCGAGCCGGGACATTCGCCGACCGTCACGCCGTTGCGGAACATGACCAGCGTCGTCTCGTCCTGATCGGGCGGGATCTCGCTGGCGTCGAACTCGAAGACGAACCGCAGCGGATTCGCCGCGGTCGCGGGCGGCGCGATGATGTTCACCTGCTTGCCGAGCAGCTGATAGCCGGGCTGCGACGTCGGGACGACCGACGTGACCACGAGGGTTACAGGGCCCGGATTCGGAGAGGTGACCTCGGTCTGCACCGGCGCCGCGGGGGTCGCCCCCGTGTTGCCGGGGTCGGTGGTCACGCTGCCGCCCGCCGGAACGGATTCCGTGACGACGGTTTCGTTCAGGCAGTTCGCGTCGCAGCCGTCGGCGATCGCCACGTTCGCGTCGTCGCACTGCTCGCCGTGGCCGGCATCGATGACGCCGTCGGCGCAGCGCGGCGGCTCGCAGGTCGGGCGGCAGATCGCGTCGGGATCGAAGGAGTTGGCGGCGCCCGCGTCACACGGCTCGACGCCCGTGCGCAGGACCCCGTCGCCGCAGACGTTGAGCGCGCAGTTCGATTTGCAGGCGTCGTCGTCGGCGGCATTGCCGTCGTCGCACTGCTCGAGCGGATCGGGTGCGCCATTGCCGCATCCGGGAAGCTGGCACGCCGCGTTGCAGGCGTCGCCGATCAGCAGGTTGCCGTCGTCGCACTGCTCGGTGCCGTCGGTCACGCCGTCGCCGCAGAAGCTGCCGGTCAGGCGCGTGAAGGCGCCACCGTTCATGCTGTTGCAGGTCGTGAGCACGTTCGCGACCGGCATGAATCCACCGACGAACGAGAGCGTGGAACCGACGCGCGTGCCGGTCACCGGCGTCGCGGAGGTCGAGCCGATGGAATACGTGACGCCCGTGATCACGCCGCCTGCGTCTTCCGTGAGATAGGACACGAGGTTGAGGGCCGAGCCGGCCCAGACGCCGGTGACGTTGCAGCCGAGGAACTGACAGGTGGCCGAGCAGGTGTCGTCGGGATCGGTGTTGCCGTCGTCGCACTGCTCGCCCGACTCGATCACGTCGTTGCCGCAGACGTTGATCTGACAGGTCGGCGAGCACCCGTCGCCGGGGACGAGGTTCGAATCGTCGCACTGCTCGCCCGATTCGATGACGCCGTTGCTGCACACGTTGGGCTCGCACGTCGTCGAGCAGCCGTCGCCGTTGGTGCCGTTGCCGTCGTCGCACAGCTCATCCAACTCGCGGACGCCGTTGCCGCAGGCGGCGAGGGTGCAGATGCCCGTGCAGGTGTCGCCGTTGACGAAGTTGCCGTCGTCGCACTGCTCGCCGAGGTCCACGGTGCCGTCACCGCAGTAGGTGGCGGAGACGCGTTGCAGCCAGCCCAGGGGGCTTCCGACCGTCTCGATCTGATCGCACGTGAGCATCGTCGCACCCGTGGTGAACGGGATGTCGATGATGGCGGTGCCGATGCGCGACGCGTCGACGAAGCGCACGAAGGCCGGGCCCGCCCCGGCGAAGTTGTAGTTGCCGGTGATGCTTCCACCGGCATCCTCCCTGAAGTTCCAAAGAATCGGCACGAGGCTGCTGGACCCCCAGGTCCCCGTGACGTTGCAGCCGAGGAACTGGCAGGTCGCCGAACAGGTGTCGTTGGGGATGGTGTTGCCGTCGTCGCAGGTCTCGCCCGACTCGATCGTCCCGTTGCCGCAGACGTTCGTCTGACACGTCGTCGAGCAGCCGTCGCCGTTCGTCAGGTTGCCGTCGTCGCACTGCTCGCCGGGCTCGATGGTGGAATTGCCGCAGACGTTCGTCCGGCAGTCGTCCGAGCAGCCGTCACCGTTGGTGGCGTTGCCGTCGTCGCACTGCTCGGTCCCTTCGATGACGAAGTTCCGGCATCGCGCGGACGTGCACAGGACCGTACAGATGTCGCCGTTCACGAAATTGCCGTCGTCGCACTCCTCGCCTGCGCCGATGACCGCGTCGCCGCAGTAGCTCTGCGAGGCACGATGGATCGTCGTCGCCACGGGCGTGGTCCAGGTGAAGGTGTCGCAGGTCGTCAGCGTGCCGCCGACGGTGGTCGTGCCACCGACGATCGTGACGTCGCTGCCGCTCCGCGTCCCCGTGAGCGCGGTGGCGACGGTGGCGTTGCCGCCGTTCGACATGATGCCCGTCAGCGTCCCGGCGCCGTCGTCGCGGATGGACCACGTCCCGAAGGGCGTCGGCCACGTCCCCGACATGTTGCACAGCTGCGCGTCCGCGCGGCCCGACGTGAGTGCCGCCAGGGCGACGGCCATGAGCGAGGCGATGCGAAGCATGCGACGTCCCTCCCGAGAGCGGCGGGATGTACCACCTCGAAGGGAAACCGGTCAATGTGGACTCTTGCCTGTTAGGTAGCGATGGTCGGTGGCGGCGCCATCACTGTCGCCCGCCGTCGCAGCACGTCTCGACGATCGCCCGACAGCGCTCACAGATGAGCTTCCCGCGCATCGGCACCACGCGTCCGTCGCACACCGGGCACGCTTCGCGACACTCCCGCACCACCGTCCCATCCGCCATGGCGCGCCTCGTACCATCGGTCCGGCCCCCTTGCCAATGCCGGACGCGTCCGCGAAGGTCGGTCGCATGCCGAAAGCCATCTGGAAGGGAACGGTCATTGCCGAGAGCGACCATTGCGAGACGGTCGAGGGCAACTGCTACTTCCCGCCCGACGCCGTGAAGCGCGAGTATCTCCGAGAGAGCGCGACGCACACCACCTGCGGCTGGAAAGGCGTGGCGAGCTACTACGACGTCGTGGTCGATGGGCAGACGAACGGCGACGCGGCGTGGTTCTACCCCGACCCGAAGCCCGCCGCCGCCAACATCGCCAACCACGTCGCCTTCTGGCGGGGCGTGACCGTCGAGGCGTGACGCCCGCGGCGCCCCGTGCTAGGGCGCTGGCTCGGAGGGAACTGGCATGGGACTGCTCGATCTGTTCGGTGGAGGATCGCCGGGGCTGGGCGTGGGCGAGAAGGCGCCGGACTTCGAGCTGCCCGACCGCAACGGCAACCCGGTGCGCCTCCAGGACTTCCGCGGCAAGAAGGCGGTCGTGCTCTACTTCTACCCGAAGGACGACACCCCCGGCTGCACCAAGGAGTCGTGCGCGTTCCGCGACAGCTACGAGGAGTTCCGCGACATCGGCGCGGAGGTCATCGGCGTCAGCTCGGACAGCGAGGAGTCGCACCGCAAGTTCACCGAGAAGTACAAGCTGCCGTTCATCCTGCTGTCCGACAAAGGGGGCAAGCTCCGCAAGGCCTACAAGGTGCCCGCGAGCCTCGGCGTGCTGCCGGGACGCGTCACCTTCGTCATCGACAAGGACGGCACCGTGCGCCACGTCTTCAATTCGCAGCTGAAGGCGACGCAGCACATCCCGGAAGCGCTCGAGACGCTCCGCCGCCTCGGCAAATGAAGCTCGCCACCTTCAGCCACGGTGCGACGACCCGGCTCGGCGTCGTCGATCGCGAGGAGATCGTCGACCTGGCCGCGGTGGCCCCCGAGCTGCCGCGCGACATGATCGCCTTCCTGGAAGCCGGCGAGGACGCGCTCGCCGCGGCGCGCGCGGCGCTCGACAAGCCGGGGCCGCGGCTGGCGCTCGAGAACGTCCGACTCGAGGCGCCCGTGCGGCGCCCGCCCGAGTTCCTGGCCATCGGCCTGAACTACGCCGACCACATCAAGGAGGCCGGGCTCGAGACGCCGAAGTTCCCGCTCTTCTTCAACAAGCAGTCGGCCTGCGTCACCGGGCCGTTCGACCCGATCCACCTGCCCCGCATCTCGAGCAAGCTCGACTACGAAGGAGAGCTCGGCTTCGTCATCGGCAAGCGCTGTCGCCATGTCCCGAAGGAGCGGGCGCACGAGGTCATCGCCGGGTACCTCGTCGTCGACGACGTCAGCGTGCGCGACTGGCAGTTCAAGGCGCCGACGTGGACGCTCGGCAAGTCGTTCGACACCCACGGCCCGATCGGCCCGTGGATCGTGACGTCGGATGCCATCGATCCGCATGGGCTCGACCTGTGGACGTGGGTCAACGGCGAGCAGCGCCAGCACTCGAACACGCGCGAGTTCATCTTCGACTGCTTCGACATGGTGGCGACGCTCTCCACCGTCTTCACGCTCGAGCCGGGCTTGATCGTCTCCACGGGCACGCCGTCGGGCGTCGGCGGACCGATCAAGCGCTATCTCAAGGCGGGCGACGTCGTGCGCATCGAGATCGAGGGCATCGGCGTCATCGAGAACCGCGTCATCGACGAGCCGGCCGACACTCAGCGCGTGTAGAGCAGCGCCACCGGACAGTCGACCAGGACGTCGGCCACGCGGAGGCCGTCGGCACCGACATCGTGCGTGGCGCCGCTCAGGACGTCGCGCAGGGCGAGGGCGCCGGTGCCGACCCGCGTGTCGCCCCACGCCTCCGGCCCGAGCGGCAGCGGGTGCTCGTCGCTCGTGAGCCCGGCGACGAGTCGCGGCACGATGGCGACGACGGTCTCGTCGCCGAGACGCCGTGCCAGGGCGACGACGTGGTCGGCCTGCGCGCCGGTGACCGCGAGCGGCTCGTACGTGCCGTCGAGGAAGAGCGCGGCGGCATCGCGGCGCAGCCGACCGGCACGCGCGGTGACGGCGAGCTTGATGCGGCCGTCGGGCCAGCTCGCGACGAGCTCGCGGATCACGCCGGGGCCGGCGGCGTCGAGCGCCTCCAGGTCGTGCCGGCGCTGCGCGAAGTCGACGGGGCGGCGGTTGTCGGGATCGACCAGCGTCAGGTCCCACAGCTCCGTGCCCTGGTAGACGTCGGGCACGCCCGGGCCGACGAGCTTCAGCACCACCTGCGCCAGCGACGTCACCATGCCGAGGCGCGCGACGGTGGCCGCGAACGGCAGGAACTGGGCGAGGAACCGCGTCGACGTCGGCCCCGTGAGCGTGCGCTCGACGAAGCGCACGAGCGCGGCCTCGTAGGCCTCGTCGGCGACGGTCCAGCTCGTGTGCACCTTGGCCTCGCGCACCGCCTTCAGGAGGTACTCGCGCACGCGCTCGACGAAGCCGTCGGGCACCGCCACGGCCCCCGCCGGCCAGATGCCGAGCAGCGTCTGATAGACGAGGTACTCGTCGGCGCGGGCCGGGGCGGGACCGTCGTCGAGGCGGGTGCGGTTGGCGCCGTTCGTGCGCGCCCACGCCGAGAGGTGGCGGCTCCACTCGCGCGGCAGCTCGGAGAGCGCGTGCAGGCGCGCGCGCGCGTCCTCGCCACGCTTGGTGTCGTGCGTCGACGTCGCCAGCATCGCCTGCGGCCACTCGACGTGGCGGCGCGCGTTGCGGGCATGGAAGTCGGCGGGTGCCAGGCCGAACCGATCCGGATCGCCCCCGACCTCGTTCAGCGACGCGAGGGGGGCCCAGCGGTAGAAGGCCGTGTCCTCGACACCCTTCGCCTGCACGGGCGCCGTGTACTGCTGCACCTTCATGGCGACGGCGAGCCGCTCCGGCTCGTCGGGCGACGCCAGCAGCACGTCCTCGAGGAACGCGAACAGGGAGCGATCGAACGTCGGATTGCGGCGCCGCGCGCGCGACACGGCGGTGGCCACCGCCGCGCGATCGGTCGCCGTCGCGCCGCGCTCGGTCACGTACGTGCGGTAGACCGGGAACGCCGCGACGACCTCGCGCAGCGCCTGGCGGAGCGCGTTCAGCGTGAAGTCACGGGTCCGGCGGTCGCGTTCCGACAGACGGTTCAGCGCCCGCGCCAGCACGTTCAGCTCGCTGGCCATGTTGGTGTCCATGATGTGCCGCTTGCTGGCGAGGACGACGTCGTCGAACGCGGCGCGCGACCGTGTGAAGCGCTGCCAGGTGCGGAGCAGGGCGCGCCGGCTGCGGCCGTCGACGAACACGCCGCTCAGGTCGTTCAGGAAGTCGTATCCGCTGGTGCCGGCGACGGGCCAGTCGCGCGGCAGCTGCTCGTCGGCGCCGAGGATCTTCTCCACCGCGAGCCAGACGTCGGGGCCGAGGTGACGGCGCAGGCGTTCCAGATAGGCGGCCGGATCGAAGAGGCCGTCGATGTGGTCGATGCGCACGCCCGCGACCCGTCCGTCGGCGACCAGGCGACCGATGAGCGCGTGCGTGGCGTCGAACACCGCCGGCACCTCCATGCGAAGGCCGGCGAGCCCGTTCACGTCGAAGAACCGCCGATAGTTGATCTCGTGCGATGCGGTACGCCAGTGCGCCAGCCGATACGCCTGGGATTCGAGGAGCTCGTGCAGCGCGTCGAACGTCTCCGGTCGGCCGGGGGTGCCGCGCAGCGCAGCCACTGCCGCGTCCACGTGCGTGCGCACGGCGGGGGCGTCGGTCAGGAGGCGCCGCAGGCGTTCGCGGGTCACGTCGGTCTCGCGCTGCCGCTCCCGCATGCGGGTCGGGTCGGTCTCGCTGCGGGCCGGCAGGTGCCGCAACGCCGTGATGATGCTCTGCAGCTCGTGGAGGGCGGGGTCGTCGTCGCCGAGCCGCGCCTGCAGCGACTCGATGTCGTGCTCCAGCACCCGGGGCAGCTCGCGCGGGTCGATGGGCACGTCGATCCCCGGGCCGCGCACCGAGGCCTCACCGTCGGTGAGCACCAGAGCGAGGTCGCCGCGCTCGAGCACCTCGCCGTATGGCGCCCCGAGCACCGGGAGGAGGATGCGACCCTGCAGCTCGTCCTTCACCGGCTCCCAGTCGATGTCGAAGGCGTCGGCCCACGGCGACGCGCGTCCGTGGCGCAGGACGTCACGCCACCAGCGGTTCTCCGCGGCGTCGGCGCTCATGTGGTTCGGGACGATGTCGACGACGAGCCCCATGTCGTGCGCCGCCGCCGTCGCGGCGAGGGCGGCGAAGTCGTCGTCGCTGCCGAGCTCCGGATTGAGCATGGCGTGGTCGGTGGTGTCGTAGCCGTGCGTGCTCCCCGGACCGGCGCGCAGGATGGGTGAGAGATAGCAGTGGGTCACGCCCAGGGCGTGGAGGTACGGCACCGCGTCGCGCGCCGCGGCGAAGCCGAAGCGGGCGTGGAGCTGGAGACGATAGGTGAAATTCACCCGCAAACTGCACCGAGGGTATTGCAGCCGAAGGCGTGCACGTGCGATGGGCTGGTCAAACGCCAGGAGGTCAGGACCATGCAAGGACGGGTACCTTGGGTGACGTTCCTCGTGCTCCTCGGAGCAGCGACTGCGTGGGGTGAGACGGCGATCGCCGTCTCGGCGTCGCCACCGACCTCCGCCGACGCGGCGCCACCGGTGGCCGCGGCCACCGACCACGGGGCCGCGCCCAAGTGGTCGACGAAGCTCCTCGGGCTCCCGTCCGCAGCGACCATCCAGGCGGTCGTGAACGGCCGCCGTCTGGTGCCCGCAAACCGCTGATCCGTCCGCAGCGCGTTCGTCACGACGCGGAGCTCGCCGTGCGCGGACAGTGCCTGGCCGCCAGGGTCAGGAGCTCGTCGACGTCGAGCGGCTTGGCGAGGAACGTCTCGACCTGCAACGCGCGTTTCAGGTTGTCGCCGCGCACGGCGGCCGAGACGGCCACGGTCGGGATGGTGGCCAGCTCCGGATCGGCAAGCTGCTCGGCGCGGAATTCCCATCCCGGCTTGTTCGGCATCATGAGGTCGAAGACGATGAGGCCAGGACGCAGCCCGCTGCGGAGGAGGGCCAGCGCCTCGATGCCGTCGGCGGCACCGACCACGTCGTAGCCGTTCAGCTCGAGGAGAACGGTGAGGACGTCCCGCAGCTCGGTGTCGTCCTCGACCAGCAAGATGGGTCGACCGCTCGACGTCACGGCGCGCGCGTCCCGTCGCCGCGGAGCGTTGCGGGGGTGATGCGATGTCGCGGGACGGCCATCGCAACGGCAGGCTGCACGATGCATGCCCGTCGAGACCCGTTCGGGCGTGACCTTTTCGCTGCGACGCGGAGTAAAGTCTACAAAGTCACGCACCTTGGCTCGCGTGGGCGAGCGGGGACGGTGCCCTCGGACGGCACGCGAGGTGCACCATCGCCGTCATGGCCGACCCCGGACTTCCCGACGACAATCCCATCCAGACCGAGCAGCTGCTCGGCGACGTCGCGTATCCCGCGCACCGCGACACGCTGCTCGAGCATGCGCGGCGCGCGGGCGCTGCCCCCTCCCTCTGTCGGGCCATCGCGCGACTGCCGGCGCGCGAGTTCGACTCACCGATCGCGGTGAACGAGGCGCTCGACTCGACGGCGTCGCGCTGAAGACAATTCATTATTGACCACGGAGTGCGAGCGACATGACGAATTCGCATGAAGGTATCAACGCTGCATGGGGGTGCCGAAAAAAAGCCGGGTTTGGTTTGAGAAATCGCTTGAGCGCAAGCCATCAGCCTGTTGAAATAGAACGGCGTGGGGGGAAGAGAGGACGGGAGGGCGATGGGTGTTATGAGTAGCGGCATCGACTGGGCATCGTGGATGTCCGGTCTCGGGCGCAACGTCCGGCGTGCGCGAGAGCTGAGTGGACTGACACAGCAACAGCTCGCCGAGCGTGCCGGCGTGAGCCAGGGCGCCGTGAGTCGACTGGAAACGGGTCGCGGTCTCGCAACGCCGCTGCTCGTCGTGCTCGGCGTCGCCGTGGCGTTGCAGCGCGAGCTGCGTCAGATCGCGCCCGAGCTCCTGAGCGACGAGATGCGCGCGCTGCTGCGTCTCGACGCCGGCCTCGAGGGTGAGTCGACGGGGTTCCGCGACATCACGTTCCTCGCCGACGAGGGCCTGGGCGAGCTGATCCGTCGCTATCGTGCGCTGGCCGAGCCCGAACGCCGCCGCCTGGTGCGTGTGGTCACCGCCACCGCCGATGCCCTCGACGGCAACCCCACGGCGCAGCAGGATTCACCGCCGGCCCGCGACGTGGGCTGACCCGCCGCGCTCCACATCACGCGGTACGCGACGTCGTGCCACCGCCGGCGAGGCGGTGGTCGACGACCTCCCAGTCGACGTTCTGGAAGAAGGCGTCGATGTACTTTGCGCGCTCGGATGGCGGGTAGTCGAGCAGGAACGCGTGCTCCCAGACGTCCATCACGAGCAGTGGCTCGAAGCCGACCACGCCGCCGACCTCGTGCAGCGTGATCCAGTGGTTCGAGATGCGCTTGGTGATCGGGTCGAGGAAGCACACCGCCCATCCGACGCCTCGCATCTTGCCGACGCCGACGAAGTCGGTCTTCCAGTTTTCGTACGACCCGTACCGTGACGTGCACGCGGCACGGAACGTCGAAGCCGCCGGCGGCTCGGCGTCGCCCTGGGTGCGCAGGTTCCCGAAGTAGTACTCGTGGAGGACCATGCCGTTGTACTCGAAGCCGAGACGGCGGGTGAGCTCGGAGTAGGCGGGCGTCTCTTCCTGGTCGATCTTGCCGTCGCCGATGATGCCGGCGATGCGCTCGTTCAGGAGATTCGTCTGGGTGACGTAGCCCTCGTAGAGCTTGAAGTGCATCTCGAGCGTCTTGTCCGAGATGCCGCGGAGTCCGCTCAGGGGAAACTTCACGGCTTTGTAGGGCTGCGGCACCGACATGCTGATGATCCTCCTGCGCGAGAGTTATCCCGCATCCCTCGGTCTGCGAAGCCCCGGAAGCGCGGGTTCCGTCGGCATGCATAGGCGATTGACGGCGTGCCGGGGGCATGCACAGAGGAGGCATGCGCCCAGTTGCCATGCTGTTGCTCCTGGCCGGCACGCCCGTATGCGCCGCCGTCGTCGACGTCCCGTCCGGCGACGTTGCGGCCCTGATCGCCGCGATCACGACGGCGAACGGTGCGGGCGATGCGGACACGATCAACCTTGCGGCCGGCGCGACCTACGGTCTGGTCGCCGCGGACAACACGTCGAGCACGGGTGCCAACGGGCTTCCCGTCGTCACGTCGCCGATCACGATCGCCGGGAACGGCGCAATCCTCGAGCGCGGGGCCGGGGCCGTCGGCGACTTCCGTCACTTCACGGTCGACGGGGGCGGGCATCTCACGCTGACGGACCTGACGCTCCGCAACGGCACGACGCCGGTTCTCGGACGGAACGGGGCGTCGGTGCAGGTGCGGTCGGGGACGCTCACCGCCACCGGCTGCACGTTCACCAACAACCACTGTACCGGCGTCTTTCTGGGCGGAGCGATCTACCTCCACGCCAATGATTCCGTCGTCGACCTGCGGGATTCGACCCTCAGTCAGAACTCATCGGCGGAGGGTGGTGCCATCGAGCTGTTCGCGAACGGCACGCTGACCCTGACGCGAGTCCAGGTCGTCGACAACGTGGTCGAGCGCCCGAACAGCCTCGTCGACGGTGGTGGGATCGCGTCGAGCGGGCAGGGGACGATCACGATCGTCGACAGCACGATCAGCGGCAACCAGGCCGTGGGACCAACCACCCTGGTCGGGGCGCTCGGCGGCGGCCTCTCGGATCAGGGCGGCGCCACGTGGACGATCGAACGCAGCACGATCAGCAACAATACCGTCACGTCCACCGTGAACGACGCCAGCGGCGGCGGCATCTACGAGGGTGGCGCGGCCACGTTCACGATCCGCAACAGCACCATCAGCGGCAACCACGCCGCGACGATCGAGACCAATCCCTTCGATGCCTGCGCCGGCGCGGGGATCGAGGCGGAGGGCGGCGGTACCTGGACGCTCAACAACGTCACGATCACCGGCAACACGGTG
Source organism: uncultured Binatia bacterium (SeqCode) (assembly GCA_964404165.1). Lineage (GTDB taxonomy): Bacteria > Desulfobacterota > Binatia > DP-6 > DP-6 > DASYLJ01. The sequence goes on along the minus strand of CAYOIZ010000003.1, from coordinate 132,013 downwards.
ACGGCCACGATGGGTGCCGACGCGCGCGGCGCCGGCATCGGGATCATCGACGTCGCCACCATGACGATCCGCAACTCGATCGTGTCCGGCAACACCGGCGCCGCCGGCTCTCCCGATTGCTTCACCCTCGACGCGGAGACGCTGACGTCGGGCGGGCAACTGCTGATCCAGGATACGACCGGCTGTACGATCACGTCGGCGAGCGGGGACATCACCGGCGAAGCCCCCCTCCTCGGTGCGCTCGCCGACAACGGGGGCCCGACGCTCACCCAGGCCTTGCTCGCGGGCAGCCCCGCCCTCGAAGCGGGGGACGTGGCGGCGCCTGGCAGCGGCGGGACGGCCTGCGAGCCCCTCGATCAGCGCGGGCTCTGTCGTCCCGGCGGCGCCCGTTGCGACATCGGTGCATTCGAAGCGGACGGCTTCGTCTGCACCACCACGACCACGCTCACCACCAGCACCACGACGACGACGCTCGCGGACGATTGTGGCGTGCCGGCACCGACGTTCTCGTCGATCATCTGCCGTCTCGAGCGGCTCGTGGTCGCCGTGCAGGCGGCCCCGGACCTCGGGCGCCTCGAGCGCGGCCTCGAGAGCTCGGTCACGAAGGCTCTCGCCAAGGCGCGCGAGGCGCAGGGTCGGGCCGAGGGCGGTGACGTGAAGAAGGCGAAGAAGAGCCTCAGGAAGGCGGCACGCCGGCTAGGCGGTTTCGTCCACCGGGTGAAGTCGTTGAGTGGACGGAAGGTCATCCCGACGGAGACGCGGACCGCGTTCCTCGGCAGCGCCGAGCCCATCGTCGCCGACATGAAGACGTTGGTGCGGGGGCTCTGATCGCCGGCCGCGTCCCGGACGTGGCTGGCACGCGTCGTGCTGGATGCCTCCGGGAGGTTCCAGATGCGACGACGAACCCTGATGATGGCACTGGCGTTCGGTAGCGTGCTGCTGAGCGCGCCGGTGCGCGCGCAGCCGGGGGGCGTGGCCGAGCCCGAGCGCGGGACGCGCGCGCTCGACGATCTCGACGGTTCCGGCGACCGCCCGGCGCCCGAGAAGGACGTCGGCACGCGGCCCACCATTCCCGATCCCGACGACGCCACCCGCCACGAGCCCGACGGGCTGGGCGGTGCGACACCGCCCATGCCCCGGACCGGATCGACGCATCCGCCGGGCTCACCCACGGAGGTGCACTGATGCGAGCGATGTGGTCCGGAACCATCAGCTTCGGGTTGGTCTCGATCCCGGTCGGCATCTACGCCGCGCTCGACGCGGGCAAGCACGTCGCCTTCCGCCAGCTGCACCGGCCCGACAAGGCGCCCATCCGCTACAAGAAGTTCTGCAGCAAGGAGGACGTCGAGGTCCCCGCCGACGAGATCGTCCGCGGCTACGAGGTGTCGAAGGGACGATACGCCATCGTCGAATCCGAGGAGCTCGACGAGGTGCAGGAGGAGGTGGGCGAGGGCGATCGGGCGATCGAGATCGTGCAGTTCGTCGAGCCGTCGTCGTTGAACCCGCTGCTGTTCGAGAAGCCCTACTGGCTGGCGCCGCAGAAGGGCGGCGAGAAGGCCTACGGGCTGCTGCGGGCGGCGATGCTCGACACCCGTCGCGTCGGCGTCGCCCGCTTCTACCTCCGCACGCGGCCCCTGCTCGCCGCGCTCATGCCGGGAAAACAGGCGCTGTCGCTCGAGGTCATGCGCAACGCCGAGGAGCTGCGCGATCCGTCCGACCTGAAGCTGCCCGGGACGAGCGGCGTCAAGGCGCCCGAGCTGGCGATGGCGCGCACGTTGATCGAGCAGATGTCGGCCGAGTGGGATCCGACCGAGCACCCGAACACCTACCGCAAGGCGCTCGAGAAGCTGCTCGCCAAGAAGCGGGTCTTCGAGCTCGAGGCCCCCGCGGACGCCGAGAAGCCCGCGGCGCGCGGCAAGAAGGTCGTCGATCTCATGGCCGTCCTGCAGCAGAGCCTCGATCGACCGGCGCGGACGAAGACGGCACACGGACGTCGCGCCGCGACGACCAAGCGCCGCCGCGGCGCGGCCTGAGCGGCGTCAGGGCGCCGGGCGGTCGGGGATTGGTGACGTCCCCGGCGCCAGGCGCTCGGCGACGGTGATGCGATTGCGCACCTCGCGTACGCCGGCGACGCGACTGGCGGCGTGCTCGGCCGCATCGCGCTCCGAGCTGCCAGGGACCTCGCCGGTGAGGGTGACGACCCCCTGGTCGGCCGACACCTTCACCTGCATCGCGCTGACGCGCGGATCGTCGGTGAGGCTCTTCGACACCGCCGTGGCGAGCATGTCGTCGCTCTTGCTGCGGGTCTCGCTGCCGTAGCGGTCGAGGGCCTTGTCGGCGTTCGTCGGCGCGCTCGGCTCGCTGCCGTCGGGCGTGTCGCCGAGCGCGGGCGGGTTGGCCGGGTCGCGCGCCAGCACCGGCGCCGCGGCGGCGAGCGACAGGCCGAGCACGATGATCGATGGCGTTCGCATGTGTCCTCCTCAGCTGCGCTTCTGCTCGAGGCCGGGCAGGATGGCCTTGAAGAAGGCGTTCTTGATCAGGCCGAGCACGATCTCGAGCGTGCTCGAGTTCGGGTTCTCGATGGGGCCGGACACGTCGGCCACGGTCGCCACCTCGTCGCGCGGGCGATTCTCGAGCAGCGTGCTGACGCCGCCGACGACGCCTTCGTACATCTGACGCAGCACGCCCTTCTTCTCGTCCTGCCGGCGATCGTAGACGTCCATGTCGGCGAAGAGCGGCTTCACGTAGCCGTCGACGCGGCCCTTGCCCACGTCGATCTCCGAATAGAGCGAGAACTGCCCGTGGTTGACGTCGAAGCCGCCCTTGGCGCGCAGGAGGTCGTTCATCGTGCGCAGGTCGACGTCGTGCACCTGCAGGTCGAGGGCGAAGTCGGCCTGGCGCGAGCCGGGGGCGAACGACGCGTCGAGCACCGTGGGGCCGCTGTTCATGAACTTGCCGCGCAGCTTGGCCGTGCCGCGACGCTCCGCCCGCTCGTTGCTGAAGTCGGTGAGATCGAGGCGGACGCCGGTGAAGTAGACCCGGTAGTTCGGCTCGGCCGCACGGTCGACCATGCCGAGCTCGCTGTCGACGATGTGGGCGTTCTCGATGGTGACCCGCGTCGCCGGCTTCTGCTCGACGGTGGTGGCCGCCTTGGTGACCTTGTCGATGCGCTCGTCTTCCTTCGCCGCCGTGGCGGCGGTGTGGACGTAGTCGATGCGCGCCCGTGCCAGCTCGACGTCGGCGATGTCGACGAGCGTACGCCCGTCCGCGATCTCGATGCGTCCCTCGCTGGCGAGGACGCCGCCCTTCATGTCGATGTTGTAGTGGCGCACCAGCGGCTGGGCGAAGCCGAGCCCGAGCTCGCGCAGGCCGTACTGCGCGCGCATCGCGACGGTGGGCTCGGCGAGGAAGTCGGCGCGGCCGTCGACCGCGAGCTTGCCCGTGTCCTGCAGCGTGCAGCGCACCGAGAAGGGCGACGGGAACTTGCCCGGCGTGGAGCGCACGTTGCGGATGTCGTTGGCGCGGACGTCGAGGTCGGTGAGGCGGATCGGCGGCAACTTCGCGGCGTCGAAGTAGGTGATCGATCCGTCCGTGATCGTGACCTCGTTGATCTTCAGCGGATAGACGGCCTCGACGGCTTCCTGCCAGCCGTGCTCGTCGACCGGTGTCTTGTCGGCGGCCTCGGCTTCGCTCTGCGTCAGCGTCAGGTACAGCTCGGGTCGATCGAACTCGACGTCGGCGACGAGCGCGCCGGAGAGCAGCGCCTTCCACTGCACGCTGGTGCGCCACCGCGGCAGGAACGCCATCGGCGGCCTCGGCTGCGCGTCCTGGACCATCGTGACGTTCTTCAGCACGAGCGCGAGTCCGATGGGCTGCAGGTCGAGCTCGCCGATGGTGACGGTGTAGCCCTCGAGCTCGGCGTTCACGCGGGCTTCGAGGTTCCGTCGCAGCGGCTCGTCGATGAACGCGACCGCGATCGCGAGCGCCACCACGAGGACACCCAGGGTCGCGGCCACGATCCACGGCCAGCGGCGACGCCGGCGGATCGGTTCCATGGGACGATAAGCGATTCGCGTGCCAGCGCGCGACGGCGGGCCGCCGTGGCACGAGCCTTGTATGATCCCCCCGCCCGAAGAGGCCGTAGCGGCCACCGAAGCTGCGAATCTTCGTTATGTAGGCGATGCCGGACGTGGAATTCGGCGGCGGCGGGCGGGGCGCGGGTTCGTGTACATTGGTCCCAACGGCTCCCATCTTGGGGATCCGCAGGTGCTGGAGCGCATCCGCGCCCTCGCCATCCCGCCCGCCTGGGAGCGGGTGTGGATCTGCCCCCGCGCCGACGGCCACATCCAGGCGACCGGCTATGACGCGCGCGGTCGGAAGCAGTACCGCTACCACCCCGAATGGCGACGGGTACGCGACGAGACCAAGTACGATCGGCTCGCCGACTTCGCGCGCCGTCTGCCCGCCGTGCGACGCCGTATCGCGCGCGACCTCGCCAAGCGCGGCCTCCCGCGTGAGAAGGTGCTCGCCACCGTCGTCCGGCTTCTCGAGACGACGCTGATCCGCGTCGGCAATGCGGAGTACGCGCGCGAGAACGGCTCCTTCGGCCTCACCACCCTGCGCAACCGTCACGCCGAGGTGACGTCGGGCAGCGTCCGCTTCCGCTTCCGCGGCAAGAGCGGCCGCGACCACGAGGTCGGGCTCCAGGACCGGCAGATCGCGCGCATCGTCCGCCAGTGCCAGGACCTGCCCGGCCAGGACCTGCTGCAATACATCGACGAGGACGGCGTCGCGCAGCCGATCGATTCGTCCGACGTCAATGCGTACCTGCGCGAGGTCGCCGGGGACGACGTGTCGGCAAAGGACTTCCGCACCTGGGCCGGCACCGTGCTGGCGGCGATGGCGCTGTCAAAATTGCCGCGCGAGGAGACGAAGACGGCGGCGACGCGACAGATCGTGGCCGCCATCCGCCGCGTCGCGCGCCGGCTCGGCAACACGCCCGCGGTCTGTCGGTCGTGCTACGTCCATCCCCGGGTGTTGGAGGCGCACGCCGCTGGTTGGTCGCTCGGGCGCACGTCCGACCTGCGTGCCGCCGAACGCGCCGTGCTCACGCTGCTGGAGCAGGGCTGCCGCCGCGCGGCGAGCTGAATCAGGGCGCCGTCGCGAGGCAGCGCAGCGCTTCCGCCACGCTCCATGCCTGCGCGATGCAGCCGCGCGGCGTCCACGGGCGCTCCGCATCGAAGATCTCGCTGATCGTGCCGATGCCGGCTTCGCCGAGATGCGCGCGCAGGCCGTCGACGACGTGCCGGGGCGTCTCGAGGTCGTCGGGCCACGTACGGCGCCAGCCGTCGACGAACGGCCCCAGCAACCACGCCCAGACCGTGCCCTGGTGATAGGCGGCGTCGCGCGCGCGCAGATCGCCGTCGTAGGACGAGCGATAGTCGGGATGGTCCGGCGCGAGGCTGCGTAGGCCCGCGGGCGTCAGGAGGTGGTCGCGCGTGGTCGTCATCACCGCCGCCCATCGCCGCGCGTCGAGGACGGGATGCGCCAGCGAAACGGCGAGCACCTGGTTCGGCCGCACGGCGGCGTCGGTGGCGCCGTCGTGGCCGTCGCAATCGACGACGTCGTAGAGGCAGCCGGTGTCCTCGCACCAGAAGCGCTGGTTGAAGGCGGTCTGCGCCTGCGTCGCGCGCGCGCCGAGCCGATCGGCGTCCGCGGTGGCGCCGTCCTCGCGCAGCCAGCGTTCCATGAGGCGGAGCGCGTTGTACCAGAGCGCGTTGATCTCGACGGCCTTGCCACGCCGGGGCGTCACGACCCAGCCGTCGACCTTGGCGTCCATCCAGGTGAGCTGGTAGCCGTCGGCGCCCTGGCGCAGCAGGCCGTCGCGTGGATCGACGCCGATGCCGAACCGGGTGCCCCGCACGTGGTGGTCGATGACGTCGCACAGGCGCGCGTGCAGGTCGCGGCGGAGCGTGTGATCGCCGGTGAGGGTCTCGTAGCGGTCGAGGGCGTGGAAGAACCACAGCGTGGCGTCGGCCGTGTGGTACAGCCCCTCGCCCTCGCCCTCGGGGAAGAGGTTCGGGATCAGGCCGTCGCGGACGTGGTGCGCGAAGGTGCGCAGGATGTCGCCGGCTTCGCGCTGGCGACCGGTGAGCAGTGCCAGGCCCTCGAGCGCGATCATGGTGTCGCGCCCCCAGTCCGTGAACCAGTGATACCCGGCGATGACGGAGCGGGCGGTGTGTCCGGCGGCCTCCTGCCGCGCCTCGTCGCCGATGCGCGTGTGCGGGCAGATGACGAACTGATCGGCCGCGAGCGCCAGCTCGGCCCCGATGCCGTGGCGTAACGCGGGATGGGCCGCAGCCAGCAGCTGCAGGCGGCGCTCCCGCTCCGCGGCCACGACGTCGGCCGTGGCGAACGCCTCGAGCTCGCCCCATGGCTCGGTGGACACGACCAGGGTGACCGATTCGCCGGGTTCGAGCGTGACGTCCCACCGCCCGGGGCCCGCCACCGGCCCGTGGAAGTCGTAGCCGCGCTCGCGCTCGACGCGGTAGACGAGGTCGACGCAGGTGTCCTCGCGCACGAGCGGCGTCGGACGCGGCGCACGCAGCGCCAGGTGGATGGGCGGCAGGCCGCCGTCGGCTTCGACGTCGACGCCACGTTCCGTCTCGCGCAGGCGATAGGGGAAGTTCGGCGCCTCGCATGCCGGGTCGGGGCAGCGGCCGTGCAGGTGGTCGACCATGCCTTCGTGCGGGCGCAGGTTGAAGGACGGGACGATGGTGAGCGTCACTGGCGCGGGCGACGCGTGCAGCGCCCAGGTGACGTAGGTCGTGTTGCGCAGATGGGGCAGCACGATCGTCTTCTCGACGCGCACACCGTCCCAGGCCCAGGTCCACACCGGCAGGCCGAGCTCGAGCGTGAAGTCCTGCAGCGTGTGCACCGGGAGCTGGAGTGGTCCCGCGAACGGCTCGTCGCCGACCGGCCGGCACACCGTGTCGTGCAGGCGTACGGTTTCGCCGAGGCCGCCGAGGACGAGCACGCGGCCGAATGGCGCCGGCAGGCCGGCGATCAGCGTGCCGTGGAATCGGCGCGTCGCGACACCGCCGATCGTGCCCGAGGCATAGCCGCCGAGGCCGTTCGCCACCAGCCACTCGCGGGTGACGAGGCCCGACGGATCGTCGCCGCGCCGCCAGCCCACGCGACGGGGACGCTCGTCCGTCATGGAATGCTCCGTGGCTGCAGGACCGAGGTCGTCTGTCCCGGCAGATGCCACCCGTCGTCGTGCTCGAGTCGGGTGACGCCTGCACCGCCGTAGCGCGGGTCCTCGGACGACCACAGCGTCTCCCACCGCGTGCCGTCGGGCGGTGCGAGCAGCGGCTCGGGGGCCGGGCTCAGGTGCACGTCGTGCCCGAGATTGACGATCACCAGGCGATGGCCGCCGTCCTCCACGAAGCGCAGCACGAGCACCTCCGGGGCGGGCACCGCGCCGAACATGCGGTCGGCGCGCTGCTGGCGGAACGCGGGCTCCTCGCGGCGGAGCCGCAGCAGGTCGCGGTGCAGCGCCAGGATCGGCGCGTGCGTCTCGCGCTCGCCGTGATCGAGTCGGCAACGGAAGAACGTCGCGGGATCGGCCGGGTCGGCGAGGCGGCGCTGCGCCTCGGCACCGGCGAGCGAGGGGAACTGGCGCAGGAACTCGCGCCGTCCCGTGGCGACCTGCCGCGCCAGCGTACCCTGATGGTCGGCGAAGAACAGGAACGGCGCGCTGGCCGCGAACTCCTGGCCCTGGAAGAGCATCGGCGTCGGCGGTCCGAGGAGCCAGAGGGCCGTCATGGCGCGCAGGCGGCCGGGGCTGGTGCGCTGCCAGAGGCGCGCGCCGTCGCCGGAGTTCGCCACCTGATCGTGGTTCTCGAGGAACGTGACGAAGTTGGTGGCGTCGAGGTCGAGGGCCGACGTGCCGCGCCGCTGCTGCTGCCACGCGTAGTGCTGGCCCTGGTAGAGGAAGCCCCAGCGCAGCGCCGCCAGCAGCTCGTGCGTGCTGCCGAGGTAGTCGGTGTAGTAGGCCTCGCGGTGGCCGGTGAGCGCGACGACGGCGCTGTGGTGGAAGTCGTCGTTCCACAGCGCGTCGATGCCGTGGCCGCCGCGCACCTCCGGTCGCGCCAGGCGGGCGTCCTGCACCTCGTTCTCGGCCACGACCCATGTGCCGCGTCCGCCGGCGGCGACGCGGACGCGACGCGCGATGTCGGCCAGCACGTGACGATCGGATTCGTCGTGGATGCTCTGGGTGGCGTCGAGCCGCAGGCCGTCGAGGTGGAACTCGCTGATCCAGTAGCCGGCGTTCTCGACGAAGAACGTGCGCACCCCGGCCGCCTCGGGGCCGTCGAAATCGATCCCGATGCCCCAGTCGTTCTCGTGGCGGTCGGTGAAGAACTGGGGCGCGAACAGGGAGAGGTAGTTCCCGTCGGGACCGACGTGGTTGTAGACGACGTCGAGGATGACGCCGAGGCCGAGCGCATGCGCGCGGTCGACGAGGCGGCGCAGGTCGTCGGGCGTGCCGTAGAGCCGCGTCGGCGCGTACAGCCCGACGCCGTCGTAGCCCCAGCCGAAGCGGCCCGGGAACTCGGCGACCGGCATCAGCTCGATGATCGTCACGCCGAGGTCGCGGAGGTAGGGCAGGTGCTCCGCGAGCCCCGCGTAGGTGCCCTCCGGGGTGAAGGTGCCGACGTGCAGCTCGTAGACGACCTGGCCGCGTGTCTCGACCCCGCGCCACGCGCCGTCGGTCCACGCGAACGCCGCCGGGTCGACCACCTCGGACGGTCCGTGCGGCCCGTCGGGCTGGAAGCGCGACGCCGGATCGGGACGTAGCGTGCTATCGCCGTTGAGACGGAAGGCGTAGCGGCTGCCGGCGTGGAAGTGCGAGGACGCCCCGGCGAACCACCCGTCGCCGTCGGGCGCGAGGGCCACGCGCGCGTCGTCACGAGCGGGATCGCACACCTCCACCGTGCGACAGGCGGGCGCCCACACCCGGAAGTGCACGCCGTCGGCGCGTACGTCGGCGCCGAGTGGCAATCGACGGGCGGGTTCGCTCACGCAGCCTTCTGGCAGACGCGTCGGAGCACGGAAAGCAGCTTGTCGAGGTCGATCGGTTTCTGGATGTAGTCGGCCATCCGCATCGCCTGCGCCTTCTGCGCGATGCCGCCGTGCCCCGAGAGCGCCACGACGGGCACGCCCGCGAGCTGCCGGTCGAGTAGTTGCGCCGCGCGGAACTCCTGGCCCGAGGTGCCGGGCATGTGGAGATCGAGGAGCACGACGCACGGGGAGGGGCCTGCGCGCAGCGCACCGAGCGCCTCCTGGCCGTCCGACGCCTCGACGACCTCGTAGCCTTCGAGTCGGAGCATCTCGGCGACCGCCATACGGAGGTCGTCGTGATCCTCCACCAGCAGGATGTGGTGGCGGTGGTCCATGCCGTCGAGGGAGCGAAATGCGTGCCAGTCCGGGGCCCGAGCCGACGGTGGGTCCCCCGCCGTGCGGGCCCGATTTTGTAGAATCGTGCTCAGCGATCGCGCACGAGTGTGAGGATGCGCGGACGCGCCGGCGCGTCGCCGGCGATGCCCTGGAGTATCCGTCGCACGTCGTCGAAATCGACCGGCTTGGTGAAGTGGTGGTCGAAGCCGGCGGCCGCGGCGCGTCGCTTGTCCTCGTCACGCCCGTAGCCCGACACCGCCACCAGCACCATCGTCTGCCCGTTCGGGTGGGCACGCAGCCGGCGGGCGACCTCGAAGCCGTCCATCTCCGGCAGCCCGATGTCGACGAACGCGACCGCGGAGGGGGCGTCATCCACCGCGGTCAGCGCCGCGCGGCCGGTCCCGGCGACGCGCACGGTGTGCCCGTCGAGCTCGAGCAGGAGCCGCAGGCTCTCGGCGGCATCGGCGTTGTCCTCGACGATGAGCACCTCCACCCCGGTCGACGCGGCCGCCTCCGGACCCCCGGCCAGCCGGCGCGGCGTCTGCATGGCGACGGGGAGGGTGACGACGAGCTCGCTGCCCTGGCCGTGCCCGGCGCTGTGCGCCGTGATCGTTCCGCCGTGCAGCTCGACCATGCGCCGCGCCAGCGTGAGCCCGATGCCGAGGCCGCCCATCGAGCGGTCGAGCGCCATCGAGCCCTGTACGAAGAGCTCGAAGACGCTCGGCAGCAGGGCGGGATCGATGCCGATGCCGTCGTCCCGAACACGGATCACGGCGCGATCGTCGAGGCGGGCGGTGGTGATGCTGACGCGGCCGCCGGGGGGCGTGAACTTGCAGGCGTTGCCGAGGAGGTTGGCGAGCACCTGCAGCAGGCGCTCGCCGTCGCCTTCGAGGACGATCGGCTCGAGCGCCGTCGAGACGGCGAGCGTCAGGCCGCGCGCGTCGAGCGCGGGCCGCACCTGATCGACGGCCTGCGCGACGACGTCGTCGAGCTCGAGCAGATCGGCGCGCAGGTCGATGACGCCGCGGGTGATGCGGGCGACGTCGAGCAGGTCGTCGACGAGCCGCGCCATGTGCGTCGTCTGTCGCTCGATGACGGCGCGCGCACGGGTGACGCGGGCGTCCTCGGGCCCGAGCGCCTCGAGCAGCGCGGCGGCGTTGCGGATGGGACCGAGCGGGTTGCGCAGCTCGTGCGCCAGCATGGCGAGGAACTCGTCCTTGCGTCGATCGGCCTCGCGCAGCGCCAGCTCGGCCTCGACGCGCGCCGTCACGTCGACCATGGCGCCGACCGATCGCACCGGACGACCGGCGTCGTAGAGGAACCGTCCACGCGCCGACACCCAGCGCACGCCACCGTCGGGGCGCAGGATGCGATACTCCGCGACATAGGTACGCCCGTCGTCTCTCGCCTGCTGGTAGAGGCCGTCGACGCGGTCGCGATCGTCGGGATGGATGGCATCACGCCATCGTTCGACGGTGGGCTCCGTCGAGGTCGGATCGAGCCCGAGCACGGTGAAATGCCGCTCGGTCCACGTCATCGTGCCGCGATCGACGTCGTGGTCCCAGATGGCGACGCCGCCGACCTCGATCGCCATCGCGAGGCGGTCCTCGCTGACGCGGATGCGCTCCTCGCTCTGCCGCAGGCGCTCCTGCTCGCGCAGCAACCCGCGCATCGCCTCCTCGGCGCGCACGCGCGTGCGGCGCAGGTAGTGGGCGAGGACGGTGACGGCGATCGTCGATGCGGCGTAGCCCGACGTCGCGATGAGGTGGCGCGTGTGCCAGGCGTCCGCGAAGCTCAGGCGGGGCGGCAGGATGAAGAAGGCGGAGGCGACCAGGCCGAGGCCGGCGGCGAGGAAGCCGGGCGCAAGGCCGCCCAACGTCGCCGCGCCAGCGACGACGACCGTGAGCATGCCGAACGGCATCGAGTCGCCGAGCCACCGGTCGACGAGCAGACGCCCCGCGATCACGACGGCCACCCCGCCGATCGCTACGGCATATCCCTGCCACGATGCTGGGGGACCGGACGCCGCCGGTGTGGGTGGCGTCCGGCCCCCGGGTTCGGGTTCGTCTGGGTCAGGCGGAGACGTCGGCGCGCGCCTCCCCGGTGTCCGAGATGTCCTCGGCACCGGCACGCTCGAAGATCTCCTTGGCGCGGGTCCGCTGCGAACCGTCCTCGGCATGGACCGAGATCAGGATGTTGCCGCTGCGGATCTTGCCCTCGTAGCGCTTCGCCTCGTACTCGGGAATGCCGGCGCCGACGAGCGCACCCGTGAGACCGCCGACGCCCGCACCCACGGCGGCGCCGCTGAGCGCCGCCATGATGGGCCCGGCCGCGATGAACGGGCCGAGCCCCGGAATGGCGAGGGCCCCGATGCCCGCGAGCCAGCCGAGCGCGCCACCGACGACCGCCCCGGTGCCGCCACCAGCGGCGGCACCTTCGGGGGCCTTGGTGTTCTGCTCGTGGGCGAAGTCCCGCGTGCCCGTCTTGTCCGGGAACAGCACCGAGATGTCGTTGCTCGCGAAGCCTGCCGACTTGAGGTCCATGACGATGGACTCGGCCTGCATATCGGTCTTCGCGATGCAGAATACGGATTTGGCCATGTGATTCGGTCCTCCCCCGCCGGCCCTATCGGCCGGCGACCTCGAGCTGGTTCTGCACGCGACCGGCGCCGGCCACCTGGGTGGCAGCGGCAGCGACGCGTGCGCGTTCCTGCTCCGTTGCGACCGGCCCGCGCAGCGTGACGGTGCCGTCCGCGGTGACGATCTTGACGTTCTTGGCGTTGGTGGACAGCGCGTCGTCGGCGACGAGCGCCTGCCGGATCTTGCGTGTGACGTCCCGGTCCGCCGGCGACTCCGATTGATCCGTCGGCGTCGCGGTGTCGCCGGAGCGATCCCGTGCATTCGCCGCGGTGTTGTCGGCCGTGGTCACCTCGCGCTCGCGATCACAGGCGGTGAGCGCGGCGACGAGGGCCAGCGGCGCGGCGGCGGCGACCAACGATCTATGGAATGTGCGTCGCATGGCGTCGCCCCCTCACTGGCCCTCGAGCCAGGTGTCGAGATCGGCCTTGGCCTGCTCCTTGGTGCGGCCGTACCGCTCCTGGAGCTTGCCGGCGAGGATCTCGGAGTCACCCTGGATGACGTCCAGGTCGTCGTCGGTGAGCTTGCCCCACTGCTTGCGGACGTTGCCCTTCACCTGCTGCCACTGACCCTTGAGCGTATCGGTGTTCATGCGTGCTTCCTCCTTGGAATGTCCGGTGTGTGGATCGTTCGTCAGGGACGAGGGCGCTCGACTTCGCCGCGCCACGCGCCGGTGGCCTGGCCGCGTCCCTCGATGAACGTCTTGAAGCGCTCGAGATCGCCGGAGACGCGGCTGCTGGCCACGCCCAGGAAATCGCCGACGTTCTCGACGAAGCCCTCCGGGTCGTAGTCCATCTGCAGCATGATCCGGGTCTGATCCGGCGCGAGGCGGTGGAACGTCACGACGCCGGCGTTGGTGGCGCCGCTGCGATTCGTCCACGCGATCCGTTCGTCCGGCCGCTGCTCGGTGATCTCGGCTTCCCACGTCTTCTCGACGCCGCCGATCTCGGCGCGCCAGAAGAGGCGCTTGTCGTCGAGCTGGCGGACCTCCGCGACGCCGTCCATGAAGCGCGGGAAGTCCTCGAACTGCGTCCACTGATTGTAGGCCGTCGTCACCGGAACGGCGACGTCGATGGATTTCTCGATGCGTGATGCCATGTGTGGTCTCCTTTCGACCGGGTCGTGCGCGCTACGCCGTGTGGCGTACGGTTTCGGCCGCCGGCGCGATCGCGTCGCTGACGCGGTCCTTCACGCTGGTGAGACGTTCGCCGACGTCCTTCCGCAGGTCGCGGCCGGGGCGGGGCGCGTAGAGCAGCGCCAGCGCGCTCCCGACCACCAGGCCGAGGGCGAAGGCGCCGATGCCCATCGAGTAGAGGTCACTCGTGGCGCGCTGCTGCTGGAGACCGAGCATACCGAGCACGTCGTCGGTGGCCGGGAGGCGGTCGGTGAAAGTCTTCGTCGTCATGAGTCGTTCCTTCCATTGGAGGGCTGCAGGCCGCGCACCGCGCTCGACACCAGGCTCGCCATGGCCACCCGACCCGTGAGGGCGAGCAGCGTGCCGGCGAGGCGCACCGTGAGACCGCCGCCCAGGACGTAGCCGGCGGCGAGGCCGACACCGAGCGTCGTGTAGGGGCGGCGGTCGAGCTGCTCGCGTACGTAGCGAACGGCGTCGCCCGATGCCCGTTCGACGGTGTCGAGCTGGGAGCGGATGGGGTCGATCGTGGACTGCGACCGTGTGGGGCGACGGGTCGTCGTCGCGCGCGGTGCCGCGCTTTCCGGAGTGGCCATGCCGATGCCCCTAGATCCGGCTCGTCAGGCGGGCGACGAGATAGCCCACCGCTACGGCGCCGAAGAGCGAGGCCAACGGATACTCGTCCACGATGCCGCGGACGCGGCGGTCCACGGTTTCGAGCTCACCGCGTACGTCGTCCAGATGTTCGGCCGCCTGCTCGGCGATGGCGCTCACTGCGCCGTTCGTCTCGGTCGTCATGTCGTGTGTCTCCCTTGAGTCGGTGGTCATCGTCGCGCCCCCAGCCAGAGGCCGGCGGCGAGCCCGACGAGCAGCCAGGTCCCTGGTCGCTCGCGGATGAGGTCGCGCGGGTCGGTCCATGACAGCGCGGCCTCGCGGAGGTCGTCCACCGCGAGCCGGAGCTCGCGTTTGTGGACCTCGATGTTCTGGCGCAGGATCGCGCGCTCTTCAGGTTCGGCCATTGGCGTCGCCCTCCTGGCCGGATCGGCGCAGGCGGCCAACGCCCAGGCCGATGAGGGTCGCCCCGATGACGGCGTTGCCGGCGGCGATGAGGCCGAGACTGGCTTCGGGGAGGAGGCGATGGACGAGCACGCCGTGCAGCGCCACCATGGCGACGACCCATGCGAACAGCATCAGGATGCCGCCGAACGCCAGGATCGAGGCGTCACGCACGGCCGTCGCGAGTGCCGCCTGGGCGTCGAGCCGTGCCAGGACGACCTGGTCGACCACGACCTGCTGGGCGGCGTCGACCATCCGGTCGAGGGCCGACGACACCGTCGGTGGCTCGTCGCGCAGCAGGCCGTTGGCTGCAGGAGCACCCATCGCGTTCACTCTCCGACGGCCAGCCGCTGTTCGGACTGCTGTTCGTCGAGCTCGACGGCCGCGGCCCGGACGGCCTTCGCGGCCCCGCTGCGGTTGGCGCGCAGCTCACGCAGCCCACGGCGGATGTAGCTGGCGTCGAGGTCGAGCGCTTCGCAGACGCGCAGGAACGAGAACACCCAGGTGCGATCGTTGCTGGTGATCCAGCGACTCGTCTCGCGCAGGATGCGGCGCTCCTTCGACGTCGCCGGCTCGCGCTCGCGGCAGTACACGGAGACCGCGTCGAACAGGATGGCGAACATCAGCCGCTGCTCAGGGGTCCGTGCCGAACGCCGCTGCAGCGCGGTGAAGAACTGCGAGGGAAGAAGGGTATTCGGCTCGAAGAGCCGGGGAAGTCCATTGTCGGTCTGGGTTGCCGCCTGCGTCATACGCACCTCCGTGCGAGTGGGTCTGTGCAGCTTGCGTGCCGCACCGCAGACGGCGCGATTCCGAAGGAAAACGGTGGGGTTGACGACGGGGGGCCCTGCGCTTTGTACAACCGGCTTGGCGGATTTGGAGCGTCGCAGCGCGTTGACGCGCACGGGAACCCGTGCCAAACCCCGCTGCGGGCGCTTCGCACCCCGAAATGACTGCCAACGCCCTCACAGCCGCCCGACTCCGCAGCCTGAGCCGCATGACGCGGGCCTACGCCCATGAGGTCCGGGGTGCTTCGAGCGCCCTCGCCATCCATACGGAGCTGCTCGCGCGCAGCATCGCCGACGTCGAGGATCCCGCGCTGCGGGCACGGCAGGAGCGCTACGTGCGGGTGGTCGGCGAGCAGCGGCGGCGGGTGCAGGAGCTCGTCGACGTGCTGCTCGGTGCCATCGTCGCGCTCGACGACGGTGGGGTCGAGGCGTTCGATCTGGCCGAGGTCCTGGGTGGGGTGCACGCCCTGCTGGCGCCCCAGTCCACCGAACGCCGCGCCCCGCTCGAGGTGACGTCGAGCGGACCGCTGCCCGTGACGGGCCGCCGTCGGGTCGTCGAGCAGGCGCTGCTCGACGTCCTCCTGTGGACGCTCGATCACGTCCCTGCGGGTGCCCGGGTGGGCGTCGGCGCCACCAACGAGGAGGCCGGGGTGCGTATCCGTATCGACACCCCGGGCGGGCTCGATGCCGCCGCCGATCAGGGATTCGAGGGCTGCGACGCCCTGGTGCGCCTCGCCGGCGGCACCGTGCGGAGCGGGTCCGCCGGCGCCAGCCTCGAGGTCGAGCTACCGCACGTCGCGCCGGGAGACGATGCCCCCCATGCCTGATGCGCTCCTGATCGACGACGACCCGGCCCAGCTGAGTGGGCTCGCGGAGCTGGTGGAGCACGAGGGGTTCACGACCCGGACCGCGGGCACCCTCGCCGAGGCCCGCGTGCTGCTCGAGGAGCGGACCCCGGACGTGGTGCTGAGCGACCTCGTCCTGCCCGACGGCTCCGGCATCGATCTGCTGAAGGACATCGATCCGGCGCTGCGCACCGACATGGTGCTCATCACCGGGCACGCGAGCGTCGAGTCGGCGATCGAGGCGCTGCGCATCGGCGTCACCGACTATCTCACCAAGCCCGTCGACCTGCCGCGCCTCAAGACCGTGCTGACCAACGTCACGCGGCGCCTGGAGATGAAGAAGGAGATCGGGTCGCTGCGCGGGGAGCTGCGCAAGCTCGGCCGGTTCGGCCGCCTGATCGGTGCCTCCAGCTGCATGCAGCAGGTCTACGACCTGATCGGCAAGGTGGCTCCGACCGAGGCCACCGTGCTGCTCATGGGCGAGAGCGGCACGGGCAAGGAGATCGCCTCCGAGACGGTGCACGAGCTGAGCCAGCGCCGGCGCGGACCGTTCCTCGCCATCAACTGCGGCGCCGTGTCGCCGAACCTGATCGAGAGCGAGCTCTTCGGGCACGAGCGCGGCAGCTTCACGGGGGCGGGTCAACGACACCGCGGGCACTTCGAGCGCGCCTCGGGCGGCACGTTGTTCCTCGACGAGATCACCGAGATGCCGATCGAGCTGCAGGTGAAGCTGCTACGCGTGCTCGAGACCGGCAGCGTGCTCCGCATCGGCGGCGATACGCCGATCCAGACCGACGTCCGCGTCATCGCCGCGACGAACCGCAACACGAGCCAGGCGGTCGCCGAGGGCAAGCTGCGCGAGGACCTCTACTACCGCCTGAACGTCTTCCCCATCTCGCTGCCGCCGTTGCGCGAGCGGGGTGGGGACGTGCCCCTGCTGGCGCGCTACTTCCTCGACCTCCTGAACGAGGCCGAACAGAAGCAGAAACGGATGACGGAGGACGCCGTCGCGCGCCTCGAGCGCTACGAGTGGCCCGGCAACGTGCGCGAGCTGCGCAACGTCGTCCATCGTGCCTTCATCATGGCCGACGACGAGGTCGGCCTCGATGCGCTGCCGGAAGAGGTGCGCGCCCCGGTGGTCCCGTTGGCGATCGATGCCGACGAGCCGCTCAAGGTGGGGACGTCGCTCACCGAGGTCGAGCGTCGCCTCATCCTGGCGACGCTCGCCCACTACGACGGCGACAAGAAGAAGACCGCCGACGTCCTCGGGATCAGCCTGAAGACGCTCTACAACCGGCTGAACCTCTACAAACGCGACTGACATGCGACCCAAGACCATGTCTTGGGTCGGGAGGAGCGCGAGTGTGGGGCGACGGGGGCTTGCGACCACCGTGGTGCGGCCGGCGAAGCCGGCGCACCATACTGCTCCGATCGCCTGAGGCCCGACTCGTAGGGTCTTCGCCTGCCGCCGTGGAGCGGTGTGTGGTGCCCATGCGGGCTTCCCTTGTCGCGCTGGCTTCGCCGAGGCGTCGCCGGCCGCGACATGCTGGTCGCGCGGGAACCGTCGACCCTACTCGCGGCCTTCGTCGACCCAAGACATGGTCTTGGGTCGCGCTCTCAGTGCGCCGCGCCCGTGCGGGCAGGGGGCTCCAGCTTCGTGAAGCTGATCACCGAGACCGCGGTTTCGTAGGTGCCGTCGGTGCGGGCGGGGGGCGCGGCTTCGGTGAGCTCGAAGGTCACGCTGCCGCCAGGCGGGATCGGGCCCTTCACCACGGCGTTGGTGGCCTGACCGGGATCGTCGGAGCCGGGGCTGCGCTCGTTCGTCCACGAGAACGTGTCGCGGACCATGACCTGGACGTCGGTCACCACGTCGTTGGTGCGGTTCACGATTCGCCCGGTCACGACGTTGCCGATCCGGCTCACGCTCTCGACCGTCAGCATGCGTTCGAGGTTGCCGGGTGGCACGACGTCCGCTGCACGGACCATCGTGGTCACGGCGAGGATCGGGATCGCCAGCCAGAGTGCTCGGGTGGATCGCATCGTCATCGAGTCTCCCTTCCTTCTCGAAAAAGCGTTGATGTCGGCGTGGAGAGCGAGAAGCATGCCACGGGTATCCGCCTGAAAGACGGCATCTTTTCCACGGTCAGCGTGTACGCTTTACATGCGCGCGGCGATTTCGGGGAGCGGAGATCGCATGGGCGGGCGCAGGCGCGATGGCACGAGGCATGCTTTCCCGCCCCGAGTGCAATCGACACTGGTGGAGACGGAGCGTCGCGACGGCGCCGCGATCCTGGCTACGGGGCGCAACTGCTGGCGGATCGCCCACGCCTCGCGGCTGGCGTGGCTCGTCGACGGCGCGGCGTACTTCGACGCGTTCGTCCACGCCGCGATGGCGGCGCGCGAGTCGATCCTCATCGTCGGCTGGGACGTCCAGTCGCGTGCCCGACTCATGCCCGAGATGCCCGAGGGCCTGCCGGCCGAGCTCGGGCCGTTTCTCGACGCGCTGGTCCGGCGACGTCGTGGCCTCCGCATCCACGTCCTCGACTGGGACTTCTCGCTCGTCTTCGCGCTCGAGCGCGAGCTGCTGCCGGCGATCCGTCTCGGATGGCGAACCCACCGCCGCATGGAGTTCCGGCTCGATGCCGAGCATCCGCTGGGCGGCTGCCACCATCAGAAGGTCGTCGTCGTCGACGATGCGGTGGCCTTTCTCGGGGGCCTCGACCTGACGACGAGTCGCTGGGACACGCCGGCGCATCTGGCGACCGATCCGCAGCGCATCCTGCCCGACGGCTCGACCTATCCGCCGTTCCACGACGTGCAGGTGGCGGTCTCCGGCGACGCCGCCGCGGCGCTCGGGCAGCTCGCCCGCACGCGCTGGCGCCATGCCACCGGGGTGCAGCTCCGGCCCGCCCGTCCGGGCTCCGATCCGTGGCCGCCGGCGCTCGTTCCCGACGTCGAGCAGGTCCCGGTCGCCATCTCGCGCACGATTCCGGCGCTCGACGGCCGGCCCGAGGTGCGCGAGGTCGAGGCGCTCTACCGCGACGCCATCGCGGCCGCGCGTCGCTGGATCTACGCCGAGAACCAGTACCTGACGTCGACCATGGTGCGCGATGCGCTCGCCGCGCGCCTCGCCGAGCCCGACGGGCCCGAGGTCGTCCTGGTGCTGCCGCAGTGCTGCTCGGGCTGGCTCGAGGAGAGCACCATGGGCGTGCTGCGCGGCCGCCTCCTGCGTCATCTGCGCGACGCCGATCGCCACGGCCACCTGCGCGTCCTGCGGCCGCAGATTCCCGGCGACGTCGGCGTGAACATCCACGCCAAGGTCATGGTGGTCGACGACGTGCTCGCGCGCGTCGCCTCGTCGAATCTGAGCAACCGTTCGATGGGCCTCGACACCGAGTGCGACCTGGCGCTCGAAGCCAACGGGGATCCGCGCGTCGCCACGGCGATCGCCGGGCTGCGCGATCGACTGCTGGGCGAGCACCTCGGCGTCGCCCCCGATCGCGTGGCGCACGTGCTCGCCGAGACCGGCTCGCTGATCGCCGCGGTCGACCAGCTCTGCGGGTTGCCGCGCACGCTGGTGCCGCTCGAAGACGCCGAGCCCGGATGGATCGACCAGGCGCTCCCCGACACGCCCCTCGTCGACCTCGAACGTCCCGTCGCCAATGCGGCCCTGCTCGCCGGGGTGCTGCCGCCGGAGCTCCGCGAATCGGCGGTGCGATCGGTGCTGGGGGTCCTGGGCACGCTCGGGGTGCTGCTGCTCGCTGCCGGTTTCTGGATGTGGGGCGGCGTACCCGGGTGGCTGTCGCCGGATCGGATCGCGCACTGGGCCGCGCCGTGGCGCAACAACGCGCTGGCACCGTTCGCGACGGCGGGCGTCTACGTCGTGGGGAGCGCGTGCATGCTGCCGGTGACGCTCCTGGTGATGGCCACGGTGCTGCTGTTCGGCCCCTGGCTGGGCACCGCGTATGCGCTCCTCGGCGCGACGGTGGCGGCGGCGGTGGCGTGGATGGTGGGTCGTTCGCTCTGGCGCGACGCCATCCGGCGCATCGCCGGCAAGCACCTCGATCGGGTCTCGCGCCGCCTGGGGCGGCACGGTCTCCTCGGCATGACGGTGATACGCCTCGTCCCGGTGGCGCCGTTCACCATCGTCAACCTCGTGGCCGGCGCCCTGCGCGTGCGCCTCGACCACTTCTTGATCGGCACCGTGCTCGGCATGGCGCCCGGTGTGATCGCGCTCGCGCTGCTCCTCGGCTCGGTGGAGTGAGGTGATCGTGGCCACGTACAACGTGCATCGCTGCATCGGCCGCGATGCACGGTGCGATCCCGATCGGGTGGCGGAGGTCGTCCGCGAGCTCGACGCCGACGTCGTCGGCCTGCAGGAGGTGGGCGGCGACGGCGATCAGGTGGCGTACATCGCGGGCAGGACGGGCTTCCACGCCGTCCTCGGGCCGACGCTGCGCCGCACCGACGGCGACTTCGGCAACGCGCTGCTGACGCGGCGGCCGCTGCGCACGAGCCGCCTCGTCGATCTCAGCATCGCCGGCCGCGAGCCACGTGGCGCCATCGACGCGGAGCTCGACGTCGACGGCGGCACGTGCCGCCTGATCGTGACGCACCTCGGACTGCGCGGCTACGAGCGCCGCCAGCAGGTGGAGCGGTTGCTCGCGTCGGTCGTCGAGCAGGCCACCCCGGAGCTGGTCGTGCTGCTCGGCGATCTCAACGAGTGGCTCGGGCCGGCACGGGTCCTGCGCCGCCTGCGTGCCAGCTTCGCATGCGCCGCGGTGGCGTCGTTCCCGACCATCCGTCCCACGTTGGCGCTCGACCGCGTGCTGGTGCGGCCGGCGTCGGCGTTCGTCGGCCTGCGCGCGCACGACACCCCGTTGGCGCGGTTGGCGTCGGATCACCTGCCCGTCAGGGCCGAGCTACGAGGACACGCGTGATGCCGCCGCAGTTGATGAGCTTCGATCCGGGACAGTGGTACATGCTCGCCCACGTCGTCATGGCGATGGGGCTCGGCGCCGTGCTCGGCATCGAACGCGAGTGGGCGAAGAAGCCGGCGGGCCTGCGCACCCACATGCTGGTGGCCGCGGCGGCGGCGCTCATCGTGTCGATGGGCGACGTGCTCGTCGAGAGCGTCGAGCGCGAGGTGTCGGGCGGCGTCAACCTGCACACCGATCCGCTCCGACTCGTCGAGGCGGTGATCGCCGGCATCAGCTTCCTCGGCGCCGGGACCATCATCCGGAACTCCGGATCGGGGGGTGTCGAGGGCATCACCACCGCGGCGTCCCTGCTGCTCACCGCCGCCATCGGCGTCTGCACCGCGATGGGGCAGGTGATCGCGGCCGCCGGGACCACGCTGATCGTCCTCGTGGTCCTGCACGTGATGGGACGCTTCTCGGAGCAGGCGTCGTGACGCCGTGCTCCCGCGACGAGGATCCGCCGCGGGAGCACGTGGCGACGCGGGTCGTCAGTCGACGATGATCTCGACGCGCCGGTTCCTGGCGCGACCCTCGGCGGTGGTGTTGGGTGCGACCGGCTTGGCCTTGCCGAACGACTCCGTCCGGATGCGGCTCGAGGCGATGCCCTGCCGCACCAGGTAGGCCTTCACCGCGTTCGCGCGGCGCTCGCCGAGTCGCAGGTTGTACTGGTCCGAGCCGACGGAATCGGTGTGGCCTTCGGCCGACACGCGCATGTCGGGGTTCTGTTTCATGAGCGACACGGCCTGATCGGCCTTGCGCTCCCCCTCGGGCTTGAGCACCGCCCGGTCGAAGTCGAAGTGCGCGGCGTCGATCTCGACGATCTTCGTCCCGCGTGCCGGCGGCGGTGGAGGCGGCGGCGCGGCGACGGGCGGGGGCGGGGGCGGCTCCGGCTCGGGGCAGAGCAGGAACTCACCGGCCACGTAGCCGACGGCCGCGCCGACGGCCGCGCCTGCGGCGGCGCCGGCGGCGCGCTCCGTGAGCGTGGTGCGATGGCGTTCGATCTGGTCGACGCCGACACCGCCGCCAACGCCACCCAGCGTGGCGCCGGCGAGCGTCGTCGCGATCTTGCACGCCGTCGGGTTGTCCCGCATGGTCGCGCACCCGCTGGCCGCGACGGCGAGCAGCACGCCCGCGGACAGCATCCGAGTGTTCCTGTGGTACATCGATCCTCCTCCTCGTGGTGTGGATGGTTGCGGGCGCACGCCTCCCCCCACGGGACGCGCGCGACCCGGGCACGGCGCGGCGACCGCGCCGGCCGGTGGTCACTCGATCCGGATCTCCTGCCCGGCGTAGTTCCGTGGACCTGCGAAGCGCGCCAGCGAGGGCGGCTCTCCCTTGTCGACGAAGAACGAGGTCTCCGGGGCGATCATCCGGATGATCGGGTCGATCAGCACGTTCACCGTCGGACGAAGCGCGTAGCGGGTGGTCGGGATCTTGATGCCGGGGCGCGACACGGTGGCGGCCTCCATCGGCAGCACCTCCATGTCGATCACCCGCGGCGACGGCGTCGGCACGACGGTGCGGAAGACGAGCCGTCCGTCCTCGGCGTTGCCGGCGAAATTCTTGATGGCGATGAAGACGAGGGGCCCGAAGTAGGTGGCCCCGGGGAGGTCCTCTTTCTCGTCGTATTCCTTGCGGTCCTTGCCGAGGCCCGAGAAGCCGGTGATGCGACCCTTCTCGACGTCGATGGTGATGTCGACCGTCACCCGCCCCTTCGTGTCCCGGATGATCGAGCGGCCGCGCAGCGTCACCAACGTCTTGCCGACGCGCGCGGTGGCCCGGTCCTCGTCGCTCGAGCCGTCGGCGAAGCGCGCCACCCGGACGGCGTCGATGACGTCGCCTTTTCGTTCCTGGTGGAAGTCGATGGTGCCGATCACCTTCTTGCCGTCGGGCGAGAGGATGTTCGAGAAGCCGGACACGTCCGACTCCATCCATCGCAACGCGATCGGATCGCCCGAGTCGCGCGCCAGGGCGTGGGTGCCGGTGGCGAGGAGAAGGAGCGCCGCCGTCAGGGAGCGTCGCGCGAGGTTCGAGCCTGCCCAGATGTGCATCGTCGGCGGGCAACGGAGCAGGTTCCATGCCACCGATCACATGACGCTCCGCCTCAAATCCACGTCGGCCGCGACGGATCGCACGACACACCTTGTAGATTCGTCCGCCCCAAAAGGCCGTCGCGGCACCGGAGGTGGGGTCCGATGCCGCGACGGGTGGGGTAGCGGTCCGCGGGGCAGGGTTCGCGGGTGCCGCTACGGTTGAACACGAGAGGGCGGAGGTCAGGGAATGGCGCTGGGCCCTCGTCCGCCGATGCCGCGGCCGAAGAAGACGCCGACGACGAGCAGAACGACTCCGAGCACCGCCAGCAGCCAACCGATGTCGGCCGACATGCCGGCCACCCCGCCGAAGCCCAGGGCGGCGGCGACGAGTGCGACGATGAAGAACGTGATGGCCCAGCTCAGCATGGCAGTTCCTCCTGCGAGGAGTGCGATTGCAACCGACGTGCCAGCGCACCACGTCGATTCGGTCCACGTCTGACGCGGGTTCGCGCCGCTCGGCTTTGTAAGACATGCCACGGCGATGTAACCCCCGGCCCCCGGCGCGCCCGTGATCGCATGCTGGTCATGGAGAATCCGCGATGGCGCGGAACGTGCTGTGTGTCTCCTGCGAATGCCGCATCCCGCGGCATTTCTCGTTTCCACTGCAAGGAGATCGACGCGATGAAGACCACGTCCCTCGTCCGAGCCCTCGCCGTCACGCTGGCCGTGTTCGTCGGCGGCTCGACCGCTCTGGCCGCACCGTCCGACGCCTGGATCACCACCAAGGCGAAGATGGCGCTCCTCACCACCGACGGCGTCAGCGGCACGGCCATCAACGTCGACACGGTGAACGGTCGCGTCACGCTGCACGGCACCGTCGCGTCGGCAGCCGAGAAGGACAAGGCGACGTCCGTCGTGAAGGGCATCGACGGCGTGGGCAACGTGCGCAACCTCGTGCAGGTCGTTGCACCGCGCGCGCAGGACGCCGCGGCGACCACCGATGCCGACCTCCAGAAGCGCGTGTCCGCCGCGATCGACGCCGAGAAGGATCTCGGCAAGGTCGACGTCGAGTCGGTGAACAAAGGGGTCGTCCTTCTCGGCGGCACCGTGCCGACGCTGAGCGATCACCTGCATGCCGTCGAGGTCGCGTCGCACGTGGACGGCGTGAAGCGCGTCGCGAGCGAGATCCAGAGTCCGAACACCCTCGGTGACAAGGAAGTATGGTCCGACCGGCCCGCCGGCGACGGCGCCACCGCGTCGGTGCGTGACATGTGGAT
Organism: uncultured Binatia bacterium (SeqCode); assembly: GCA_964404165.1. Taxonomy (GTDB): domain Bacteria; phylum Desulfobacterota; class Binatia; order DP-6; family DP-6; genus DASYLJ01. The sequence goes on along the minus strand of CAYOIZ010000003.1, from coordinate 107,811 downwards.
CACGTCCGCCGTGAAGATGCGGCTCATCGCCGACGACCGCACGCCGGGGCTCGACGTCAACGTCGACACCATCGGCGGAACGGTGACGCTGTTCGGCATGGTGCCGACGGCGGCGGCGAAGGCGGCGGCCGAGGAGAATGCGCGCAAGGTCGACGGGGTGAAGACGGTGGCCAACGAGCTCCAGGTGGTGCCGTCCGAGCAGCAGAGCGCCGTCCAGGCCAAGGACGACGTCGTGCAGGAGCGCGTCAAGGAGACGCTGGCCCGCACCGACGACCTGTCACGTGTGACCGTCGAGGTCCAGAACGGCGTCGCCCGCCTGAGCGGCACCGTTCCCAACAACGAGCAGCGCCTGCGCGCCGCCGTCGCCGCCCGGACCACCACCGGCGTGCGCGCGGTGCGCGACGACCTGCACGTGGAGAACTGATTCGCATGCGCCATCACGACTTCCGTATCCGCTTCGTCGCCGTCGCGTCCCTCGTCATCGGGGTCGGCGCGACGGCGCTTCCCGCCGACGCGGCGGTGCGCTCGCGCCTGATGCGACGCACCGTCGTCGTCGGCGACAGTATCCTCGCCGGCTTCGGCAACGGCGGACTCGTCGCCCGTGGGCAGACGGGGCAGCGCGACAGCGCCCCGGCGCTGATCGCGCGTCGCGCGCACGTGAACCTGCCGCAGCCGCTCATGAGCGGCCCCGGGCTGCCGCCGCCGTATCGCATCGAGGACGGGAACCGGAATGGCGTGCTCGAGGCCGACGAGGTGCGCCGGCGCTCCGACGGCATCGGCTTCCGCAGTGACGCCGACAAGACGGTGCGTAATCTCGCCGTCCCCGGCGAGAGTGTGTCGACCGTCTTCGAGCGCCTGGATACGCAGGGCTTCGCCGAGGAGCTGGTGTCGGGCGACCCGTCGGGACGCGACATCATGAAGTTCCTGATCCTCGGGCTGCCGCTCCAGGACGACTCCGTCTCGCAGGTGAGCCGCGCGAAGGAGCTCGCCCCCTCCTTCCTGCTGGTGTGGCTCGGCAACAACGACGTCCTCGATCTCGCCACCGGCACCAATCCGCAGGGTGCGGAGCTGACGCCGGCGGAGTTCGGCGTCCAGTATCGGCGGCTGCTGAATGCGCTCGCGGACACCAACGCGCCGATGGCCGTCGCCAACATTCCCGACGTGACCAACGTCGCGGCGCTCCGCCGCGCCGGCCAGCAGATCACCACCTGCAAGCGCGCCGACGGCACCGTCAGCGCGGTGCTGCCGGACGACCTGCTCTCGGTCGACCTCGATCGCAGCCTCCTGCCCGAGCCGCCGTGCAGCGACGTGCTGAACGCCGAGGAGAAGCTCAGCATCCGCGGCACGGTCCAGGCGTACAACACCGAGATCGCGGCGGCGATCGCCGAGGTCGAGACGTCGCGTAACGTGCCGATCGCGGCGATCGACGTCTTCGGCGCCTTCGACGACTATGCCGCCAACGGTGTCGACGTCCGCGGCGACGGCTCGCTCGTGCTCACCACGAGCTACCTTGGCGGCATCTTCGGCCTCGACGGCGTCCATCCCACCCGGACCGGCCAGGCACTGATCGCGAACGCGTTCATCCACGCCATCAACCTGCGCTTCGGCGAGGCGATCCCGCGGGTCGACGTCGCTCGCGTCGCGGCACGCGATCCGCTGGTGGGCAATCGCTTCCAGCCTCCGGGCGAGGTGCCGTTCGGCATCATCGCCGACGAGGACGGTTCCAACGTGCTGACGGCGTCGTTCCGCGAGATCGGCGACGACGCGGGCGACATCGGTGGCGACCTCGCCGACGACGTCGGCGACTTCTTCGACGATCTGTTCTGACGATGACCACGCCGTCGTGGATCGCCGGCAGCGGCCTGCCGACTGCGGCCCCGCTGCCGGCGACGAGGCGGACGGAGGTCTGCGTCGTGGGCGCCGGCATCGCCGGGCTCGTGACCGCGTACCTCCTCGCCCGCGAGGGACGCGCGGTGGTGGTGCTCGAGCAGGGCGCCGTCGCGGGCGGTGAGACCCACCGCAGCACGGCGCAGCTGGTCACGGCACTCGACCACGGTTGGACGAAGCTCGTCCGCCATCATGGTGCCGACGGCGCGCGACTCGCGGCCGCGAGCCACGCCGTCGCCATCGATCGCTTGGAGACGATCCTCCACGACGAGCAGATCGCGTGTGACTGGGCGCGCGTCGACGGGTGGCTCACGGGCAATCCCGACGACCCGACCGCGATCGACTTCGAGCTCGCCGCCGCCCGCGCCGCCGACGTCCACGTCGAGCGCATGGCGCGCGCGCCGCTCGGTGCCGTCGACACGGGAACGTGCCTGCGCTTTCCGGCGCAGGCCCAGCTCGATCCCGTGGCGCTGGCCCATGGACTGGTCGCAGCGCTCGGGCGTCTCGGCGTCGCGATCCACGGCGACACCCACGTCGCCGGTTTCGACGGCGGTGCACCGGCGCGGGTCGTGACGGCGCACGGTCCGGCGGTCGTCGCCGACGCCGTCGTGCTGGCCACGAACTCGCCGATCCACGACGCGCTCGCGCTGCATCCCAAGCAGGCCGCCTACCGCACCTACGTCGTGGCGGCGCCGGTGCCGACCGGCGCGGTGCCGCATGCGCTGTTCTGGGACATGGCCGAGCCGTTCCACTACGTCCGGCTCGCCGTCGACCGCGCCGCCGGGTCGCAGCTGCTGCTCGTCGGCGGCGAGGACCACAAGACCGGTCAGGAGGACGATCCGGCCGCGATGCGCTGGGCGCGGCTCGAGGCGTGGGGGCGCAGCTGGTTCCCGATGATGGGTCCGGTCGCGCATCGCTGGTCGGGGCAGGTGATGGAGTCGATGGACGGGCTCGCGTTCATCGGTCGCACCGAGACGCGGCCGGACGTCTACGTCGTCACCGGCGATTCGGGGAACGGCATCACCCACGGGGTCATCGCGGGCATGCTGCTCACCGATCTGCTGCAGGAGCGCCCGAACCCGTGGGCGGCGCTCTACGATCCGTCACGGCTGCGGGTGCGCGCCGCCGGCGCGCTGGTGCGCGAGAACCTGAACGTCGCTGCCCAGCTCACGTCCTGGGTTCGTGGCGGAACCGCCGACTCGGCCGACGACGTGCCCCCGTGTGGCGGGGCGATCGTGCGGCGCGGGCTCACGAAGGTGGCGGTGCATCGCGATGCCGCCGGCGTCGTGCACGAGATGTCGGCGGTCTGTCCACATCTCCGTTGCATCGTGTCCTGGAACGGCGCCGAGCAGTCGTGGGACTGCCCGTGCCACGGGTCGCGGTTCGACGCCACCGGCCACGTGCTGGCCGGTCCGGCGCGCGACGATCTCGAGCCGGTCTAGGAACGGTGGAGCGGCAGCTCCTGGCGATCACGACGCTCGTGATCCCACAGCGCGCCCATGCAGCAGGCGCCCAGTGCGGCGCCCAACCAGAGACCGACGGTGAAAGTCATCATTCGCCACTCCTCCCGCGAGGAATGAAGCAACCGGTGGGCCAGAATTGCCGCCACGCCGGTGCGAGATCGCGCCGCGTCATGGTGACAGAAACCTGACCCGGCCCGTCAGGTGGCCGGCGTCATGGGACGGATCATGTACGTCGTGCTCGCGCGTGCGGCGAGCTTGCCCCCCGCCCACACGTCGACCTCGGCGTAGGCGCTGCGACGGCTCGAGCGCAGCACCCAGGCCTCGGCGGTGACGGTGCCGCTGATGATGGGCTCGAGGTAGTTGATCTTCATCTCGATCGTCAGCAGCGCGTTGCCGGGGCCGTAGATGGTGATGAGGGCGGCCGCCACCACCGAGTCGGCCATGCCGAAGCTGGCGCCGCCGTGCATGATCCCGCCCGGGTTCGCGAGCTGCGGGCGGCACTCCGTCACCAGCCGCGCGTACCCGCGTCGCACCTCCACCAACTCGAAGCCGAGGTGGCCGCCGAACAGCGGCGCGTTCATCTCGTTGAACCGCGCGACGATCTCGGTCGCCACCCCGTCGGGTAGTGCCGGGAACTCCGCTCCATGGCTGCCGGATCCTGGTCGCATGGCGGCCAGAACGACAGCCCGGGCGACCCGAGGCAAGGACGGCCGCGGTCAGTCGAAGGGCCAGTTCGTCGACTCGGTGCCGCCGTCCACCTCGACCACCTTGCCCGTCACCCAGGCGCCCGCGGGCGAGCACAGCCAGATCGCGGCCGCGGCGATGTCCTCGACGGTACCGATGCGGCGCATCGGGGTCATGGCGGCCATCTTCGCCTCGAGCTCGTCGTCGAGGAACGGCTGCAGGGCCGACGTCGACACCGCGCCGACCGCGATGGCGTTGACGCGCACCGCGGGCGCGAACTCCGCCGCCAGCTGGCGCGTCATGAACGACAGCGCCGCCTTCGCCGTGCCGTAGGCCACGAACCCGGCGCGTACGATGCGGCCCGCCGCCGACGAGATGTTGAGGATGGTGCCGCCGCCCGGGGCCTCCTGGAGGTAGGGGATGGTGAAGCGACTCAGCAGGAAGGCCGTCGTCACGTTGAAGCGGAACGCCTCCTCGAAGGCGCGCTCGCTGGTGCGCAGCGCGGGAAGCGGCGGGTAGCCGCCGGCGTTGTTCACGACCACGTCGATGCGCTCGAAGGTGTCGAGCGTGGCCTTCACGAGGTCTTCGAGCTGGGTGCGTTCGGTGACGTCGCACGGTACCGCCAGCGCGCGGCGGCCGGCGGCGCGGACGGCGGCGGCCGTCTCCTCGATCTGTCCCGGTGTGCGCGCCGCGCACACGACGTCGGCGCCTGCCTCCGCCATCGCACGTGCGATGCCAGCGCCGATGCCGCGTCCGGCGCCGGTCACGATGGCCACACGATCGGTCATGCGGAAGCGATCGAGGATCATGCGCGGATCGGAACCACGATCCGCCGCCGCCGGTCAAGGCGCAGCGCCGCCAACGACGCGGATCGTTTGCGCGGTGTGGGGCCCGCGACTATCGTGCCGCACGCCTCGGCGCCCGACGTGGCCGACGCAGGGGGAGACACCATGAAGCGAGTCCTGGGAGTGACGATCGGACTGGCCCTGTCGGTGATCGCATGCGGCGGTGGTGGCGACGACAAGGCGGCTGCGCCGGCCGCGGCACCCGAATCGGTGACCGGTGTGGCCGAGTGCGACACCTATCTCGTGAAGGCCCAGGCCTGCACCGCGAAGGTACCGGAGGCGTCGCGCCCGATCATGGAGAAGGCGCTCAACGATCAGCGCGACGGCTTCAAGCAGCTGGCCGCCAACCCGCAGGCGAAGGACACGCTCGCCACGTCCTGCAAGCAGCTGACCGACGGGCTCGAGAAGAACCCGCTCTGCAAATAGCCGCGCCTACTCCAGCGCTGCCGATCGGCAACCTGGGGGAGCGTTGACCGGGTTGCACCGCGCCGGGCTGCCGTCCGGGATCTCCACGAAATACCCGGTGCCGAATCTCGGGTCGGGGACGGGGTAGTCGGTGCTGACCCACTGGGCGCCGCTGGCGATGGCGGCGTCGCGCTGCGTGGTGTCGCCGCTGCGGGCCTCGACGGTGTCGCCGTCGGCGCGCGTGCGCACGACGTAGCCGGCCGCGACCAGTCCGGGGATGCGGGCGGGATCCTCCTCGGGGTCGTTCGCCTTGATGAACGCAGCATCGGGCTCGCCCGGTGCCGACGGCGTGAAGAGTACGCGCCCTTCGAGGTTCGGGTGGCCGTCGCGGTACGCGGCGCGCTTGGCGCCCTCGTTGTCGAGCGTGAACAGGACCCGACCGCGCGACTCGCCGAGCGTCGGCCAGCCCTTGATCAGCACGCCCTGCTCGAGCGTCGACATGTCGCGCCGCACGTCGTCCGGCGTGATCAGCCGCTCGGGCGGGAAGACGGCGCGGATCTCGGCGTCGAGCGCGTCGAACTCGGCGGCGCCGATCGGGAGCGGGACGGCGAAGCCGAAGCCGAAGACGTCGGGGATGACGTCGTCCTTGGCTTCGATCTGGATCATCAGCGGGAGGTGCCCGGGGTTGGCGTCGGACCAGTCGCGGACCTGCTCGAGACAGTCCGTGAACGTCAGGCAGACGCTGCGGAAGTCGATGTCCTGGATGTGGAACACCTTGAACCCGGGCTCGTCGAGCTCGGGAATGCCCGACTCCGGGTCCTCGCCGATGGCGAGCAGGCCGCCGCGGCGCGAGAACAGCCCGCCCATGGGATCGGCGAAGACGTCGATCTCGATGGCGCGGATGCCCTGCTCGGAGAACTGCTGCGCCAGGGGGACGTGGGTGTACTCGATCTGCTCGAACAGCGCCGCGAACGCCTTCAGCGCGGCGAGGAGCGGCGGCACCGGTTCGACGTGGTAACTGTTGTGCGACGCCAGCACCTGCAGCTGGTTCAGTCGCACGCACTTGTCGGCGTGCTTGCGCGTCAGGCGGTCGAGGCGGGCGAGTCGCTGCGGTCGCGCGCCGCCCCTGGCGCGCGCGATGCGACGCTCGAGCGCCTCGATCTTGCTGTTGGCGCGCCGGCAGGCGGCCGTCTGCGCCGGCTGGGCCGCCGCCAGAGAGGGGAGCAGCAGGGTCGCGAGCACGACGACGGCGAGCGCGGATCGCATCCCGGAGTTATCCGGTCCGCGTCCGTTCGGGGTCAAGGACTTTTCGTGCGCGACCGCGTTGACTGCCGGCGGCGCGACGGGGATACAGGCCGTCGACATGCGGTTCGCGGTGCTCGGTCTCCTGGTACTGGTCCTTCCTGCCGTCGCCGCTGGGCCGGCGCCTGCGGTCTATGGTCGCGCACCGGCGCTCACCACGGTCACCCCGCTGGCCGACATCCTGCGCGACCCGGCGCGCTTCGCCGATCGCGACGTGCGGGTGCAGGGCGTGGTGAGCGGGGTCTGCCAGCGCAAGGGCTGCTGGATGATGCTGCGCGACGGCCAGAGCGAGGTGCGCGTGCGGTTCCGCGACTACGCCTTCTTCGTGCCGCGCGACGTCAGCGGCCGCGAGGCCGCCGTCGAAGGGACGGCCAGGGTCGAGGTCGTGTCGGAGTCGATGCGACGGCATCTCGCCTCGGACGCCGGTACGCCGCCGGCGGAGGTCGCCCGCATCACCGGCGACCAGACCACGGTACAGCTCGTCGCCGATGCGGTGGCGGTGTGTGGGCCGGCCGGCTCGGGGGCGTGTGCCCCACCGGCCATGGGGGAGCAGCGATGAGCACGCCGGGATTCGCGCCGTTCGCCGGCAAGATGCGGGCCGAGGGCCTGCCCGAGATCGCCATCGCCGCCTTCGAGCGCGCCTACGGGCTGCTCGGTGCCGGCGACCTCGGCAAGGTCTCGTCGCGCGACATCGCGCCCGTGGGCGATCTGCCCGACGCCGCCGGCCTGACGCGATGGCGCGACGCCGGGCGTGCCGCGCTCGAGCGCACGGTCGTCGTCAAGCTGAACGGCGGGCTCGGCACGTCGATGGGCATGACGCGCGCCAAGTCGCTGCTGCCCGTGAAGCAGGGGCTCACCTTCCTCGACATCATCGTGCGCCAGGTGCTGCACCTGCGCGAGACGCACGGCGCCCGGCTGCCGCTCGTCCTGATGAACAGTTTCCGCACGCGCGACGACTCGCTGGCGCTGCTCGGGCGCTATCCCGCGCTCGACGTCGGGCTGCCGCTCGACTTCCTGCAGCACAAGGTGCCGCGCATCCTCAAGGCCGACCGCACGCCCGTCGCCTGGCCGCAGGAGCCCGAGCACGAGTGGTGCCCGCCCGGGCACGGCGACATCTACGCCGCGCTCGTCACCTCGGGCACGCTCGCCGCGCTGCTGGATCGGGGCATCGAGTACGCCTTCGTCTCGAACGCCGACAACCTGGGCGCCGTGCTCGATCTCGACATCCTGGGCTGGTTCGCCGGCGAGCAGGCGCCGTTCCTGATGGAGGTGGCCGATCGCACCGAGGCCGACCGCAAGGGCGGCCATCTGGCGTGCAGCCGCGGTGCCGGCGGCCTGCTGCTGCGCGAGTCGGCGCAGTGCCCCGACGACGAGAAGGACGACTTCCAGAACATCGCGGTGCACCGCTACTTCAACACCAACAACCTGTGGGTGAACCTGCGCACGCTGGCACGCACCATGGACGAGACGCACGGCGTGCTGCCGCTGCCGCTGATCGCCAACGAGAAGCCCGTCGACCCCGCCGACCCCGGGTCGCCGGTGGTGATCCAGCTCGAGACGGCGATGGGCGCCGCCATCGGCGTCTTCCCGGGGGCCCGCGCCGTGCGCGTACCGCGGGCGCGGCTGGTGCCGGTGAAGACGACGAGCGACCTGCTGTCGCTGTGGTCGGACGTGCACGACCTCACCGACGATTTCCGCGTCGTCGTCTCGCCGCGCCGTACGCTGCCGCCGATCTTCGTCGACCTCGACCAGAAGTTCTTCCGGCGCGTGCCCGACGTCGAGGCGCGCTTTCCCTCCGGCGCGCCGTCGCTCATCGACGCGACGCGGTTCGTGGTCGAGGGCGACGTCCGTTTCGCCGGCACCGCCACCGTGCGCGGCGACGTGCGCGTCACCGGCCCCACCACCGTGCCCGACGGGGCGGTGCTGGCCGGCGCGTGACGACACGGTTTGCGTCCTGCGCCGGAGGCCGGCCTAATGCACTGGCCATGCGTGCGCTGCTCGCTCTCGTCCTCCTGCTGCTGTCGCTGACCGCGGCGCGGGCGCAGGAGTTCGACGACAAGGGCTACGGCTGGCTGATCGACAAGCTCGAGGCCGACGGCGTGCCGCGCGAGCAGTCGCTGCGCGTCTTCAGCGACCCGCGCTTTCCGCCCTTCGACGGGCTCGGCTTCTCGCTCGATCCGCGCGAGTCGCACGCGATGTACAGCGGGCATCTGTCGCCCTCCAGCACCGCACGGGCGCGGCGCTGCATGGACGACCATCTGACTGCGTTCCGCGCCGCAGAGCAGGCGCACGGCGTGTCGGCGTCGGTCGTGGCGGCGATCGTGCACGTCGAGTCGGCGTGCAACCGCAACACCGGGAACACCATCATCCTGCCGCGCCTCGCCCGCCTCGCCATGGCGAACGAGCCGGCGAACCTCGGCGCCAACATCGCCCGCCACACCGAGGGCCTGGGGCAGGAGTCGTCGGCTGCCGTAGCCCAGCGCGTGCGCGCCCGCGGCCAGCGTCTCGAGGACATGTTCTATCCCGAGGTCCTCGGCACCTTCACCATCGCGGCACGGCTCGGCATCGACCCGCTCTCGATCCGCGGGTCCGGCTCCGGCGCGTTCGGCATGCCGCAGTTCCTGCCGACGAGCTACCTGCGTCACGGCGAGGACGGCAACGGCGACGGCGTCGTCAGCCTGTACGATCCCGACGACGCCATCTTCTCCTGCGCGAAGTACCTCGCGGCGCACGGCTGGAAGCCCGGGATCACGTACGAGGAGCAGCGCCGCGTCATCTGGGACTACAACCACTCCGACGCCTACATCGACGCCGTGCTCGGGCTGGCGAGCCGCATCGCCGATCCGGACGAGCCGGTGGTCGAGACCGCCGCGGCGCCGCGCCCGAAGCGGAAGAAGGTCGTCGCCCGCCGGGCCACGTCGAAGAAGCGGGTGGTCGCCAAGAAGACGCCGGCGAAGAAGACCGTGTCGAAGAAGGCCGTGGCGAAGAAGAGCACGGCGAAGTCGACGACGGTGGCCAAGAAGAAGGCCACGCCGAAGAAGACCGCCACCGCCGCGCGCTGACGCCGCGTCCATGCGGGATCCGCTCGACCGGCTCGATCGTGCGCATCTCGTCCACGGCTTCGGCTCGCCCGCCGTGGCGGTCGCCGACGGCACCCTGCGGCTGGTGCGGGGGCGCGGCGTGTACGTCTGGGACAGCGACGGCCGGCGTTACATCGACGGCCTGGCGTCGCTCTGGAACGTCACCGTCGGGCACGGGCGCGCCGAGATCGCGCGTGCGATCGCCGCACAGGCGCGCACCCTGGCCTTCGCGCCGACGCTCCTCGGCTTCTCGTCCGATCCCGCGGTGACGCTGGCGGCGCGGCTCGCGGCCATGGCACCGAAAGGGCTCCGCCACGTCGTCTTCACGTCGGGCGGCTCGGAGTCGAACGAGACCGTCATCCGGCTGGTGCGCGTCGTGCAGCGACTGCGGGGCCACCAGGACAAGATCGCGATCGTGGCGCTGCGCGGCGCATACCACGGCTCGAGCACCGGCGCGGCCAGCCTCACCGGCCTGCCGGCGTTCCACGCCTTCTACGAGCCGCAGATGGCCGAGGTGGTGCGCGCGCCGCGGCCGTACTGCTACCGCTGCGAGCTCGGGAAGACCTTCCCGTCATGCGCGCTGGCGTGCGCCGACGAGCTCGAGCAGGTCGTCCTGCGCGCGGGCGTCGACCGCGTCGGGGCGGTGATCGTCGAGCCGGTGCAGGGCGTCGGTGGCGTCATCGTTCCGCCGCCGGGCTGGCTCGAGCGCCTGCGCGCCATCTGCGACCGTCACGGTCTGCTGCTCGTCGTCGACGAGGTCATCACCGGCTTCGGGCGGACGGGCAAGGCGTTCGGCGTGCAGCACGCCGGCGTCGTCCCCGACATGCTGGTGTTCGCGAAGGGCGTCACCAGCGGCTACCAGCCGCTCGGCGGCGTCATGCTGCACGACGCCGTCTGGAAGACGCTGGTCGACGCCGGGCCCGACTTCACCCTCCACCACGGCTACACGTACTCGGGTCATCCGGTCGCCTGCGCCGCAGCCCTCGCCAACCTCGACATCCTCGAGCGCGAGGACCTGATCCGCGAGACGCGGCGGAAGGCGCCGTACTTCCGGCAGCGGCTCGACGCGCTGGCGGCGTCACCGCTGGTCGGCGACGTGCGGTCGATCGGGCTCATGGCGGCGGTGGAGCTCGTGCGCGACCGGAGCACGCGCGAGCCGTTCCCGGCGGCGCAGAAGGTGCCGTGGCGCATCCGCCAGGCGGCGCTCCGTCGTGGCGTGATCGTGCGTGCCGGCGCCGACGTGATCGTGCTCTGCCCGCCGCTCGTGGTGACGCGCGCGCAGATCGACGTCATCGCGCGCGTGCTGGGCGAGGCCATCGCCGAGGTGGCCGCGGAGCTCGAGGCTGCGGGGTAGGCGGCGCGCGGCGGCTGCGCTAGACGTGCGATCCGATGCGCATCCTGGTGACCGCGGTCCTGCTGGCCGCAAGTGCAATCGCCGGGGCGGCCCCGTGCCCCCCGGGCCGGTTCGTTCCGACCGAGCCGCTCCTGGACGGCACCATCACCGCCGTGGTGACGTCGGCGGACGGGGTCGGGCTCGAGGGATGCGACGCCGCGGCGGAGCGGCTGCGGGTGCGCCGGCGCGGAACGCGGATGCGGGCGCGGTGGGACGGGTGCGGCGCCACGGACCGCGTTCGCGTCGCCATCCGCCTGTCGCCGCGTGACTGTTCCGTCCTCGTGGGGCGCCTGCGGCAGCGCGGCCAGCGGCCGGTGCGATTCACGGCGCTCCGCACCGAGGACGTCACGACGACGACGACCACCACCACCACGTCGACGTCGAGCAGCACCACGACCCTGCCCGGGCCCCCGGGACCCGGCGAGCTGACGGCGGCCATCGCCGGACCCGACGTCGTCCTCGTCTGGAATGCTCCCGCGCCGGGCTTCACGGACGTCCGGCTGCTGCGCCGGCTCGACGAGCCGCCGGCCGACGCGCACGACCCGTCGGCCGACCTGGTCTACGCCGGCGCCGCCACCAACGCCGTGCATCCCGTGTCGCAGCTGTTGCCGTCGACGGACGATACGCCGCGCACCTACCACTACGCGCTCTTCGGCTGCGTCGCCGGCACCGCCTGCGACGACGGCGACGCGCGCGCCACGCTGGCGCCGACGCTCGTCCAGGCACTGCGGGGTGGCGGCTACGTCCTGCACTGGCGCCACGCCTCGGCGACGGTCTGCGCCGACGCCACGGGGCTCGGCCTCGCCGCCACCACCGCCTACCCCGACTGGTGGAAGCGCTGCGATGCCACCTGCCCGATGGGCGAGACGCCGACCGCGACCGCGCGCCAGCTGAACGACACCGGCGTCGCCGAGGCCACCGCGATTGGCCAGACGTTCGCGCAGCAGGAGATCCCGGTGGGACGGGTGGTCTCGAGTGAGTTCTGTCGCAACGTCACCACCGCCGAGCTGATGGCGTTCGGCCCGGCCATCGAGCAGCGCCAGGACGTCACGTTCTTCGTCTACGACGAGGCAGGCCGCTGCGACGCGTCCTATGCGCTGATCACGGCGGTCCCGGCCGCCGGCACCAACACCGCCGTCATCGGCCACGCCGGCTTCACCTGTCCCGTCCTGCAGGATCTCGCGTGGGCGGAGGCGGCGGTCTTCCGGCCCGACGGCACCGGCAGCGCGCTCTTCATCGCGCGCGTTCCGTGGAACGCGTGGTAGGGCGGCGTCGCTCAGCGCCCGCGTAGCGCGAGCTTCAGGCGACGGCTGGTCTCGCGAGCGAGGTCGAGGAGGCGGCCGCCGTCGGGGCCGAGCTCGTTGCGCGTGCGCGCCCGCTCGAGCAGCTGCACGACCTGCTTGAGCCGCCGCTTCGCGAGCTTGCCGGCGGTGCGATCGCCGCCGTTCTGGACCGCGGCGATGACGCCGCCGAGGGTCGGGACCTCGGCGCGCAGGCGCTGTGCCAGCGGTCCGTCGCCGAGCGGCGCCTCGGCCACCGTCTCCGTGAGGGCGCGGACACCGGCGGCGACGCCGTCGAGGCCGAGCAGCGGGGTGTGCGCGCAGCCCGACGCGGCGGCGCAGCCGTCGAGCGTGAACGGATCGGCGTCGTCGCAGCGGGGCGCCTTCGCGGCGCAGCGACCCGCCGGGCGGCCGATGAAGCTGCCGAAGGCCACCGGCGTGCGCGGCAACGTGACCGCGTCGGTGGTGTCGCCGAGCGCCCGGACCTCGTCGCTGTCGGCGCCGGTGACCCATGGCTCGCCGGTGGACACGTCGACGGCGACGCCGAGGGGCAGATCGCCGACCGGCAGCTTGTCCGTCACGCGGTCGGCGGCGGTGTCGATGACGGCGAGGACGTCGTCGCCGCTGCTGGCGACGAAGGCGTGGTCGCCGGTGCCGTCGAAGGCCACGCCCACCGGCTTGCGGCCGACGCGGATGGTGCCGAGCACCGTGCCGCTGGTGGTGCCGATGACGTTGACGTTCCGCGCCCGGTAGCTCGTGACGTAGACCTTCGTGCCCGCGGGGTGGATGGCGATGCCGAGCGGCAGCTCGTCGACGGCGACGGTGTCGATGACCCTGGTGGTGGCGGCGTCGAGGATCGACACCGAGCTCGAGCGGTAGTTGGTGACGTAGACCCGGGTGCCCGCGGGATGGACGGCGATGCCCGCCGGTCCGCGCCCCGTCTTCACGGTGGCGATGGTCGCGAGCGTGGCGGCGTCGAGGACGGAGACCGTCTCGCTGCCGTGGTTGGCGACCCACAGGCGCTCGCCGGACGGATCGATGTCGATGCCGAGCGGCTCCTTGCCGACCGGGCCCGAGGCGACGACGGTGCGCGTGCGCGTGTCGATGGCCGTGACGGTGTTGGTGCGCCGGCTGGTGACGTAGACGCGGCTGCCGTTCGGCGACCACACGACGCCCCACGGTGCGCCGCCGACCGCGACGGTGGCCTCGACGACGCGGGTGCCGACGTCGACCACCGCCACCGCGTCGGCGCGGAAGGTGGTGATGTAGGCCTCGGCGTCCGGCCGCTGGCAGGTGGCGCGCGCCGCGGGGGCGCAGCCGCCGTCCTCGCAGCTCTCCTCGCCGTTGCAGACGTCGCCGTCGTCGCAGGTCGAGTCGACGGAGCACGCCTGCACCGTGCTGGTCGTCGTCGAGCTGGTCGACGAGGTGGACGTCGACGAGGTGGAGCTGGTCGACGTGGTGGACGTGGAGGAGGTCGTGCTGACGGACGTCGAGGAGGTCGACGTCGAGGTGGTGCTGGACGTGGTGGACGTCGAGGACAGCGTCGTGCTGGTCGACGTGCTGGTGGTGGTCGATGTGCTCGTGGACGTCGACGTGGAGCTGGTCGTCGTCGACGTGCTCGTGGTGGTGGAGGTCGACGAGGTCGTCGTCGACGTGGTGGCGCCGAGGACGCAGGCGCCGTCGTTGCAGACGCCCCCGGGGGTGCACACGTCGTTGTCGTCGCAGGGCGCCGAGTTGAACGGGTGGCCGCAGACGCCGCTGCCGTTGCAGACGTCGTCGGTGCAGGCGTTGAAGTCGTCGAAGCAGCTGGTGCCGGCGGTGACCGGCAGACCCGGCAGGCAGAAGCCGGTCTGGCAGACGCCGTTGCCCGTGCACGGGTTGAAGTCGTCGCAGGCGATGCCGCTCGCGGCCGTGCCGTGGCACTGCCCGTCGGCGCAGGTGTCGCTGGTGGTGCAGGCGTTGAAGTCGTTGCACGGGGCGGTGTTGGCGGTGAGGACGCACGTGCCGTCGGCGTTGCAGGCGCCGGTCAGGCAGACGTTGCCGGAGGTGCACCCGGTGCCGATCGGCGCCTGCGCACCGATGCACTCGCCGTCGTCGCAGACGTCGTCCTCGGTGCAGTCGTCACCGTCGTCGCAGTCGTCGGTGTTGTCCGTGTGCAGGCAGACCCCGGTGGCGTTGCAGGTGTCGTCGGTGCACGAGTTGCCGTCCGACGGGCAGTCCTGGCCGGCAGGCTCGAAGGTGCAGACGGCGGAGCAGCAGTCGCCGTCCTCGTTGTTGCCGTCGTCGCAATCCTCGGGGTCCTCGATCTGGCCGTTGCCGCAGGGTCCGTCGAAGTCGTCGCCGGTCTCGCCGTCGAGCTTCACCACGCCGAAGACCGGGTCCTCGCTGAAGTCGGTGAGCACGCCCGCCGAAAGGACGTCGTCGTCGGCGTCGACGGCGACCGCCAGCCCGTCGTTGCGACCCGGCTCGGGGCCCGAGAGGAACCGCTGCCACTCCTCGTCACCGCTGCCGAGCTCGATGCGGGCGACCGCCATCAGCTGCTCGCCGGGGTTGAAGTTGCCGGTGACGACGGCGGCGCCGTTCGCGAGCGCGACGTCGTTCGCGACGGCGTCGCCGTCGGTGGCGATGACGTAGCGCCAGTCGACCGAACCGGCGGCGTCGAGCCGGACGGCGGCGAAGGTGTCGAACGTCGTGCGCTCGCGCCCGGCGACGACGACGCCGGAGAGCAGGGGGCCTGCCGCCAGCGCCCGCGGCTCGCCGCCGGTCGCATCGTCGTCGAGGAAGGCGCGACGCCAGGCGACCTCGCCGTCGCCGGCGTCGAGCCGGACGACGCCGCACGGCTGCGTGCCGCAGGTATCGGTCGTCTCGCCGGCCGCGTAGACCGTGCCCTCGCCATCGAGACCGACGGCGACCGCGCGGCCTGGGCGGGCGTCTTGGGTCCAGAGCTCGACGCCGTTGTCGCCGTCGAGCTTGCGGACCGTGAAGCGCCCGGCGATCACGCCCGCGACGAACACGTCGCCGGCGCCGTCGACGGCCAGGGCCAGGGCTTCGCCGTTCGGGACCTGGTCGCGCCAGACCTCGAAGCCGGTGACGCCGTCGAGCTTGGCGACCACCCAGGCCTGACCGAAGTCGGTGTCGCCGATGGTGCCGGCGGCGACGACGTCGCCGGACGGGTCGATGGCGACCGCGTCCGCGTGGTCGTTGCAGGCGGGATCGCCGTCGATGGTGGTGCGCCAGAGCGGGAACCCGAAGTCGGGGTGCATCCGCATGACGACGAAGTCGTCGCCCGTGTCGGCGTCGTTGACGACACCGGCCGCGGCGATGACGTCGTTGGTGGCGGCGACGGCGCGGGCCTCCCCGTGGTGGCTCGAGAAGTCGAAGTACTGCCACACCTGCCCGCCGTGGTTCGGCTCGAGGCGCGTCACGGTGAAGAGCGGACCGAAGAACAGGTCGACGGCACCCGCGGCGATGACGGCCCGCGACGACGGCATCACGGCGACGGCGCGCGCGGCGTCCACGGTGGGCGGGTTGGCTCCCGACGGGATCGTGGTCTGCCACGCCCAGGCCCCGGGCGCCAGGACGATGGACGCGAGGAGCAGGAGCCCGGCGATCCATCGCGTGCGGCTCGACATCATTCCTGACTTCGTCACGCGGACCGCCGTGGTTACCACGACCGCGGGGGTCGTCGTCAACCGAGTCTTGTGGGACCTGCGCTCAAGGTGGTATGGCCGCGCGGCTCCGCCCAGAGGCAGATGAGAGTTCTCTCGTTACTGACGGCAGTGGTCGTGGTGGCGTTCGCTGCGGCGTCGGCCCCGGCATCCGAGCAGTCCGACCTGCTGGTCGCGCGCGGACACGTCGCCTATCAGGACGGGCAGTACGAAGCCGCGCGCAACCTCTTCGCCCAGGCCGCGGCCGCCGATCCGACCGATGCCGCCGCCCAGTACGGCCTCGGCCTCTCCTACGGACGTCTCGGACGGTGGGAGGAATCCGCCGCGGGCTTCCAGGAGGCGCTCCGACTCGTCCCCGACTTCCCCGAGGCGAAGCGCGGCCTGCAGATCGCCTCGGCGGCGCGTGACGACCGGGGCGGCGGGAGCGAGACCGCCACCGAGGGGCGGCCCGGCGGCAAGGCGTGGGCCGTCTATGCCGGCACCGGCGTGGGCTACGACTCGAACGTCGAGCTCGATCCCAACGACGCCACGGCGTCCGCCGCGTTCCAGTTCAGCGCCGGCGCGCGCTACGACATCGCGCGCAGCGACAACCTGCTCCTGCGGCTGCAGTACGACCTCTTCCAGAGCGTCCATCCCGACGTCACCGACTTCAACTTCCGCGCCAACCACATCCGCGGCACGGCGAGCTGGGCGCCCGATCCGCGCGTGTGGCTCGGGGTGCAGGGCGGCTGGGACCACTACGCGCTCGGCGACAGCTCCTACCTCCAGGAGCCGTGGGTCATGCCCTTCGTCAGCGTCCTCGAGGGCAAGGTCGGCCTGACGCAGCTCCTCTTCCGCTACGGCCACGAGGACTTCCTCTCGGCGCCGTTCGAGGACGTGCGCACCGGACCGAGCTACGCCACCGGCCTGACGCAGGTCTTCTATCTCGGCGACCCGCAGCGCTACGTCACCACCGGCTACCAGTACGAGGCCGACGAGCCGACGAGCTCGGCCGGCAACGACTATGCGCGCGACGGCCACCAGTTCCACGTCGGGGTCGGTCTGCCGGCGTGGTGGGAGACCACCGTCGCGCTCACCTACGTCTTCCGCTACGACGACTACACGCACCCCAACAGCGAGGTCGATTTCCGAACCCACCGGTACGACGACTTCCACCAGATCGCGCTGCAGATCCGCCGGCCCATCGGCGAGCACGTGAACGTCGGCCTGTCGTACTGGGGCACCTGGAATCCCTCCAACATCGGGCTCTTCGACTACCGACGGCAGATCGTGGCCGCCACGGTCGAGGTGACGTACTGACGCCATGACCACCACACGCATGCGATCGATGGTGATGCTGCTGGCCCTCGTGCTGGCGACCTCCGCCGCGGCTCAGCAGCCGCAGGTCGGGGTGGTCTCGGCCCTCGAAGGCCGCGCCGAGGCGCTGCATCGTGGCGTCTCCGATTGGGCGACCATCGCCGGCGGCGACCCCGTGCTGATGGGCGATCGGTTGCGCACGCAGCCGGCGTCGCGGCTCAAGCTGCTGCTGCGCGACGACTCGGTGCTGACGCTCGGCCCGGCCAGCGAGCTCTCCGTCGACGAGCAGGTGGTGGCCGACAGCGGCGGCACGTCGACGATGTCGGTCGTGAGCGGCGCGGTGCGGGCGGTCGTGCCGCCGCGCTACGGCACGCCGGGCGCGCACTTCGACGTCAACACGCCGACCGCCGTCGCCGGCGTGCGCGGCACCAGCTTCGTCGTCGCCTACGATCTGGCCGCCGAGCTGACGCGCGTGCTCGGGCTGTCGGGCGTGACGTGGGTGCGCGGTCGCGTCGAGGGCGCCAGCCGGCGCGAGGTCGAGGTGCGCGCCGGGCAGATCACCGAGGTCGGTCGTGACGGCGTGCCGTCGAAGCCGCGGCCGGTGACGAGCGACGAGGTCGACATGCTCGACGTCGCCACGCAGATGCTCGCCGGCGGCAAGCTGCCGGAGCGCGAGCTCGCGCCGGGCACACGACGCACGGTCGAGCCGAACGAGATCGGCACCGACACGACGGGCGATCCCGCCACCGCGCGCCAGCCGGGCACCGACGTCCAGCCGCCCGAAGGCCAGATCATCGACCAGCCGGTCGATCGGCTGCGCCAGCAGCAGCGGCATACTCCGCCGGTCCCGCCCGGGAGGCAGTAGCCGCGCGTGGCGCGCCTCCCGCGGGCGAGCTCGACGGCGCTGTGTCTCGGTCTGGCCGTGGTGCTCGCGGGCGTGCGGCTGCTCGAGCCGGCCCCGCTCGAGCAGCTCGAGCTGAAGGCCATCGACATCCGGCATCTCGTGCGGGGCGCGCAGCCCACCACGGGGGCGATCGCCATCGTCGGCATCGACGAGGCCAGCCTGGAGCAGGTCGGTCGCTGGCCGTGGCCGCGGAACACGCTGGCCGATCTCGTCGACGGCATCAGTCGGGCGGGGGCGTCGGTGATCGGGCTCGACGCCGTCTTCGACAAGCCCGATCCCGGCGTCGACCTGGCGCGGTTGCAGGCCGCCGTCGAGGCGGCGCCGAAGCGTCCGTCGCGGGAGCTGCTCGACGGGCTCGGCGCCACGCTCGGCAACGACGCGCGGCTGGCGGCGTCGCTGCGCGATTCGGGACGCACCGTGCTGGGCGAGTTCTTCGAGCTGGGCTCGCTGCCGACGCCGCGCGAGAAGACGCCCTTCTTCCCCGAGATGGCGGTGCGGCTCCGTGGCGGCGCCACGATCGACGCCGTCCGCGAGGCGGCGCGCTTCCACGGCAACATTCCGGTGCTCGAGGAGGCCGCCGCCGCGGTGGGGCACGTCAACTTCGTCCCCGACAGCGACGGCGGCTTCCGTCGCGTCCCGCTCGCGCTGCGCATGGGCGACGCGGTGGCGCCGTCGCTGTCGGTCGCGGTCCTGCAGCGCTACCTGGGTACGGCCGCGCCGTTGCTGACGATCGACGACGAGGGCGTGGCGTCGCTCACCGTCGGCGACCGCGCGCTGCCGGCCGACGCGCACGGCGAGCTGCGCATCGAGTTCCGTGGGCCCCCGGGGACGTTTCCCCACGTGAGCGCCGCCGACGTGCTCGCCGGCCGCACGCCGCCGGGCGCGCTCGACGGCAAGATCGTGCTGGTGGCGCCGACGGCCGTCGGCTTCGACTCGCGGCCGACGCCGTTCTCGGGCTCGATGGCCGGCGTCGAGATCCATGCCAACGTGCTCGACAACCTGCTGGTCGGGCGCGGTCTGTGGCGGCCGCCGTGGACGGTGCCGGTGGAGGCGCTGATCGTGCTGGTGCTCGGCGGCATCATCGCGCTGCTGCTGCGGCGTCGCGGCATCGCGGGGCCGATCGCGGCGCTGGTGCTCGGCGTCGCCTACCTCTGGATCACGCAGCGGGCCTTCGCGCGCGACGGCCTGGTGCTGGGTGCCGTCTATCCGATGCTGGCGATCCTCGGCTGCACGTTGCTCGGGACGTTGCGCCAGTACCTGGTCGAGGCGAGCGAGCGGAAGTACATCCGCGACGCCTTCCGCCACTACCTCGATCCCGACGTGACCGAGCTGGTGGCGAGCGATCCGTCGCGGCTCCGCCTCGGCGGCGAGCGGCGCGACATCTCGATCCTGTTCTCCGACCTGCGCGGCTTCTCGAGCATCGCGGAGCGGCTCAGCGTCGACGACCTGGCGCGGCTCATGAACGAGCACCTCGGCACCATGACCGACGTCGTGTTCACGCACCGCGGGCTGCTCGACAAGTACGTCGGTGACGCCGTGATGGCGCTCTGGGGCGCGCCGCTCGACGCGCCCGACCACGCCATCCGCGCCGCCGCGGCGGCGCTCGACATGACGGTCGCGCTGTCGCGCCTGCAGCGCGAGTGGGAGGCGCGCGGCTGGCCGCACGTCGAGATGGGCATCGGCATCGACAGCGGCGACACCGTCGTCGGCAACTTCGGGTCGGCGCGCCGCTTCAGCTACACCGCGATGGGCGACCACGTGAACGTGGCGTCGCGGCTCGAGGGCATCAACAAGGTGTACGGCACGCACATCCTGCTGTCCGAGAACACGTGGCAGGCGGTGGACGCCGAGTTCGTGTGCCGCGAGGTCGACCGCGTGCGGGTGGTGGGCCGCGGCACGCCAACGCGCATCTTCGAGCTGCTCGGCCGGCGCAGCGACGATCACGACGGGCGTCTGCGCGCCCGCGTCGAGCGCTTCGCCACCGCGCTGGCGGCCTATCGGGCGCGCCGCTTCGACGAGGCGGCGGCGTTGCTGCACGACCTGCCCGACGATCCGGTGGCGCGGACCTACCTCGGGCGCTGCGCTGCGCTGGCCGCGTCGCCGCCGGCCGAGGACTGGGACGGCGTGTACGACGTGCGCACCAAGTGAGCCGGCGCGGGGCCGTCGACCAGGCGCTTGCCGAGCGCGCCGACACCGACGGCGGCGCAGAGATAGAGCGCCGGGAGCCAACCCGCGACGCCCAGGAAGTCGGCGCGTGCGTGCTCGAACGCGCCCAGGCGCACGAGCACGGTCTCGACCAGCACGCCGCCGACCGCCGCGAGCATCGCATGCAGCAGCCCGGCCAGGTGGCGGTCGCAGACGGTCCAGCCGACGGCGGCCATGGCGACGAGGGCAGCGGCGCGTCCCGTCGAGCCGCCGACGCCGACGCTGCTGACGACGTAGCCGGCCACGAACAGCAGCATCCCGAAGAGCACCGGGCCGCCGCGGGGGGCCGGGGAGCTGGTGCCGAGGACGCGTTCGGTGAGGGGGCGGCCGAGGCCGATGGCGACGGCCGCGGTCCCGAAGAGCGGCGGCACCCACCAGGCGAGGCCGAGGAGCGTCGGGCTCGTGTAGCGCGTGGTGCCGGTGTGGACGTGGATGGCGTCGAGCGCGGTGCCGAGCGTGGCGCCCGCGACGGCGAGGAACACGCCGCCCCGGAGCCATCGTCCCACCCCGCGCGGATCGGACCGGTTCTGCACGCCCCCCCGTAGTCCAACCCGCCCGGCGATGCTACGGTCCGCGCATGGCGCTGTTCACGAGCCGCAAGCTCACGATCCCGACCCCCGACCAGGCGCTGCCGGGTCGTCCGACGCGCATCCCGGTGCCGCCGAAGCACGCGGTGCTCGGCGCGTCGCTGACGCCGCCGTTCCCGGAAGGCCTCGAGACGGCGATCTTCGGGCTCGGCTGCTTCTGGGGCGCCGAGCGCAAGTTCTGGCAGACGCCGGGCGTCTACACGACGGCCGTCGGCTACGCCGCCGGGCACACCCCGAACCCGACCTACGAGGAGGTGTGCTCCGGGCGTACCGGGCACGGCGAGGTGGTGCTGGTGGTCTTCGACCCGACGGTCACGAGCTACGAGGCGCTGCTGCGCATCTTCTGGGAGAGCCACGACCCCACGCAGGGCATGCGCCAGGGCAACGACGTCGGCACGCAGTACCGCTCGGGCATCTACGTCACGAGCGAGGCGCAGCGGCAGGCAGCAGAGGTGTCGCGTGACGCCTACCAGCGCGGGCTCACGGCGGCGGGCTACGGCGAGATCACGACCGAGATCGTTCCCGCCCCGGAGTTCTTCTACGCCGAGGACTACCACCAGCAGTACCTGGCGAAGAACCCGGGCGGCTATTGTGGGATCGGGGGCACCGGTGTGTCGTGTCCGACCGACCTCGCCGATGCGTCGCGGTAGCCCGGGCGAGCGAGGAGCGGCGCGCGCCCGCTTCCTGATGGCGCTGGCCGTCGCCGTGTTCGCCCTGTTCGGCTACTTCGTGAACACCGAGGTCAATCCGGTCACGGGCGAGAAGCAGCGCGTGGCGATGAGCGTCGACCAGGAGCGTGCGCTCGGCCTGCAGGCGGCGCCGCAGATGGCGGCGCAGATGGGCGGCATCGTCGACCCGCGCGATCCCGACGCGCAGCTGGTGGCGCAGGTGGGCCGGCGCCTGGTGACGTCGGGCGTGGCGGCGCGCAGCCCCTACGCCGACAACTTCAACTTCCACCTGCTGGCCGATCCCGAGGCGGTGAACGCCTTCGCGCTGCCGGGCGGGCAGGTGTTCATCACGCGCGGTCTGTATCGCCGGCTGCAGGACGAGGCGCAGCTGGCCGGTGTGCTCGGGCACGAGATCGGCCACGTCATCCATCGTCACGGGGCCGAGCACATGGCGAAGGGGCGACTCGGCCAACTGCTGACGGTGGCGGTCGGCGTCGTCAGCGACGACGGCAGCGGGCAGGGTGCGCTCGCACGCCAGGCGGCGATGATGGCGAACCAGATGCTCCAGCTGCGCTACGGCCGCGCCGACGAGTCGGAGTCGGACGGCTACGGCATCGTCACGCTGGCCGACGCAGGCTACGACCCGCGCGCGATGCTCGACGTCATGACGGTGCTGAAGGAGGCGAGCGGGGGGCAGCACCCGCCGGAGATCCTGTCGACGCATCCGCTGCCGGAGACGCGGCTCGTGGAGATCGAGGCGACGGTGCGGCAGCGCTGGCCGGACGGCGTGCCGCCGACGCTCGGGCGCGGGCGGCGGCTCGACGGGTAGCACGCCCCTCCGCAAGCACGCACGGTATGGAATGGCTCAACTACCACCACCTCCTCTACTTCTGGCTCGCCGCCAAGGAGGGGAGCGTGACGCAGGCGGCGGCCGAGCTGCGGCTCGCGCAGTCCACGGTGAGCGCGCAGATACGGCGGCTCGAGGAGGTGCTCGACGAGCGGCTCTTCCGGCGCGAGGGGCGACGGCTCGTGCTCACCGACGTCGGTCGCACGGTGTACCGCTATGCCGAGGAGATCTTCGGGCTCGGCCGCGAGCTGCTCGACGTGATGAAGGACCGGCCGACGGGCCGGCCACTGCGGTTCAACGTGGGCATCGCCGACCAGGTCCCGAAGCTGATCGCCTATCGTCTGTTGAGCCCCGCGTTGTCCCTCGACGTCCCCGTCCGCGTCGTCTGCAACGAGGGCAAGACGGCGCAGCTCCTCGGCGAGCTGGCGACGCATCAGCTCGACGTCGTCATCACGGACACGCCGCTCGGCTCCGATACGAGCGTCCGCGCGTTCAATCACCTGCTCGGCGAGTCCAGCGTGACGATCTACGGTACGGCGGCCCGCGTACGCGACGTACGTCGCCGCTTCCCGCGCGCGCTCGGGGGCGCGCCGTTCCTTCTACCCACGCCGGGTACCATGCTCCGGCGCGCGCTGGATCAGTGGTTCGCAGCGCACGACCTGCGGCCGAACGTCGTCGCCGAGTTCGAGGACAGCGGCCTGCTCAAGGTCTTCGGGCAGGCGGGGCTCGGCCTGTTCCCCGGCCCGACGGTCCTCGAGAAGGAGATCCGCCGTCAGTACGGTGTCGTGGTCGCGGGCCGCCTCCCGGACGTCCGCGAGCGCTTCTACGCCATCTCAGTCGAGCGCCGGCTGAAGCATCCCGCCGTCGTCGCCGTTTCGGAGGCCGCGCGGAACACGCTCGCCGGCTGAGTCCGCGGTGGCCCTCGCCATGTCCCGCTTCGCGGTCTCCAGGTTGTTGATCACCACCGCGATGAAGAGGTTCACGACCACGAACACCGCGATGACGATGAAGCTCCCGTAGAACGCCCAGGCGAAGGGCACGGCCGCCTGGCTGCGTGCCTGGATCTCCACCCAGCCCTCGAGCGTGAGGATCTGGAACAGCGTCCCGATCGCGACCCCGAGGGATCCCCAATGCTCGGGATCGATGTGGTGGAAGAGGTGGTACCCGAGCACGCCGTAGACGTAGAGGAGGAGCCCCAGGAGCAGCGCGATGTGGCCCATCGACCGGAGTGATCCCAGCATGGTGTCGACGATGAGTCGCAGCTCCGGAACGGCCGAGACGAGCCGCGTCACGCGGAGGACCCGTGCCAGGCGGGCCACCGTCGCGAAGGATCCGACCTGCGGCACCAACGACGCGCCGACCACGATGGCGTCGAAGACGTTCCACCCGTCGCGGAGGAAGCGCTGCGGCCGCGGCCATTCGGCCGCAACGCGCAGCGTCAGCTCGAGCACGAAGAGGGACACCAGCACGCGGTCCGTCGCCTGCAGCCAGTCACCGGCGCGGTCCCGCACGCTCGGCACGGCTTCGAGGCCGATCACGATCGCGTTCAGTGCGATGAGCCCGATGACCACGTCGTGGAACCGCGGCGACCGGGTCAGGGCGCGGCAGTCGTCGATCAGGGACGACGAGGTCATGTGCGGCTGCGCTCCGCGGCGGCCGCGGGACGCTCGGCGGCCAGCAGGCGCACGCGGAGCCACGATGCCAGGATCGCGGTGCCCAGGATGAGCGCGATCACGCCGAGCGAGACCCCGATCGGTATCTTGTAGACGTCGATGAGCAGCATCTTCGTGCCCACGAACCCGAGGACCAGGGCGAGCCCGACCTTCAGGTAGTGGAAGCGATCCATCACGCCCGCGAGCAGGAAGAACATGGCGCGAAGCCCGAGGATGGCGAAGATGTTCGACGTGAAGACGATGAACGGGTCTTTCGTGACGGCGAATATGGCGGGGATCGAGTCGACGGCGAACACCAGATCCGTCGCCTCGATGCAGACCAGCACGAGGAGCATCGGGGTCGCGTACCGGCGGCCGTTCTGCACGATGGTGAAGCGGCTTCCGTGATACTCGGGCACCGAGGGTACGAACCGGGTGAAGAGGCGGAAGACGGGATTGCGTTCGGGATGGAGGTCCGCCTCGCTCTGGAAGAGCAGCTTGATGCCGGTGACGACGAGGAAGGCGCCGAAGACGTAGATGATCCAGTGGAAGCGCTCGAGCAGCGCGGCGCCGGCGAAGATGAAGACGGCGCGCATCACGAGGGCGCCGAGAATGCCCCAGAAGAGGATGCGGTGCTGGTACTCGGTCGGGACCCGGAACGTGGCGAAGATGATCAGGAAGACGAAGATGTTGTCGACCGCGAGCGCCTTCTCGATCAGGTAGCCGGTGAAGAACTCGAGGCCGCGGTCGTAACCGTACTGCCAGGCGAGGGCGGCGTTGAAGGCGAGCGCCAGCGCGACCCAGACCACCGACCATCCGAGCGCCTCGCGGAAGCGCACCACGTGGGCGTGGCGATGGAAGACGCCGAGGTCGAGGGCCAGGAGGCCGAGGACCAGCGCGGTGAAGCCGATCCAGAGGGCCGGGGTGCCGATCGTGACGATGTCCATCGATGTGTGGTCCTCAGGCGGCGAGCCGTCGAGCGGCGATCGCCTCGAGCCGGGCGATGCGTTCGTCGGTGGACGGGTGGGTGGAGAAGAGTCGCGTCATGCGCTGCGCCCCGGCGAACGGATTGACGATGAAGAGGCTCGCGGTCGCTGGCTGCGCGTCCGTCGAGGGCAGGGCGTGCGCGGCGTCGTCGAGACGGGCGAGCGCGCTCGCCAGGGCCAGCGGATCACCGGAGATGAGCGCGCCGGTCTCGTCGGCCAGGTATTCGCGCGAGCGCGAGATGCCGAGCTGGATCAGCGTCGCCGCCAATGGCCCGACCACCATCAACGCGATGCCGGTGAGGGGCGACGGCGCGTCCTCGTCGTTCTGGGACGACATGCCGAAGAAGCCCACCGCGTGCGCCGCCCAGGTGATGGCGCCGGCGACACAGGCCGCGATGGTCGAGACGAGGATGTCGCGGTTCCGGATGTGCGCCAGCTCGTGTGCGACGACGCCTCGAACCTCGCGCGGCGAGAGCAACTCGAGGAGTCCGCGGGTCACGGCGACCACGCCGTGCGCCGGATTGCGGCCCGTGGCGAACGCATTGGGCTGCGGATCGTCGATCAGGAAGAGGCGTGGCACCGGGATGTCGGCCCGGAGGGCGAGCTCGCGCAGCATGCGATGCAGGTCGGGCGCCGCATCGGGCGGCACCTCCCGGGCGCCGTGCATCCGGAGCACCAGGCGGTCCGAGAAGAAGTACGCGCCCACGTTCATCGCCACCGCCAGCAGGACGAAGAGGGGCATGCGTCCCGGCGCCAGCAGTCCGCCGATCCAGACCATGAGGGCGCTCAAGGCGCCCAGCAGGACGATCGTCTTCAGGTGGTTGTTCCAGCGGGTCGTGTGCATGCGACGGGGATAGCCGCGGCTCTCACGTCGATCAAAGAGATAATTCGACCGTGATCCATCGATCATACCGAATGATGGATGTGGGGACGGTTTGCCCCGTACGGGTCATGCCGGCGTCCGCGCTCGGTGCGCGGCGGCCGACGGTCTCACGGCCCAGCGGTCGGGGGATCACGCGCTGGGTCGATGTGTACGTGGACCCGGACGGCGCGAGCCGGTTCGTCACCGTGCGCCCGCCGTTGAGCTGGATCAGCACCCCGTCGAACGGACCGCCGTCGGCGCAGCTGAGCTCGAATCTCGCCGGTGAGATCCTGGAGCGGTCCGCGGAGCGCTCCGCGCACCGCGGCGGCGCCTGCGTCCCGTCAGCGCCTCACGGGCCCGAGGTGGGGAAGGGGCCGAGCTCGGACGATCCCTGCAGTACGAACAGCTCCGCGTTCAGGTTCGACGTCGGCGGCGGCGTGGTCCGGATGCGTCCTCCGGTGACCGGAGACCCGCTCGAGAAGGTCCCCGTGCACTCGAGGCTGTCGTTGGGGATGCTGAACTGCGCGAGCGCGCAGGCGAACCCCGGCGGCTCGAGCCAGTTGGTCACGACCCGTCCGTCCTCGAACCGGACCAGGAACGCGTCGAACGGGCCGCCGCTGGCGCAGGTCAACAGGAAGTCGATCTCGTTCGGGTCGAAGACGGAGAAGGTCGTCGAGCACGACGGACCCGATGGCAGCGACGTCGTCGTGGTCGTCGTCCCGCCGCTCGTACCGGTCTCGACGGCCGTGATCTCGCCGGTGAGGTCCTGGAGCAGCCCGCGCAGCGCCCCCGCGCACTCGGTCGTGACCTCGCCGCGCTCGGCCAGCCGGTCGATCTTCTTGCCGAGCCGCGTGAGCTGGTTGGTGGCGGCGTCGGCCTTCTTGTCGGCGCGCTTCTCGCCCTGGCAGGCTGCGTCGGCCGCCTGCAGCTTGGCGTC
The DNA here is from genome assembly GCA_964404165.1 of uncultured Binatia bacterium (SeqCode). Lineage (GTDB taxonomy): Bacteria > Desulfobacterota > Binatia > DP-6 > DP-6 > DASYLJ01. The sequence goes on along the minus strand of CAYOIZ010000003.1, from coordinate 80,860 downwards.
GGCCTTGGTCGCGGCCTTGCTGGCGACGCGTGTCAGGCGCTCGGCGTTGCAGGCGACGACCGGGCCCTCGAGCGCGCCGGCGACGGAGACGGCGCCGTAGTTGCAGCCGATGGGACCGTTGCCCGGGGTGCAGCCGCAGCAGCAGGTGGCGTCGTTACCGGTGCCGATGCGGATCTTGCAGGTCCGCCTGCTGGTGCAGGCGTCGCCGGGCGACTTCCCGACGCACCCGCCGGCCGATCCGCAGCCATCACGATCGCCGCAGTTGCAGAGCGCCGCCGCCGGATTGGCCACTGCGAGCCACGCGCCCACGATCACCAGGCCCACCACCCATCGACCCATGATCCACCTCCGCCCGACCGCAAGCTACCATCGCAGCGGGCAGGAGAAAAACCTGGGCTCAGCGGGCCTCGAGCAGCCGCTCGACGGCCGCGGCGCGCTGCCGGATGGCGCCCGACCCGGCGGTCCGCGCCGCCCGTCGTGCGACCTCGCTGGCGTGCTCGCCGGCGGTCCTGCCGAGCCATCCCGCGAGCGCCGCGTCGTCGAAGCCGTCGAGCGTGCGCAGCAGGTCGCCCTGCAGCTCGGGCTCGGCGTCGAGGATGCGGAGAGCCACGCGGAGCGCGTCGGCGCGCGTCCGGGCGTCCGGACCCTGCAGGGCGACGCCCATGATCTCGGAGAAGCTGGTCTGGTCGGCGCCGACCGCGCGTGCCAGCCGTCCACCGATCGCCACGCTCCGATGGCTCGCTGCGAGCGAGCCCGTCTCCGTCTCGGGCTCTGGTGGCGACCATCCCGGTTCGCCGGGCGGAATCACCCACGGCGTCAGATCCGATCCGTTGAGTAGCTTCACGCCGCGCAAGCCGCTGGTGTCGTACGTCAGCATGAAGCTCTGGCCCGCGAGGAGGCGGGGCAGGGCCTCCTCGAGCGCGACGTCGTCGAGCCGCAGGCTCACCGGCGGGGCGTCGTCGGGCAGGCCGCGGATCTCGAGCCGGCTCTGCCGGGCGATCTCGCGCAGCACCTCGACGAGGTCCGCGTCCTGTAGGTCGGCGGTGAGCCGGCCGTCGGCGTAGCGCACCGACGATGCGTGCGACGACGCGGCGACCAGGAGAAGGACGATGCCACAGACGATCCGCATGAGCCCGATGGGGAGCCCCGCCGCAGCGAGGCTCCCCAACCCCCTACACCACTCGCACTACACCTGGCACGCGTCACCGACGCCGTTGCCGTCGGTGTCGGCCTGGTTCGCATTCGCCGCCGACGGGCAGTTGTCGCAGGCGGTGCCCACGCCGTCGCCGTCGCCGTCCGTCTGGGTGGCGTTGCCCACCGCCGGACAGTTGTCGAGCCCGTTGGCGCGGCCGTCCTGGTCGCGATCGAGGGCCACGCGTGCGCCCGATCCCGGCGGCACGCAGGTGTACGTGACCTCCTGCCCGGCCGTCGCCGACAGGTTGCGGAGCGTGGTGTCGGAGATCGCGGCACCGCCGTCGTCGGGTGTGAACGTGCCGGGCCCGGCGTTGAGCAGCCAGCCCTTGATGCGGCCGCCGATCTTCGCCTTCGCCGTCAGATCGCACTCCATCGCGTTCGGGAACTGGAGGCTCGGGAAGGTGGTGCGGGCGCGCGCCACGAGGAGCGTGATGCGCGGATCGACGGTGCTGCCGTTCGTCGCCGTGCGCGTGATCTGCTGGCCGACGATCGGCGCCAGGTTCGAGTCGATCGCCATGACGAACGCCTCGACCTGGCGGCGCTGCGTGTCGCTCTGGAATCCCGTGCCGATGGCCGACGGTGGCAGACCGGAAAAGACGTTGGCGCGGAAGAACCGGAAGACCGTGTCGATGCTGCCGTCGTGCAGGAAGCCGAAGCCGCGGACCTGGTTGCCTTTGTGGCCGTTGTCGCCGGGCAGGATGATGCCGATCTGCGGATTCCCGAACATGCCGACCTTCTGGTACATGTTCCGGAGGTGGGGGATCTTCATGGTCTGTGTCTCACCCTCGAAGCTCCACTGACCGTCCGTTCCGAAGAAGCCCTGGCCGGGGTTGAAGATGTGGCAGCCGACGCAGTTGAAGCCCGCCGGGCCGAGGAGGTCGAAGGGCAGGCCGTCGGAGCGGCGCGAGCCCGTCATGAAGTTCAGGCCGGCCTGCTGGTCGGCCGTGCGCGAGTTGTCGAGCGCGCGGATCGGGTTCGGCGGGTACGTCACCTGCAGGATGAAGTCGGCGAACTGCTGCATCTGCGCCGTGGAGATCGGTGTGGCGGCGCCGACCAGGCCCTGGAAGGCGGGAAGGAACTTCAGGAACGCGGTGTTCTCGTCGAACGCCGAGCCGCCCGGATCGTTGCCGCCGGTGCGATCGCCGCGCCAGTGCATCGAGCCCGAATTCGCCATCCCGCGCAGGCTCTGCGTGGTCATCGGACCCTTCAACGGATGGAAGTCGACCATGGTGCCCGTCAACGCCGCGCCGGCCTCGAGCTTCACCGGACCCGGGTTGTTGATGGTCTCGTCGTCGGGGTTGCCGAGGTCCCAGGCGAGCTGGTCCATGTCGCCGAAGATGTGGCAGCTCGCGCACGAGGTCTCGCCGTTGCTCGACGTCAGCCGCGCGTCGTAGAGGAACGGCCGTCCGGCGAGCACGCTCGCCGGCTCGGGATTGTTGAGCGCGACCGAGCGCAGCTCCGTCTTGCTCGCGGTGCTCACCACCTTCACCGCATTGTCGAAGCGCGTGTAGACGTAGAGATGGCCGCGCGCCTCGTTGAGCAGCACGCCCGCCGGCCCGCCGCCGCTGAGCGTGATGTGGTTCGCCGCGTCCGGCGTGAACGTGTTGCCCTCGAGCTGGGCCGTATCGAAGACGCCGACCTTGCCCGACCCGAACGCCGCGACGTAGAGCGTCTGCCCGTTCGCCGTCACCGCCATGCCGTTCGGCTGTGCGAGGCTCTTGTCCTTCACGCCCGCGGGCGCCGGCCGCACGGCGTAGTTGATGTGCTTGTTGAGGTGCCGCGGCGTCACCGTCGTCCCCGAGAGGACGGTGATGCGCGCCTCGGCCAGGTGGCCCTGCACCGTCGTCGAGATCGTGCCCGGGCCTTCGAAGCGCACTTCGTTCCGCGCCTCGGTGTTCGAGACGTACACCTTCCCGCTCACCGGGTTCACGGCCAGGTTGAAGATGGTGGTGCCGATGCCGGACCAGACCTGGCTCTGGGACGGCGTCGTCGCCGTCGCGTTGATGGCGAAGACGTCGTAGTCGGGCAGGTTGAACTTGACGGCGTTGTTCCAGTTGCGGCCGAGCTGGTCGACCCAGTTGGTGCCGTTGTGCTTCACGATGAGGCCGGTCTCTGGCCCGACCTCGCCGCCGACGTTGGCGTTCGGGGCCGGCAGGCCGCCGGGATACTGCGGGCCGATCAGGATCGGCACCCGGCACGAGCCCGCGGTGGCACCGCCATCGCAGACGACGCCCTCGCTCACCGTCGTCGTCTTGTTGCCGGAGTTGAAGACGGCGGCGTAGACCGTGGCGCCGTTCGGGCTCACGGCCAGCGGCCGGGGCGTGTCGCCGAAGAGCGACAGGATGGTCAGCGGCGTGCCGCCGAGGGACGTGCCCAGGCTCGCGGCGTTGAACACCCAGACGTCCGCGCGCCCGACGCCCGCCGTCGTCAGCTGCGGGTTCACCGAGCTGTTCTGGCCGCGATGCGCCGTCGTGATGAAGGCGCGGCTGCCGCCGGTGCCGGCGAAGACGATGTCGCGCGGCTCGTCGCCCACCAGCAGCGTGCGTACGACGCGAGGCGGCGCGGTGCCGACGTCGACGATGCTGACGCTGTCGGAGAGGTGGTTCACGACCCACACCTCGCTCGTGCCGGGACGGACGGCGACCGCGACCGGCTCCATGCCGACGGGCACGGACGCCTTGCGCGACACGCCGCCGGCGCCGACGTTCATGATCTCGAGCTGGTTGTCGGGCGTGTTGACGACGTACAGCTCCGTGCCCGCGGCCGACAGCGCCATCGGGCGCGTGGCGACGGTTTCGAATTCGACGAACGACTGCTGGGCGCGTGCCGCGGTGGTCCATGCCACCGCGACGAGCGCCATTCCCACGATCCGTCTGCGTGTGCTCATCGCGATCCCCCCCTGTGCGTCTGGTGAGTCACCAGTCCCGTTGGCCGAGCAGTGCCTCGATCACGCGCGCGAGTTGTCCGTCGCGCGCCGCCTTGATGCAGTAGAAGCTGGCGCCGGCGCGCCGCACCGCGCCCTCGAGCGCCGTGCTGTGGTAGCTCGCGAGGTAGACGACGGAGGCGTCGCGCGGCCCCCGCTTCAGGCGGTGCAGCATCTCGAGCGCGTCCTGTTGCCCTGCGTCGTCGATGACGACGATGCGCGTCTCGCGGCTGCCGCCCGGGCCGCGCAGCCCGTCCGGGCCCCCGAGCACGGTGCGCGCGCCCGGATGGCGTGCGACCACGTCGCTCACCTCGCGCTGCACCTCGCCGTCGTTCGAGACGATCACGACCTCGCGTTCCAGAATGATGGACATGTCGACGGCGCACGCCGTCGCGCCAGAAGCACCGCGCATGCCACGCGCCGAGTGAGGATCGGCGGGCCGTGCGACGGGCCGGGTGCGTGGGATCGGAGCACCCGGCGCGGACACTGTCCGGATTCCGGACAGCGACGGATCAGGCGGAGCGGCGCCCGAGACCGAACTTCGCCATCTTCACGTAGAGCTGGGTGCGCGAGATGCCGAGCTGCCGGGCCGCGTGCACCTTGTTGCCGGCCGTCGCGCGCAGCGTGGCCTCGATGAGCGTGCGCTCGGCCGCCTCGAGCGTGGGCAGCGACCCGTCGTCCGCCGTCACGGGGGCGCCGACGCGGTCGCGTCCCGCCGCACGACGCAGCTCGTCGACGCCGATCTCCTCGGCGCCGTTCATGGCGACGGTGTTCTCGATGACGTTGAAGATCTCGCGCACGTTGCCCGGCCACGGATGGCCGACGAGGAGCGCCATGGCCTCCGTGCTCACGCGGCGCGACGCGATCCCGCCGCCGTCGCGGTCGCCCAGGCGCCGCAGGCAATGGTCGACCAGCACCGGGATGTCGTCGCGTCGCGCCCGCACCGGCGGGAGGAGGATCGTGCTGGTCGAGAGCCGGTAGTAGAGGTCGGCGCGCAGCACGCCCGCCGCCATGGCGTCCTCGGGATCGCGGTTCGACGACGCGATCACCCGCACGTCGACGGGAATCTCCGTGACCGAGCCGACGGGGCGCACGACCCGGTCCTGCAGCACCCGCAGGAGCTTCGCCTGCAGCTCCGGCGCCATCTCGGTGATCTCGTCGAGCAGCAGCGTGCCGCCGACGGCGGCGCGGAAGAGCCCGACGCACTCGGTGACGGCGCCGCTGAAGGCGCCGCGGCGATAGCCGAACAGCTCGCTCTCGATCAGCTCGCGCGGCAGGGCGGCGCAGTTGACCGCGATGAACGGTCCGGCGGCCCGGGGGCTCGACTGGTGGATGGCGCGCGCCACCAGCTCCTTGCCGGTGCCCGTCTCGCCGAGGATCAGCACCGGCGACGCCAGCCCGGCGACGCGCGTGATGCGGTCGAAGACGCGCTGCATCGATTCGGAGCGGGCCACCATGCCGTGGAACGTCGTGCAGGCGGCGGACGCGGCGGCGTCGCCGGCGCCGTCGGCCGGCTGGGGACGCTCGGCGCCGTGGTAGCCGTCGGCGCAGATGCTGACCAGGTAGGCGTGGATCGCGTCGATGTGGGCGAGCGCGGCGGTGATCTTCTCCGGCTCGTCGCCGAACACCTTGGCGTAGCTGCGTCGCAGGAAATGCATGTAGGCGACGAACGCGGCGAAGGGGACGCCGACGCGCGCCAGCTGCTCGCCGAGGTCGCGGCCGAACGACACGAACCCGGCCGCGTCGCGCTTCCAGAGGCAGAAGTAGGCGTTGCGGAGGCTCGGGACGTACACTTCCTGGAAGACGTTCTCCGACAGGGCCTGATGCGCGCCGAAGCTCGACGCACAGAGGTCGTGCCACTCGGCGATGATGCGGGGCTCTTTCTCGAGGTTCTCCTCGATGAGGCGTGCGACGGCGTCCGCGTCGTCCTGCGGGAACAGTCTGACGTAGAGCGGCTTCGCTTCCGCGAGCATGGAACTGCGGCGCCGATAACAATGCGGTGGCGCGACTGTCAACCAGAATTCGATGCGCGACGGCGTGTCGCGACGCGTCGTGCTGCGAGACGGCAAACCAAGTTGCCGAGCTGTCAGGCGGACCGGCTTGCCGGGCGGGATCCATTCGGCCGTCGATGCTTGCCGTAGGCGAGGGCCGAGGTCAGTGTCGCGCCCATGACGAAGGTCTGCATGGTGGCTGGGGTCGGACCGGGGACGGGGGCCGCGATCAGCCGTCGCTTCGCCGCCGCCGGCCATCGCGTCGCCATGCTGGCGCGCGACGCCGACCGTCTCGCTGTGCTCGAGCGCGAGATCGACGGCAGCCGCGCCTATCCGGTCGACGTCACCGACGTGGCCGCGGTGCGCGAGGTCGTCGCGCGTGTCCGGACCGAGCTCGGGACGCCGGGTGTGCTCGTCCACAACGCGGTCAGCGGCCACTTCGGGCAGTTCATGGACGTCACGCCCGAGGTGCTGGAGCAGACGTTTCGCACGAACGTCCTGTCGCTGATGCACCTCGGCCAGGCGCTGGTGCCGCCCATGCTCGAGGCCGGCGGCGGGGCCATCGTCGTCACCGGCAACACGTCGGCGTGGCGCGGCTCGGCGGGGTTCGCGGCGTTCGCGCCGTCGAAGGCGGCGCAGCGCATCCTGGCGCAGTCGATGGCGCGCAGCCTCGGGCCCCAGGGCATCCACGTCGCCTACGTCGTCATCGACGCCGTGATCGACGTGCCGTGGACGCGCGGCATGTATGCGTCGAAGCCCGACGCGTTCTTCGCGCAGCCGGCCGCGATCGCCGACACCGTCTTCCACGTCTCGCAGCAGGAGCGGTCGGCGTGGACGTTCGAGGTGGACCTGCGGCCGTTCGGCGAGACGTGGTGAACGCGACGCCATCCCCAGGCGATCTTGCCCGCATTCTGGGTTGACCGTCGTATCGCGGGCCGAGTACGGTCCGCCGCAACCACGACCTGCGGTCCGGTCCCACCCACCACTCTCAACGGAGGTCCTCATGCGTCATCGTGTCGTCGTCGTTCTCACCAGTCTCGCGCTGCTCCTGGCCCTCGCGCCCGCCCGTTTCGCCGGTGCGGGTGGCGTCAGCACGGCGCTCTCCGTGTCCAAGATGAGCATCAAGCTGAACTTCGCGAAGGCGGGGCAGGACGGCATCACCCTCACGGCTCTCCTTGCGGGCGTCCTCCCGACCACCCCCGACTTCGATCCGACCGGCCTGTCCGTCGTCATCGACGTTGGCGGTGTGGTGCGCGCCTTCACGCTCGATGAGAAGGGGAAGAGCAAGATCGGCTACGACCAGATCGCCCTGAAGCTCGTGCGCAAGAGCGGCGTCGTGCTGGGCCATCAGGTCACGGTCAAGATCGCGCGCGCCAGCCTGGCTGCGGATCTCGCGGACGAGGGACTGATCGACGCCACGGTCACGAACGAGCCGCGGTCCGTCCAGGTCCGCGTCGCCACGGCCGGCACGGACAACGCCGTGCAGTCCCCGCTGGTCTACAAGGCGAAGCAGGGCAAGTCGGGCAAGGCGTCGAGCCCGAAGTAACGACGGGGCGGTGCGCCGGTCGCCCGGCGCACCGCCCGCGCGTCAGGGCTTCTTCGCGCTGAACTCCAGCGCCGTGTTCTTCGTGACGGTGGTGAGCACCGCCTCGACGCAGATGCCGTCGTCCGACACGAGCTGGACGGTGGCCTGCGCGTTCGGCGCCTGCAGCGCCGACGTGATGCCGACGGGCAGCGACGTCTGCCCCTTGTTGGCCTTGTTGCCGCCCTTCACGACGACGCTGCCCTTGCCGGGCGCCGCGCCCTTCAGCAGCATCTTGCCGACGCCGTCGGCGCTGGTGGCGGTGTCGACGTAGCGGTAGCCCGCGCCGGCGGTGCGCCAGCAGGGCTTCGAGCCGCAGGTCTGCCCGGCCCGGTCGACCGTCAGCTCACCAACCAGTGCACCCGACTGCGCGTGGACGCAGACGTCGTAGCGGGTCGAGCCCGTGACCGGATCGCCGAACTGGGTGCGGGCGACGCCGGGGATGATGTTGCGCAGGATCACCTTCATGTTCTCGTAGCCGGCGCTCTTCTCGTTGAACGCCACCGTGGCGCGGCCGCTGACCACGCAGCCGGTGCGCGGCGCGGGCCGGCAGCCGACGGGCGGAAGCGTCGTGGTGCTGGTGCTCGACGTCGTGGTGCTGCTGGTGCTGGTCGTCGCGATCGAGCTGCTGGTGGTCGACGACGTCGTCGTGCTGGTCGTCGTGGTGGAGATCGACGTGGTGCTGGTGCTCGACGTCGAGGTGCTGGTGGTGGTCGTCGTCGACACCGAGCTGCTGGTGGTGGTCGCGATCGAGCTGGTGGTCGTGCTCGTCGACGAGGTGGTCGTCGTCGGCGGCGCCGAGCTGGTGGTCGTCGAGCTGGTGCTGGTGCTCGTGCTGGTGGAGCTGCTGCTGGTGGACGTCGACGTCGAGCTGGACGACGTCGTCGTCGTGCTGCTGCTCGTGGTCGTGGTGGGGCCGGTGTCGCAGGCGTCGCCGATGCCGTCGTTGTCGGTGTCGGTCTGCGCCGGGTTGCTCACCGACGGGCAGTTGTCGTCGCCGTCGAGCACGGCGTCCTCGTCCTGGTCGATGCCCATGCGGAGCCCGGAGCCGGGCGGTACGCAGGTGTAGGTGAGCGCCTGCCCCGAGGTGGCGGCGACCGTCCGCAGCGCGGCGTCGCTGACGGCCACCTCGGCGGCCTTGTCGCTCTGGAACGTGCCTCCCGGGGTCCGGCGCCAGCCGCGCGCCTCGCCTGCGAGGGTGCCCTTCACGATCAGGTTGCACTCGGTGACCGCGCCGCCGAGCACCTTCGAGGTGAAGGCGGCGGCGGAGCGCGCGATCAGGAGATCGATGCGCGGTCCGGCCACGGCGGCGTTGGTGTTGGTGAGCGTCACCTGCTGGCCGACGACCGGCGCCAGGTCGGTGTCGAAGGCGAGCATGAACTGCTCCATCTGCCGGCGCTTCACGTCGCCGCCCGACGCGCCGTCGAAGCCGACGCCGTTCGAGTTGTTGAACACCGTCGCCTGGAAGAAGCGGAAGACGGTGTCGATGCTGCCGTCGTGCAGGAAGCCGAAGCCGCGGACCTGATCGCCCTGGAAGCCGTTGTTGCCGGTGTTGAGGAAGGGGATCACCGGCAGACCGAACATGCCGACCTTCTGGTAGAGGTTGCGGAGGTGGGCGATCTTCACGATCTGCTGCTCGTTCTCGAAGCTGGCGTCGCCGTTGGTGCCGAAGAAGCCCTGTGACGCATCGAGCGTGTGGCAGCCGTTGCAGTTGAAGCCGAGGTTCGGGATCGTCGCGATGCCGTCGGCCCGGCGGCTGCCGTTGTAGAAGTCGCGGCCCGCCTGCTGATCGGCGGTGAGGACGTTGTTGAGCGCGCGCACCGGGTTCGGCGGCAGCGTGATCGTGAGCGCGAAATCGGTGAACTGCTGCATCTCGGCGGGCGTGATGTCGGTGGCGCGGCCGACGAGACCCGAGAAGGCGACGATGAAGTTGTCGAACGACGTCGCCTCGTCGGTGCTGACGCCGAAGAAGCCGTTCGAGCGGTCACCGCGCCAGTGCATCGGGCCGCTGTTCGACATCCCGCGCAGCGTCTGCGTCGTCATCGGGCCCTTCATGGGGTGGAACTCGTCGACGTCGGCGCCGCCGTTCACCGACGAGCCCGCGCCGATCGTGAGCTTGATGGCCATGGGGCTCTGCGTGACGACGTCGTCGGGGTTGCCGAGGTCCCACGCCAGGTCGTCCATGTCGCCGAAGATGTGGCAGCTCGAGCACGACGCCTCGCCGTTGGCCGACGTGTTGAAGGCGTCGTAGAGGAACGGCCGGCCCTCGACGACGAGGGTGGGCTCCGGGTTGTGCAGCGTGATGTGATCGGCCTCGATGCCGGTGGAGAGGTCGATCACGGAGACGGCGTTGTCGAAGCGCGTCAGGACGTAGAGGCGGTTGTTGAGCTCGTCGAGCGCCAGCCCGCTGGGGCCGCCGCCGCTGACGCCGAGGTAGTTGGCGCTCGCCGTCGTCGGGTTGAAGGTGTTGGCCTCCAGCGCCGTGGTCGAGAACACGCCGATCCGGCTCGAGCCGAAGGCGGCGACGTAGAGCGTGGCGCCGGTGCTGTCGACGACCATGTCGGTGGGCGTCGCCAGGCTGTGCACCTTGGCCGAGGCGTCGAAGCCCGGGTCGTTGGCGAGGATGCTGTAGTTGATGTGCTTGTTCAGGTGGCGCGGCTTCACGTTCGAGCCCGACACGTTGGGGGTGTCGATGACGGTGACGCGCGACTCGGCGAGGTGGCCCTGCACCGTCGAGTTGCCGACGAAGCCCGGCCCCTCGAAGCGGACCTCGTTCCGCGCCTCGGTGTTGCTGACGTAGAGGTCGCCGGTGACGGGGTTCACCGCCATGTTGAAGAGGATGGTGCCGACGGACACGTGCGACGCGATCTCGCCGAGCGTCGTGGCGTCGATCGCGAACACGTCGCGGTCGGGCAGCGTGAAGCGGATGCCGTTGTTCCAGTTGCGGCCGAGCTCGTCCTCGAAGCGGTTGGTGGTCTTGTTCCACTTGACGATGAGGCCGACCTCGGGGGCGCCGATGCCCTGCACGTTGGCACTCGGGCCGGGGTTGCCGCCCGCGCGCTGGCCGCCGGCGAGGCCGCCGGGGGAGGTGATGCCGTCACCGGTGCACGGCCCGGCGCCGGCGAAGCCGTCGCACACGACGCCCTCGCTGAGGGTCGCCGTCTGGTTGCCGGAGTGGAAGCCGGCCGCGTAGACGGTGTTGCCGTCGGCGCTGACGGCGAGCGCGCGCGGCGTGTCGGCGAAGAGCGTCACGATGCGCAGCGGCACGCCGCCGAGCGCGGTGCCGAGGCTGGTGCCGTCGAACACCCACACGTCGGCGCGACCGATGCCGGGGGTGATGAGCTGCGGGTCGCCGGCACCGGGCACGGCCGCGATCGACGCGTCGGTGCGGTGCTGGCCGCGGTGCGCGGTGGTGACGAAGGCGCGGTTGCGACCCGGCCCCGCGAACACGATGTCGCGCGGCTCGTCGCCGACGAGCAGGGTGCGCGTCACGCGCGGCGGGCTGGCGCCGATGTCGACGATCGAGATGCTGTCCGAGAGGTGGTTCACGACCCACACCTCGGTGTTGGTGCGCGCCGCCACCGCCACCGGCTCCATGCCGACCGGCACCGAGCCGATGTGCTCGAGCCCCGCGATGCTGACCGCGAAGATCTCGAGCCGGCTGTCCGGCGTGTTGACGGCGAGCAGCGTACCGCCGTCGGGCGTGAGCGCCAGCGGTCGGACCTGGCCCGACTCGAACTCGACGAACGACGGCTGCGCTCCGGCGTCGTGCGGCATGGCGATGGCGAGACAGGCCGTCAGGCAGACGGCCACGGTCCGGGTCCACTCGATCAATCGCATCCGAATCCCCCCCTGATGCTGCGGAAGGTGTACCCGGTCGGAGCGGTGGCCGTCCAGGAAAAGTGCAGGTGGGATGGGTATTTCCCCCGTTCGCGAGCCGGATGGGCCCGCTCGGCGTGGCGACGTCCCGTTCGGCCCCTTCCGATGGCGTGTGCCGGTGCCGGGGTGCGAACCCTGTCTGTCGCGCCGCCGCTCCGGGTCTCCATGCCGTTCCGCACGTTCCGATGGTCCTGTGTCCTCCTGCTGCTCGTGACCGCATGTGGGTCTGGGGGAAGGCCCGTCGATCGCTGGAACGTCGTGCTCGTCGGCATCGACACCCTGCGAGCGGACCACCTCGGCTGCCATGGCTACGCCCGGCCGACGAGCCCGCGGATCGACCGTCTGGCGTCGGAGGGCCGGTCGTTCCAAGCGGCCATCTCACCGTCGCCGTGGACGCTTCCCGCGTTCGCCTCGATCATGACCGGGCTCCTGCCGTCCCGGCACCGGGCGGGCGAGGGCAGCGGGTTCCGGCGCAGCCAGCTGAGCGATGGCACCGAGACGCTCGCGACCCACCTTCGTCGCGCCGGATGGGCGACCGGGTCGTTCGTCAGCAACGGGTTCGCGGGCGCCGAGGTCGGGCTCGCCCAGGGCATGGACGAGCATCGACGCGCCGCGGGCATCGCACGGGTCGCGGTCGACGACGCGCTCGCCTGGCTCGATCGCCACGCCCGCGATCGGTTCTTCCTGTTCCTGCACATCGTCGATCCCCACGAGCCGTACGCGCCGTCGCCCGCAGACGCCGAGCCGTTCATCGATCCGGACTACGAGGGACCCATCGGGCTCCGCTATTCGGGCAATGGCCGAGACGTGGAGACGGCGGCGGATCGGCGGCGGGTCGTCGACCTGTACGATGGCGAGGTCCGGTACGCGGATCGGTTGGTCGGCGAGGTGCTCGATGCCCTCGCCGCGCGCGGGATCTACGAGCGGACGATGGTGATCGTCACCTCGGATCACGGGGAAGAGCTGTTCGAGCGGGGGGCCCTGGGCCACGGCCACACGCTCCATGACGAGCTGCTACGGGTCCCGCTCGTGGTGCGCCTGCCGGGCGAGCATCCCGCCGGCGCGGTGGCGCAGCAGGTGAGCACCGTCGACATCATGCCCACCGTGCTCGACGCCGTGGGACTGCCGGTGCCCGATGGCCTCGACGGCGAGAGCCTGCTGCCGCTCGTCCGGGATCCGGACGCCGTGCACGCCGTGCGGCCTGCCTTCGCCGAGTTCCTGTGGGGCGGTCCGGAGCAGAAGGCCATCCGGTCGGAGGCCGAGAAGCTCATCCTCACCCCGAGCGACGGCAGCGCCCGGCTCTACGCGCTGGCGTTCGATCCGGGCGAGCGGGTGGACGTGTCGGCGGCGCTCGGGAGCCGCGTCGAGACGCTGAGCGCGCAGCTCGAGGCTCGCCTGCTGGTTCCCCCGCTCACCTGGCACGCGATCGTTCGGGGTGGCCGGCCGGGTGACGTCGTCGAGATCGATCTGCGCGTGGAGCGCGGACGATTCCACGACGCGCGTCTGGTCGACGCGGGGCCGGACGATCGGCTGACGATGTCGCCCGGTGGTGATCTGGTCGCCGTCCGGTTCGTGCGCGGCGATGAGGCACGCGTCCGTGTCGGCCGGGTGCAGGTCGCGACCACCGAGGTGGCACCCGTCACGATGCGGGCGTACGTCGGGGGACTGCCGATTCCCCCGGAGCAGATGCTGATCGGGGATGCGATCGTACCGCCGCCCAGCGGTGCGGATCCGATCGTGCTCCTGCCGGTCGCTGCGGGAGGCCCGACCACGCCGCCGACCCCCCCGGACCTCCTGTCCGACGACGGACTGCGCCTCGCGATCCAGCTCGTCCGGGACGAACCGTCCACCGCGGCGCTGGCCGAGGACACCAAGGCGAACCTGCGCGCGCTCGGCTACGTCGAGTGATCGATCAGCGCACGCCCGGCGCCTCGTACCCCGTCTGCGCCACGTACTCGACGTAGCCGCCGCCGAACTGGCGCGGACCGTCGTCACCGCCCACCTCGAGGACGCGGTTCGAGAGCGCGCGCAGCACGCTGCGGTCGTGCGAGACGAAGATCATCGTGCCGTCGAAGTCGGCGAGGGCGTCGGTGAGCATGCCCTTCGTCGCCAGGTCGAGGTGGTTCGTCGGCTCGTCGAGTACGAGGAAGTTCGGCGGGTCGAAGAGCATCGTCGCCAGCACGAGGCGCGCGCGCTCGCCGCCGGAGAGCACGCGGCAGCTCTTCTCGACGTCGTCGCCCGAGAAGCCGAAGGCACCGGCGACGCCGCGCAGCGCGCCCAGGCTGGCGAGCGGGTGGGCGTCCTGCAGCGTGTCGAGCACGGTGCGGCGCGGGTCGAGCACCTCCATGGTGTGCTGCGCGAAGTAGCCGATCTTGACGCTGCCGCCGAGGCTGACGGCGCCCTTGTCGGGCTCGGACGCGCCGGCGATCAGGCGGAGCAGGGTGCTCTTGCCGGCGCCGTTGACGCCCATGACGCACCAGCGCTCGCGGCGGCGGATCAGGAAGTCGAAGCCCTGGTAGACGGCGCGCGCGCCGTAGCCCTTGTCGACGCCGGCGAGCTTGACGACGTCGTCCCCCGAGCGCGGTGGCGTGGGGAAGTCGAAGCGGATCACCTGGCGGCGCTTCGGCGGCTCGACCTTCTCGATCTTCTCGAGCTTCTTGACCCGCGACTGCACCTGCGCGGCGTGGCTGGCGCGCGCCTTGAAGCGCGCGATGAACGCCTCCTCCTTGGCGAGCATGGCCTGCTGGCGCGCGAACTGCGCCTCGGCCTGCTGCGCGGCCACCGTCCACTGGCGCTCGTAGAAGTCGTAGTCGCCCGAGTAGCTGGTGCACTCGCCGCCGTCGATGTCGACGATGCGGGTGACGATGCGGTTCATGAACTCGCGATCGTGCGACGTCATGATGAGCCCGCCCTCGAAGGACGTGAGGAAGCCCTCGAGCCAGATGATCGACTCGATGTCGAGGTGGTTCGTGGGCTCGTCGAGCAGGAGCGCGTCGGGCTTCATCAGCAGGATGCGGGCGAGCGCGACGCGCATCTTCCAACCGCCGGAGAGCGTGCCGACGTCCTTCGCGATGACGTCGGGCGCGAAGCCGAGGCCGGCCAGGATCTCCTGCGCGCGCGACTCGAGGCCGTAGCCGTCGAGCTGCGAGAACCGCTCCTGGACGTCGCCGAACCGCGTGATGAGCTTGTCCATCTCGTCGGCGCGCTCGGGGTCGGCGAGCGCGGTCTCGAGCTCGTGCAGCTCGTGCGCGATGGCCGCCACCTCGCCGGCGCCGGCGATGGTCTCCTCGAGCACGCTGCGCCCGCTCATCTCGCCCACCGACTGCGAGAAGTGGCCGATGGTGACGTTGCGTTCGACCAGGACGTTGCCCGAGTCGGGCTCCTCCTCGCCGATGATCATGCGGAAGATCGTCGACTTGCCGGCGCCGTTCGGGCCGACCAGGCCGATGCGCTCGCCACGGAACAGGGCCAGGGAGGCGTCGAGGAAGAGGATGCGGCCGGAATGCTGCTTGGAGATGGATTCGAGACGGATCATGCCGGAGCGGGTTTAGCTGCCGACGCTCGTCGAGGCCAGGCGGTTGACTCCGGGGCGCCGCCTGACCGAGTGTCGCCGCCCATGGCGACCATCCATCCCGACCTCCGCGCCGCCTGGGACGCCGCGGTCCGTACCCCTGGCGCCGAGGTCGTCGCGGCCCTCCAGCGCGCGTTCCTCCGCACCGCCGACCCGTCGATCCGCGACGGCCTCGAGCCCGACCGGCTCACCGAGATGCTGTGGACGTCGGTGCTGCTGGCGCGTGTCGCCTGGATCGATCCGCACGAGACCATCCCCGTGTACGACGACATGGCCGCGCGCTGGCTCGACGGCAGCTTCATGCGTTTCGACGGGCCGCCCGTCGGCGAGGCGACGCTGGCCCGCCTGTCGGCGCCGGCGTCCCTGCCGCCCGACCTCGGGCCGCTGCTCTGGGCGCTCGCCGAGGACGGCATCCAGGCCGAGACGATCACGCAGCGGATCGCCGCCTTCGGCGCGGCGTATCCGGCGGACCATCGTGACAAGTGCGCCCGGGCGATGGAGGCGCATCCCGGGTGGCCGGTGCTGGCGACCAAGCCCGACATGCGGCGTACGAAGCTCGACGACGTGAAGGCGTGCGTGCCCGGGACGCTCGGCCACGCGTTCCATCGGTTGATCGTCGACAACGGCTTCGACATCGAGGTGCTCGATCCCGATTCCGTCGTCGGCTACCACCCGGTGATCGATCCGACGAGCCGGCGCATCCTGCAGACGCACGAGATATGGCACCTCGTCGCCGGCTACAGCACGAGCGCCCTGCACGAGGTGGCGATCTCGGGCTTCCAGCTCGCCCAGTTCGGCCACGGCTACTCGCGCGACTTCCTGGCCACGTCGTTCACCATCACGGCGACGACGATGCCGGTGCTGGCCCCCGTCGTGCTGCAGGCGACGCTCGAAGGATGGCGTCACGGCCGCCGGACGCCGCCGATGATGCTCGTCGACTGGGACACGCTCTGGGACGAACCACTCGACGCGATCCGGGCGCGGCACGGGGTGGAGCCGTTCACGAGCGTCCTGCCGGACGTGTGACCGGCGTCGGTCAGCGTGGATAGAGCGCGCCGAGCGGCACGTCCCGCACCGCACCGGTGACGCTCGGCAGGTTCCCCGTCCGGCCCGTCACGTGCCGGTGCGCCAGCCACGCGAACGCCGCGGCCTCGACGTGGTCCGGGGCCAGGCCGTAGTCCGCGGTGGTGTGGAGCGAGCGGCCGGGAAGCGCGCCGCGGAGTCGCGCCATCAGATAGGGGTTGAAGGCGCCGCCGCCGCAGACGAGCACACGCACCATGTCGGACGGCACCGCCGCGGCGACGGCACGCACCGTCAGCTCGACCAGCGTCGCCTGCACGTCCGCCGGCGCGCGCGACGATCCGTCGAGCCGCGCGTCGAGCCACGCGTCGCTGAACCGCTCGCGCCCGGTGCTCTTGGGCCCCGTGTGCGCGAAGTAGGGATCGGCGAGCAGTCGCGCGAGCAGCGCCGCGTCGGGCGTGCCCGTCGCCGCCCAGGCGCCGTCGCGGTCGAACGGACGATCGGTGCAGCGGCGCGCCCAGGCGTCGAGCAGGCAGTTGCCCGGCCCGGCGTCGAAGCCGACGACGTCGCGTCCCGGCACGAGCACCGTGACGTTTGCGATGCCGCCGACGTTGACGACGGCGCGCGCCTCGGTCGTCGTACCGAACGCGGCGGCGTGGAACGCGGGCGCCAGCGGCGCACCCTGGCCGCCGGCGGCGACGTCGCGACGACGGAAGTCGGCGACGACGTCGATACCGAGCCGCTCGGCGAGGATGCTCGGGTCGCCGATCTGCATCGTGAAGGGCAGGGCGCCGTCGGGCCGGTGCCGGATCGTCTGCCCGTGGCTGCCGACGGCGCGCACGTCGTCGCGTGCGACGCCCGACGTCTCGAGCACCGTTGCGGCCGCAGCCGCGAGCTCGATGCCGACGGCGGTGTCGAGGGCGCCGAGCTCGTCGAGGCCGGTGGCGTCGGGGTGCTCGGCGGCGTGGCGGAGCCGCGTCCGCAGCGACGCCGGCCAGTCGCGATGCGCGGCGCCCCGGACCTGCATGCCCTCAGGCTCGACCGCGAGCAGCACGGCGTCGATGCCGTCCATGCTCGTCCCCGACATGAGGCCCACGTAGAGCGGCATGCGTCCCCGCGTAGTGCCATTGCGTACTGGTGGCAAGCCACGTCCTCCGTTAGTCAGGACGGCGTGCAGGCTCCGGATATCGCGGCGCTGTTCGCCGACGTGGTGGCGCAGCATCCGGACCGGTTGGCGGTGGCGGAGGCGGGACGCCGCCTCACGTACGGCCAGCTCGACGACGAGACGGAACGCCTTGCCGCGAGGCTGGCCGACGACGACGGGCCCGTCGGGCTCGCCGTCGCGCATGGCGTGCCGCTCGCCGTCGGCCTGATGGCGGTGCTGCGACGCGGGCGTGTCGCGGTGCCGATCGATCCGTCCATGCCGGTCGCACGCCGCGATCGCGTGCTCGACGACGCGGGTGCCGGAACGCTGGTGACCGACGCCGGCGTCGCGCCGTGGCCCGGTGCCCCGCGGCCGCTCGCGCATCCGCAGGTCGTCGCACCCGACCGCATCGCGATGCTCCTCTACACCTCGGGTTCCACCGGGGCGCCGAAGGGCGTCGTCTACACCCACGATCGCATCATCGAGCGCATCGTGCGGCGCGATCGCTTCGACATCGGGCCGGGCGATCGCATCGGCGTCTTCGGCGCCGCCGGTATGAACCTCTTCCGCGCGCTGCTGACCGGCGGCGCGCTGGTGGCGTGGGACATGGCGCGCGACGGCGTCGCCGGCGTCGCCGACTGGATCGCGCGCGAGGAGATCACGCTGCTGCACGGCATCCCGACGCTCTTCCGTCGCCTCGCCGACGCGCTGCCGGCGGGACGAGCGTTCCCGGCGCTGCGGCGGGTGAGCGTCACCGGCGAGCCGCTGCTGCGGCACGACGTCCTGGTGCTGCGCCGGCTCTTCCCGCCGCCGTGCGTGCTGATGAACGGCCTCGGCACGACGGAGGCGGGTACGTTCTGCCAGTGGACGATCGACGATGCGTTCGATGGTGCGATCGCGCCCGTCGGTGTGGCCGTCGAGGGGACCGAGGTGCTCGTGCTCGACGACGGCGGAACGCCCATGCCGCCGGGCGACGTCGGCGAGATCGCCGTTCGTGGCCCGCTGCTGGCCGCCGGCTACTGGCGTCTTCCGGAGCTCGAGGCGCGTCGCTTTCGCGGCCATCCGCGCACGTACCTGACCGGGGATCTCGGGCGGCTCCTCCCCGACGGCGTCCTCGTCCACCTCGGTCGTGGCGACCAGCAGCTCAAGATCCGCGGCGTGCGCGTGGAGGCGGCGGAGGTCGAGCAGGGGCTGCTCGCACATCCGGCGGTGCGCGACGTCGCGGTGATGGGGCAGTCCGACGGCGCCGACGGCACGCGGCTCGTCGCCTGCGTCGCGGTGGACGACCGTCGCCCCGGGCTCGCGCACGCGCTGCGACGCTTCGCGCGCGAGCGACTGCCCGACGCCATGGTGCCCGACGGCTGGTCGTTCGTGGACGCGCTGCCGCGCACGCCGAACGGCAAGGTCGACCGTCGCGCGCTGCCCATGCCGCCGCCGCGTCCCGCGCCGCCCGGTATCGGCATCGTCGATCGCTTCGTCCGGCAGGTTGCCCTCCGCGGCGACGCGCCCGCCGTGCGCGACGGCGACACCGTGACCACGTTCGCCGAGCTCGACGCCCGTTCGGCGGCGCTCGCCGCCCGCCTGCGGGCCGGTGGCGTCCGTCGCGACACCGTCGTCGCGATCGCGCTCGAGCGCTCGGCCTCGTCCCTCGTCTGCGTTCTGGGTGTGCTCCGGGCCGGTGGTGCGTGCCTGCCGCTCGATCCGGGCGGTCCGCGCCAGCGCAACGAGGCGATGCTCCACGAGAGTGGCACGCGCTGGCTGCTCGCACGCGACCCCGGGCTGGACGCAGACGTCGTGCGCATCGATCCTGCGACGACGGTGCCGTCGGCGCCGCCGCCGCTCGACGTCTACGACCCCGACCGGCTCGCCTTCGTCCTCTACACCTCCGGCTCGACGGGACGGCCGAAGGGCGTCGAGCTGCGCGAGGGGCAGGTGCTGCACCGGCTCGCGTGGGACTGGAGCGTGCGTCCCGCCGTGCCCGGCGAGGTCGCCTGTCAGCGCGGCGCCACCGGGTTCGTCGACTCGCTGGCGGAGTGGCTCGGGCCGCTGCTCGAGGGCGTCCCCCTCGACGTCGTGCCCGACGAGCTGCTGCGCCGGCCGCACGCGCTCGTCGACCACCTGGGGCGGGCCGGCGTGACGCGCATCCTGCTGGTGCCGTCGCAGCTCGACCTGCTGCTCGATACCGTCGACGATCTCGGCGAGCGACTGCCGCTGCTACGCTGCTGGACCGCCAGCGGCGAGTCGCTCCGGGCGTCGACGGTGGCGCGGTTTCGTCGTGCGCTGCCCGACGCCGCGCTGTGGAACGTCTACGGCGCGACCGAAGCCTGGGATGCGACCTGTCATCGCATCACCGGCGACGACGACGTCGTGCCGATCGGTGAGCCCCTGCCCGGCATGCGCGCCTACGTCCTCGACGACGCGCTGGCGCCGGTGCCGGTCGGCGCCGCGGGCGAGCTGTACGTCGCCGGCGACGGGCTGGCGCGTGGCTACCGCGGCGACGACGACCTGACGCGCGCGCGCTTCGTGCCGAATCCGTTCGCGCCGGGCAGCGGCGATCGTCTCTATCGGACGGGTGATCGGGTCCGGTGGCGCGACGACGGGGTGCTGGAGCATCTCGGTCGCGCCGACCGCCAGGTGCAGGTGCGGGGCGTGCGCGTCGAGCTCGGCGAGGTCGAGTCCGCGCTCGCGGCCCATCCCGCCGTCGCCGACGCGGCGGTGGTGGCGCGGGACGGGCGCATCGTCGCGTACGTGGCAGGCCGTGTGGAGCGCGCGGCGCTCCGTCTGGCGCTACGCGAGCGCCTCCTGCCGGCAGCCATGCCCGCCGACATCGTCGTGCTGCCCGCGCTGCCGCGGAACGAGCGCGGCAAGCTCGACCGCGTCGCGCTCGCCGGGCACGCGCCCGGCGTCGCCGAGCCACACCCGGCATCGGCCACGCCGACGGAGCTCGAGCTGACCGTGATGCAGGTGTTCGCCGATCTCCTGCGTCGTCCGGTCGGCGTCGACGACGACTTCTTCGACGCGGGCGGCGATTCGCTGCTCGCGATCCGCCTGGTGGCCGAGCTCGAGGCGCTCACGGGTCGAACGCTGCCCCTCGATGCGATCGCGGTGGCGCCCACGTCGCGCGGCGTGGCCGACGCGGTGACGCGCGGCGGGTTCGCGTGGACCACCGCCGACTGCATCTCGCAGCACGTCGACGGCGGCGCGCCGCCACTGTTCGGGATCTGCGGTGCATGGGGATACGCCGTGCGCCTGCTCCGCCTCGGACGCGCGCTCGGGGACGACTTCCCGCTGCACGCCCTGCAGCCCCCGGGCATGACGTGGCCAGACGACGTCGATCTCCACGGCATCGGCCGGCACTATGCCGACGAAATACTCAGGCTCCGGCCAGCGGGCCCGTTCCACCTGATCGGCACCAGCTTCGGCGGCGTCATCGCCTTCGAGGTCGCCGTGCAGCTCGAGGCGCGCGGGCACGAGGTGGCGCTGCTCGCCATGGTCGACTCCGCGCTGCCCGGCGCGCGCCTCCGCGCGGTGCCCGATGCCGACGAGCAGACGCTCAGCGAGATCGAGCGTGCCGGTCGTCGCGTCTACATGGCGCATCGGCGGGCCGTCGCGGACTATCGTCCGACGGCGACCCTCCTGGGCCGGGTCGTGTACTTCCTCTGCACCGACCTGGCACACGAGAGTCACGTCGGCTGGCAGCGCCTCGTGCGGCAGCCGATCGACGTCGTGCCGGTGCCGGGAAGCCACGGCGCGTTCCACGTGGAGCCGCAGCTCGGCGTCATCGCGCGCGACCTGCGCGAACGGCTGCGGCCGCCGTCGCTGCTACGGCGTCTGCTCCGCCGCGCCGGTGCGCGCGAGTAGGCCGACGCGCGCCTTCAGGGCCAGGATGCGCCGGACCGATGTGTCGACGCGTGCCTCGCTGATCGTGCCCTCGGCGACGCCGCGCTGGAGCCGCGTCAGGATGGCCTCGACGTCGTCGGACGTGCGCGCGCCCATCAACCAATCCGCGCCGGCGACCACCGCCTGCAGGGCGATGTCGCCGAGACCCTCGCCGCTGCCGACGCCGCGCATGGTGAGGGCGTCGGCGATGACGACGCCGTGGAATTGCAGCTCGTCGCGCAGGATGCCCGTCACCACCGGGGCGGAGAGCGACGCGGGTCGGCTCGGGTCGATCTCGTCGAGGAAGACGTGCGTGACCATGACGGCCGCGACGTCGCCCCGACGGATGAGCGCGCGGTAGGGCACCCAATCGAAGCTCTCGAGGTCGGCGCGTCGGGCCGAGAGGTGCGGCACGGACCAGTGCGGGTCCTCGCTGACGGCGCCGAGCCCGGGGAAGTGCTTCAGCGTGCCGACGACGCGGCCGCTCGCCTGCAGGCCGTTCAGGTAGGCGCCGGCCATGCGGATGACCGGCTCCGGTGTGTAGCCGTAGGTGCGCGCCTCGAGCTGTGCGTTGTAGATCTGCGTCACGTCGACCACGGGCGCCAGGTTGAGCTCGATACCGAGGTGCGCGAGATGGCGGGCGTCGGCGGTGCCGGCGGCCAGCGCGAGGGCCTCGTCGTCGCGCGCGCCGATCGCGGCGGCCGACGGTCGCGGGCCACGGATGTCCGTCAGGCGATCGACCCGTCCACCTTCCTGGTCGATGGCGACGACGAGCGGCACGGGGCTGGCACGGTGCATGCGCGTCGTCAGCGCACGCACCTGGCCCTTGTCGACGATGTTGCCGTCGATCGCGTACAGCGTGACGCCGCCGACGCCCTGACGCCGGATCATCACGTCGAGGTCGTCGATGTACGTCGGGCCGGCGAAGCGGACGACGACGAGCTGGGCGAGCTTCTGCCGCAGCGTCAGCGTGCGCAGCGGGCCGTCGTCGGCCGATGCGTGGCACGTGCCGAGGAGGGCGAGGCCGAGCGCGAGGGTGCGCCAGCTCAACGGTCGAGGATGGACATCAGGACCGGATTGTATCGGTCGCCCGCAACCGCCCCGACCGGGAGGCGCTCGTCGAGCCAGCGCAGCTCGGCGTCCGACAGCGTGACGTCGGCGGCGCCGAGGTTCTCGCGCAGGTAGGTGCGGCGCTTCGTGCCGGGGATGGGCACGATGTCGTCGCCCTGCCGCAGCAGCCAGGCGATGGCGAGCTGCCCGGGCGTGCAGCCCTTCGTCGCCGCGAGCTCCTTCACGGCGTCGACGAGCTTCATGTTGGCGTCGAAGTTCTCGCCCTGGAAGCGCGGGTGGCTCTGGCGGCTGTCGCCGGGCGCGTACTCGTCGGCGCGCTTGGCCTGGCCGGTGAGGAAGCCGCGGCCGAGCGGGCTGTAGGCGACGAAGCCGATGCCGAGCTCGCGGCAGGTGGGCAGCACCTCGGCTTCGACGTCGCGCTGCCAGAGCGAATACTCGGTCTGGAGCGCGCTGATCGGATGGACGGCGTGCGCGCGGCGCAGCGTGCGCGGGCTCGCCTCGGAGAGCCCGAGGAAGCGCACCTTGCCGGCGGTCACCAGCTCGGCCATCGCGCCGACGGTCTCCTCGATCGGCACCGCCGGATCGACGCGATGCTGGTACAGCAGCTCGACGTGGTCGGTGCCGAGCCGCTGGAGCGATGCGTCGCACGCGGCCTTCAGATGCTCTGGCCGGCTGTCGAGCCCGGTCACCTGGCCCTCGGCATTGAGCGCGAAGCCGAACTTCGTCGCCAGGACGACCTGGTGTCGCTTGCCGGCGAGGGCGCGGCCGAGCAGCTCCTCGTTCTTCCACGGGCCGTACACCTCCGCCGTGTCGAGGAAGGTGCAGCCGCGCTCGATGGCCTCGTGCAACGTGGCCGTCGACTCGGCCTCGTCGGGTTTGCCGTAGGCCCAGCTCATGCCCATGCAGCCGAGACCGAGCGCGGACACGACGAGCCCCTGGGTTCCGAGACGACGCTGTTCCATGCGCAGTGGCTTAGCGCCGGATCGCCGTCGTGGCCAGACGTGCATGCATCAGTTCGTCACTCTGCCGTCGTCGGATCGATCACACACCGCACCTGTGCCACGGAGTTCGCCGGGAATCCGCCCATCTCGGCATGCTTGCGTACCGCCGCTTCGTCCGGGGCGATGTACACGCAGTAGATCTTGTCGTCGGTCACGTAGCTGGTGACCCACTGCACCTGCGGTCCGAGCTCCCGCAGCACGCCGCACGACTTCTGCGAGATTCCCTGCAGCTCGGCGGGCGAGAGCTTGCCCGCGCCGGGGATGTCACGCTCGATCACGAACTTTGGCATTGGTCCTCCTGTTCTTGGATGAGCATGCGAGTCGGCACCCTAGGGCCGGCAGGTCGCGGAAGTCCACCTATGGCCATTCGCTGAACCCATCTCGTCGCGGCAGCGGCCCGACGTTCGCGGCGAGGAAGTCCTGCGAGACCCACACGCCGACGTCGTTCTGGTACTGCATGCCGTGGTTGTACTTCTCGGTGACGGGGTTGTCGTAGAGCCGGTACCACGACCCGATGGTCGGCTTCCCGTCGATGACCGGCCCGTCCTCGCGGTCGTGCTCGAAGAAGAACGGCCGCCGCCCGAGCGTGAATCCCAGTGCCGACGCCGAGTGCACCGGCCCGTCGGTGTCCATCTCGCCGTCGTGGACGGGCGTGTCGGTGGGCGTCCACTCCGGCGCCGGCACCGAGCCGGTCGTGCGCACGAGCCGCCAGTTGAGGACGTCGAGCGGCAGCTCGCAGCCCTCGGGCGCCGCGCCGAGCTGGTCCATCTTGTCCATCAGCCATCCGACGACACCGCCCACCAGGTCGGCGCTGTTTTCCGCCGCCGCGATCGCGGCGAGGGCGACCTGCTCCGGCGTCGCATTCGTGAGCCCGTCCAGGATGCCCTGCGTGCTGCCGAAGGTCGTGACGAGCGCGCGCACGAGATCGTCGTAGTCGATCGGGATCGTCTCGCCGCCGCACTGGAACGCCGGCATCGGCACGTCGACCGACCCGGTCAGCGTGAGATCCCAGCGTCGGTCGAGATGGATGGGCACGATCGCGTTCTGCAGGATGCTCACCTCGAGCTGCTGGCTCGACAGGAAGTCGAGGACACCGTCCACACCGGGCCCGAAGTGGCCGGAGAAGTACGTGTCGAGCCCGTCGAGCACGCCTTCGCCCGCCTGCTCGACGAAGTTCTCGACGTCGGCCGTGCGGCTCGACAGGTCGAAGATGCGGGCGCGCCGATCGAGGATCGCCGCGTGCTCGGCATACGGCGCGACGTCGACCCGGCCGAAGCCATCGGGGATGAACTGCTTCACCAGCAGGTCGGAGAAGAACATGGTGTTGATGATCCACCCCTTCACCTTCTCGCGCTCACCGGCGTAGCGACCGAAGCCCTCGAGGAGCTTCGGCGAGTCGAACACGTTGCTCCCCGGCGAGCGGCCGAGTGTCGCGTAGATCGGGATGAGCGCGCCGCGCGCGCCCACGATCGGCGAGGCGGCGGTGCGACGCGCACGATCGGGCGACATCGGGCCGATGTTGAACGTCCGCATCGTCGCGAGCTTCATGTCGCGCAGCGCCGGCGTATCGAGCAGGCGGTCGAGACGACGGAGCTCGACGCGCGCCTGCTCGACGAGACCCGCCGGAGCGCCGACGATCGTCGCCACACTGTCGTCGATCGTGCGCACGAGCCGCGCCAGGTCGTTGGGCGCGCCCAGCGCGCCGTCGAGGTTGGCGATGGCGCCGCGGATGAGGTCCTTCGGCGGCTGGCCCCACTCGGACATGTAGCTGCCCTCGTGTGGGGTGGCGAGCGTCAGCGCATAGACGGTGCGATCGCGCAGGTAGTCCATCTTGGCGCGCTCCTCGGGGCAGATCGTGATGCGATCGGCGTTCAGGAGCCGGGTGTCGAAGGTGGCCGGTGCCGGGTTGCTCAGCAGGAAGCGGGTCGCGAGCCCGCCGAAGCTCTGCGCCAGGAAGATCACCTTCGGCGCCTTGCGGTACTGGGTCTCGTACCAGCGCAGCGCGGCGTAGGCCTGGTTGGTCACGCGGCGTGCCGACTCGACCACGCCACGCGTGCTGTCGCGCCAGATCGTGAACACCGCCAGCGGCGGCGGCCGGTTCGGGTCGGGGGCGCCCACGGTCACGAAGTGCATCGCGGCGCGGGGATCGTAGGACTCGACCGCATTCGGATCGGTGACGCAGCCGCGGGCGTCCCGCGCGGTGATGCCGAGGGTCTCGTCGATGAGGGGCCGGTTCTCGGGCAGTCGGAGATAGCGCATGCCACTCACGTCCTGGCCCCTGAGATTGAACAGGGTGCCCGCCTTGTTCTCGTCGAGGCCGAAGAGGCCGGGGATGAAGTCGATCCCCCATTCGCACCGTGAGTAGAAGGGCGTGTTCCGCGGCCCCTCGCATTTGATGGGATCCTCGGCGATGTCCGTCGGCGTGCCGGTGGCGTCGCTCATGCCGTGGACGAGGAAGATCACCGTCGGGCTATGCTCGGTGATCCCCTTCATGCCCGCCGTGCGCACGGGCGCGAGCGGGAGCGTGCGCACGGCCGTGCCCACGGGGAAGGTCACGACGACGGTGGGGCTACCGGACGGAGGCGTGCCGCCCGGCACCGTGACGGGCACCGTGCCCGCCACCGGACCGGAGCCGCCGATGTCCTTCACCCGCAGGCGCGCGTTACCCGCCATGCGACCGTCGTTCGCGACGACGAGCCCGGTGAGCGCGAGCGCGTCTTCGCTCTCGTACAGCCCGGCGCCGCTGCCCGGACGCGTCGGCTCGGCCTCCCAGGGGAGGACCTGGCCGTCGGGCAGGGTGAGCGTGCCGCGTGCGTGACCACCCTCGAAGCGTCCCGCGAGCACGAGCCCGTCGGCGCTGGTGAGCGTCGGCATCGCGTCGCCGGAGCTCGCACCGAAGAACCAGCCCGTGCGGGTCGTCGGGTTCGCGCCGATGCCGCAGGTGTAGGCCGTCACACCGTCGGCGTCGCGGACGAGCGCGATCAGCGCCTGGCCGCCGGCGACATCGCCGACGACGGTGCTCGACGCGCTCGGCTGTGCGCACCGCGTGCCGCAATCGATTCGCGTGGCATCGATCGGGCGCAACTGCTTGCCGATTCCGAGCGTGCCGCGGAACCGCCGGCAGCCGTCGACGAGCTTGCCCGCGAGTCGCACCGTGCCCTTCGAGCCGGCGCACTGCCTCCACGTTGCCGCGACGACGGTCGTGCCGTTGCGCTTGGCCTTCCACCGCTTCGGGGCGACCGCGTCGCAGACGCCGTCGAGCGCGACCACGGCGCCCATCTCCAGCGTGGAGCCGCCGGCGATCTCGTATCGGGCGTGTGGACACGCGTCCGGCTTGCCGGCCCGCGCCGGTGTCGTGGAGGCCGCCGCGAGGAGGAGGACCGTGAGGGGTATGAGGTTCCAGGGTGACGACCGGCGATTCGAAGCATCCATGGGGCGTTCCTCCTGCGTGCCTTACGCGCAGGTGGATCGTCCGGTTGCCGGGGCGGGTCGTAGCGGCTGAATTACCGGGGTTTTCGATCGACGGCCGCCGCTACCACCGGTCCCATGACGTGACGCGGCTCGGGTCCGGCCGCTGCGTCGGGCCGAACTTCCCGGTCGGCCAGCCGACGGGGATGATCGCCGCCAGGGTCGCCGTCTTCGGGATGCCGAGCACGGCCTCGAACTCGCCCGGGACGAAGAAGTGCTGCGTCGTGAGCACGGCCCCCAGGCCGAGCGCGCGCGCCGCGAGCAGCAGGTTCTGCACGGCGGGGTAGGCGGTGGAGCCGTCGGCGAGCCCGGAGGTGCGGCCGCCGCTCGTCAGCAGCTTGAGCGCGCCGCCGAGGCCGAAGTAGCGCACCGCCTTGGTCAGCGTCGACGGCGACGCGAGCACCTTGGCGACGGCCTCGTCGCGCGCGACGCAGACACAGACGAACGCCGGGATGTCGAGGAAATGGTCGAGCTGCCAGGTACCGGCCAGCAGGGTGCGCTCGCGGGCGGTGACGTCCTCGCCCGGACGCGCCTCCGCGGTGGCGAACGTCTCCAGGTAGAACGACCAGGTGCGCTGCCAGATCGCCCGCATGCGCTCCTTCTGGGCGCGGTCGCGGACGATGACGAAGCGCCAGTTCTGCGCGTTGCTGCCGCTCGGACCGTGCAGCGCGGCGTCGACGAGCTGGCGGAGGACGTCGTCCGGCACGGGGTCGGGCTTGAGCCGCCGCATCGCGCGGGTCGTCCACATGATGTCGAACAGGCGTGCGTCGTGCGCGGGGATCGCCATGGGTCCTACTTGGCGTTCGAGACTTCGCTCTGCGTGAGCGACCCGTCGTCGTCGGTGTCGGCGTTCTCGAAGTCGGTGGCGCGCGCGTTCAGGTACTCCTTCATCGACAACGCGCCGTCGCGGTCACGATCGGCGGCGGCGAAGCGGGCGGTCTCGATACCGACCATCTCGACGGCGGTCACCTTGCCGTCCTTGTCGACGTCGGCGAAGAAGAAGATCTCGACCTGCCGGTCGTGGAACTCGCCGCGGTCGATGGCGTCGTCGTCGTTCTGATCGGTGAGATCGAAGGCGCGCGTGGCACCGGTCGTCTCGACGGGCGGTGCCGGGTCGGCGGCGCGGACGATGGCGGCGGTGGCGAGCAGGAGGGCTGCGACGAGCGTGGTCCGCATGGTCAGCTCACGATCTTCCAGGCGCCGTCCGGCTGACGGCACGCGGTGCCATAGGAGTTCTGCTTCTTGCCGCCGATGGTGACGGTCTGCTGGTACTCGCGGCAGTACTGCCCCGACGTCGTCTGATAGGTGCGTTTCGGCGTGACGGTGCCCTGGTTGCCGCTGTCGGGGTTCTTCCACGCCGTGGTGGTGCCCGACGGCGCCGTCTCGAGCGCCTTCATCTCCGCCTGCTGCTGCAGCTGGCGATCTCGCTGGTCGAGGTAGTTGCCGACGGCACCACCCACCAGGCCGCCCAGGATGACGCCTGCCGCGATGCCCGCGCCGCCGCCACCCGCTGCCGCGCCGATCAGTCCGCCGGCGGCCGCGCCGCCGAGCCCGCCGATCGCCGTCTTCGTCCCCACCGGTCCGCAGCTGGCGAGCAACGTCGTGAGCAGGACCACCGGCACCAGCGCTTGCATGCGTCTCCGCATCGTCCCTCCGTGTGCGGGCGTGGTAGCACGTCACGCCGTCGAATCCCACGGCGGCTTTCCTCTCACCGGCCGTGTGCTAGGTTTTCGGATGAATGCGATTCCCGCGTGCTGGCGGCGTCCTCCTGCATCCCACGTCGCTGCCCGGGCGCTACGGGATCGGCGACCTCGGCGAGGAGGCGCATCGCTTCGTCGACCTGCTCGCCGGCGCCGGGCAGCACCTCTGGCAGGTGTTGCCGCTCGGTCCCACCGGCTTCGGTGACTCGCCCTACCAGTGCTTCTCGGCGTTCGCCGGCAACCCGCTCCTGATCAGCCCCGATCGCCTCGTCGGCGACGGTCTCCTCGTGCCGGACGAGCTGCGGGACGTCCCCGCGTTTCCCGACGGTCGTGTCGACTTCGGGGCGGTGATCCCGTGGAAGGAGGCGCTTCTCGGCGAGGCGACGCGCCGCTTTCGCGAGCGGGCCGACGGCGCGCTCGCCGCCGCGTTCGACGGCTTCTCCGGCGCGCAGGGGTGGTGGCTCGAGGACTACGCGCTGTTCCGTGCCCTGAAGGACGCGCACGGTGGTGCGGTGTGGAGCGACTGGCCCGCCGACATCGCCGGTCGCGACCCGGAGGCACTGCGCCGGTGGCGCACCGAGCTGGCCGACGCCGTCAGCCACCACAAGGTCCTGCAGTTCGTCTTCTTCCACCAGTGGGAGGCGCTGCGACGTCACGCGGGCGGGCGCGACATCCGCATCATCGGCGACATGCCCATCTTCGTCGCCTACGACAGCGCCGACGTCTGGGCGCATCCCGAGCTGTTCTTCCTCGACGACGCCGGCAAGCCGACGGTGGTGGCGGGCGTACCGCCCGACTACTTCAGCGAGACGGGTCAGCTCTGGGGCAACCCGCTCTACCGCTGGGACGTGATGGCGGCGCAGGGTTACGCCTGGTGGGTGGAGCGCTTCCGCACGACGCTCGCGCTGGTCGACGTCGTGCGCGTCGACCACTTCATCGGCTTCACGCGCTACTGGGAGATTCCGGCCGGTGCCACCACCGCGATCGACGGTCGCTGGATGCCCGGTCCCGGCGAGCAGCTGATGCTGGCGCTACGCAACGCGCTGGACGACCTGCCGATCATCGCCGAGGACCTCGGCCTGGTGACACCGGACGTCGAGGCGCTGCGTGATCGCCTCGGTCTCCCCGGCATGCGTGTCCTGCAGTTCGCCTTCGGCGGCGACCCGACCGATCGCTTCCTGCCGCACAACTACGAGCCGCACGGCGTGGCCTACACCGGCACCCACGACAACGACACCACGCTCGGCTGGTTCCAGACCGCCCCCGAGCACGTCCGCCGCTACGTCCAGCGCTACCTGGCCCGCGACGGTCACGACATCGTCTGGGACCTGATCCGCGCCGCCATGGCCTCGGTGGCCGACACGGTGGTGATCCCGATGCAGGACGTCCTCGGCCTCGACAGCCAGTCCCGCATGAACATCCCCGGCACCGCCGAAGGCAACTGGAGCTGGCGGCTACGCCAAGACGAACTGAACGAAGACGCCTTCGGCCGCCTCAAAGAAATGGCCGAGCTCTACGCCCGCTAGAGGCGGAGCGAAGCTCGCCGTCGCATGGGGTGGTGCGGGGGTGGCGGGCGACGCGCGGTGCCGCCGAGCGAGCGCGTCGAGAGCACGCGCTGTGGGGAAAGGGGCGGGGTGGTGCCGTGCGAACGCCGCGCGCAGCCGGCGGCACCGCGCGTCGCCCGCCGCCCCCGCACCACCCCGACCGAAAAAGGCGCTACTTCTTCCCGTCCTTGCCCGCGAGCAGCTCGACCATGTCCACACAGCGGGTCGAGTACCCGACCTCGTTGTCGTACCAGCTCACCACCTTGAAGAAGCGCTTGTTGAGCTCGATGCCCGCCGCCGCGTCGAAGATGCTGCTGCGGTCGTCGCCGATGAAGTCGCTCGAGACGATCTCCTCGTCGGTGTAGCCGAGGATGCCCTTCATGGGGCCGTCGGCCGCCGCCTTCATCGCCTTGTTGATGTCGGCGAGGCTGGTGTCCTTGGCGGTGCGGAACGTCAGGTCGACGACCGACACGTCGGCGGTGGGCACGCGCAGCGCCATGCCGGTGAGACGGCCCTTCAGCGCCGGGATGCAGAGCGTGACCGCCTTCGCGGCGCCCGTCGAGGCGGGGATGATGTTCTGGTACGCGTTGCGGCCGCCGCGCCAGTCCTTCTTGCTGGGACCATCCTGCGTCGGCTGCGTCGCCGTCGCGGCGTGCACCGTCGTCATCAGGCCTTCCTCGAGGCCGAACGTGTCGTGGATGACCTTCGCGATCGGCGCCAGGCAGTTGGTGGTGCAGCTCGCGTTGCTGAGCACCGTGTGTTTCGCGGGGTCGTACTGGTCGGCGTTGACGCCGAGGCAGAACGTGGGCACCTGCTCGGGGCCGCTCTTCGTCGGCGCCGAGATGATCACGCGCTTGGCGCCGGCGGCGATGTGGCCGCTGGCGGACTCGAAGTCGGTGAACAGGCCCGTCGACTCGAGGACGTAGTCGACGTTCATGTCCTTCCACGGCAGCGTCTTCGGGTCGCGTACCGACATCGTCTTCGTGGTCTTGCCGTTGACGGTGAAGCTGTCCTCGGTGGCGGTGATGTCGACCGGCTTGCCGTTCAGGCGGAAGCGACGGTGGGTCGTGTCGTATTTGAGGAGGTAGGCCAGGTTGTCTGCGGGGACCAGGTCGTTCACGGCGACCACGTCGATGCCCCGGGCGGCGGCGGCTCGGTAGAAGAGCCGTCCGATGCGTCCGAAGCCGTTGATGCCGATGCGGATCGCCATTGCGTCTATCCTCCTGCGCGGTGCGCGCTGCGAAAGTGGGACGGCCGGTCGCCCCGGACGGGGGACCGTAGAAGCATGGCCGTCATCTTTCAAGGGTAACGCGGAGCGGTCCGATCCGGAATCACGGACCGCACAGCGTCGGGAACAGCCCGGCAAGCCCGGCCGCCGTCGCCACCGAGCACGACGTCCCGTACTCCGCTGCGACGGTGGCGGCCACGAGCGCCGCCTGCCGGTCGAGGACGCAATCGGCCACCTCGCCCAGGGTAGCGGCCGTGGCGCTGCAGGGATGCGCCACCTGCGCGGGGGTGAGCGCCCCGCACCGGGCCATGACCTGCACACGTGCTGCGGAGCGTGCCCGGGCGAGCGCCGAGCTCGGGGCGCCGGGGTCGAGCGTCTGGAGGCAGCTCGAGGACGCGCCGGCGGTGCCGACGCCGTTGGCCACGTCGCGTAGGACGCGGTCGAAGCAGCCGGTGAAGAGCTTGTGGATCTTGGCCGGGAACTTCTTCCAGCTGCCGGCGATCGCCGTCTGGCAGGTGCGGGCAGTGGCGGCGAGGACGGGGACGGGCGCCAGCGTGGAGGTGGTGGTCGTGCTCGTGCTGGTGGTCGTCGTCGAGCTCGTGGTGGACGAGGTGGTGCTGGTCGAGGTGCTCGTGGTGGTGGAGCTGCTGGTGCTCGTGCTGGACGTGGTGCTGGTCGACGT